>CAVVDW010000023.1:0-142585 GCA_963747175.1 uncultured Alphaproteobacteria bacterium | reverse complement strand
CCGCGCCAATGGGTTAGGGTTACAGAGTGTGTGCCACAACTAGGAAACGGACCAAGGGCTCCTATGAACCCGCGGGGAAAGTCAGCGTCGAGCTACGACTGTGAGGGTCTAGGCACGAAGGGGGTCAGTCCTCCAGTCCTCCTATCGACCCTCGAAATCTCGCACCTCCAAAGCTCGTGGTCGGTCCACTAAGGGCCGCTCACGCTGAGGGTTCGGGTTGCATCTAGTAAGGAGAAGAGAGGAACCCCACTGAGGGGGCCTCGAACAGTTTTCCCAGTTGCGAGTTTACCCGGCAGCCTAAGGCACCGGGGGCTCGTCATGCGTAAGGTGTCGGAATATGAGCTTCGCGCCGTAGAGTGTCGAAGGCTCGCGTCTCAAAGGACCCTGAGCAGAAACAGCAGTTCGAAGAAATGGCCCATGCTTGGGAGCTACTTGCCAGAGCCCGCATCAAGCATCTTCAAAGGGGCTGGAACGAACCGCCACTAGTAGAGTAGCCGCTACCCATCACCAAGGTGGCTGGAAGCCGTATCTCCGCAAAGCGAGGAACGCGATGAAGGCTACTGCCTCGCTGCCATCATTGCCCAGCCGCGAGAACAACAGAGCAGGACCTCGATCCGCGAAGGCGTCAACACGAAGCACTACCGGGCGTCGCTCGGGGGCCAATTAAGACCCTACTGCAATTCCTTTTTCTTCTTGCTGCTCGTCATTTGAAAAAGCCTTGTGCGCGGCGTCTACGATATGCGTTCCGTGGTGAATCGCCTCAAACACCTCTGCGCCCTTGCCTCCAGTCGCTTCACTGGCGCTTTTGCCACCCTCGACTTTCGTCCAAGCCTTGACAGCCTCGCTCTCAGTGAAAGCATGTGTTGCTTTCGGTGCGGTCTTTTCAAGCTCACCTGCAACCTTTGGTGCAGCCTTTTCGAGCACGGCGGCCCCTTTCGTGGCGGCGTTCACAAGTTCTTGCCACCACCAAGCCTGCGCAGGAATTGAATGCGGCGAGAATCACTGCCCCGGCCAGTACGAAGATCGCTTGCCTGTGCATTTGTCACCTCATGACGAGGCCCACATTTGATGGCGGAATGATAGTCCCACTCCGGAACGCCAGCAATTGCGTGCAACCCCAGCTTTGCGACTCCGACCGAGGGACCCGATGGGGGAAGCACAATGCGAGGGGGAGCCTCTCCGACCGCAACACCGCAACACTGCAACAGCACAGCACGGACAAACGCCGCTAATGGGGACCCTGCAAGGTGCAGCATGGTCACCCGCCCCGCCTGGCTCGGACCGGACAAGAGCCCTTCAACCGTGCATCACCGGCAAGATCTGTGCAGATTTCGATCTTCTTCAGCGGATTGTTGTGAACCTCAGAAGCGGACACATGCCAGCCGCGGCTCTGGGCCACGAGTGCGATCTGCTCCTCCTCGCAATATGGCGTGGCAATCGGGCCGTATTTGGTGATCTGGAAATTGCCCTGGCACTGGACGCTGGCGTCGGCTGGTTTGAGTGACGCCACCGCTAACAGCACGACGACAACCAGACTGGCAAGGTTGAGTTTTTGGTTTCGGCGCATGTCGTCTTCTGCTGGTTAGCCGCCCTCCATATGCCCCATCCGCTCTTTGCCAGTCTTCTCTAATGCGGCTTCCTTTTGACCAAGGTCGCCTTGTGAAACAGGTGCTTCACCTCGCATAGTCTCTCTCGTCGGCTTAGGTTCTTCCCCGGCGCATCGGCCAGCAAAGAGACAGCAGATTGATCGAAGTAGGTTCATGCGATCCATCCTCCATTTTCTTGGAGATAATGGGCCAGTGGCTAAGCCTCAAGTTCAATGGTCTAGGCGCGGACTTTGGTTGACGCTCCCTGGGGGTCTAGGCACGGGCCTTCCGTCTGTTAGCCGACCATTGTGCTGAGACCCCCAGAAGATGGATGGGACTCTTTGCCCGTGACTCCTGTCTAGAGGCTCCAATGGGGGAAGCACACCGCCACGGTGATGTATAGGAACGGCGTGGCTACCTGAGCGTTCACTTGATAGCCCGAACGGCTTGGCGGGAGCGCCATTGGTTCCGAGTAGTCTGTGTCGCGTCACGCTCCCGCTGCTCTTTCCACCAAAGGGAAAATCGACATGCCCTACCTAGCGGGTCTCCTAACTGGGGTAGTCCTCACAGTCCTTGTTGTCTTCCTTGTGGACAATTTCGCTGTCGTGAATGCGCCAGCAGGAACCGAACCACAGCAAATTGTGAACTGGGATTTAGCGGCTCAGAAGCTGCGTTCCTCCGTCACAACTATGAAAGAAGAGGCGCGTGAAGTGCGCCAAGGCCTCCATGAGGCGACACGTTGATCGGGCGCTATAGCTGGTTGAAGCGTTATCCCTTCAAAGGGCGACGGCTACGGATGGGTCACTCCTTCGCAGAAGACACTGCCTACCTCTCCGACAGCTTGATGCTCGCCGTAGAAGTCGCAGCGTGTAATCAGTCTTAGACTGGCTGCTATTGCGCGAGGCGGTCCCACAGCCGAGGCAGAGACCCGGTTGATGGTGACTGAGAAAATGGTTGCCGCCCTACAAGCGGCAGGGATGCTGGTACAGGGAGCATCGACGCTTTCGGTGATTTCGTTCTATCGGTCGCGGGTGCAAGAAAATGTGCGACGCCTGACCCGCAAGCCTCCGCTGCTTCGCCACGCTAAGCAGAAGCTGTCGGATAGCCTTAAAGCATTCCGCGTGATGACTTCACGCTATGGCATCAACAAGGTCTAGGCGCGGACAAAGCTTCTCAAGCGGGCGGGCGTTGCGGCTGCCGTCGCCTCTGCATCAAGTCGCCAGTCGCTAAGGCAGTTCTATCGTGCCTTTGTATTTGCCGCCTAGCAGCGTGTCAGTGAGTTCCTCAAGGGTATAGGTGCCGCCGCCACCGGCGTTTTGGTATTTGCCAGTGCCTCCGGTATTCTTGTACGTGTATTCTTTGAGGTGCGAACCTTCCTCCCAGCTGTCGGTCAGCTTGTCTCCACCTTTATAGGTGTAAGTGCAGGTCCCGCTGCCCTTCCAACTTTCATCAGGCATGTACTCGTACTTTCCCGCGCAGTCGGCAGTAGACTTCGGTGCGGCGGCATCGTCGGGGACATTTATACATCGGCCAGCGTAATCGACCAGCTTGTGTCCCTTCTCAGGCTCTTTCACATCCCACTTGTCGTTCACGCAGGAAATGGCTCCCGCCTCGTTGATGGTCTGTCCGGCCTTTGCCGCGCCACCGCCAAGGACGAGGAACGCTGCGGTCGAGGCAACGAATACGGGCATGAAATTCATGATGTCCTCCTACGCTTCTGCATTTTGCCGATTGCCAAATGTAGCCCATCGGCGAAGTTTCCCATAATCAGCGGGAGCCAGCGGCTCAGCCGATCCGCCTGTAGCTGAGTACTGTGCCGAGACCCACAGAAGATGGTTGGCCCCCATAGCTTGTGAACCCCCCCCCAGGACCCAATGGGGAAGTACAACGCGGAATGAAGGTCCCCGGGGTGAATGGGCCGTCACCACCTCCCTCGGCTGTAAACCAGTCTGAGGATGAGCAGCAGAATGATCGCGCCAATGGTTGCGCCGATGATCGCGGGAACAATTCCTGAGCCGAGGTGAATGCCTAAATGGGGCAGCAACCAGCTTCCGATCAAAGCCCCGACGATGCCAATAGCAATGTCGGCTACCAAACCAAATCCTGTCCCTTTCACGATTTGACCAGCGAGCCATCCCGCAATGAGACCTACGAGCAAAATGACGAGTAAGGTTTGTGCTGACATAGCGAGTCCCCCGGTTCCCTTGATACCTCAAGATAGCATACCGGAAGTGCGAAGACGCCCTTGCGCTACATAGCTATCGGCCAGACTTCGTGCTGCATTGCGAGACAGGTGACTCGCGCAATTCGTAGCCCACAGGCGCAAGCTGATGCATCACTGGCACTAACGACAACAGGCCCCGGTGACTGAGAGCTTCAAGACTCCCCGCCTGACAGGCATAGGGAGGAAACCATGGGCTCTCGGACCCTCCACCTAGTTGGTCCGATCCAGTGGTGCTTGCCGCCATTGAGCGGGCATTCGACGCCACCTGGCCCGTGATACGGGCCCACGAAGGTGGTAATGACAAAGCGCGGATGGCCGAACTAAGTATGGCGCTCAGCCATAGGCTCGTAGAACTCGCTGCCGATGGTGTGACCGATCCGCAGGAACTTCGGAGACTGGCGCTAGAGACCTTCGCGCTTGCTCCGGCACCCGAAGCTTAGAGCAACGCTCAAAAGAAACGGCCCCAGGTACTATTATGGCCCGGGCTACGAGTACAGCCCTTACGACTACGGGCCGGCGGTGACTTTTGCGCCGGGCTTCGTCATAGGCTCTATTAGAGACGCCGCTGCTGATGTGATAACGCGACTGCCTTATCCGCTGTTGCGGGTGAAAGTGATGCCGGAGGCCATAGAAGGTCTAGGCGCGGACGCATGGTCCGCACCACGCTCCTCGCCCTCATCCGTCTGACTTCTCTGCCGAGACCCTCACCCTATGGATGGGGCCCTGTTGCAACTGGCTCCCGGCTGGGACTCCGGCTGGGGGAAACACAACGCGAACGGAGGATGGAAGACCCGAGGCTCGCAGTTTGAGTTGCGCTGAATTTTCCCGGCCCGGTGCTTCCGGTGTGCTTCCGGTCCGAGGTAGCCTGCAAAAACAATCGGGCTAAGTATGTGATTTTATTGGTGGGCGCAGTAGGACTCGAACCTACGACCCGCTGATTAAGAGTCAGCTGCTCTACCACCTGAGCTATGCGCCCTAGATTTCCGCCTCTGCCGTGGCAAGGCGCATCCTAGGATGGTCCCGACCGGGGCCTTCACCCCGAGGGTGCTTCACCCCCAAGGGTGCTCCCCTTAGCATTGCGCTCCTCGCCCTGTCCAGCGTCCGCCGAAACGGCGCCGGCGGCCTCACCACAGCGGCCCGAGCTCCTCGCGCCTGATGCGCACCCCGCGGTTCACATGGGCATTCAACACCAGCCCTAAGCCGATCATCATTGTGATCATCGAGGTGCCGCCATAAGAGACCAGCGGCAGAGGGACACCCACCACCGGCACGAGTCCCGTCACCATCGCCACGTTGATGAACACATAGGTGAAGAGGCAAAGCCCGATGCCTGCGGCGACCAGCCTGCCAAACGTGCTGTGACATCTGAGCGCCATATAGGCGATGAACAGCAGAACGAGAAGGTAGAGCGCAAGCAGCGCCGCCGCGCCGATGAAGCCCATCTCCTCGGCGAACATGGTGAAAATGAAGTCGGTGTGCTTCTCGGGGAGGAAATTGAGCTGGGCCTGCGTGCCCTGCATGAAGCCCTTGCCCATCAGGCCGCCCGAGCCGATGGCGATCTTCGACTGGAGGATGTGGTAGCCGGACCCGAGCGGATCGCGCTCCGGGTCGATGAAGGTGAGCACCCTCTCCTTCTGATAGTCGTGCATGCGCTCCCAGATATGCGGCAGGACGACGATGATGCCGACCACGCCGCCGAGATAATAAATCCAGCTCACGCCGGCGAGGAAGAGAAGACCGGAGCCGACCACGGCGAACAGCATGGCGGTGCCGAGGTCCGGCTGGGCGAGTTCCAGCAGCACCGGCACGCCGATCATGGCAAGCGGGATCAGAAGTGCGTGCGGCCAGGAGACCTTCTCCGGCGGCAGCCATTGGTAATAGCGCGCCAGCGCGAGGATCAGCGCGATCTTCATCATCTCTGACGGCTGAAAGCTCAGCTCGCCATAGCCGAGCCAGCGCTTGGCGCCGCCGCTTTCGACACCGATCACCATCACGAGAGCGAGCAGGATGAGAGCTACGGCGTAGAGCGGATAGGCGGCGCGGAGCCACCAGCGTATGTCCGAGACCGCGACGGCAAAGAGAACCGCGAGCCCGAGGCAGAAGCGAACTACATGACGGCTCGCCCAGGGCTCGAGCGATCCGCCGGCGACTGAATAGAGCGCGGCAACACCGAACGAGGTGATGGTGGCAATCAACAGAAGGAACGGCCAGTTGATGAGGATGAGCTTCTCGGTGAGCTTGAACTGCCGCTTCTCGTAGCCCTCCTCGAGGAACATGCTCATGGCCGGATCCCCGCGTCGGCCAGTGCAGGAGCCGCATCGGTCTCGTTGCTCGCTACGAAGGCGGGACGGGCGGCAGGATCGCGCAGCAAGAGTTCCGTCATCACGTCATGAACGATGGGGGCTGCGGTTTGCGCGCCCCAACCGCCATGCTCGACCACACAAGCGACCGAATAACGTGGCGCGCCGACCGGCGCGAAGGCAATGAACAGCGAATGGGGCTTGGCGTCGTAGCCGGTGAAGTGGTGCGCGACGCCGTGGCCGAAGGCCTGGGCGGTCCCGGTCTTCCCCGCCATCAACATGCCCGGAATTTTGAGTGCGACGCGGGTGGCAGTCCCGCCCTTCTCGTTCACCACCGCGGTCATCCCCGCGCGGACTAGCTCAAGATGCACCGGATCGATGGGCAACGCCTGGGGTTGATCGGCGGCGGCGGGCGAGCGCGAGCGCACGAAGCGCGGCACGATCGCCTTGCCGGAGGCAATCCTGCCGGCAACGAGCGCGAGGTGAAGCGGAGTTGCCAGAACATAGCCCTGGCCGATCGCGCAAGAGATGGTCTCGCCGGGATACCAAGGCTGCCTGAGCGCGGCGCGCTTCCATGCGGTGTCGGGCATGACGCCCGCTTTCACCCCCGGCAGCTCGCTGTCATAGGCCTGGCCGAGGCCGAGCGCGCGGCCCGTCACGGCGAGCTTGTCGATGCCCATGCGATGCGCGGTCTCGTAGAAATAGACGTCACAGGATGACTTGATCGCGTCATGGAGCGCGATCGGGCCGTGGCTCTTCCAGCAATGGAAGAGATGGTTGCCGAAGAAGTAGCCGCCCTTGCAGACGATGCGCTCTTCCGGCTTGACCACGCCAGAGGCGAGCGCGGCGAGAGCATTCACGACCTTGAAGGTCGAGCCCGGCGGATATTGACCGTCGACCGCGCGGTTGTTGAGCGGCTCATCTTCGTGCTGGACCAATGCCGCCCACTGCTTGGCGTTGGGCTTGAAGGCGATGTCGTTGGGATTGAAGGACGGCACCGACACCATCACAAGCACGTCGCCGGTGTTGCAATCGAGCGCCACCAAAGAGCCGCGGCGTTCGCTCGAGAGGCGATTGAAGGCGATCGCCTGAAGCTCATGATCGAGGGTAAGGACCAAGTCCTTTCCGGGCACGCTCTTGGTCGATTCGAGCTCACGCACGATGCGGCCATGGGCGTCGACCTCGGACGTGACGGTGCCGGCGTGTCCCCTCAGCCAGCGGTCGTAGCCCTTCTCCACGCCGGTCTTGCCGCGCCGAAAGCCAGGCACGCGCATGACCGGGTCCTCATCGACCTCGCCCTTCCCCGCCATGCCGACATAGCCGACGACATGGGCCATGGGCTCGGCGCTGTTATAGATGCGGTACGAGCCGACATCGGTGGCGACACCGGGGAGTTGCGGCGCGAGCACGTTGAGCAGGGCGAATTGGCGCCAAGAGAGCCCCTCCACCACGAGGACCGGCCGGTAGCTGCTCTGGCGCCGCGCCGTCCTGAGCACACGGTCGCGGTCGGCGTCCGATATGGGGACGACGCGGGAAAGCGCGTCGAGCGTCCGGCCGAGGCCTTTGGCGAAGGCCGGCACGACGATGACGCGGAGACTTTCCCTGCTCTCCGCGACCGGCGTGCCGAAGCGATCGTAGATCGCCCCGCGCCTCGGCGCAGTGAGCTGACGGCTCAAGCGATTCTCGTCTGAGAGCAGCCGATATTCCGAGCTATCCAGGATCTGCAACTGGCGGAGCCGCCATGCCAGCAGCCCGAAGAGTCCGGCCTGCCCCGCGCCGAGAAGGAGCGCCCGGCGCGAGAAGCGCAAACGCTGCTTCCGTGCCGGGTCGCGCGCTATCATGTCGCCCGGTGCGCGCGTCTTCATGACCAGCTCCGGAACATGGCGCCATGGTCTGGACCGAGGCGACCCCGTCTGATCCAGACAAGACCGCGCAGCACGACGGGGAAGAGCATGATCGAGGTTAGCGTGCCGAACAGGATCGGCCACCAATCGACCCAGCGGAAGAAATAGAGCGAGCCGAGCAGCCAGCCGAGCAGACCGAGCGCAAGCGCAAGCGCGCTCCAGATCAGCCACAGCGCCGCGAGGTCGCGCGGCTCGAGCGTGAAGCGCAGCAGGCCGCCGACGCTCGCCGCGATCAAGGCCATCAGCGCGAAAAAGCCGAGAGGGCCGCCGCTCATCACATCGGTGAGAAGGCCAAGCAGCATGCAGGCGCTGAGCGGCAGCGCCGCGTCAGGCATCATGCGCCAGCAGAACACCATCATCACCACGACGAGCGGAAGCGTGAAGCTCGCATCGGCCGGCAATCCCCAAGGCACCGCGGTCGCGAGCACGGCGAGCAGCACCGAGAGCGTGGGGAGGAGCGCGCTCATTGCTCGGCCTGGGCCGCTGTCGTCGCCGCGTCGCTTGGAGCGTTCTCCTCGGCGCCGGCGTGTTTCGCGGCGCTGCCGACCGGGTTGACGCTGGGCGCGGGCTCTACCGGCGCGGCAGGCTGCGGAGGCATCGAGGCGGCGCTTGCGGGCGTCGCCGACAAGGGACCCTCGATCGGGCCTGCGACCGGATCGCTGCTCACGAGCTCAGGCGTATCGAAGAACAGCACGCTCACCACATCGAGCGCGCGAAGATCGGCATAGGGACGCACCTTGAAGGCACCTTCCGTGCCGGTCACCGTGCCGACACGAAGCCCGCGCGGCAGCATGCCGTCGCTTCCCGAGGTGTAGACCTCGTCGCCCTCGTAGAGCGTGGTGCCGTCGGGAAGGAAATCGAGCCTGAGCTCGGCGCTGTTGTCGCCGGAGGCCATCGCCCGCACGCCGGCGGGCCCGACGAGGACGGGGATGTGGCTGTTGAGGTCGTTCAACAGGAGCACACGGGCGACGGAGGAGCCCGCATCGACCGTGCGCCCGACGAGCCCATCGCCGTCGATGACTGCGTAACCGACGCGAATGCCGTTGTCCCGGCCGAGATTGATCAGCGCGCTGCGGAGGAAAGGACCGCGCGCATCGGCGATGACGCTGCCGGTGACGAAGTGCAGCGCCGGCTCGTCCACCGCATTCAGCAAAGCGCGGAGATGGGCATTCTTGCGCTCGAGCAGCTTCGCGTTCCACTCCCATTGCTTGAGCTGCTCGTTCTCGGCCTTGAGGCGGTCGATCTCGTCGAAGGCATCGGCATAGGAGCGTGCGCGGGTCAGCAGATGCCGCCCTTCGATCACGGGAATCGAGGCGGCCTCGAGCAAAGGCGCGGTGAGGTCTACGAAGCGCTCGCGCAGATCGTCGAGCCCGTTATGGCCGATGCGGCTCAGGACGAGGAGAAGAGCGCAGAAGAAGTAGAGCGTGAAAGTGAGAAGCTCTCCCCGAGCCCGCCGCCAGGATCGGCGAGGACTGCGGTAGATCGATGATGCCGCCCCACGCATCTAAAAGTCTCGCTCGATGAGACGCCTTCGCCATCTCATCGCTTTAGGGCTCGCAGCCGGAGCCCCTTCTTCAGTCATTCCGGATCATGGCTTGATCAAAAGATGCGCCATGTCGTCGAGCTGCTCCAAAACCATGCCGGTTCCCCGCGCCACGCAGCGCAAAGGATCTTCGGCGATCTTGAACTTGACACCGGTTTCTTGGGCGAGCCGCAGATCGAGACGTTCGAGCAGCGCTCCTCCTCCCGTGAGATAGATGCCGGAATCGCAGAGATCGGCGACGAGCTCCGGCGGCACGTCGGCGAGCGCCTGGCGGATGCCGCCGACGATCTGCTGGATCGGCAGGCTCAACGCCTCGGCAATGTCCTGGGGCTCGAGCTCGATCTCGGTGGGAAAGCCGCGTTGCAGGTCGCGCCCCTTCATGTGGATGGTCACGCGCTCGCCGTTGGCCTTGGCGAGAGCCGAGCCCTGCTCCTTCTTGACGGCTTCGGCGCTCGCCGAACCGATCAGGAGGTGATGCTTGAAGCGCACATAATTGACGATCGCCTCGTCCATCGCATTACCGGCGGTGCGGATCGAATGCGAGTAGATCACGTCGCCCATCGACAACACGGCGATGTCCGTCGTGCCGCCGCCGATGTCGACGATCATGGAGCCAACCGTCTCGGTGATGGGAAGGCCAGCGCCAATGGCCGCAGCAACCGGCTCCTCGATCAGGTAGACGCGGCGCGCGCCCGCCGACAGTCCGGCCTCATGCACGGCACGGCGCTCGACCGGCGTCGCGCTCGCCGGCACGCAGATCATGATGCGCGGGCTCGAGAACAGCGAGCGCCGCTGCACGCGGCGAATGAAATGCTTGATCATCTCCTCGGCCGCGGCGAAGTCGGCGATCACACCGTCGCGCAGCGGCTGGATCGTCTCGATCTTGCTCGGCGTGCGGCCGAGCATCGTCTTGGCCTCGCGGCCGACGGCGATGACCTTGCGCTCACCGTCGCGCTGCTGCGTGACCGCAACGACCGAAGGCTCGTCGAGAACGATCCCCCGGCCCGGCACGTAAACCAGGGTATTCGCCGTGCCAAGGTCGATGGCCATGTCCTTCGAGACAAAGCCCAAGACCTGCGAGAACATACACCCGCCTCAATTCGGCTCACCACGAGAGAGCCATAAACGCCACTGAAATCGCGAGCGGCGGAAAGCAGATAGCTCGTTTGCCGTCCACCGACGCGCCGCCATGTTGCGGCAAATCTGCGTGGCGAGCAATGCGTCGGAAGCCTGATTCGAAAAAACAATTTGCTTGCCAGAGTCCGGCCGGACCGGGGTCCGCCGAGTCCTGGCCAAAACGCGGTCTTCGCCACAATTCGGGGGCCGTTAAGGCGTGCCTTTAAGCATTTGACACAATGTGGCGGGGCGCCATCGGATTTGGGCGCCGACGCGCCGAAGAATGAGGCAGCCGGCTACCGGCCGGCCGCCTTATTCCCAGGCAAAAACGATTCTCTAGCGCGCCTCGATTGCCGATCCTGGCTCTAGGACGCAAGCATCGACTCGGGCTTCCGCCTACCCTCGCGTGCAAGCAGCTTGTTCAGCGCGCTCACATAGGCTCGGGCCGAGGCGACGAGGGTGTCGGTGTCAGAACCGCGGCCGGTCACGGTCTTGCCGTCAGCCTCGAGCCGCACGGTCACCTCGGCCTGGGCGTCGGTTCCCTCCGTCACGGCGCTCACCTGGTAGAGCGGGAGCCGCGCCTCGTGGGGCACGAGCGCCTTGATCGCCCGGAAGGTGGCGTCGACAGGGCCGTCGCCCGTCGATTCGTGGGTGTACTGCTTGCCGTCGACGTCGAGGGTGAGCGTCGCCTTTTGCGGACCGCCGGTGCCGGCGATCACGGTCAGCGCGACGACCTTGATGCGATCATGGGCGGAAGCGATCTCCTGATCGACCAGCGCCTCGAGATCCTCGTCATAAACGTGCTTCTTGCGGTCGGCGAGAGCCTTGAAGCGGACGAAGGCATCCTCGAAGGCGTTGTCGCCGAGCTCATAGCCGAGCTCCTTCAGCTTCTCGCGGAAGGCGTGGCGCCCCGAATGCTTGCCCATGACCAGCGAGGATTCCTTCAAGCCCACGCTCTCGGGCGTCATGATCTCGAAGGTCTCGGCATGTTTCAGCACGCCGTCCTGGTGGATGCCGCTCTCATGGGCGAAGGCATTACGGCCGACGATCGCCTTGTTGTACTGCACAGGGAAGGCGGTCACGCGGGACACGAGCTTCGAGGCGCGGGTCAGCATGGTGGTGTCGATGCCGGTAAAGAACGGCATCACGTCGCCGCGCGTCCTGATGGCCATGACCACCTCTTCCAGCGCGGCGTTGCCTGCGCGCTCGCCGAGCCCGTTGATGGCGCATTCGACCTGCCGGGCGCCGGCAACGACGCCGGCCAAGGAGTTGGCGACGGCGAGGCCGAGATCGTTATGGCAATGGGTGGAGAAGACCGTGCGCTCGGCCCCGGGTACCCGCTCGATGATCATGCGGATCAGCGCAGCGAACTCGTCCGGCGTGGCATAGCCCACCGTATCGGGAATATTGACGGTGGTGGCGCCGGCCTTGATCGCCGTCTCGACGCAGCGGCAGAGGAAATCGTGCTCGGTGCGGGTCGCGTCCATGGCCGACCATTCGACGTCGTCGGTATAGCTCCGCGCTCTGGCGACTGACGCGGTGACGCGCGCCAGCACCTCGGCCTCGTCGATCCCCATCTGATATTTGCGATGGAGCGGCGAAGTGCCGATGAAGGTGTGGATGCGGCCGCGCTTGGCGGGCTTGATCGCCTCCGCGCAGCGGTCGATGTCCTTCATTTGGGCGCGGGCAAGCCCGCAGATCACCGAACTCTTGGCGCGCCGGGAGATCTCCTGCACGGAGTTGAAATCGCCCTCGGAGGCGATGGGGAAGCCCGCCTCGATGATGTCGACGCCCATCTCATCGAGGAGATCGGCGACCTCGAGCTTCTCGTCGAAGGTCATGGTGGCGCCGGGGCATTGCTCGCCGTCGCGCAAGGTCGTGTCGAAGATCACGACGCGGTCGCGCTCCGCGCGGGCCGGGTTTTTTGGGTTGGACTCCATCTGTCTCGTCCTTAGGATTTGGGCGTCAGTCTAGCATGACCGACAAGCCGATTGAATTTTCTGAGGATTAGATTGCCATCCCCTGAACGCCCGCCCCGCTTCGAGCAGGACTGAAGGAGCTCAGGGGCGTCTAAGGACGAGTTTCGGAAGCGCGCGAGCAGTCGCAGGCGTCGAAGCGCCCGTCTCAATCCTGATCTGCCCGTTCGAACGCTGCATGGCTCACCTGTCGTCGAGGCGGAAAATAATGCGAAGCGCGCCCGCAAGCAAGGGCGCTTCGCCAAACTTCGTCGCGCAGGCCTTGCTTGTACCGCCCTCAGTGGCGGGCGCTGAAGTTGGCGTGCCGTGCCGTAGACGTCAGGCCAGCAAACTGAGCGGCGCTCATATGGACCAGGGTCGAGTGATCTCCACCCTCAAAATAGACCTCCGGCTGCTCATCGATACTGTCGTCGACCACCAGGTCGAGCCCGTAGCAGTCGCTAACGGCGGGAATCGCGCCGCGCGCGCAATCCTGAAACAGCTCCGCGGCCTCGTACTCGGTTGCAAGCTCGACGTCGCTGCCGAACTGCTTCTTGAGCTCCGAAATCCGGATGTGATGGGATGCCGGGAGCACCGCGACGGCGTAGCCAATATCGTCGCGAAGCAGAACCGCTTTGGCGAGCCGGTCGCCTGGAATGCGACAGGTCTTTGCCGTCTGCATCGACGAGTTTGTCGGCGCGTGCGCGATCACGTCATATTTGACGTTTCGTGCGTCCAGGTATCTTTCCAACGTGAGGGCTATGGCCATGTTCTAGCCTCCTTCCGCGAATGCAAGCCTCGCAGTCCGTAGGCAGCAGCCCCCCTAACGCATTCCAGCGCGCGGCTGCTCGAACATAGCCAAAATGATATCACGATCTTCGCTTAGCCGCATCGCCCATTTAGACGCGCCCTTACCAAGGACTGCGCTAGACCTCGCTCCAGGTTTCGAGGCGATCCAAAATAAGACTTGCCACGTCGCGATAAGACTTGCCACGTCGCGCGACTGCCCGCGCCACGGATGATGGTGGTCGACGAACCGTGCCGACGTATTCAGCTCAAGCATATGATAGTTTTCGCGCGTCGCCGGGGCGGCGATGTCGGGAATGATCAGATCCGCGCCACACCAGACGAGCGCGGGCATGAGACTGAGCGCACGCTCAACACGCGCGACATAGGATGGATGGATTTTGTCGGTGATGTCGGTCGCTTCGTCTTCGCTGGGCCGATGCCGACAGATAGACCAACTCTCCGGCCGCCGGAACGTGATCGACGGTTAGGCCCGCCTTCCGGAGAAATGCGATCTCCCTTTTTTCCGATACGCGAAGCGGAAAACGAGCGTAGGCAGGATTAAGCCTGCGCCCCGCATTCTTGCGCTCAACAAGCTCGGCGACTGTGTGTTTGCCATCTCCTTCCACGTTCACCGTGCGCCACGATATGGCGGCGACGCCACGGCCGCCCACATGGAGAATTCGACACATCTCACCAGCCACGGTTTCTTCGATCATGACATGACCGAAGCGCTGGCGATGGTCTCAAATCGGCGCCAGAACGAAGCCACGTCGCGGACGCCGACAAAGACCCGCTTGCCGGCTCCGCCCCTGGTGGGTTTCATGCAAGCACCGGCGGGACAGGCGGCGATAAAGGTGCTGAAAAAGTCTTCCGCCTCGTCGTACTGATCCCGTGCGAAAACGGCTCCTTCGGGAACTCGAAAGCCGTTTGCGCGCAGCAACGTTTTCACCGCACCCTTGTCGTTGACGAAGTCATGAGCAGCCTGGCCATGGACCGGCGGCCCTGGAACCAGCGATGAGTTCGCGCTACGAAGCCAGCCATCGAAATAGTAAGGCACGCCGTTGACGAGGAAGGTCATAACAGGCCGAAGCGATTCGGGATTGGTGATCTCATCGACCCGCAGATAGCGAAATGCGATGCGTCGGGCAGCAAGGGCCTGCATCAGACAGCGCCCATCGCTGCCCTCCGCAAACTCTGTCGGGGCTAGCCGGGAAGTGTCCAGCCGCTTCTTAGCGCCCTCCTCGCTCATCCGGGCTCAGGTCTTGGTGCCCTTGTCGGCGCGGCGGCGGCGCGGGGTCACAGGGCGCGGCGGGACGAAGCCGGAAAGCTCGGGATCGGGCTGATTGACGAAGATCAGAACGCCAAGCACCGCCATGTAGAAGCGGAAGGCGGCGTCCTGCCCGTTCCAGGTGGTCGATTGCCACATCGCGAACCATTCGCCGGCAACGACCATGAAGCCGAAATACCAGACGAGGAAGGCGAGCAGGCAGGCGGCGATCGTATAGACCTTGGCCTGATTGAACACCTCGGCCGGCTCGTTCCGCACCTGGAACAGGCGGATGGCTCCAGCGAAGAATAGAGTGCCGGTCACGCCCTCCGCCGCGATGATTGACGCATAGGCGATCTGCCAGAGCAGCGGGCTCGTGATCGACCGGTACATGAGCCCGTTGCCGGGGAAAGTCGTGTCCATGCTCATGACGTGCTGCACGAAGAGATAGTTCGTGCCGTAGTCGGTGATGTTGTCGAAGGTGACGAGGAGGCAGAAGGCGGCGAGCACGAGGCTCATCACGATCTTGGCGTAGCGGGTAGTCAGCATACGAGGCCCCCTTCCCCTGCCGCCCGGGCGCCGCTAGTTCTTGCTCTTGTCGACCATCTTGCGCTCGGCGATCCACGGCATCATGTCGCGCAAGCGCTTGCCCACGACCTCCATGTCGTGGTTGTCGCATTTGGCGCGCATCGCCTTGAAGCTCGTCTGGTTGACGCGGTTCTCGAGCATCCAATCCTTGACGAATTTGCCGGACTGGATGTCGTCGAGGACCTGGCGCATGGCCTCCTTGCTCGCCTTGCCGACCACGCGCGGGCCAGAGACGTACTCACCATACTCGGCGGTGTTTGACACCGAGTAATTCATGTTGGCGATGCCGCCCTCATAGATGAGGTCGACGATCAGCTTCACCTCGTGCACGCATTCGAAATAGGCCATCTCGGGCGCATAGCCCGCCTCGACCAGGGTCTCGTAACCGTTCCGCATCAGCTCGACGAGGCCGCCGCAGAGCACCGACTGCTCGCCGAAAAGATCGGTCTCGCATTCCTCGCGGAAACTGGTCTCGATGATGCCCCCCCTGCCCCCGCCGATCGCCGCGGCATAAGAGAGCGTGAGGTCGTGCGCGTTGCCGGTCGCGTCCTGGGCGATGGCCATCAGGCAGGGAACGCCGGCGCCCCGCATATATTCGGCGCGCACCGTGTGGCCGGGCCCCTTTGGCGCCACCATGCAGACATCCATGTCGGGGCGCGGCTCGATCAGGTTGAAATGGATGTTGAGCCCGTGGGCGAAGAGGAGCGCCGCGCCCTGCTTCATGTTGGGCTTCAGGTCCTTCTCGAAGATGCCGGCCTGGAGCTCGTCGGGGGTAAGCATCATCACCACGTCGGCCCAGCGCGCGGCCTCGGGCACGTCCATGACCTTCAAACCCGCCTTCTCGGCCTTGACCGCGGATTTCGACCCCGGCCGCAAGCCCACGGCCACGTCCTTGACGCCCGAATCCTTCAGGTTCAGCGCATGCGCATGACCCTGGCTGCCATAGCCGATGATGGCGACCTTCTTGCCCTTGATCAGATTGAGATCGGCATCCCGATCGTAGTAAACGCGCATAAGGGTGTTCCCTGCCTAAAGGTTGGCTTGCTCGGCCGCGTTTGTGACGCCCGGGGCGGCACTTTGCAAGGGGTCATGCCGGGGGTCTAATCGCCAAGAAATCGATTCGAGGAGGATTGCGACGTGAAGAACATCGACCGCTGGTTCATTCTGATCGGGCTGCTCTGCGGGATTTTCGGCTTTGCCTTCGGCATCTGGATGGGAGTGGGCGAGCATTTCGAGCTCGCGCCCGTGCATGCGCATATCAACCTGGTCGGCTTCGCTTCGATGGTGCTGTTCGGGCTCATCTACCGCGCCTATCCCAAGCTCGCCGAGAGCAAGCTCGCCGCCGCCCATTTCGTGATCTTCACCATCGGCGCGGTCCTGTTCATTGCCGGACTTCCGCTCGCGCAGGCCCACCAGACCATCGCGCTCGCGGTGATCGGCTCGCTCGGCGTGCTCACCGGTCTTCTCGTGTTCCTCGCGAACTTTCTGCTGAACGTCTTCAGCGCGAGGGAGCGCGCCTAGGCTACATCCGCTCTGGGCCGCGCGAGATGGCGGCAAGCCCCGTGCGGGCGACCTCGACCAGGCCGAGAGGCTGCATCAGCACGATGAACTGCTCGATCTTCGATTGCTTGCCGGTAATCTCGAACACGAAATGCTCGGTCGAGGCGTCGATCACCTGGGCGCGAAAGGCCTCAGCGAGGCGCAAGGCCTCGACCCGCTTCTCGCTCTTGCCGGCGACCTTGACCATGGCGAGCTCGCGCTCCATCGGGTTGCCCTTCACCGTGAGGTCGGTGACGGAGTGGACCGGCACCAGCCGCTCCAATTGATGCTGGATCTGCTCGATCACCATCGGCGTGCCAGTGGTGACGATGGTGATGCGCGACAGATGCGCTTCGTGCTCCGTCTCCGACACGGTGAGGGACTCGATGTTGTAGCCGCGGCCCGAGAACAGGCCGATCACGCGTGCGAGCACGCCGGGCTCGTTATCGACGAGCACGGTCATGGTGTGCGTCTCTGGCTTCTCCTCGCGCTTCTCGAGCGAATAGGCCGATCCGGGCTGGGTCATCAGTGCCCTCCCTCTTCCGAATTGGCTCCGCCCTTCCCGCCGAGTTCGAGCATGCGTAGCGCCGCCGCGATGAGAAAGATCGAGCCCGGAAGCACGAGCATCGGCCAATCGAAAAGCTTTCCAGAATCGACGGTGCCGACCACGACGCGCGCAAAGATCACGATCAGCACGACGATGACGACCTCGGCGAGCGTCGCCTTGAGCTGCCCAACGCCCCCGACCTTCATCCAGTTCGGGAGCCGCTGGCCGTACCCCTCGGGCAAGGTGAACACGAATCCGATGGCGATGCCATAGGCGAAGATCACGAGCACGATGCCGAACAGGAAGGCATCGACGGCTTCGAGCACGGGCACGACGACCTGCTGCCCGGAAAAGAAATCGTGCCAGGCGTGATAGAGGTAGCGGGCGCCTTGCAGGAACATTAGCAGCGCGCCGACGATGGCACCGGCCGAGCCGATCAGCATGATAGTCCTGAGGCCAAGCAAGAAGCTCAGCAGAGTGCGGGTTCCCGAGGTCATGGCTAGACCATCACCTTGCCTTCCTCGGTGATGGCCTTTTCGATGTCCTGCTCGGTGATGTCGTCGCCCATCAGCATGTGGTTATGCGCCTCCCCGCTCGGGATCATGGGGAAGCAATTGGCATGCTTGTCGACCCGGCAGTCGAAGATCACGGGCTTCGGCGTGGCGATCATCTCCCTGATCTTGTCGTCGAGCTCGGACGGCTTCTCGGCCCTGATGCCGACGCCCTGATAGGCTTCGGCGAGCTTGACGAAGTCGGGCAGCGCCGCGGTGTAGGAATGCGAGTAGCGGCCGCCATGCAGAAGCTCCTGCCACTGGCGAACCATGCCCATATATTCGTTGTTGAGGATGAAGATCTTGATCGGCAGGTCGTACTGCGCGGCCGTCGACATCTCCTGCATGGTCATCAGCACAGAGGCCTCGCCGGCGATGTCGATAACGAGCGAGTTCGGGTGGGCGACCTGCACGCCGACCGCAGCCGGCAAGCCGTAGCCCATGGTGCCGAGCCCGCCCGACGTCATCCAGCGGTTCGGCTCCTCGAACTTGAAGAACTGCGCCGCCCACATCTGGTGCTGGCCGACCTCGGTGGTGACATAGACGTCATGGCCGCGCGTCAGCGCGTAGAGCCGCTCGATCGCGTATTGCGGCATGATCACGTCGTCGCGCTTCTTATAGTGCAGGCATTTCCGCGCGCGCCATTTGTCGATCGTCGCCCACCACGACTTGAGCGCAGCCTTGTCGAGCTTGGGTTTGCGCGCCTGCCACGCGTCGATCATCTGCTCCAGAACCTTGGCGCAATCCCCGACGATGGGGATATCGACCTTGATGTTCTTGTTGATCGAGGAGCGGTCGATATCGACATGGATCTTTTTCGAGCCGGGCGAGAAGGCGTCGACCCTGCCGGTGATGCGGTCGTCGAAGCGCGCGCCGATGCAGATCATCACGTCGCAATCATGCATCGCGTTGTTGGCTTCGTAGGTGCCGTGCATGCCGAGCATGCCGAGCCAATGCTTGTCGGAAGCGGGGTACGCGCCGAGCCCCATCAGTGTCGAGGTGATGGGAAATCCCGTCATCCGCACCAGCTCGCGGAGCCGCGCGCTGGCGAGCGGCCCCGAATTGATGACGCCGCCGCCGGTATAGAAAATCGGCCGCTTGGCGTTGATCATTAGATCGACAGCGGCCTGGACGGCGCGGTCCTCGCCAACCGTCTTCGGGTTGTAGCTCTTGTGCTGCGAGTTGGTGAGGCCGGTATAGATGCCCTTGGCAAACTGAATGTCCTTGGGGATGTCGACCACGACGGGGCCAGGGCGTCCGGTGCGCGCGACATAGAACGCCTCGTGCAGGACGCGCGAGAGATTGTTCACGTCCTTGACGAGGTAATTGTGCTTGGTGCAGGGCCGCGTGATGCCGACCGTGTCGCATTCCTGGAAGGCGTCGTTGCCGATGAGGTGGGTCGGCACCTGCCCGGTGATGCAGACGATGGGGATCGAATCCATCAGCGCATCGGTGAGCCCGGTGACGGCGTTGGTGGCGCCGGGGCCGGAGGTGACGAGCACGACGCCGACCTTGCCGGTCGAGCGCGCATAGCCTTCGGCCGCGTGCACCGCGCCCTGCTCATGGCGGACGAGGATGTGCTTGATGCGATCCTGCTGGAACAGCTCGTCATAGATCGGAAGCACGGCACCCCCCGGATAACCGAAGATGTGCTCGACGCCCTGATCGGCGAGAGCCTCTAGCACCATCTGGGCGCCCGTCATCGCGCGCGACATGTCGTTCTCACTCACTTGGCAAAAGGAAGCCTTCGCGCCTCAAGGTCCCGCGAGGCCGCTGAGCTCGAGGAATAGCGGAAAAGCGTGAATAAGGCGCGCACCCTAAGGTTTTCAAGAGTGAGGGTCAACGGTAAATGCGAATGAATGACAAGTTTGGCCTTCATTCTCTTTCCAATTATTACCCTGATCAAGCCTCAGAATAGCTTTTCTTGCGTTTCGGATCTGGTCGCCGCAAGCGCCGTCCGAAAAAATCACACCCCCCGCACCGGCCCTGGACAAGCGCGCTCCTTCCGCTTATTTGGCTACCCCTTATGGATCGCGTCGGCACTCAAGGCGTTTCCGCGATATCCACCTAACGCCCTCCCCTATCGATGCCGCAGGTCCAGTCAGAATCTCCCGTCGCCAATGGCGTCGTCGCCGATACGGAGACGCACGCGCCACACACCTTCTGGGCGCTCACGCTCGGCAGCATGGGCGTCGTGTTCGGCGACATCGGCACGAGCCCACTCTATGCGTTTCGCGTCGCCCTGCAGGCGGCGGCGGGGCCCAGCAACATCGTCACGCGCGATAGCGTGCTCGGCGTCTTGTCACTCATCCTGTGGGCGCTGATCCTCGTCGTCACCTGCAAATATGTGCTCATTCTGCTGCGCGCCGACAACAAGGGCGAAGGCGGCACCCTGTCGCTCATGGCGCTTGCGCAAGGAGCGCTCGGTCAGGGACGCATTCGCCTCACCATGCTGCTCCTCGGGATGATCGCTGCGGCTCTGTTCTACGGCGATGCGCTCATCACCCCGGCCATTTCGGTCTTGTCGGCGGTCGAAGGCTTGGAGGTCGCCACGCCGCAACTCCAGCAATACGTGGTGCCGCTGACCGTGATCATCCTGGTCGCTTTGTTTGCCGTGCAGTCGCGCGGCACGGCGCGGGTCGCGGCCTTCTTCGGACCGGTGATGACGCTGTGGTTCATCGCCATCGGCGGCGTCGGGCTCGTCCATATCGCGGACGACCCGGCGGTGTTCGCCGCTCTCAATCCGATGCACGCGATCCGCTTCCTCGGAAGCCACGGCTATATCGGGCTGGTGACGCTCGGCGCCGTTTTTCTCGCCGTCACCGGCGCCGAAGCCCTCTACGCCGATCTCGGCCATTTCGGCAGACGGCCGATCCAGACGGCGTGGCTCTATTTCGTCTTGCCCGCCCTCGTCCTCAACTATTTCGGGCAAGGCGCGCTCGTGCTGGCCGAACCAACCGCCATCGCCAATCCGTTCTACCGCATGGTGCCGTCCTGGGCGCTCTATCCCATGATCGCGCTCGCTACGGCCGCGACCATCATCGCGAGCCAGGCCGTGATCACCGGCGCCTTCTCCCTGACCAACCAGGCTGTGCAGCTCGGTCTCTTGCCGCGCCTTCAGATCAGGCGCACCTCGGCCACCCAGGCGGGACAGATCTTCATCCCGCGCGTCAATGCGCTGCTGCTGATCGGCGTGCTTTTGCTCGTGCTCCTGTTCCGCTCATCGAACGCGCTCGCTGCCGCCTATGGCGTAGCCGTCACCGGCACCATGCTGGTCGATGGTCTGATGGGCTTCACCGTGATCTGGCGGGTGTGGAACTGGAAGCTCGGCGCGGCGCTCGCGCTCATGCTGCCCTTCATCCTGATCGATTTCACGTTCCTCATCGCCAACCTATTGAAGGTCCCGCAAGGCGGCTGGGTGCCCCTCCTTATCGGCGGCTGTCTCGTCACCGTGATGCTCACCTGGCGCAGGGGCGCACACATCCTCGCGGCCAAGACGCGAAGGCTCGAAATGCCGGTCGAGGAGCTGATCAAGATGTTGGAGAAAAGGCCGCCGCCGCGCGTCCCGGGCACCGCCGTATTCCTCACCGCCGCGCCGGAAAGCGCGCCGACCGCGCTGCTGCACAGCCTGAAGCACTACAAGGTGCTGCACGAGAGCAATGTCATCCTCACCATCGTGGTCGAGAACGTTCCCCGCATCGCGCCGCGGGACCGCGTGGTTATGGAGAAGATCGGCGACAACTTCCTGCGCGTGATCCTGCATTTTGGCTTCATGGAGACGCCCAACATCCCGAAGGCTCTCGCCATCGCCCGCAAGGCGGGCTGGAGCTTCGACATCATGGCGACGTCGTTCTTCCTGTCGCGGCGCGTGGTGCGCCCCGATGTGCGATCGGGCATGCCCGCTTGGCAGGACAAGCTCTTCATCTTTCTTGCTCAGAACGCCGACGACGCATCGAGCTATTTCCAGCTTCCCACCGATCGCGTGGTCGAGATCGGCACGCAAGTCACCGTGTGACGCGCCGGGTGCCGCGCGGGGGTTCACAAACAATTCGTTGTATGGACATGCGGCACGCTAAGGTCTATGCCCGGCTCCGGTTAGGACGGGCCGCGCATGCCGCCTCGTCCGCACGATCCGCGAACGGTCACATCCCCTCTCAATGACTCCACACACCAAAGTCGCCGGGACCGCCAACGGGCCTGGGCTGGAGACCTCACACCCGAAATTTTTCGGGCTGATGCTTGGCTGCATCGGCGTCGTCTATGGCGACATCGGCACGAGCCCGCTCTATGCCTTGCGCGAATCGGTGCTTGCCGCCGTGGGGCCGACCGCGCCGGCCGGCGAAGAGGTCATTCTCGGCATCCTATCGCTGATCATCTGGGCGCTCATCCTGATCGTCACGGTGAAATACGTGATGATCCTGCTGCGCGCCGACAACAACGGCGAGGGAGGAACTCTGGCGCTGATGGCGCTCGCCCGGCGCGCCCTAGGTGGCAATGGTTACACCATCATGCTACTCGGCATGATCAGCGCGGCGCTCTTCTACGGCGATGCGATGATCACGCCGGCGCTGTCCGTGCTGTCGGCGGTCGAGGGCTTGGAGGTCATCACACCGGCGCTCGCCCGCTACGTGGTCCCGCTCTCGGTCGTCATTCTCTTCGCTCTGTTCGCGGTGCAATCGCACGGTACAGCGCGGGTTGCGGCCTATTTCGGCCCCATCACGCTCCTGTGGTTCGCCGTTCTTGCGCTTGGCGGCGCCTGGCACGTCGCTCAGAATCCGAGCGTGCTCGCCGCATTCAACCCGGTGCATGGCGTGAGCTTTCTCCTCGGCCACGGCATAATCGGGCTGCTAACGCTTGGCGCCGTATTCCTGGTGGTCACCGGGGCCGAAGCACTCTACGCCGACCTCGGCCATTTCGGCAGAGGGCCGATCAGGACGGCCTGGCTCACGGTCTGCCTGCCTGCGCTCACCATCAACTATCTCGGCCAGGGCGCACTCCTGCTCGGCGATTCGCGCGCCATCACGAACCCGTTCTTCTTGCTTTATCCGGACTGGGCGCGCGCGCCGATGATCGCCCTTGCCACCGCTGCAACGGTGATCGCGAGCCAGGCGGTGATCACAGGCGCCTACTCGCTCACCGCACAGGCGATCCAGCTCGGTCTTCTCCCACGGCTTGAAATCCGCCACACCTCGGAATCACAGTTCGGGCAAATCTACATTCCGCGCGTCAACATCATTCTGCTGATCGGCGTGCTGCTGCTCGTCGTGCAGTTCAGGTCCTCGGGCGCGCTCGCCTCAGCTTACGGCATCGCCGTGACCGGCACGATGGTGGTGACGGCGATCATGGCCTTCATCGTGATCTGGAAATATTGGCGATGGCCGGTCTGGGGCGCAGCCGCGCTGATGGCGCCGTTCCTCCTCATCGACCTCGTCTTTCTCGGCGCCAACCTGCTCAAGGTGTTCCAGGGTGGCTGGGTGCCCTTGATGATCGGCGCCATGATGATGACGCTGATGCTCACTTGGGTGAAGGGTGCGCGCATTCTCGCCGCCAAGACGCGCCGGCTGGAGACCCCGATCGACGACCTGATCGACGCGTTGGAGAAGCGGCAGCCGCACAAAGTCGCAGGCACAGCCGTGTTCTTGACCGCAGACCCCGAGGCCGCGCCGACCGCGCTTCTGCACAGTCTCAAGCACTACAAGGTGTTGCACGAGCAGAACGTGGTGCTCACCCTCGTCACCGACAGCACGCCGCGCGTCGCGCCAGCCGAGCGCGTGACCGTCACTCCGCTCGGCAAGATCTTCACCCGCGTGATCGTCCGCTTCGGCTTCATGGAGACGCCGAATATCCCGAAGGCGCTCGGGCTTGCGCGGAAACAGGGCCTCACCTTCGATATCATGTCGACGTCCTTCTTCCTGTCGCGCCGCGCGGTGAGGCCCGACACCAAATCGGGCATGCCGGTCTGGCAGGATCGCCTGTTCATCATCCTCGCCAAGAATGCCGATGACGCCTCGAGTTATTTCGGGCTCCCCACCGACCGCGTGGTGGAGATTGGCACGCAAATCACGGTGTGAGCACCACCGCCTCGACTGCCTCTTGAGGACCGGGGAACCACTCCCAGTCGGTCATGTAGCGCCTCGCCCAGGTCATCTGCCGCTTGGCGTAGCGCCTCGTCTCGGTCTTCGACTTGATCTTCGCCTCTTCAAGGCTGCACGCGCCAGCCAGATGGGCCCTGAACTCGCGCACCCCATGGGCACGCATGGCGGGAAGGCTGTCGTCGAGCCCGAGGCCAAGCAGAACCTCGACCTCCTCGAGCGCACCCGCCTCGATCATGCGGTCAAAACGAGCATCGATGCCGGCATAAAGCGGCTCGCGCTCCGGCGCGATGACGAGCCTCATCACCGCGTGGGGATCGAGAACGGGAGCAGCGGGCGCGCCCTGCCACTCCGACAGCGAGACGCCGGTGGCATCGATCACCTCGAGCGCGCGCACGATGCGCTGCGGGTCGCTCGGCCTTAGCTTCGCCGCGATCCCGGGATCGCGCGCAACAAGCTCGCGATGAAGCGCCTCGGTGCCAAGCCGCTCCGATTGCTCGCGCCAATAGCTGCGCACCTCACTGGGGATATCCGGGACTGGCGCAAGGCCCTCGAGAAGGGCCTTGAAATAAAGACCTGTGCCGCCGACCAGGATCGGCACCCTCCCCTCACCTCTCGCTTCGGCGATTGCCGCTTGCGCCTCTTCGAGCCAGCGCCCGACCGAGAAGGCCTCGCTTCCGGGAACCGTGCCATAGAGACGATGCGGCGCGAGCCTCTCCTCGGCTTCGCTCGGCCGCGCGGTGAGGATGCGCAGCTCGCGGTAGAGCTGCATCGAGTTCGGCATTGATGACGGTGCCGACAAGCCGCTCAGCGAGAGCGAGCGCCACCGCGGACTTTCCGCTCGCGGTCGGACCGGCAATGAGGATTGCCTTCGGCGTCACGTCGCCGGGACGGCGACGAATCTTAGCTCGCCCTTGGCGTCGGAGAGGAGCAGCAAGACCGTGTGCCGGCCTGACTTCTTCACCGCTTCGAGCCGCGCGAGCACGTCACCCGGCTGCTTCACCTTCTCCTGCGTCACCTCGACGATCACGTCCCCCGGCTTCACGTCCTTCTGCGCGGCGGGGCTGTCAGGCTTGACCTCGGTGATGATCACGCCCTCGATCGCCTGGCCGATGCCATATTGGCTGCGCAGTTCATCGGTCAGGGGCGCGATGGACATGCCAAGCAACTCCTCGTGCTCGGGCGCGTCGCCCTGGCCGCCGCTGCTATCGTCTTGCGTCGCGTCGTCGGCCGCCTCCTCGCTCGCCGGGAGCTGACCGACGGTCACGTTGACGTCCATGGTCTGGCCCTTGCGCAGAACCTGCACGGCAACGCTCTTGCCGATCGGCGTCGCAGCTACCGCGCGCGGCAGGCTGCGCATGTTCTCGATGGCCTGGCCGTCGAAGGACAAGATCACGTCGCTCGGCTGGATGCCGGCCGTGGCGGCGGGACTATCGGGCGACACGGTGGCGACGAGAGCGCCTTTAGGCTCGTTGAGCCCCAAGCTCTCGGCGATCTCGTCGGTCACGTTCTGCACATGCACGCCGAGCCAGCCGCGCCTCGTCTCGCCATATTGCTTGAGCTGATCGATCACCTGCACGGCGCTGTTCGAGGGAACGGCGAAGCCGATGCCGATCGAGCCCCCGGACGGCGAGATGATCGCCGTATTCACCCCGATCACCTGCCCGTCCATGTTGAACAAGGGCCCGCCGGAATTCCCCCGGTTGATGGCGGCGTCGGTCTGCAGGAAGTCGTCATAAGGACCGGCGTTGATGTCGCGCTTGGTGGCGGAGATGATGCCGACCGTGACGCTGCCGCCAAGCCCGAAGGGATTGCCGATCGCCATCACCCAGTCGCCCACGCGCATCTTGGCGGAGTCGCCGAAGGTCACGGCATGGAGCGGCTTCTTGGGCTCGACCTTGAGCAGCGCGAGGTCGGTCTTGGGGTCGTGACCGAGGATCTTGGTGACCTTCAGCTTGGTGCCGTCGGTGAAGTTGATGAGGATCTCGTCGGCGCCTTCGATGACGTGATTGTTGGTGACGATCAGGCCTGATGGGTCGATCACGAAGCCCGAGCCGAGCGAACTCACCTTGCGCGGCAGGCCTTCCTTGTCCTGCTCATCGAAGAAATCGTCGAAGAACTCCTCGAAGGGCGAGCCCTTGGGCCCAGGCCCCACGCCGGTGTCGTCCTTCGAGCCTTTCAGCGTCTGGGTAGTCGAGATGTTGACCACCGAGTCCTGGAGACCCTCGGCGACGTCGGCGACAAAGTCGGGGCCGCGCGCGAGGCTCGGAGTGGTAAGGAGCGGCGAAGCGCCAACGAGAAGAAGCGCAAGACAGCAAGCGGGCAGGACCGCGCGTCTCACCAATGAAACAACGCTAAGGGGTGCCGCCATCATGTGCCGCTTAAGCATCGATCGAACTCTCCAGAATCGCTTGCCGCCAAATCGCGATTTGCCGCCATCTTAGCGGAAAATGCCAAGGTAAAGCAGATGCCCGCGCGCGCATTCCCGCTTCTAGCCGCGCACGAGCCAGATGATGAAAACGCCGCAGGCGACCGCAACGGCGCCAGCGAGCCGCAAGGAGGCCTCCGGCATGCCCGCCGATGCCTGCAAGAGCTTGCGGCCAAGCCCGGGCGAGAGCGCCCACAGCGACCCCTCGATGACGAGGACGAGCCCTAACGCCACGGCAAGATCGCTCATTGCGTCCGGCGGTTATCCTTGCGCCTCACGGCGCGGGCTGGACCTCTGGCAGAGTCTCACCGGCCGAAAGCTTGTGCTCGGGCGCGGGCGGCGGGGTACCGACCGAAGCCCCCTGCTCCGGCTCAGGCCCCTCATCGCTCGGCGCCTGCTGCGGCGACAACTCCGAAGGCTTTGCCGGCATCGGCGCGGCAGACGAAGAGCCCGGCTGATCGGCCGCCTTTCCAGTGGCGTCGTTGAAATACTGGAAGAACTGCGAATCGGGGCTCAGCAGGAAGCGCGTGTCGTCGCCCTTGAGTGCGCCCTCATAGGCCTGCATCGACCGGTAGAAGGCGAAGAAGTCGGGATCCTGACCGAACGCCTCGGCGAAAATGCGGTTCTTCTCGGCATCGCCATCACCCCTGATGCGCTCGGACTCTCCCGTCGCATCGGCCTTGATTACGGTGACCTCACGGTCGGCGGTGCCGCGGATGCGCCGCGACGCGCCCTCGCCTTCAGCGCGAAACTCTGCGGCCTGCCGCTGCCGCTCCGTCTGCATCCGCCGGTAAATCGCCTGCATGTTCGCTTCGGGAAGGTCAACGCGCTTGATACGCACATCAACCACGTTGATGCCAAAAGGCGCCGCCTCCTGGTTGACCTGACTGAGAATGGTGCGCATCAGCTCTTCGCGTTTGTCGCGCACCACGGTCGCAAAGCTCGCGGCGCCGAGCACTCGCCTGAGCGAGGATTTCAAGAATCGCCCCAAGTCGCGAGTTGGCACCCTCCTCGTTGCCCAAGCTCTGGAAGAACAACAAGGCATTGACGATCTTGTAACGTGCGAAGGCATCGACGACGAGCCGCTTCTGGTCAGAGGCGATCACCTCCTGCGAGGCGGTGTCGATGTCGAGGATGCGTTTGTCGAAGAACACGACGTTCTGGATGAACGGAATTTTGTAGTGAAGCCCAGGTTCCGTGATGATGCCCTTGGGCTTGCCGAATTCGAGCACGATCGCCTGCTGCGTCTGGCTCACGGTAAAAAGAGTGAGGTAGCCGATGAGAGCCGCGAACGCGAGGATGACGAGGCTGACGGTGAGAGCGGTGCGGTTCATTGGGGCTGGCTCTCCGGAGCGGGGGGCCGCTTGGAGAATTCCGGAAGCGGCAGATAGGGGACGACGCCTGTTCCCGCCTTTCCATCGATAATGACCTTGTCGGTGTCGCCAAGCACCTTCTCCATGGTCTCGATGAAGATGCGCTTGCGCGTCACGTCGGGCGCCTTCTTGTACTGCTCGTAAACACTGATGAAGCGCGCGGCTTCACCCTTGGCAATGGCAATGACCTGATCGCGATAACCTTGCGCCGCCTGGAGGATGCGCTCGGCTTCGCCCTTGGCCTCCGGCACGATGCGGTTGGCGTAAGCTTGCGCCTCGTTCTGCAGCCGCTCCTGGTCGGCGCGCGCCGCTTGCACGTCGCGGAACGCGTCGATGACCTGCGCCGGCGGATCCACCTTTTGCAGTTGCACCTGAGTAACCAATACGCCCGCGCCGTAGCTGTCGAGAGTCTTCTGCATCAGCTCCTGCGCATCAGCCTCGGTCTTGGCCCGCGCCCCGGTCAGGATCGGCTCGATATCGCTCTGGCCGACGATCTCGCGCATGGCGCTTTCCGCCACGTCCTTGACCGTACCTTCGGGGTTCTGGATGTTGAACAGGAAGCTCGCCGCATCCTTGATCTGCCAAAACACGACAAAGTCGACATCGACGATGTTCTCATCGCCGGTCAGCATCAGGCTCTCTTCCGGCACGTCGCGCACCGTGCTCGAAGAATCGCGCACGTCGGAGGAGCCGCGCATGCCGATCTCGATACGATTGATGCGCGTGACCTTGGGAAGCTCGACCTCCTCGATCGGATAAGGCCAACGGAAGTTGAGGCCGGGCGGCAGCTGGCGCACAAATTTGCCGAAGCGCAGAACGACGCCGAGCTCGTCGGGGTTGACCCGCACGGTGAAGCCGAAGAAGCCGACCAGCGCGATCAGCACAACGGCGGCGAGCGCCATGAACGGGCCGCCGAGGCCGCCGCCCGGAATCGCCTGGCGAATGCGGTCCTGACCGCGGCGCAGAATCTCTTCCAGATCGGGCTGCTGGCTCGGGCCGCCCGGGCGCGGGCCCCAAGGCCCTCCGCCGCCGCCTTTCCAGCCGCCGCCTCCGCTTTGATTGCTCCAAGGCATGATCGAGTCTTGTCCTGATGTCTTGTGGGGGTGGCGCGAGGACCGGCCTAAGACGGGGAGCTTAAGACGGCAAGTCTAGCCGCATCAAAATGGCGGTCCTGCGACAAGGTCGGGAGGGTTATAGGCTAGTCACTGGGGGCGTGCAATGCGCGGGACCGACAGGGGCAACGTCTCAGTTTGAGCGCGCGATGTCCGCCCGTGAGCGATCGAATTTGAGAACAAGAGGGTGCTGAAGCAGGGCATATAGGATCAGCGGTATCCCGATCGCGCTAGGCAGGAGCCAAAATGCAATTTCCGGAAGTTCCTTCCATAAGGGTAGGTTTTTGCCATTATCCACGTAGAACGCAGTGAGCATCAAGACGTAGGACGCGCCCATGCCAGTGAGATGCAGCCTGGGCCATTGATGCCAGTGCCGCCGCGCAGCGGTGCGCCCGAAGCACGCAGACGCGAATGAAAATGCCCCAAGAAGAAAAAGGGGATAGTTCTCTGCCCAACGCATGAACGACAGGGCATTCATGGTGACGAACACGCCCAAAAGGCACCAAAAGTAGATCGTTCCGAAATTTGAGTGCCGGCCCCGCCCCTTCTCGCTCAGCATCGCGAAAGCTCCGATGATCACGGCCGCAAGCCCGAACAGGACATGCACACCCACAGTTGCAAGAAAGACCGGATCGGTGGACGGTACCGGGATGCCTAGAACGAGCGTTGTGCCTCCGTTTGCCATGACACCTATATAGCGAATATCGCAAGCGTGCTGTTGGTAAGTCGCTGGCCGATGGGGCTTCGGCAAAGCATCCTCCCTCAGGAGCGTGGAACGCGTTCGAGAAGGACGAAGCTGAAGGCGTGCTCATCTTTGGGACCCGCTTCGTGGCGCTCGCGAGACACCTCGCGCCATTCGCCCCAGTCCAAGGGCGGGAACCAGGTGTCGGCATGAGGAGCGGCGTGGACCTCGGTGAGGTAGATGCGCCCCGCTTGCGGCAGCACGGCGCGGAACACGTCCTCGCCGCCGATCACCATGATCTCCTCGGCGCCGGTCCTCGCCGCGGAGGCGCGCGCGACCTCCAATCCCTCTTCGAGACTGTGCGCCATCACGGCGCCATCGGCGACGAAGAGGCTGTCGCGAGTCAGCACGACGTTAAGGCGGCCGTCGAGAACGCGCGGCAGAGACTTGAAGGTGCGGCGCCCCATGATGACGGGCTTGCTCATGGTGATTTTGCGGAAATAGCGGAGATCGCTCGAGAGCTGCCAGGGCAAGTCGCCGCCCCTGCCGATTGCGCCGTTCTCGGCCATCGCCACCACGAGCGCGATGATGGGCGTGCCGGGCGCAGGGCTCGCATCACTCACACCGCGACCTCGGCGCGGATCGCGGGATGCGGGTCATAGCCTATGAGCTTGAAATCCTCATAGGCGAAATCGAACAGAGAGGTGATCTCGGGATTGATCTCCATGCGCGGCAGGGCGCGGGGCGTGCGCTTCAGCTGCTCGTCGGCCTGATCGAGATGATTCAGATAGAGGTGAACGTCGCCGAAGGTGTGCACGAACTCTCCGGGCTTGAGCCGGGTGACTTGCGCCATCATGCGCGTCAGCAGCGCATAGGAGGCGATGTTGAAGGGCACGCCGAGAAACATGTCGGCGGAGCGTTGATAGAGCTGGCAGGAGAGACGCCCCTCCGCGACATAGAACTGGAACAGGCAGTGGCAGGGCGGCAGCGCCATCTTGTCGAGTTCGCCCACGTTCCAGGCGCTCACGATATGCCGGCGTGAATCGGGATCGCGCTTCAGGCCTTGGACGACATTGGCGATCTGATCGATATGTCTCCCGTCGGGCGCGGGCCAGGAGCGCCATTGCCGCCCGTAGACGGGGCCGAGCTCGCCGTCCTTGTCGGCCCACTCGTTCCAGATGCTCACCCCATGCTCGTTCAGATAGCGCACATTGGTCGAGCCTTGCAGGAACCACAGGAGCTCATGGACGATCGACTTCACGTGCAGCTTCTTGGTGGTGAGGAGCGGGAAGCCGTCTTCCAAGTCGAAGCGCATCTGCGCGCCGAACAGGCTGAGCGCGCCGGTGCCGGTGCGGTCGCCTTTGCGGAGCCCTTCATGGCGAATCCGGGCGAGAAGATCGAGATATTGCCGCAAGGAGAGCTTCTTTCCTCCGAATCTTGCCCCTATGATCTGGCCTTCCATGGGGCGGCAGGCAAGACGCCGCTCGCCTCTTATTCACACCCCTCTTGGCCCGCTAGGAGAGTTCTACGATGCGTTTTCTCCCCATCCTCTTCGCCGCAACCCTCCTCTTCGCCGTTCCCGCCTCGGCGCGGCCACCCGTCGCTGTCCCCATCGACGCAGTGCGGAATATCGCCTTCAGCAGGGGCATCGTGACGATCAAAGACATCGATCTCGACGACGGCGTCTGGGAGGTCGTCGGCTTCGATTCCTACGGCGCCAAGATCAAGATATGGGTCGATGCCTGGAGCGGCGCCATCGTCAAGATGAAGCGTAAATTCTAGTCCGGCGCTTCGATTCGAAGGTAACTCTCCGTTGGGGGTATCGAAACCGTCAATCTTTTTTTTGCCGCCATAGAGGCCTATATAGAGTCTGTCGGTGCAAGCCGACTATGGCGATAAATAGCCTTCGTAATAAGCCACTCGGACCCGGGGGCGGTACCCGGCGCCTCCACCAGGGATCAGTGAATCGGATCGCTTTTGACAAGCGTCTGAGATCGAGAAAGCGGACTGGTCCGTGGCGGGGGCGAAATAGGATCGACGAGGGTGTAAAGGTCGCGCTTTCGCTCGGCATGGTACCGCCGTTATCGGGCCAACCCTATAGTTGCCAATGACAACTATGCGGAGGCTGCTCTCGCTGCGTAAGCGGCGCGATAGCCTGAAAATGAAGTCCTAATCGCTTCGCAGCGGCTAGGCGCGGTTCGGAGGGCACCGGCCAACAGAAGCCCTCCACTTTGACGGGGTGGTTCACTGCCTCACGTCGCAAGAGGGCAAGCGGCGATCTTCATGGCAGACGACGAAATCAGATACGACCTTCTCACGCAGGATGCTCTGCGCGGCGTGGTGCGCCAGGTCTTGGCACGCGTTCAGCGGGAGGGCCTGCCCGGCGAGCATCACCTCTATATCGCCTTCGATACCGGCGCAGACGGCGTCTCGGTGTCGAAGCGCCTGAAGGAGCAATATCCTGAGGAGATGACGATCGTCCTGCAATATCAGTTCTGGGACTTGCAGGTGTCGAACGATCGCTTCGAGGTGAAGCTCTCCTTCTCCAACGTGCCGGAGCGGCTGGTCGTGCCGTTCAGCGCGGTTAAGGCCTTCTACGATCCTTCGGCGCAGTTCGGTCTTCAGTTCGGGAAGCCCGGAGCCGCCAACGACTCGGCACGCCAGCATATGGCGGCGGCGCTTCCCGATCTCGTGGGAGAGCCGGAGGAGCCGCGTGTTCCCGAGCCTCCGCAAGAAGAAAGCGAGCAGCCGGCCGCAGAGGTGGTGATGTCACGTCCTCCGGCTGAGGTTGTCCATCTCGATCGCTTTCGCAAGAAGTAGGTCCCCCGCTCGGGCTTTCATCTCTCACTGCCCAAGGATTGAGCAGATTACTTCTGCTCATTCGAGATTGACCTTGATTTCGCTTGGCTCTTTATCTGGCATGATTTCTGACTAGAAATTCTCGCCTGTTGCACGAAGCCAGAGCCAAGCGGGGGGAAGCGTTGAATAAGATCGATACGATCCGGTGCGCGTCTCAGGCCGGGCACACGGCACTCGCTCCCGTCGAAGATTATCTCGCCGAGCTGCATGGGCGCGTGGCGACGATCTCAGGCGGGAAGCCCGCCGATTACATCCCCGAGCTCGGCAAGGTCGATCCGTCGCTGTTCGGCATCGCCATCGCCACGGTCGACGGACAGATCTACGCGGTGGGGGACGCCGAGATCCCCTTTACCATCCAGTCCGTGTCAAAGCCCTTCATGTATGGCTACGCCCTGCAACACTACGGGCGTCTTGCCGTGCTCGAGCAGGTCGGCGTGGAGCCCACGGGCGAGGCGTTCAACTCGATCGTGCTCGATGAGGTTGCTAATCGCCCGTTCAACCCCATGGTCAATGCCGGCGCCATCGCCGTCGCCGAGATGATGCTGGGCGACACGCAAGCCGATCGGATCGCCAACATGCTCGATCTGTTCTCGGACCTCGCCGGACGCAAACTCGACATCGACGAGGCCGTGTACGGCTCGGAGCTCACCACCGGCCATCGCAACCGGGCCATCGCCTATATGATGCTCAACACGGCGATGATCAGCCGCGATCCGAACGAGGTGCTCGACCTCTATTTCCGCCAGTGCTCGGTCAACGTCACCTGTCGCGATCTCGCCATCATGGCCGCCACGCTTGCCAATGACGGCAAGAATCCGCTGACCGGCAAGGCCGTGTTCGACGCGCAATATGTGCGCGACGTGCTGTCGGTGATGAACTCCTGCGGCATGTATGACTATGCCGGAGAGTGGGCCTATGAGGTCGGCATGCCGGCCAAGAGCGGCGTATCGGGCTGCATCATCGCCGTCATACCCGGACAGATCGGCATTTGCGTCTTTTCCCCGCCTATCGACAAACAGGGCAATAGCGTACGCGGCATCCGCGTCTGCCAGGAGATCTCGAATGAATTCGAGCTCCATGCCTTCAACAACCGCACCAATGTGAGGAGCGTGATCAGGCGCGATTACCGCGCCGACCTCGTGCGCTCAAACCGCCTGCGCACGCCCGAGGAGCGCGCCGTGCTGGCGACGGAAGGCGCCAAGGTGGCGGTGCTCGAGGCGCAAGGGCCTCTGTTCTTCGGCTCGACCGAGCAACTGCTGCGTCGGCTCATGCAGCTCGCGGACGAGGCACGCTACGTGATCGTGGATTTCAAGCGCGTGCATCTTGCCGACACGGCAGCCCGCAAGCTGATCGTGCGCGTGGCACGCTCAATGGCCCAAAGCGAGACTGAGCTCGTCTTCGCCGGGATCGCCGAAAACGGGCCTCTCGAGCGCTTGGTCCAGGCCCTTGCCGAAAGCGACCAGGAGCGCGTGCACCTGTTCCGCGACACCGACACGGCGCTCGAATGGTGCGAGGACAAGCTGCTGGCCGGAGCCTCGGTCGGGATCGAGACCAAGTTCGCGGTTTCGGAGATCAATCTGTTCAAGGGTCTCACTCCCGCCGAGTGCCGCTTGATCGAATCCATCATCAGGCCGCTCGTGTTCGAGAAGGGCGATGTCATCATGCGCGCGGGCGACGACGCGAAGCTCTTCTTCGTGCTTGCCCGCGGCACGGTCAGCGTCGAAATCAAGGTGCACGGCCAGGACGGCAGGAGGAAGCGCGTGGCCTCGATCGGGCCCGGGCTCACCTTCGGTGAGATGGCGCTGCTGGACGGCGGCAAACGCTCTGCCGACATCGTCGCCAATGAGCGGGTAATCTGTTACGGGCTCGGAGTCGAGGAGCTGCAAGAGCTCGCGGTCGAGCACCCCAACGTCATGATCACCATCTTGAGCAATCTAACGCGTGAGTTCTCCGAGCGGCTGCGCCACGCCAACGAGGAGATCGGGGTCCTCGAATAGCCGCTAGACCGACTCGGTTTGGACCGCCTGCGGCTTGGCCCGCGGCTCCTTCGCCGGCTCGAGCGGCACATTCATTTCGACATAGAGGCCGGCAGGCCTGAACTCGACCTTGGTCTCGCCGCCGAGATTGTGGCGGATGCCTTTGTCGATGAGCTGCATGCCGAAACCGCTGCCGCGCTTCGTCGGAACGGGATGAAGGCTGCCCCTCTCCTCCCAGGTGAGCATGAGGCGATTGTTCCGCGACGTCTTCCAGCTGATGCCGAGTTGCCCATTGTTCTGCGACAGAGCGCCGTACTTCACGGCGTTGGTGGCGAGCTCGTGCAGCGTCATGGCGAGGATCGAGGTACTCGCCGGCGGCAACAAGACATCGGGTCCCTTGATCATGATCTTGGGTCCATCGGGGCGCTTGTAGGGATCGAGCTCGCGCTCGACCATGGCCTTGAGGCTCGCGCCGGACCATTGCGACTCGAGCAGGAGGTCGTGCGCGCGATGAAGCGCCTGCAAGCGCTCGGCAAGGGTCTGCGCCATGGCCTGCGCCGGGCGGCTCGTGGCCTGACGCAGGCTCGCCTGCACCAGCGACTGCACGATGGCGAGCGCGTTCTTGACGCGGTGGTTGAGCTCGCCGACCAGCATGGTCTGGCGTTGAGCGGTTCGCCTGCGCTCGGTGACGTCGCGGAAGATGAGCACGGCGCCGGCGAGCGAGCCGTCGAAACCTAAGATCGGCGCGCCGCTATGCTCGACCGGAATCTCCCTCTCGTCGCGCGTGACGAGGAGAGCGCCCGATTCGAGCCGCGTCACCGCGCGCTCACGCAAAGCTTTCAGCGCCGGGTCGTCGACAGGCTTGCGCGTACCCGCATCGATGACACGAAACACCTCCCAGATCGGCCGTCCGCGAGCCTCGGCGACGGTCCAGCCGGTCATCTGCTCGGCGATCCGGTTGAGAAGCAGAACGCTGCCGCTCGGGTCGGTGGCAATCACCCCGTCGCCGATCGAGCCGAGCGTCGTGCTCAGCCATTCGCGCTGGCCGCGCAGTTCCATGAGCGCGGCGTTGCGATCGCGGTCGGCACGCCTGACCGCGCCGATCGTGGTCCAGGCGAACACGGCAAGCACGAGGATGCTTGCGACGGCGAAAATGGCGAGCGTCGCGGCGCTGTCATAGTAGGTGTGGGCCTCGGCCTGATGGGCGAACCAGCCGATCACCAGCGGCAAGACAAGGATGCCCGGCAACAGCCGCCTCAGCATCTCGCCCGCCGGCGATTGCTCGACGATGGCGGCGCCGACCCCATATTCCGGTGAGGCCGCGAGCAGACCGAAGGCGAGCAGGAAGGCGCTCATCGCGCCGTAGATCGACATGGAGGTAAAGGGGAACGGGTAATAATAGGTCGCAACGCCGTAGGCATAGCCCGCGAGAACGATTAGCACCTGCGCGAGAACGATGATGGTCACCACCTGGCTGAACGCCGAGGAGGCCCAGCCGCGCTTGGCGTAGAGCAGCGCGAGCCCGAACAGGATCAGAGAGCCCGTGATCCCGGGCGCCATGCCAGAATGCGGCACGGTCGCGTCGGCGGAGGTGCTGGGGAAGAGCGCATGATCCAAGCCGAGATCGAAGCCGAGCAGGTCCTCGCACATGACGAGGAGACCGAGGATGACAAGGGCAAAACCGATCAGCCTGGCGAGCGGCCTGAGCGGCCTGAAGGTGAAGCAGAACAGAGCAACGCCGGCGGCCATCGTCGCGACCGCGGCATTGGGCGTCATGCCGGCAAGACCGGGAAGTGCCATTCCGGGGATGCCGAGCCGCCAGGCGCCGAGTACAAGAGCGCCGATGGCAATCACCAACAGAGCGGCGCAGCGGGCCAAGAGCAGAGACATGCGCTCGGCGCGCGGCGCTGGCAGTGCCAACTTCGCTGGTACTTCAGCCACTAGCCTTCCTCACCCAAGTCCTCGGACCGCATAAAACCGGAAGCTTTGGGCGCTCCTCGGCAGAAGGCCGCAACGCAATTTACGAGCGCGTTCTCCCACCCTTTCGAGCGATGTTATAGCCTAATCCCCCAAAATCCCGATAGACACCCGCCAGAGCCACACAAACGAACGGTGCTTGACCGAAATGCCATGGATAAGGGAAACGTGAACATGCCCGCCTCCCCCAAAGGTCCCATCCCCTCTAACTCAACGCGCACCGAGACCGATTCGTTCGGCCCGATCGAGGTGCCGGCCGACCGTTATTGGGGCGCCCAGACCGAGCGCTCGCGCCGGAACTTCAAGATCGGCGACGAGCCCATGCCGAAGCCCCTGGTCAGGGCCATGGCCATGGTCAAGAAGGCCGCGGCGCTGACCAATCTCGAGCTTGGCCTGATCGACAAGCGCTTCGCCGAGGCGATCGCCGCGGCGGCCGACGAAGTGATCCAAGGCAAGCTTGACCAACATTTCCCCCTGGTCGTCTGGCAGACCGGCTCGGGCACCCAGACCAACATGAACTTGAACGAGGTGATCGCCAACCGCGCGAGCGAAATGCTCGGCGGCACGATCGGCTCCAAGTGCCCGGTTCACCCCAACGATCACGTCAATCTCGGCCAATCGTCCAATGACACCTTCCCCACGGCCATGCATATCGCCGCGGCTGAAGAGATCGCCTATCGGCTCAACCCGGCGCTCGCCCGCCTCTACCACGCTCTCAAAGACAAGGCGGCAGCGTTCCAGGACATCCTCAAGATCGGCCGCACCCATATGCAAGACGCTACTCCTCTCACTCTAGGGCAGGAATTCGGCGGCTATGCGGCGCAGATCGATCACGGCATCGAGCGTGTGAAACTCTCGCTTTACGGCCTCTACGAGCTTGCGCAAGGCGGGACCGCGGTCGGTACCGGGCTGAACACACACCCCCGCTTTGCCGAGCTGTTCGCCGCCAAGATCGCCGAGATGACGAAGCTTCCCTTCGTCAGCGCGGAGAACAAGTTCGAGGCTCTCGCCTCGCACGACGCCTATGTCTTCGCCCATGGTGCCCTGAACACCGTGGCGATGGCCATGTTCAAGATTGCCAATGACATAAGGCTGCTCGGCTCAGGCCCCCGTTCAGGTTTCGGCGAGATCCTCCTGCCCGAGAACGAGCCGGGCTCCTCGATCATGCCCGGCAAGGTGAACCCGACCCAGTGCGAGGCCGTCACTATGGTTGCAGCCCAGGTTATGGGCAACCATGCGACGATCAGCTTCGCCGGAAGCCAAGGCCATCTCGAGCTCAACGTGTTCAAGCCGCTGCTCGCCTATGCCATGCTGCAATCGATCAGGCTGCTCGGCGACGTCGCCGACAGCTTCACCGACAATTGCATCGTCGGCATCGAGGCCAATCGCGAGCGCATCAAGGACCACATGCAGCGCTCGCTGATGCTGGTCACGGCGCTAGCCCCCCATATCGGCTATGACAAAGCGAGCGAGATCGCCAAGGCCGCGCATAAGAGAGGCACGACGCTGCGCGAGGAGGCAGTGCGGCTTGGCTATGTGACGGCGGAGGATTTCGACCGGCTGGTCAGGCCTGAGGACATGATCGCGCCGCAGGCCTAGATCGTCTCCTCGCATGGCCAGACCCAGGAACAAGCGCTCGCTCACCATCGCGCGCCATCGCACCAGCATCTCGCTCGAGGACGAGTTCTGGCGGGCCTTGTCAGAGATCGCCCGCGAAGAGAGAAAGTCGGTCGCGGGCCTTGTCGGCGAGATCGACAAGCAACGGGGCGAGGCGGGAAGAACCGAGGCGAGCCTGTCTGCCGCCATCCGCCTCTACGTGCTGCAGCGGGTCAAGGGCCGGCGCGAAGGATTCTAGCCGCCGCCGAAAACGCCGTATCCCTTCTTCCAGTCGTCCGGCGCTGACGGCGAACGGCGATGCCGCCGCGGTACGACCGTTGGGGTGGCCTCAACGGCTGATGGATCCGCTGGAGCGGCCTCACCATTGACGCCGACGGTCGCACCGTCGGGCGTGGGCTCGGGCGTTCCGGCTTCGCCATCGGGACTGAGCTGCGGTGCGAGTGTGGGCGCGGGCGCGGATTCTGCTGGGAATCCGACCGCGGCAGCGCCGGCCTCGGTGCCGGCATTCTGTTTCGCAACTGTCGTCTCCTGCGCAGAAGCTGCATCTGTGGCGGCTTTTGCATCGGCAGCGGCTTTTGCATCGGCCGTAGCTTTGGCCTCGGCAGCAGCCTCTGCTTCGGCGGCAGCTTGCTGCCTGGCTGCCCTTTGCGCCGCCGTTTGCGCCTCGGCCGCAGCCTTGGCCTCCGCAGCAGCCTCCGCCTCGGCGGCGGCTTTCTCTTTCGCCGCCCGTGCTGCCGCGGTCTTGGCCTCGGCCGCAGCCTTTGCCTCGACGGCCGCCTGTGCCTCGGCGTCAGCTTTTGCCTTGGCGGCCCTTAGTCTCGCAGCCGTCTGCTCTGCTGCCTTGGCTTCCGCCTCGGCCTTTTCCTTCGCCGCCTTTTCCGCCGCGGCTTGGGCCCGCGCTGCGGCCTTCGCTTCGGCCGCAGCCTTCGCCTCGGCGGCAGCCTGGTCCCTCACCGCCCTTTGCGCCGCCGCTTGCGCGTCGGCTGTGGCCTTGTCCTGAGCGGCCTTCTCGGCCGCTGCCTTCGCATCTGCGGCAGCCTGCTCCTGGGCGGCCTTCTCCGCCGCGGCCTTGGCCTCCGCGTCAGCTTTCTCCTGGGCGGCCTTCTCCGCCGCGGCCTTGGCCTCCGCGTCAGCTTTCTCCTGGGCGGCCTTCTCCGCCGCTGCCTTGGCTTCGGCGTCTGCCTTCTCTTGAGCAGCCTGCTCCGCCGCCGCCTTGGCTTCCGCGTCAGCTTTCTCCTGGGCGGCCTGCGCTGCCGCCGCCTTGGCTTCCGCCTCGGCCTTCTCTTGAGCCGCCTGCTCCCCTGCAGCCTTGGCCTCGGCGTCAGCCTTCTCCTGAGCCGCTTTCTCCGCCGCAGCCGTGGCAGAAAGCGCCGCAGGCGTCTCTGAGCCGGTCGAGGTCGGCGCCAGAGTGCCCTCGCCTTCGCTTGCATTCGGAACCGGCATCCGCATGGCATCGGTCGACGGCTGTGTCGTGCCTTCAGGCATAGCTGACTGGAGCTTCGGCTTGTCGGGAGCCTCGCTCTCGGCCCTCGGCTTAGGCCCTTCGATCGGCGCGACCTCGGCAGGCTGGGCTGGAGGCGGAGCCATCTCGGCTGGCGGAGCGGTATCGGCCTCAGGCTCTACGACCGGCGCCTCTGGCCCGGCGTCGGGAGCGGCTTGCGTCCTGCCGCTCACGTCGAGCGTCTCGAGACGCTCAACGTCCTCCTGCATGAGGCGCATGGTGAGATATTCCTCGATCGCAGCGGTATCGATCGAGGGTGCGATCTCGCTCGCCTTGTTGAGGGAACCTGTGAAGACGAGATTCACCGGAGGCACCGACTTATTGGCGGCACCGGTCAGCGTCATGGCCCACTCGCTGTCGATCTTGAGACTCGCGAGCTCAAGGTAGAAATTCACCTTGGTCGCGGCGCCCGCGGCGGAAAGCGTTGCTGGGGCAAGACGAAGCGTGCCGTTCTTCACCTCGAAGGCGAACTGGGCCGGGGCGTATTTGTAGATGCCCTTGGTGAGGGTCTCACGCAAAGTGCGCGCGTCGGCTGCGATCTCCTCCTTGTCGACCTTGACCGTCTTGTTGGCGGCGGTCAGAGCGACCTTGCGGAGCGGCTCAGGGCTCAAGGTCTGCAATACACCCGCGCCGAGCGACAAGCTCCCCTCACCGCTCAAGCCGGCGACGAGGCCCGGCGGGCTCAGGCCCTCGCCTTGCACCTGGAAGGCAAGATCGAAGGGCCCCCTGGCGAGATCGCTGCCGATCAGCGCCTCCGAGGCCTCATCGAGCTTGCCGCCCTTAAGCTCGGCCTTCGCTTCGAGCTCGGCGCCGGCGCCGCGCGGCCACAAGCCACCTGACGCTGCCAACGTACCGCCCAACAGGCGGCCATTGAGATTGGTGACGCTCAGTCCCTTCTTGTCGACCTTGGCGGCGAGCGTGGCCCCCATGACCTGGAACGGCAGCCCAAGCGAGAGCGCCTTGGCGTTGAGTGTTATGTCGCCTTCCGCCTTCTCAAGGACGCCGAGCGAGAAGCCCCGCGAGGGCCAAACGGTCGAGGCGTTGGCGCCGATCGCGCCCAGCATCTCCTCGGTCGAGGGCGTGCGCTGCCATGCCACCAGCAGGCCGAGGAGCGACGGCAGCGACACGTAGTCTGTGTTCGCCGCGATGGTGAAGCGCGTCTTGGCGCCGCCCGTATCGAAATGGGCGCTGCCCGCCACCGGTTGGCCAGCGACAGAGCCCGCGACCGCGTTGAGATCGATGCTTGCGATCTGTTTCACGATATCGGCGTGGAGCGCTAGGGGAACGCCGGCGGAAGACGGGGGCGCCTCGAAGCCGAGCAACATTAGGGCAAGGCTCGAATCCTTGCTCGTGAGAGACGCCTTGCCGCTGAACGTGGCACCAGAGTCTTGCACCGATCCCTGTCCGTCGAAGGCGAGCTTCATCATCGCCGTCTCGAGGGAGGCCTTGCCCGTCAATTTGGTTTTGGGCACGCCCTCAAGCTGAAGCATCAGTTTGCCGGGGCCTCCGCTCGCAGCGGCGAGCCGCTCGGCCGGGAGGTCTGGGAAAAGGAGAACAAGTAGCGCCTGCGGACGTTCCCCCGTCACGCTACCATCGAGATCGATCGTCGCCTCCGTCGGCTTCGCCAGATCGCCGACGGCGCGGCCGATCAGGCTGACATCCGAGCCGCCAGCCTTACCATCGAGGTCGATCGAGGCCTTGGTGCCGTCGCCCTCCTTTGCCGCCACGAGACCGACATGGATATCGAGAGGCGCGAGCGCGGCAAGATGCTTCGACTTGGCCACGCCCTCGGGAAGCCCGAAGAGCTCCGAGACGATGCGCAAGCCGTCGGTCGTCATGGCCTTCAGCCCGAAGTCGACTCCGCCCGACGGCGCTTGGCTCAAGCGCTCGATATGACCCTTGCCGTTCAACACGATCACATCGGCAGCGGCAAAGTCGAGCTTTTGCAGGTCGAGCGTGTCGCCGATCAGCGTGAAGCCCGCGTCGAACCTGCCAGCAGGAATATTGGGCAGGAGCAGCTCGCCCACGTGCAGCGTCGCGCGCACATCGTCGTCATGAAGCCGCGCAAGAAGGTTGGGCTCAGCCTCGGGGGCAGCACCATCTTTCGTCGTGGTTTTTGCAGGGAGCCAGGACTGCCAGATCGGCCCCTCCCCGAGAAGCTCGCGAAGATCGAGCTTGTCGCTGTCGAGCGAGATCTCGATCAAGCTCCGCTCGCCGCCCTTCAGGCTCAATGCCCCGCGGAACTTGGTATCGCTCACTTCGCCCTCGACATCCGCCAGAGTGAGCTCGCCGTCACCGACCGTGGCATTCGCCTGGAGCGTGAAATTGCCCATCGAGGCTTGCGTCGACACATCCCGATCGCCCGATCCCCAGCGGCTGAGAGCCCGCAAGTCGGAGCCATCGAGCTTAACGGGGCCGGCGAAGACAGGGCCGAACTTGCCGTGCGCGAGCTGGCCTGCGGCGTGGATGCGATTCTTGCCGGGAAGCGTCGCGTTGAGGCGATCGATCTTCACGCTGCCATCGGCCGTCGCGAGCGCGAGGTCGAGATCGCCGACGAGGTCTCCGCCAAGTCCCGCCTGCTCGACGGTGACCGCGAGCTTGGTATCACCGAATTGGCCGGCGTCGGTCAGAACTTCGTCGGCGAACATATAGAGCGCCTCAGCGGGAGACGGACGCTCGCCCTCGCCTCCGCCCGGAGCGCCGAACAGCGTGTCGAGGTCGACGAAGCGAGCTTCGAGTGCTGCATCAGCCTTGAGGTGCTCGGCGAAGTCGAGCTCGAGCTTGCCCTTCATGATCTGCGGGCGCCCCTTGGAGTGGATGGTGAGATCGAAATCGGGGATCTCGGCGTGATCGGGCGTCGCCTTGAGCGGACCCTTCAGCTCGAAGAAGGACGCGGTGTCTGCAGCCGTTACGCTGCCTTGCGTCTGTTCCTCGGCCTGCTCCTCCTCGCCCGGCGCGGCGTCCGCGTCAGGCTCGGCGCCGGGTGCGGCATTGGCCATGCGCACGACGATGGTGCCGTCATAAGAGGGCGTCGCGGCAAGACCGGTGACATCACCGTCGAGCATGTAGGTGATGTTGCGGTCGGGATCGCGCAGCGCGGACTTCACGCGAAACAGCCCCGCAGCATCCGGTGCGCTCGTCGAGAAGCGAAGCTCCTGCGTGCGGCCTTCGAAACTATAGGTCGCCTGCACCTTGTAAGGTCCTGACAGCGAGGCGGCGCTCGCTTCGCCGGCGATGTTCTCGAGGGCGAGCCGCGGCGCGCCGTCCTTGGTGATCTCGATCCTGCCGCCGCTCACGCTGATGGCGTCGAGCATGACCTCTTTCGACGCGAAAGGAAGGGCGACGCCTCTGCGCCCGACATCGCTCCAATTGCCTGTGCCGTCGCTTCTGACATCGAGGCGCAGCACCGGATCGACGATGGCGATCTTGCGCGCCTCGAACGTGCCGGAGAGGAGCGCGCCGAAATTGAGCCAGGCTTCAAACGAGCGGGCCTCGAGCAGAGGCTTGTCGAGATTGCCCTTCTCGTCGGCGACCTTCACGTCGTCGAATTTGAGTTCGGGCGCCGGAAGCAGAAGAAGATGAACGTTGCCGCCGACCTTCACCTGGCGGCCAAGCAGCTTCGTCGCCTGGGTCTCGAACGCCGGACGATAGTCGTTCCAATCGATGAAGAGCGGCGCCGCGAAGAGCGCGCTCAGCACCAAGATCAGTAATGCCGTCAAAGCAAGCAGGATCGAGTTCAAGTCTTGTGCCCAAGGCCTGGATGCGAGCGCGCAGTCACCCGGCGAACGCGAACAGCGTCGGCCGGCCCCGGCCCCCGCGACGCTTGCTCATGCTAACGCAAAAATCTTGCCAGGATTGAGGATATTCAACGGGTCGAGCGCCTTTTTTATGGCAGCCATGACACCAATTCCAAGCCCGTGCTCGGTGGCAAGATAGGCGATCTTGCCTTGCCCCACCCCGTGCTCTCCGGAGCACGTGCCCTCGAATCTAAGCGCTCGCTCGACCAGCCGGTCGACAAACTCCCGCGCCTTCCCCCGCTCCTCGGGTTCGATGAGCGGCATGACATGGAAATTGCCGTCGCCGACATGCCCGACGATCGGCGCAAGCAGCCCTAAGCGATCGATGTCAGCCCTCGTCTCGACCACGCACGCGGCGAGTGCGGAGATGGGAACGCAGACATCGGTGGTGAGCAGCTCTGCGCCAGGCCTCAGAGCGCGAGCCGCCCAATAGGCGTCGTGGCGCGCCTGCCAAAGCCTGTTGCGGTCCTCCTGGAGCTCGGCCCATTGCAGCTCCCCTCCCCCTTCTGAGCGCGCGATTTCGGCGAAAGCCTCCACCTGCTCGCGCGCGCCCAAGGGCGTGCCATGAAACTCGAGAAACAGGGTGGGCACTTCGGGAAGCGCGAGATGCGAATAGGCATTGCAGGCGCGAATCTGCACCTCGTCGGCAAGCTCGATGCGGGCGAGCGGGAGGCCCATCTGGAGCGCGGCGATGGTGGTGTTGCACGCGCCCTCGATCGAGCCGAAAGGACAGACGCCGGAGAGGATCGTCTCTGGAATGCCGTAGAGCTTGAGGGTGAGAGCGGTGATGATACCGAGCGTGCCTTCTGAGCCGACGAGGAGACGGGTGAGGTCGTAGCCTGCCGCTGATTTCCGCGCCCTGCCGCCCGTTGTGATGATGCTGCCATCGGCGAGCACCGCCTCTAACCCCAGCACCGCGTCGCGCATGGTGCCATAGCGCACCGCGTTGGTGCCCGAGGCACGGGTCGCGGCCATGCCGCCGAGGCTCGCATCGGCGCCGGGATCGACGGGAAAGAACAGGCCCATGTCGCGCAAATGATCGTTGAGGGCTTTGCGCGTGACGCCCGGCTCGACCACGCAGTCGAGGTCGGCCTCATGCACGGCGAGGACGCGGTTCATGCGCGAGAGATCGAGCGAAAGACCTCCGAAGGGTGCGTTGACATGGCCTTCGAGTGAGGTGCCGGTGCCGAAGGGGATGATGGGCACGCGCGCTTCGGCGCAAAGTCTCACCACGTCGGCGATCTCGGCGGTGCTCTCGGCGAACAGCACCGCGTCAGGCGGCTCGAGCTTGAGCCAAGTGAGCGTGTTAGCGTGCTGCTCTCGGAGCGCCTGGCTCAGCGAGAAGCGGTTGCCGAAGCGCGCGGCAAGTTCGGCGAACAGGGCCTCTTTGCTTTCGCCTATCGCAACGGATTGAGCCTCTGCCAGACCCACGGTCATGGGCGGCATTCTACAGGCTGATGGTCAGGAAAAGCTCGGGCTTTCGCGTCAGACGCCGACCACACCGAGCACGGCCACGTAATGGCAGCTAGCCGCCGACAGCACGAAGCCGTGCCAGATCGCGTTCTGATAGGGCAGGCGCTCCCAGAGATGGAACACGACGCCAACCGTGTAGAGCAATCCGCCGACCCCGAGCAGGATCGCGACCCAGGCGGGCACAGCGGTCACAAGCGGATGCCAAGCCGCGACGATCGCCCAGCCCTGCACGAGATAAAGCCCGACCGTCACGCCTTCGAGAAAGCGCGGGACCACGAGCTTGATGAGGATGCCGATTGCCGCGATGGTCCACACCACGGCGAGGAGCCCGAGCCCCCAGGCGTTGTTCATCTTGATCAGGACGAAAGGCGTGTAGGTGCCGGCGATCATGAGGAAGATCGCGGCGTGGTCGAGCCGGCGGAACACCTCTTTCAGCTTCGGCGGATGCATGATGAGATTGTAGCCGGCCGAGCAGCTGAACATGGCGACGAGAGCCAAGCCGTATATGGCGAGGCTCACCACCCAAAGCGTCATCTGCGATTGCACGCCGATGACAAGCAGAACGGTGAGCGCGATGAGGCTGGCGGCGATGCCAATGGCGTGGATGCACCCGTCGGCCACCCGCTCGCGCATGCTGTAGTTGGGAAACACGACGCTACCTTTGGCTTTGTTGAACCAGTCCAACATGTAAGTTTGAAAATCAGCTTACCAAGCCGTGTGGCAAGGTTGAGGCGCCAAATTGTAGCGCCCCGTCGCACGCCTGTCGCGTCGGGCTGCGGTAAACGTCATTGCCCGCAGGCGGCCGAACCGGTGGTGCAGACATACGGCACGACCACGCCGGTGAAGCAGGTCGTGTAGAAGCGCGAGGTCACGATGTCGGGCTTGATCTGCGCCTCGGGCGGAACGCCGTTCGGCCGGACCGCTTTCCAGAAGGGGTCGCCTTTCACCCGGTGGGCATACAAGGTCAGATAGGCCCATCGCTTGGCACGCTTCAGCTCATTGGCACTCTGGACGACAAGCGCCTGCGAGGTGTGGGCGGCCTGAGCGGGCGAAGCCTCGCTCGCCGTCGCCGTCACCAATTGGCAGGCGGCCTTGGCCGGTGCGAGGCCGCCTATGCCAAAGCCAATGACGCAAAGTCCAACCAGTGCCGCCCTTGAAGCGCGAAGCATCGTCTCAAGGGGAGCCATTGGCGAGACCTCACGAGTCAATTGCCGCAAACCGCAGAGCCCGTGGTGCAAACGTAGGGAACGACGACGCCGGTGAAGCAGGTCGTATAGAAGCGGCCGGTAATGAGATCGGGCTTGAGCTGCGCGTCGGCCGGCACGCCGTCCGGCCGGACCGCTTTCCAGAACGGATCGCCCTTCACCCTGCGGGCGCTGAGCGTCACGTAACTCCAACCTCTGGCGCGCTTCAGCTCGTAGGCGCTTTGCAGTGCGAGAGCGCGGGAGCTTTGAGCCGCTTCGGCCTTTGAGCCAGCGCTATGGGTCGCCGTGACGAGCTGGCACCCGGCCTCGGCGGGCTTGGCGCCGAAAGACGCGAAGACAAATCCCGCAACGGCAAGCACGACGATCCCCATCCGCAAGGCTTGAAGCATGTCCCTCTCTCCCGATTAGCGTGGTGGCGAAGCTCTTTTTGGCAGTGCGATTGCTGCACCGCAACTTTTATTAGCAGAGTTCTCCTGCGGTTTTTTGTCGGTTTGATGGGAATTCGACGCGGCGCCCCACAGAGGCTTGCAACCGCCTCGAGCGGGCCCTAGCTCCCGATCAGGGGACGCCCGCAAGGCGCGCTCTTTTTTTGTCCGCCCGCGCCAATGGTATAGTTTCAAGCTCGATGACAAAGATTCGCTCCTCCGCGCAACCCGCCCTGCCCCCTCCCGAAGAGGACAGCGAGGACCCGCGCCCGATCTCGGAGCGGGCCATGCGGAAGCGCGCGAGCCACTATCTCGACGTGCTGAACAAGGAGCAGCGCGAGGCGGTCGAGACGCTTGACGGCCCGCTGCTCGTGCTTGCCGGCGCCGGGACCGGCAAGACCCGGGTGCTTACCACCCGCATTGCCCATATTTTGAGCTTAGGGCGCGCGCGGCCTTCGGAGATCCTCGCCGTTACCTTCACCAACAAGGCGGCGCGCGAGATGAAGGCTCGCGTGGCCGAGCTGATCGGGGGCGTGGTCGAGGGCATGCCGTGGCTGGGCACGTTCCACGCCATCGGGGTCAAGATCCTGCGTAGGCATGCCGAGCTCGTCGATCTCAAGCCCTCCTTCACCGTGCTCGACACCGACGATCAGATCAGGCTTATCAAGCAGCTGCTCGAAGCCGAGAACATCGACGAGAAGCGCTGGCCGGCGCGGCTGCTCGCCGCCATGATCGACGGCTGGAAGAATCGCGGGCTGACGCCTAAGCGCGTGCCTGAGGGCGAGAGCTTCGCCTTCGCCAATGGCCGGGCGCGCGACCTCTACGCGCTCTATCAGCGCCGGTTGAAGGAGCTGAACGCCGCCGATTTCGGCGATCTGCTGCTCGAGAATTTGCGGCTGTTCCAGGAGCACCAGGACGTGCTCGAGAAATATCAGCAGCGCTTCCGCTACATGCTGGTCGACGAGTACCAGGACTCGAACGTCGCGCAATATCTCTGGCTCAGGCTGCTGGCGCAAGGAAACGGCAATATCTGCTGCGTCGGCGACGACGACCAGTCGATCTATGGCTGGCGCGGCGCCGAAGTGGACAACATCCTGAGATTCGAGACCGACTTTCCCGGCGCGAAGATCATCAGGCTCGAGCGGAACTATCGCTCGACGGGCCATATCCTCGGCGCGGCGTCGGGCCTGATCGCTCACAACAAAGGCCGCCTCGGCAAGACACTTCGTACCGATGGCGATGCAGGCGAGAAGGTCATCGTCGAGGGCTGCTGGGACGACGAGGAAGAAGCGAGGCTCATCGGCGAGGACATCGAGCAGCTCCAGCGCCAAGGCCACTCCTTGAGCGAGATCGCCATTCTCGTCCGCGCCTCGTTCCAGATGCGCGCTTTCGAGGATCGCTTCATCACGCTCGGCCTCCCCTATCGCGTCATCGGCGGGCCGCGCTTCTATGAGCGCCAGGAGATCAAGGACGCGACCGCCTATTTCGACGTGACGCTGAATCCGGCGAACGACCTCAAATTCGAGCGCATCGTCAACACGCCGCGCCGCGGTCTCGGCGAGTCGACGCTGAAGTCGCTGTATCAGCTTGCCCGCGCCCGCGGCGTGCCCTTGATGCAGGCGGCGCGGCTTATCGTCGAGACCGAGGAGCTCAAGCCCAAGCCGCGCAAGTCGCTCACCGATCTCATCGCCTCGTTCGATCGCTGGCGCTCGCTGATCGAGACGATGCGCCATACCGATCTCGCAGAGCTCATCCTCGACGAGTCGGGCTATACCGGCATGTGGCAGGCGGAGCGTTCGCAACAGGCGCAAGGCAAGCTCGAGAACCTGAAGGAACTGATCCGCTTCATGGAGGAGTTCGACACGCTCGCGGGCTTCCTCGAGCATGTGTCCCTCGTCATGGACGCGCAAACCGAGGAAGGCGAGAGTCGCGTCAGCCTGATGACGCTGCACAGCGCCAAGGGGCTCGAGTTCGATACGGTGTTCCTCCCGGGGTGGGACGAAGGCCTGCTCCCCCATCAGCGGAGCCTCGATGAGTCCGGGCGCGCAGGCCTCGAGGAGGAGCGAAGGCTCGCCCATGTCGGGCTGACGCGGGCGCGCAAGTTCGCCAAGATCACCTTCGCCCAGAACCGCCGCAATCACGGCACCTGGCAGCAGGCGCTGCCCTCGCGCTTCATCGACGAGCTGCCGGTCGACCATGTCGAGGTCGCCGAGGACAAGGGCATGCGCGGCTATGGGCCGAGCCGCTTCGACACGGCCGAGAATCTGTTCGCCGCCGGCTTCTACGAGACGCCGGGCTGGCAGCGCGCGCAACGGAACCGTCCGCGTGGAGCTGAGCAAAGGCCGCCGCGCGCCCGGGAGCCCATCACCATCGACGGCACGCTCGTCGCCGCGAGCACGGCCGAGGGCGCAGGGCTTGAGGTCGGCATGCGCGTGTTCCACCAGAAATTCGGCTATGGCCATGTCATGCAGGTGGACGGCAACAAGCTCACGGTCGATTTCGACAAGGCCGGACAGAAGAAGGTAGTCGACACCTTCGTGGAGCAGGTCTGAGCCGGATGCGTTTCCTGCTTGCGCTTGCGATGACCCTTGCGGCTTCAAGCGCGAGCGCAGAGCCCGCCTGGACGGTCGAGCGCTCGGAGGTCGCCTATCTCTTCTATGGCGAGCCGAAGACGCCAGTGCTCACCATCACCTGCGGTCAGGAGGAAGGCGAGACCGGCAGGGACGAGACGCGGATCGAGGTCGACACCGAGAAGGGGACCACGACCAAGGCCGACAAGGTCGTGCTCGTCGTCGAGATGAAGGGCGGGCGCAAAGAGGTGCCGCTCAAGGCCGATATTTGCGGCGGCGAGAACGAGTGCGCCAACCTGCCCGACGGCGAGATCTATCGCTACGAGGCGAGTGTGCCGGGCAAGCGGCTCGCTGTCGACATCGCCGATAAAGGCGAGACGATCAGCATCGATGCGCCCGGCGCCAAGTTCTCGGCCGCGCGTGACGCCGAGGCGTTCAAGAAATTCTCCACCATGTGCCTCAATTGGTGAGATGGTAGAAAAGCCTCTCCACCCTCTTCCCTAAAAGAACAAAACGTGCACACTTGCATCTTCCGGCAGGTGATGGGCTTCTTCAACACGCGCAACCGCTACATGATGATGCTCGCGCAGAACCTCTATTCTTGCAGCCTCGCCAATAATCACGGCGCGCTGACGCTGATCGCCGACAGTGCCGAGGAGGAAGACCTCAAGGAGGATATGCTGCTTTATGCCTTCCTCGCGCGCTCTCCCTCTCATCGCGATGCCCTTCCCGCTCTCAGGGTGGAGATCTCAGATTTCCTAAGGGAGCGCTGCGGGGCGGATGTCGACTACGATGCAGAGGACGCTTTGCGCCGTCTCAAGGTGGATGGCCTGGTCAGCGTGGCCTCGGATGGCACGATCACGGCGATCGCGCCTGAGGAGGCCCGCGCCCATCTCGACCGGCTTTGGGACCGGCTGCTCGATGTCGATACGCTCGACAAGGCCGCTTCCTCGGGCACGGCATGAGCGAGGGGACACCCGCGGCGCCGGCCGGCAGCCAAGCGAGCTATCAGGTGACCCTCGTGGCAGATGTGGCAGCGGCCGAGGCGATCTCATCCCGTCTCGAAGAAGCGGTCGAGCCGCAAGCGCTTGCCGTTTCCCTATTCGACCGCGGAAATGGACGCTTTGAGATCTCGGCGCTCTACGCCGAGCCGCCGCGGCAGGACGCGCTCATCGCGCTGATCGGCGCCGAGGCCGCCAGTCTCGGGGCCTTGCGCGCCGAGCCGCTTGCCCCGCGCGATTGGGTGACGCTTTCGCAAGGGAAACGCGGTTCGGTTCATGCCGGCCGCTTCCTGATCCATGGCAGCCATGACAGGGGACGCGTTCCCAAGCTGCGTCTTTCCCTCGAAATCGACGCTGGCCAGGCCTTCGGAACGGCCCATCACGCGAGCACGCGCGGTTGCCTCCTTGCGCTCGATGATCTTTTGAAGCGCGAGCGACCCCGAGTGATCCTCGATATTGGCACCGGTACAGGAATTCTCGCTATCGCTGCGGCGGCGGCGCTTCAATGTAGAGTGCTCGCGAGCGATGAAGACGAGGTCGCGGTCGGAATCGCCGCCGACAACGCGCGCAAGAACCGTGCGGGAACGCTGGTGAGCGTCGTGACCGCTACAGGCTTCGCGCATCCCCGTTTGCGGCGGATCGAGGCTGATCTCCTGCTCGCCAATCTCCTCGAGCGCGCCCTCTCCAGCCTCGCCCCCGAGCTTGCGCGACGCGTGACGGGGGGCGGCACGGCGATTCTTTCCGGACTTACCCAAACCCAGGCGCGAGGAATCGAGGCGCGCACGCGGGCGTTCGGCTTCATCCTGGAAAAGCGAGTCATTCTCGATGGATGGACGACGCTCGTGACAAGGCGTCGCAAGGGCCGAGCGGTCGGCGATTGATCGGAGCTCTGCTTTAAGCTTACAAGACGCCGATGTATCAGAGTTTCGAGGAGGCGGCCGCGCCTGCCGCGAGCGGCGAGCGGGTTAAGGCGCTACAGCGCGAGTTGAGGTCGCGGAGGCTCAAGGGCTTCCTCGTGCCTCATAGTGACGAGCACCAGGACGAGTTCCTCTCGCCCTCGGCCGAGAGGCTCGCCTGGCTGACCGGCTTCACCGGATCGGCCGGCGTCGCCATCGTTCTCGACAAGGCGGCGGCTCTGTTCGTCGATGGCCGCTACATCTTGCAGGCGCGCGCACAAGCCGATCCCACCCTGTTCGAGGTGCTGCAGACGCCTGAGGCCAAGGCTTCTGCCTGGCTCGCCGAGAAGCTCGGCAAGAGTGCAGCGGTCGGCTACGACCCCTCGCTCCACACCATCAAGGAGATCGAGCGGCTGACCGAGACCTTGGCCAAGAGCGGCATCAAGCTTGTGCCGGTGGAGACGAATCCGATCGACGCGTTGTGGGAGGACCGGCCGAAGCCCTCGGCAGCTCCGATCGTGCCGCACGGGCCCGAATATTCCGGTCGAATCGCCAAAGACAAGATCTTGGACGTGCAGGACGTGCTTAGGCAGGACAAGATCGATGCGGTCCTGCTCACTATGCTCGATTCGATCGCCTGGCTATTCAATATTCGCGGCGGCGATATCCGGCATACGCCGGTTGCGCTCGCTTATGCGCTCGTGCCGGTCGAGGGGCGCCCTACCCTCTTCATCGACGCGGCCAAGGTCGGCGATAATGTGCGGGGTGATCTCCGCGACGTCGTCGATATCGCCGAGCCCTCCGCGCTCGCCGACAAGCTCAAGGGACTCGGCCAGTCGCGCGCCCGCGTGCGGCTCGATCCCGAGACGGCGCCGATGCGCTTCGCCAAGCTGCTCGAAGCGGAAGGCGCCAAGTACGTCCCGGGCGCAGATCCTTGCACCCATCCCAAGGCGATCAAGAACACGGTGGAGATCAAAGGCGCGCGCCAGGCGCATCTCCGCGACGGCGTGGCGCTGGCGCGCTTTCTCGCCTGGCTCGACGAGACGGCCGATTCGGGCCGGATCGACGAGGTCGAGGCGGCGATCAAGCTTGAGGCCTGCCGCCGCGAGTTGGGCCAGCTCAAGGACATCAGCTTCGACAGCATCTCGGCCGCCGGGCCTAATGGCGCCGTGGTTCATTACCGACCGACGTTTGCCAACAAGCGCGTGCTCAAGCCCGGCTCGCTCTATTTGATCGATTCGGGCGGGCAATATCTCGACGGCACGACAGACGTGACCCGCACGCTCGCCATCGGCACGCCGAAGGCCGAGATGCGCCGGCATTACGGGATGGTGCTGAAATCGCATATCGCCATCGCCACGGCGCGCTTCCCCAAGCACACGCGTGGGCAGGATCTCGACCCCTTCGCGCGCCGTCCGCTTTGGGACGCTGGACTTGATTACGACCATGGCACGGGACACGGGGTCGGCAGCTATCTTGCGGTGCATGAAGGTCCGCAGCGCCTGTCGCGGCTCGGCACCGCGGAGCTCGAGCCCGGCATGATCCTGTCCAACGAGCCGGGCTTCTATCTCGAGGGCCAATACGGCATCAGGCTGGAGAATCTCGTGCTGGTGACGGCGCCCGAACCAATTCAAGGTGGAAGCCGGGACATGATGGGTTTCGAGACGCTCACCCTCGTTCCCTTCGACCGCCGTCTCATCGATCCGAAGCAGCTCCTCCCCTTCGAGCTCGCCTGGCTCAACGCCTATCACGCGCGTGTCAGGCGGGAGATCGAACCGGTGCTCAGAAGCGACGATAGGTCTTGGCTCCGCCACGCCACCGCGCCGATCGGTTAGGAGCGAGGTGAAACGTGGCGCTCGAGCTCCGGCCGAACTGCGAATATTGCGACAAGGATCTGCCGCCGAACGCGCCCGACGCGCGCATCTGCTCCTATGAGTGCACCTTCTGCGCCGATTGCGTGGAGACCGTGCTGTTCAATGTCTGCCCAAATTGCGGCGGCGGGTTCGAGCCGCGCCCCATCCGCCCGGCAACCGAACGGCGGGAAGGCTTGTGCCTCGCCAAACGCCCGGCATCGCGGACGCGCGTGCATCTCTCCTATCCCAAGGAGGAGGTGGCTCGTTTTGCCGCGATGTTGCGCGACATTCCGCCAAAGACGCGCTAGTCAGGCCGCATGTCTATCGAGATTCTTGTGTCAGGCGCGGCGGCGACGCTCACCACGGCGGCCTTTGTGCCGCAGGCGCTTCACATCATCCGCTACAAGGAGACGCGGGCGATCTCGCTCTTCATGTATGTGTCGTTCGCGATTGGCGTAGCGCTCTGGCTCGTGTTCGGCTGCCTGATCGGGAATTTGCCCATCATCCTGTCGAATGCGATCACGCTTGGCTTGGCGCTTGCCATCATCGCCATGAAGCTAAAATATGGCTGAGTGGGCTACTCGATCAGCTTCAGCCACTCGTCCTCGGTGAGGACCGTCACACCCAGCTCCGTTGCGTTCTTGAGCTTGGAGCCGGCACCCGGGCCCGCCACGACATAGTCCGTATTCTTGGAGACGGAGCCCGCCACCTTGGCGCCGAGCCGCTCAGCCCTCGCCTTCGCCTCCGAGCGGGTCATCCTTTCGAGCGTACCGGTGAATACCACCGTCTTGCCTGAGATCGGAGAGGCATGGTCGATCGCCTCGAGCGGCTCTGGCCTTACCTCATTCAGCAAGTCCTCGACCACGGCGACGTTGTGCGGCTCGGCGAAGAAATCGGCGATCGCAAGCGCCATTGCTGGTCCGATCTGCTCGATATTGTCGAGCTCGGCGAAGGCCTCACCCTCCCTGTCCGCCCCCGCATCCCGCATGGCCTTGAGGAAGGCTTCGGCAGTCAGGTAGTTCCGCGCGAGCAGCTTTGCGGTGGTCTCTCCCACATGGCGGATGCCAAGTGAATAGATGAAGCGGTCTAGCCTGATATTGCGGCGCGCCTCGATCGCGGCGAACAGCTTAGCGGCAGAGGTCTCGCCCCAGCCTTCGCGATCGGCGAGCTTGGAGGAAGCGCGGTTGTCCCGCGCTGCAAGCGTGAAGATGTCAGGCGGAGACTGGATCAGCCCGTCCGCGTAGAAGGATTTGATGTGCTTCTCGCCGAGGCCCTCGATGTCGAAGGCATTGCGCGAGACGAAATGCTTCAGGCGCTCGACGCGCTGCGCCGGACAGATCAGACCGCCGGTGCAGCGCCTGACCGCATCCTCCTTGCCGGTATTAGGATTGATCTCGCGCGAGGCATGGCTGCCGCAGGCTGGGCAGACGGACGGAAAAACGAATTGTTTCGCGCCCTTAGAGCGCTTCTCTTGAACCACTCCGAGAATCTGCGGAATGACGTCGCCGGCGCGCTGCACGATCACCGTGTCGCCGATGCGGATGTCCTTGCGCACGATCTCGTCCTCGTTATGCAAGGTCGCGTTCTGCACCACCACGCCGCCGACGGTGACGGGATCGAGCTTGGCGACGGGGGTCAGTGCCCCGGTGCGCCCGACCTGGATGTCGATGTCGCGCAGGATGGTGGTCGCCTTCTCGGCGGGGAATTTGTGGGCGATAGCATAGCGCGGCGAGCGGGAGACGAAGCCGAGCCGCTCCTGAAGGTCGAGGCGATCGAGCTTATAGACGATGCCGTCGATGTCGTAATCGAGCCCTGCGCGCCCGCTCTCGATTTCGCGATAGGTCGCGAGCATCTCATCGACGGAGTGGGTGAGCCTGATCAGCGGGTTCAGGGGAAAGCCCCAGTCGCGTAGGACCTGGTAGATGCCCGACTGCGTCTCAGCCGGCAGCTCAGCCACCTCGCCCCAGCCGTAGGTGAAGAAGCGCAAGGGCCGCGCGGCGGTGACGGAGGGATCGAGCTGGCGCAGCGAGCCCGCCGCGGCGTTGCGCGGATTGGCGAAAAGGCGGTCGCCTTGTCGCGCTTGGTCGTCATTCAGCTTCTGAAAGGCGGCGCGGCTCATATAGATCTCGCCACGGACCTCGAAGGGGTCGGGGAAGGCCCTCGTGTTGATCGCCTTGGGCACGTCGGGAATGGTGCGGACATTGGCGGTGACGTTCTCGCCCTCGTAGCCGTCGCCTCTCGTCGCCGCCTGCACCAGCTTGCCCTTCTCGTAGCGGAGCGTGATGGAGAGCCCGTCGATCTTGGGCTCGGCCGTGAAGGCCAAGCCTTGCATCGACTCTAAGCCCAGGAAGCGCCCGATGCGCTCTAGGAAGTCGCGCAAGCCCTCCTCGTCGAACACGTTGCCGAGCGAGAGCATCGGCACGCGATGGACGACCTTGCCGAAAGCCTCCACCGGCGCGGCGCCGACGCGCAAGGAAGGGCTGTCGTCGCGGATGAGGTGGGGGAAGCGCGCCTCGATCTCCCCGTTCCGCGCGCGCAGGGCATCATAGGCGGCATCAGAGATCTCGGGCTCGTCCTTGCGGTAATAGAGCTCGTCGTGATGGGCGATCTCGGCGGCGAGACGTGCAAGCTCGGAAGCCGCCTCGGTCTCGTCAAGCTCGGAGACCGGCTTCGTCTCTATCGAATCTTTCGTCCTCGTCTTCGTCTTACTCATCGTTTCGTCACGCTGATCGGTTCATCAGCCTCGTTGCCGCCGCCCGCGCCTCATCGGTAATGGTTTGCCCCGCAAGCATGCGCGCTATCTCCTCGCGGCGCTCGGCCCCTTCCAGCGCCCTAACGCGCGTTGCCATGGCCTCGCCTTCAGGCCCGTGCACGGCCTCCTTGGCGATCAGCATATGACCGCTCGCGAGCGCTGCGACCTGGGGCGCATGGGTCACGGCAAGCACCTGGACGCGGGTCGCGAGCTTCGCCAGGCGCTCGCCGACTGCCGCCGCGGTCGCGCCGCCGACCCCTGCATCGGCCTCGTCGAAGATGAGGGTCGGCGCCGAGCCGCGCGCGGCAAGCACGACCTTGAGCGCGAGGATGACGCGGGCAAGCTCGCCGCCAGAGGCCACTTTCATCAAGGGACCGGGCTCGGTGCCGGGATTGGTCCTGACGAAGAAGGCGATGCGATCGATGCCGTTTGGGCCCCCTTCGGCAAGAGGCACCGTCTCCATATGGGTGATGAACGACGCTTTTTCGAGCTTGAGCGGAGCAAGCTCGTGGCTGACCTCCTCATCGAGCCGGGCGGCGGCGCCCTTGCGCGCTTTGCTCAAGGAAAGCGCCGCCGATTCATACGACTTGCGGCCGGACGCTGCGGCGTTTGTCAGCTCGGCGGCGCGGCCCTCGCTCACATCGAGCGCGGCAAGCTCGCCTTCCAGCCGGTCCCTCAACGCAGGCAAATCATCGACTGCGACCCTGTGCTTACGGGCGAGCGCGCGAAGCGCAAACAGCCGCTCCTCGGCGCGCTCAAGCTCCTTCGGCTCGAACATGGTGAGCGCCAATGCTTCCTCGATTCTTGAGCGCGCGGTGTTGGTTTCCGCGAGCACGCGTTCGAGCGCCTCTGCTACCAGCGCTAGCACGGCGCCCCCCACGGCCGCCTGGCGCTCGATGCGGCGAAGCGCTGCGGCGAGCCGCGCGCCGTCAGTCCCCTCTCCTTGCAGGGCATCGAGCGCCTCATTGAGCTCGGCGGCAATCTTCTCGGCATTCATCATCAGCTGGCGACGCGAGGCCAACGCCTCCTCCTCGCCTCTCTCGGGGTCGAGCAGACGAAGCTCCTCGAGCGCATGGCTGAGATAATCGGCATTGGCGCGGGAGGCGGCGATGCCCGCCGCATGGCGCTCCCGCGCCTCCTCCGCCGCCCGCCAGGCCGCATAGGCTTCGGTCACGCGCGCCGCCTCTGCGCTCAAGCCGCCGAAAGCATCGACCAGGTCGCGATGCCCGCTCGGGTCGATCAGAGCCCGCTCGTCATGCTGGCCGTGAATCTCGACCAGCGCTTGGCCTACCTGCCGCAGGAGCTGCACGCTGACGCTCGTGTCGTTGAGAAAGGCGCGGCTCCTGCCGTCAGCACTCTGCACGCGACGGAGGATCAGCGTCGCCTCGGCCGCGATGCCGTTCTCGCCAAGGAGCGCGAATACGGGATGAGAAGGATCGAGCTCGAAGGTCGCCGTCACCTGGCCTTGCGCCGCGCCGCGCCGCACGAGCGACACATCGCCCCTCGAGCCGAGAGCGAGCGACAGTGCGTCGAGCAGGATCGACTTGCCGGCGCCGGTTTCGCCGGTCAGCACGAACAATCCCTGGCCGAATTCGAGATCGAGCTTGTCGATCAGGACGATATCGCGGATCGAGAGCGCCGCTAGCATGACGCAAGGATCAGGCCGGTGGGGCGTTGCCTTTCCAGGTCTGAGTGATCCACGACCCCTCGTGCTCCTGCGGCTGCAAGCCGTATCGCTGCAGGATATCGTAAGCGTGGCCGTACCACTTGCTGTCCGGAAAGTTATGGCCGAGCACGGCAGCCGCCGTTTGGGCCTCGTTGACGATGCCCAACGCCATATAGGCCTCGGTCAGTCGCATCAAGGCCTCTTCGATCTGCTCGGTGGTCTGGTAGGAGGTGACCACGGTGCGGAAGCGATTGATGGCGGCAAGATAGTTGTTGGTACGGAGATAATAGCGCCCGACATTCATCTCGCTCGCGGCGAGCAGGTCGCGCAGAATGCGCGACCGGTTGGAAGCCTCGGCCGCATAGCGCGAATCGGGATAGCGCTGGAGTAAGGTCTCGTAGGCCGACAGCGACTTGCGGGCGAATGTCTGGTCGCGCTTCGGATCCAGCACCTGGTCGTAGTACGACATGCCGATGATGTTCTGGGCGAGGTCCGATTCCTGGGTGCCGGGGTGCAGCGTGAGGTAGCGGTCGGCGGCGGAGACCGCGTCGTCGAATTTGCCCGCCTTGTAATAGGCATAGGCCGCCATGACGATGGCGCGGCGAGCTTCCTGCGAATAAGGATGGTTGATGTCGACTTCTTCGTATTCCTTGGCGGCGTCGCCGTAGGCGCCCTTGTTGATCAGGGCCTCAGCCTTGCCGTAGATGACGTCGGGAGGATCGTTGTCCTCGACGATCTCCTTCTTGCCCCAGAGGGAGCCGCAGCCGGACAAGACGCTTGCGGCGAGCACAACGCCCAGAAGGGCCGTCGACAGGCGAAGCACCTGCGCCCTTCGTGCAAAAGGCGTCAGAGCCCGCCTCTCCCCTGCCTGACCGGACATGCCACCCCTCGAAGACCCGTCCCCTCGCGCAAAGGCTCGCGCCGGAGATCATCGCCGCCGGTGAAACTAGCGCAGATGAACGCCAACCAACTAGCTGATTATGGTGTTTTTTTGCCCGGTCCCGGCCGATCGCACAGGGAACGCGTGGACAAAGCCCTTCGCGGCGCGAAACGCGCTATTCATTCTTGCAGGGCTACCGCCAATGAGCGCGAAGGGCCGTTCAGCTCCGCTCGGCCGCGAAATTGACTGCGGCGAGACGATGGCTGAGCTCGGCGTGACGAACCTCGCGGTAACGCGGGGCTTCGATCATGGTCCAAGCGTCGGCATCGGCGAACAGCGCCTTGAGCACGAGGGTGTTCAAGCGATGGCCGCCGCGACGGGAATGATAGGTGCCGAGGATGGGCGCGCCGGCAAGAGCGAGGTCGCCGATCGCGTCGAGGGCCTTGTGGCGCACGAACTCGTCGCGATAGCGCAGCCCTTCGCGGTTGATGATCCGGTCGTCACCGATGGCGACGGTGTTCTCGAGCGAGGCGCCGAGCGCAAGCCCAGCCGCCCAGAGCCGCTCCACGTCCTTCATGAAGCCGAAGGTCCTTGCCCGCGACAGCTCGCGGCGGAAGGAGCCCGGATTCACCTCGATCTCGATCCGCTGGTTGCCGATCAGCGTCGTGTCGAAATCGATCTCGACGTCGAGATGGAAGCCATTGTAGGGCCGAAGCTCGCCGAAGGCGCCGTTCTCCTCGACGCGGACGGGCTTCAGGACCTTGAGGAAGCGGCGCGGCGTATCGAGCTCGGCAAGGCCGACCTCGTCGATCGCCTCAACGAAGCGCGCGGCGCTGCCGTCCATGATGGGGACTTCATTGCTGTCGATCTCGATCAGGGCGTTGTCAACGCCAAGACCGCGCAGCGCGGCCAGAAGATGCTCGACCGTCGCGATAGAGGCGCCGTTGCCGTCGCCAAGCACGGTACACAGCGTTACGCCGGTCACCGAGCGCTGATCGGCAGCGATCTCAGTGCCCTCGGCGTGGCCGTCGGAAAGGAGGAAGCGGATCCCGGTGTCCCCGTCAGCGGGACAGAGAGCGATGGAAACTGGCGCTCCGCTATGGACTCCGGTGCCGGTTAGTGAAATCTCGCCGGCAAGTGTTGTTTGCCGTGCCCCGATGAAACCCTTCATGGCCCCCGTTGGCCCCCGTGCCGTCTTTTTGAGTTCCCTAGCTCGAGGAGAACCCCGAGCCCCCCATTGATCAGCGTCCCTGGCACTTGGAACCGGACTTTGTCAGTCCTTGGCGTGTGCCTTTTTGGTTCCGCCGATCAATCTATGACGAACCTTAACGCTCGGACCAAGGGGCGACAAATCACGGTTTCTTTCACTGTATTACCGTCCGCACATCCTCATAAGCGTATGATTTTGCGCACTTTTCCACCGTGGCGGAGGTCCGCTCACGCATCTTGGTTAACGCGATCACCTTTGGCTAGTTCGCCCTCCTGCGAAGGAAAGCTGGAATCTCGAGGTCGTCGTCGGCCTGTGATTCGGTAGAAGCAACGGCGGTCTCGGCCTGGGCGATACGGGTCTGCGGCTCGATGCGTTTCGGCGCAAGCGCAACCGGCTGAGCGGTGCGCGGACGCTCGATACGCACGCCTCTCGACGCCATTTGCGCCTGAGGTTGAGCCTGCTGCTGTTGCGGCTGCGGCTGAGCCTCAGGTTGAGGCAGAGGCTGCATTTGCGGCTCGCGCTGCATCCGCGGCGTCTCAAGGGCCTGCCATTGCTGGCCGAACTCGGGCTCGCGTTTCACGGCCGGGGCCATCTCGGCTTCCGGCTCCTTCTTCGCACGGCCAACGCTAGCGAGCCGCTCGAGGAAGCCCACCCGTCGCTTCTGCGCGGCAAGGCCAAGCTGGGGCGCCTGGCCGGCTTGCGCCTTGATCTCGTTCTGGGCGACGAGCGGCAGCTCCTCGACGGCAGGCATGCGCCTAACCGGACGGCGGATCATGGCCGGCGGAGCGGGCTGGAAGGTCCGCTGCGGCTGGGCTTGTTGCGGTCTTGCCGCGCCGAGGGGAAGCGGGGCCGCTTGCATCTGCACCGGGCGCTTCTCGATCATCACATTGCCGGGAGCACGCCACACTTGCGGCTCCTTCACCATCTCGTTCGGGCCAAGCACGAGGCTTGCCTCGTCGAGATCGACGGGCGCCTGAGGCGGCATAGCGCTCAATCCGGCAAGCCGCTCGCTCAGCCTCCCGCGATCCTGCATCACGGGGGCCGGGTTCTGCATGGGCTGCGGCTGAACCTGAATCTGTGGCGCAAGACCGATGCCGGTCGCCACCACCGACACGCGGATCGTGCCGTCGAGCTCATCATCGAAGGTCGCGCCGACGATGATATTGGCGTCGGGGTCGGCCTCGGCGCGGACGCGGCTCGCCGCCTCGTCAACCTCGTAGAGGGTGAGGTCGTTGCCGCCGGTGATGGAGACGAGCAGCGCGCTCGCCCCCTTCATGCACACATCGTCGAGCAACGGATTGGAGATGGCAGCTTCGGCCGCCTCGATGGCGCGCCGGTCGCCGCTCGCTTCGCCCGTGCCCATCATCGCCTTGCCCATGCCCGCCATGATGGTGCGGACATCGGCGAAGTCGAGATTGATTAGGCCCTCCTTCACCATCAAGTCGGTGATGCAGGCGACGCCGCCGCGCAGCACGTCGTCGGCCATGGAGAAGGCGTCGGTGAAGGTGGTCTTCTCGTTGGCAACCCGGAACAGGTTCTGGTTCGGGATGATGAGGAGCGTGTCCACGTATTTCTGTAGCTCATCGATCCCGGCCTCGGCGGCGCGTAGGCGCCGCGAGCCCTCGAACTGGAACGGCTTGGTCACGACGCCGACGGTGAGGATGCCCTCCTCGCGCGAGGCGCGCGCGATCACGGGAGCAGCACCCGTGCCGGTGCCACCGCCCATGCCGGCAGTGATGAACACCATATGGCAGCCGACGAGATGAGCCTTGATGTCGGCCATGGCTTCCTCGGCAGCAGCAGCGCCCACCTCGGGCTTAGAACCGGCACCGAGACCTTCGGTGACATTCGCACCCATCTGGATGCGCCGCTCTGCGGTCGAGCTCGCCAAGGCCTGCGCGTCTGTGTTGGCGACCACGAACTCCACGCCCTTGAGACCGCATTCGATCATGTTGTTGACGGCGTTGCCGCCAGCGCCGCCGACACCGAATACGGTGATACGCGGCTTGAGTTCGGTCAAATCAGGAACTCTGAGGTTGATAGACATGGTGGCCTTCCGATCTGTCATTGTCCTTTGCCCCGGCCCGTCGTCAGCGCTTCCCCGCGATGCGCCGTCCTCGGCCTTACTCATCCGACTAGAAATTGTCCCTTATCCAATCGCCGACCCTGGCGAAATAACCGGTGCCGGTACGCAAGAAACGCTGTTCCGCGCGCGTGCTCAGCCTGTCGTCGCCACGCGACCATTGCAGGAGGAGGCCGATCGCCGCCGCGAAGTCGGGTGCGCCGGCCGCCGCAGGCAGACCGCTCATGGCGCGTGGGCGGCCAAGCCGCGCCGGGCGCCCAAACATGTTCGCGGCAAGCTCGGGCAGGCCGGTGAGCTGGCTGCCGCCCCCCGTCAGCACGAGATGCTGGGTAACCTCAGCGGCCAAGCCGCTCGCGGCAAGCCGGCGCCGCATCAGATCGAGGATCTCCTCGATGCGCGGGCGGATGATCACGGCGAGCTGCGCCTTGGTGATCTGGTTCAGGCTTCCTTGCGCCATCCCACCGACGCACGGATAGGTGATGATCTCGCGCTCGTCTGAGAGCGTGGCGAAGGCGCTGCCATGCAGCGTCTTCAGCCGCTCGGCGTGCTCGATGGGTGCGGCGAGGGCGCGGGCGATGTCGGTCGTGATGGCGTTGCCGCCGAGCGCGATGGCGTCGGCGTGAATGAAATGTCCGTCGGCGAAGACCGAAAGCGTGGTGGTGCCGGCGCCGAAATCGATCAGCGCCGCGCCGAGCTTGACCTCGTCAGGGGTGATGACCGAGAGGGCGCTCGCATAGGGCGCTGCGACCAGGCTCGCAACGCCGAGATGGCAGCGCTCGACGCACAGCATGATGTTGCGCATCGCCACTTCGTCGGCGGTGACGGCATGGAGATCGACCGACAGCCGCTCGCCGCACATGCCGTGCGGCTCGCTGATGCCGCCATTGTCGTCGAGGCGGTAGCTCATCGGCAGCGCGTGCAGCACCGTGCGCTTGTCGCGGCCGGCATATTGGCGCCCGCCGGCGAGAAGCCGCATCACGTCCTCCTCGCGCACGGCGCCGGAGGGGAGTGCCACGCTCGCCGAGAAGCTTTCGCTCTTGATGCGGCCGCTGGTGACGGCAACGTGCACGTCCTCGACCGTGACGCCGGCCATGCGCTCGGCGGAATTGACGGCCTGGCGGATGCAATGCTCGACGCTGTCGAGATGGGCGATCATGCCGGCTTTCAGGCCCTCGGCGCGGCTGTGGTCGCAGCCGAGAACCTCGAACTGCATGGCATCGCCCTTGCCCTCGAACCAATCGGGCGCCGGCGAGGTCTTGGCGATCAGGCAGCAGATCTTGCTCGTGCCGATGTCAAGCGCGGCGACGACGCGCTGGCGCTTGCTCCTGATCGTGGTCGTGTATCCCATCCCCCTGTCCCTCGACTCAGGTCTTGCCCTTGCCGGGCGTCTTGGTGCTCGCTGTCGGCGTCTCTTGCGCGGCCTCGGCGGTCGGCGGCGAGGCATCTGCCTCTTCGCGGAGCCGCACGGTGACGCGGTCGAGGAGCCGGAGATCGACCGAGGCAATATTGCGTTTGAGCAGACCCCGCTCCGCATCGAGCTTGGTCAGAGAGGCGAGCGCCTCGTCGATATTGTCGTCGGGCAGCATGATCTCGAGGCCGGAGGCGAGCTTCAGAGTCCAGCGCCGGTCGCCGACCCTGAGCGCCGCGATCATCTTCTCCCTCAGCTCGCCATAAGGCTTGAGCTGATCGTAAAGGGCAGCGGCCGCCTTGGCGGCGCCCTCGCCCACCACGAGCGGAAGATCGGGATAAGCCTCGCGCAGGGCCGGAGCGAGCGTCACGCCTTCGGCATCCACCACATAGGTCTGGCCGTGGTTCTGCCAGATGGCATAGGGGATACGCTCCTCGACGACGACCTGGAGCGTCGAAGGAAGGAGGCGCATGACTTGCGCGTGCCTGATCCAGGGCACGGATTCGAGCCGCGCTTTGGCGGCGTCGGTGTCGAAGCCGAGCATCATTGTGTCGGGGCCGGCATGAAGCGCCGCGGTGATCTCGGCGTCGGTCGCATGAAGCTGGCCTTCCACGATGATGCGCTTGACGCCGAAGCCGGCGGCAACGGCAAGCTTCTCGACGCCACCGCCAAGCGCGTCGAAAAGCCGCTCCGTCTGGCCGCCGATCCAGGCGCCGTAGAGGAGCGCGCTCGCAAGAAAGAGCACGCAGACGAGAAGCCATTTGCCCCGCACGCGATCGCGGTTGAGCTTGCCGAGGCGAACGGATTTCGGGCTTCGGGTGATGAGGCGGCGGGCGCCGGCAAGCACGGGAAGGCCGCGAGAGGATGAGCGGGGAGCCGCGATGCCGCGCTTGAGCAGCGCGTCAGCCGATCCCCTCCTCCTGGCCTCACCCCTTGCGGAGCCTAGCGATTGCACGACGCGTCCTCCACGATCCAGCGCACCAACTCGCCAAACGAGCGGCCGCTATGAGCCGCGAGCTCGGGCACAAGCGATGTCGACGTCATGCCAGGTTGGGTATTGACCTCGAGACAGATCAATTCCCCGGTGCCTTCCGGCCGGTCGTCGAAACGGAAATCGGAGCGACTGACCCCTCGGCAGCCCAATGCCCTATGAGCCGCTACCGACAGCTTCTGTACCAATTGGTAAACATTTGGTTTAAGCGGGGCCGGGAGGACGTGAATTGAGCCTCCCGGGGCGTATTTCGCGTCATAGTCGTAAAAGGCGAGCCCTTCAGCCGGACGTATTTCGATCACCCCCAGCGCCTCGTCCCCCATCACCGCGCAGGTGAGCTCGCGCCCCGCGATATAGCGCTCGACCATGACCTCCTCGCCAAGGGTCCACTCGGCGCTTGTCAGCTCTTGGGGCGGGTGGCGCTGGTCCTCCCGGACGATGAACACGCCGACGCTCGACCCTTCCGTCGGCGGCTTGATCACGTAAGGGGGCTTCATGGCGTGCGCGCGAGCCGCCTCGGCGCGCGAGACGATCAGGCTCTCCGCCACGGGGACGCCACCGGCGGCAAGCACCGCCTTGGCGCGCTCCTTGTGCATGGCGAGAGCCGACGCGAGCACGCCGGAATGGGTGTAGGGAAGCCCAAGCGTTTCGAGCACGCCCTGGATGCAGCCATCCTCGCCGTAGCGCCCGTGGAGCGCGTTGAAGCAGACATCGGGCTTGATCTCGGCAAGCCGGGCAGCGACGTCGCGGCCGACATCGAGGCGGGTCACGCGGTAGCCCTCGCCTTCGAGCGCGGTGGCGCAGGCCGCGCCCGAGCGCAGTGACACCTCGCGCTCTGACGACCAGCCGCCCATCAGGACGGCGACGTGTGGTGTTTTCGGCATGGCGAACGTCCCCTTCTGTCAAACCCAGTGGTGTGGGCTTAGCTGAATCGGAACGATTTAGGAATCGGCCTTCGGCCTTCCTATGGCGGGGCTGTTCCAGGTCAGAGGCGGCTTATTGAAGTGATCGGAGCCTTAGCGGGGGATGCCGAGGCGCTTGATCTCCCATTCGAGCTCGACGCCGCTATTCTCCTTCACCCGCGCGCGGACCGTCTCGCCAAGCTCCTCGATATCGGCGCCCGACGCGTTCCCCTCGTTGATGAGGAAGTTGCAGTGCATCTCGGAGACCTTGGCGTCGCCGACCGCGAGCCCGCGACAGCCGGCGGCGTCGATGAGCTGCCAAGCCTTCTTTCCCGGTGGGTTCTTGAAGGTCGAGCCACCGGTCCTGCTCTTGATCGGCTGCGCCTGCTCGCGATAGGCGGCGATGTCGTCCATCTCGGCGAGGATCTTGGCGGGGTCGCCCGGCTCGCCCTGGAACAAAGCCTCGGTGAAGATGAGATCCTCGGGCGCGCCGCAGTGGCGGTATTCGTAATGGAGCTCCGCCACGGGGAGCACATGCACCTCGCCCTTGCGGTCCACGGCGCGAGCCTCGACCACGACCTCTTTCGTCTCGCGGCCATGCGCCCCACCATTCATGCGGAGCGCGCCGCCGACGCAGCCCGGAATGCCGCGATAGAAGGAGAGACCTGAGATGCCGGCATCGGCAGCGGCGCGGGCGACCTTGACGTCGGGGACCGCGGCGCCTGCTCTGAGCCGCGAGCCCTCCTCGACCTTGATCTCGCCGAAGCCCTTGCCGAGGCGGATGACGACACCCTGGATGCCACCGTCGCGCACGAGAAGGTTCGAGCCGAGCCCGATCACGGTGATGGGGATATCTGAAGGCGTCTCGCGCATGAAATAGGCGAGGTCGGCCTCGTCGGCCGGGGAGTAGAGAATTTGTGCTGGGCCTCCGACCCTGAACCAGGTGAAGTCTTTCAGCGGCGCATCCGATTTCAGCTTGCCGCGAAGCTCGGGAAGGCTCGCGACCAGCCTGTATTCGAGATCGACCCCGCTCACGCCCGCCCTCCTTGCTCGGCGAGACGCTTCGGCAGAGCGTTCATCCAGTCGGTGATGGTGCCGGCGCCAAGACCAACGACGAGATCGCCGGATTGCGCGACCGAGGCGATCGCCTCAACCAGCGTCGCCTCGTCGTCAACGGTCATCACGTTCGCATGGCCGTGACGGCGGAGACCTGAGGCAAGCTCGTCGCGGTCGATGCCGGGGATCGGCGCCTCGCCCGCGGAATAGACCGGCGTGACGAACACGACATCGGCATCGTCGAGGCACGAAGAGAACTCGTTGAACAGCGATTGGAGGCGCGTGTAGCGGTGCGGCTGAATCACGGCGATGATGCGTCCCTTGCCGGCCATGCGCGCGGCGCGGAGCACCGAGGCGATCTCGACCGGGTGGTGCGCGTAATCGTCGTAGACGGCGGCGCCATTCCATTCGCCGACCCGCGTGAAGCGCCGCTTCACGCCTGAGAAGTCGGCAAACACTTTGCGGATTACATCATCGTTCACGCCGGCCTCGGTCGCGGCTGCGAGCGCTGCGAGCGCGTTCAGCGCGTTGTAATGGCCGAGCACGGGAAGGGTGAGGTCCTCGAGCTTGCGCGTGCCGCCCTTCACCGCCGAGCCGAGATCTGCGTCGAAGGTGATGCGGTTGTGGTCGGGCCTGAGATTGACGAGCCTGACATCGGCGTCGCGCGCCACGCCGTAGGTCAGCGTGCGGCGCCCGTTGGCGGCGCCGCCGAGCTTGGCGAGAAGCTCCCGCACCACAGGATGGTCGACGCAAGCGACCGCGAGCCCGTAAAAGGGGATCGCCTCGATGAATTGCTGGAATGCCTGATGCAGCGCCGACAGTGACGGCCAATAGTCCATGTGCTCGGGATCGATATTGGTCACGACGCCGATCTGGGTCGGGAGCTTAAGGAAGGTCCCGTCAGAACTCGTCGGCCTCGACCACCATCCATTCGCCCTTGCCGATGCGGGCATTGGTTCCCCACGCGTTGATGATGCCGCCGGCGATCACCGTCGGATCGAGATCGGCGCCCTTGAGGAGGTCGGCGATAAGCGAGGTGGTCGTGGTCTTGCCGTGCGTGCCGGTGATCGACACGGTGGCGCAGGGGCGCATCAGCTCGGCCAGCATCTCGGCGCGGCGGATGATGGGAATGCCGCGCTCCTTGGCCGCCTCGAACTCGGGATTGCCGGGCTTGACCGCACTCGAGATGACGAGATGTCCAGCGCCCTGCACATTCCCCGGGTCGTGGCCGATCAGGCAGGCGATGCCGCGACGGCGCAGGCGATCGAGATTGGCCCCGTCCTTGAGGTCGCTTCCCTGCACGTGATAGCCGCGGGTGTGCATGACCTCGGCGATGGCGCTCATGCCGATGCCGCCGATGCCCACGATGTGGAACAGACCTGCCTCGTCGGGATCCGGGAGATGCATGCGCGAACTCTACAACACTTAAGGGTTCTCCCGCGCGAGCTCCTCGGCGAGATCGGCGAGCTTCTTGACGGCATAGGGCTGGGCCATCGCCTTAGCCTTGGCGGCCGCGTTGGCGAGAAGCTGGGGCGCGCCGAACAACCGCTCGATCTCTCTCGCCAGCCGTTCGGGGGTCAGGTCGTCTTGCTTGATGCACCAGCCGCCTCCGCCCTCCTGGAGGCGAGTTGCATTTTCGAGCTGATCATTGTCAAGGGCGTGCGGCAGGGGCACGAGGATGCAGGGACGGCCGATGGCCATCAGCTCGGCGACGGTCGAGGCCCCGGAGCGGGCGATGACGAGCTGGGCCGTGGCGATACGCTCGGGCAGGTCGCGGAAGAAGGTCGCGACATGAGCGGCGACGTTGATGTCCTTATAGGCTTCGCGCAATGAGGCTAGATCTTCTGCGCGCGCCTGCTGCACGATGGTGAGGCGCCAGCGGAACGGCGACGGCAGGCGACCGAGCGCCTGCGGCAGCACCTCAGAGAAGAAATGCGCGCCTTGGCTTCCCCCGAAAATAAGCAGGAGGAGACGGCCCGCGGGTTCCGGCGCGACATAAGCCACGTCGCGATAGGCAGCCACTGCGTCGCGCACCGGGGTACCCGTCACACGCACCTTCTCTTTGGCGCTGCTATGAAGCTTCTTGGTCTCGGGGAAGGACAGCGCGACACGGTCGACGAAGCGCGCAAGCAGCCGGTTGGCGCGGCCCATCACCGCGTTCTGCTCGTGGATCGCGGTCGGAATCTTCAAACTGCGTGCGGCGAAGATCGGCGGCAAAGTGGGATAGCCGCCGAAACCGATCACGGCAAGCGGCTCCATGCCCTTAAGAAGGTTGAGCGCGCCGAGATAGCCGTTGCCCAGCTGCCAGAAGGTGCGCGCCACCCCGACCGGGCTTTTGCTCGTCAACGTGGCTGAAGGAATGCGATGGACGACCCGCGCCGGGAAATCGCCGCCATATTGCTCGGCGCGGATGTCCGTCGCGAGCTCGATGGGATAGCCGCGCCGCGCAAGCTCTTGCGCAAGCGCTGCTGCCGGGAAGAGATGGCCTCCGGTTCCTCCAGCGGCAAGCAGAATCGGGCGTGTGCTCACGCGGCCTTCTCCCTCACGCTATGCGCTTCGGCCTCGGGCTCGGCCGATGGGCTCCGCTTCAATTGCCCCGCCATCGGCCGCTTGCGCGTCAGCCCAAGAGCGAAGCCCATGGTCAGAGCCATGGCAAGCAGAGACGAGCCGCCATAGGAGATGAAGGGCAAGGTCATACCCTTGGCCGGGAGCATTCCGACATTGACCGCCATATTAATGAGCGCCTGAAGCCCGAACAGCATGATGAGGCCGGCGATCGCGTGCCGGATGAAGCCGTCGGGCTCTTGCGAAGCCTTGGACAGGCCGCGCAGCACGATGAAGGCGAACAGGGCGACGAGGACGAGGCAGGCGATCAGCCCATATTCCTCCGCCGCCACCGCGAAGATGAAGTCGGTGTGAGAGTCGGGGAGCACGTCCTTCACCGTGCCCTCACCCGGCCCTCGCCCGAACCAGCCGCCATGCAGGAACGACTCGAGCGAGCGGTCGGTCTGATAGGTGTCGCCCGAGGCCGGATCGAGAAAGCGGTCGATGCGCGAGGCGACATGGGGGGCGAGGAAATAGGCCGACACGATGCCGACGGCGCCGGTAAGGCCAAGCGCTCCGATCCAGACGAGATTGATGCCGGCCATGAACACGAGGGCGCCCCAGACGAGCGTGACGAGAAGCGTCTGGCCGAAATCGGGCTGCATGATGAGGAGCGCTGCGAACACGACGTAGAGCGCGACAGCGAGCTCGATGCCGGGCACATCGCGGCGCTTCTGCGCCTCGTTGAACAGCCAGGCGGTGAGCACGATGAAGGCGGGCTTCACGAACTCAGAAGGCTGTAGCGAGAAGGGACCGAGCTCGAGCCAGCGCTTGGCGCCCTTGATCTCGGGACCGAGGAACAGGATCAACGCCATCAAAGCGATGCCGGTGACGAAGATGACGAGGCTCGCGCGCCTGATCTGCTTGGGGGTGAGGGTCGAGGCCGCGAACATGATGATGATCGCCGGCACAAGCATCGCCGCCTGCCGCCGCACGAAATAGAACGGCTCGAGATTGTATCGCGCTGCGATCGGCGGGCTTGCCGCGAAGGAGAGCACGAGCCCCGCCCCCATCAGCAGAAGAAGCGCGAAGAACATCAGCCGGTCGACGGTGAACCACCAGTCGGAGAGCACGCTTCGGTCGGCGCGGGTGAGCCTCATGCCGCCCTACCCTCGACGGGCTTCACGCTTTCAGCCCCGTTGAGCCCCATGACGATCTGGCGGAACGCCTCGCCCCGCTTCTCGAAATTGGCGAACTGGTCGTAAGAGGCACAAGCCGGTGACAGCAATACGACCGGCTCCTTGGCCGACGACCTGCTCGCATCAGACGCCGCGGCCGCGATGGCGCGATCGAGCGTGCCGCATTGCGTGTGCGGCACGGCATCGCCGAGCTGGCGCGCGAAGGCTTCGGCAGCCTCACCGATGAGATAGGCGCGGGCGATTCTGGGAAAGAACGGCTCGAGGCCGGCGAGCCCGCCCTCCTTGGGCCGTCCGCCGAGGATCCAATAAATGTCGGTGAAGCTTGCGAGCGCCTTGCCCGCAGCGTCGGCGTTGGTCGCCTTGGAGTCGTTGACGAACAGCACCTTGCCGCTCCGCGCCACCTGCTCCATGCGATGCGCGAGCCCAGCAAAGCTCTTGAGACCTTTGGCAATGATGGCCGGGTCGAGCCCTTGCGAGCGAGCGAGCGCATAAGCTATGGCGGCGTTTTGCCAATTATGCGCACCACGCAGCGAGCCAATGCCGGCAAGGTCGATGCGCGCCACCTCCTTGCCCCCCTCCATCTCCATCAGCACGCCGTCCCTGGCCCATACGCCGTTCTCGACAGCGCGCCCTACGGCGATCCGCTTGACGGCGAACGGTCCCCGCAAACTCTCGGCGATGGCGCGTGACGGCTCGTCGTCCACACCGATGACGGCCGTGGCATCGGGGCCGAGATTGGCAAAGATGTCCGACTTGATGCGGGCATAGTTCGCGAGGCTCGAATGGCGGTCGAGATGGTCGGGGGTGATGTTGATGAGAGCGGCGGCATCGGGCTTGAGCCCAGGCGCTAGATCGATCTGGAACGAGGAGAGCTCGATCACATAGACGAGGTCCGGGCCGAAGGGCTCGAGGTCGAGTACCGCCTTGCCGATATTGCCGCCAAGCTGCACCCGCTTGGCGGCGGACGACAGAAGATGCGCGGTCAGCGCGGTCGTGGTCGACTTGCCGTTCGTGCCGGTGATGACCACCACTTTGCCCGGCGCCTTATGTCGCGCGCGCTCGCGGAAAAACAGCTCGATATCGCCCATCACCTCGACGCCGGCCTCGCGCGCCTTCTTCACGCTCCAATGCGGCTCGGGATGGGTCAAGGGAATGCCGGGCGCGAGCACGAGCGCGGCAAAGCGCGACCAATCAGCCTTCGCAAGGTCGCTCAAGGCAGGTCCTGCCGCCTCTGCCGCCTCGCGCGCCTTGGCTGTGTCGTCCCACGCAAAGACATGGGCGCCGCCAAGGGCAAGCGCTTTCGCCGTGGCGATGCCGCTCAATCCCAGGCCCTGAACCGCAACGTCGCGGCCGGCAAAGATCCTCACGGGAATCATACTTACGGAACTTAGCGCAATTTCAGGGTGGCGAGGCCAGCAAGCGCGAGCACTACGGCGATGATCCAAAATCTGATGACCACGGTCGATTCCGGCCAGCCCTTCTGCTCGAAATGATGATGGAGCGGCGCCATCCGGAAGACGCGCACGCCGAAAAGCTGGAAAGAGGCTACCTGCACGATCACCGATACCGCCTCGAGCACGAACAGGCCGCCGACAATAGCGAGCACGAGCTCATGCTTGGTGGCGACGGCAATCGTGCCGAGCGCCCCGCCGAGTGCGAGCGAGCCGGTGTCGCCCATGAAGATCAGCGCGGGCGGCGCGTTGAACCACAAAAAGCCGAGGCCGGCGCCGACCAACGCCCCGCAGATCACGGCGAGCTCCCCGGTGCCGGGCACGAAGTGGATTTGCAGATAGTCGGCAAACAGCACGTTGCCGACGAGATAGGAGATGAAGCCGAAGGTGGCCGCGGCGATCATCACGGGAACGATGGCAAGCCCGTCGAGCCCATCGGTCAGGTTCACGGCGTTGCCCGCGCCGACGATGATGAAGGCGCCGAAGGGGATGAAGAACCAGCCGAGATCGAGCTCGATATATTTGAAGAAGGGAATGGCAAGCTCGGTCGCAAGCGGCGGCTCTCCAACCTTGGCGATGATGGCGGTCGCGACCACTGCGGCTGCCGCCTCGATGATGATCTTGATGCGGCCGCGGAAGCCCTCGACCGACTGCTTGGTCACCTTGAGGTAGTCGTCGTAGAGCCCGACTGCGCCATAAACGAGGGTGAGAACAAGGACGACCCAGACGTAAGGGTTGCGCAGATTGCCCCAGAGCAGGACCGCGACCGTGACGCCTGAGATGATCATGAGCCCGCCCATGGTGGGCGTGCCCTGCTTCTGCACGAGGTGCCGCTCGGGGCCCTCTTTGCGGATCGGCTGCCCCTTGCCTTGGCGAATGCGCAAAGACTTGATCACCCGCGGCCCGAACAGGAACACGAAGAGAAGCGCCGTGATCAGCGCTCCTCCGGTACGGAAGGTGATGTAACGGAAGATGTTCAGAGCGGCGAGCTCGGGGGTCAACTCGGTCAACCAATAGAGCATCGCCCTGTCCCCCTTCGAGCCCGGCTAGGCCCTGCCGCTTTCATCGAAGCGGCGCTTCAGCGCCTCGACCAACGGCCCCATGCGGCTGCCGAGCGAGCCTTTGACCATGATCACGTCTCCGGGCCCCACCCCCGCAGTCAGCAAGGGCTGAAGGTCCTCGGCGGTCTTGGCATAGGCCCCCCGGCGGCCTGCCGGCAAAGCCTGATACAGCGAGCCCATCAGCTCGCCGCAGGCAAAGACAACATCTACCCCGGCCCCGTCAACGACCTCCGCAAGCTCTTGGTGAAGCTTGGCACCTTGCGTGCCGAGCTCGAGCATGTCGCCCAAGACCGCCACGCGGCGCTTGAACTCATACCTTGGGGTGAGCCCAAGCGTGGCGAGGGCCGCCCGCATCGAGGCGGGATTGGCGTTGTAGGACTCATCGATGATGGCGATGTTGCCGCCCCTGCCCGGGAAAAGGGTGCGTCCGCCCCGCCCGGCCTGGGCGCGCAAATCGGCAAGGGCGCGCGCGGCCGCGCCGAGATCGGCGCCAGCGAGCTTCACCGCGGCAAGCACGGCGAGCGAGTTCTGCACGAGGTGGCGTCCCGGCGCGCCGAGCCGATAGCTCACCACTTCGCCGAGAACGTCTGCCCTCACTTCGGACCCGTCGGGTTTCAGCTCGATTGCGAGCACGCGGGCATCGGCGCCCTCCGTCTCGCCGAACGAGACGATCCTCGCCCCGTGCTGTTCGGCGTGGCGCTTCAGCCGCTCGTAAAGGGGATTGTCGCGGTTGATGATCGCGGTGCCAGCGGGCTCGAGCCCGTGAAAGATCTCGGCCTTGGCGTCGGCAATATCCTCGACCGAGCGGAAGAAGCCGAGATGGACTGGCGCAACCGTGGTGACGATGGCGATGTGCGGCCTGACGAGACGGGTCAGGACATCGATCTCGCCCGCATGGTTCATGCCGATCTCGAACACGCCGAAGCGCACGTCCTTCGGCATGTTGCCGAGGGAGAGCGGCACGCCCCAATGATTGTTGAACGACTTGACCGAGGCATGCACCGAGCCCGAGGGGGCGAGTGTCAGCCTGAGCGCTTCCTTGGTGCCGGTCTTGCCGACGCTACCGGTGACCGCGATCACCACGGTGTCGGTCGCGCGCGCACGACCGGCGCGCCCGAGAGCATTGAGCGCTTCGAGTGTGTCGCCGACACGCACCAGGCGCTCCTCATCGCCAGCCGGGAAGCTGCGATCGACTATGGCGCAAGCGGCGCCTGACCCAAGTGCCGCTTCGACGAAACTATGGCCATCGCGGTTAGGTCCCGCGGATGGCGACGAAGCCCTCTCCTTGTCCGAGGCTCCTTGAGTCTATTGAGAGGCCTGTAACAGGCATCGTGGCGTCGCCAAGGCAGGAGCCGCCGGTCGCGGCCACGATCTCGCCCAGCGTCCAGAGCGGTTCAGCCATGTCTCGCCTCTTTCTGCAATGCCGCAGCGACGGCCTCGTGATCCGAGAAGGGAATGACGGTCGTGCCGATGGTCTGCCCGGTCTCGTGACCCTTGCCGGCAACGAGCAGCACGTCGCCTTTGGTGAGCATGGCGACGGCCTCGGCGATGGCCGCCGCGCGATCGCCAATCTCCGTCGCACCGCTTGCGCCAGCAAGCACCTGGCGGCGAATCTCGGCGGCGTCCTCGCTCCGCGGATTGTCGTCGGTGACGATGGCAAGGTCGGCCTTCTCCGCTGCGACGCGCCCCATCTCGGGCCGCTTGCCCTTGTCACGATCGCCGCCGCAACCGAACACGACGACGAGCCGGTTCTCGACATAAGGGCGCAAGGCATCGAGCGCCTTCAGCAGCGCATCGGGGGTGTGAGCATAGTCGATGAAGACCGGCGCGCCTGTCCGCGACGTGCCGGCGAGATCAAGCCGCCCGAGCGCACCCTGCAAATTCGCGAGCATCGGCAGCACGGTCGCCGCCTTTCCGCCGGTCGCCATCACGAGCCCTGCCGCAACCAAGGCATTGGAGGCCTGGAAGGCGCCGACCAGCGGGAGCCGCACGTCATATCGCTTGCCGTCATGCTCGACGACGAGGTCCTGCGCAAAGCCGTTCGCCGTGGCCGAGACGAGCCGCAAGCCTTTCCCGGCGCGCCCGACGGTGATGAGCGCAAGCCCGCGCGCCTTTGCTTCGGCGGCGACGGTCTCGCCGCCCTCGCTGTCGACATCAACGACAGCCCCGGCGCCCGGCGGCAGCAGTTCACGGAACATGACGGAGCTTCTGCGCGAAATAATCGTCGAAGCTCGCGTGATAGTCCAAGTGATCGCGCGAGATGTTGGTGAAGGCGCCGGCGGAAAGTGTGATGCCGTCGAGCCGGCGCTGCTGCAGGCCGTGGCTCGAAGCCTCGAAGGCAAGATGGGTGATGCCGTCCTTGGCGAGAGCGGCAAGGATCGAATGCAGCTCGATCGGGTCCGGCGTCGTGTGCTTGAGGGTTTGCGTGCCGCGTGGTCCCACGACCCCGACCGTGCCGAGGCTCGCGGCGCGGAACCCCTCTCCCGTCCAGAGCTGGCGCACGAAGGAGGCGACCGATGTCTTGCCGTTGGTGCCGGTGACGGCGACCACCGTCTTTGGCTGGAGGCCGAAGAAGCGCGCGGCGATCAAAGCGAGTCTGCGGCGCGGGTCTTTGTCGGCGATGATCGGGAGCGCGGTCGACGGCAACGCCGCGCCTTCGGGCACGAGGATCGCGGCGGCGCCGCGCTTGACGGCATCGTCGATGAAGCGCGTCCCTTCGGTCTTAACGCCGGAAAGCGCGGCGAAGAGATAGCCCGGCATAACCTGCCGGCTGTCGGCGGCAAGTCCCGGCAATCTGCGCGGACGCCCAAGGCTCCGGCAACTTCGCCCCAGGCCCGATCAACTCACCTAGAGTCATTCCCGCACGCGACCCAAAAAGCGCCCGTTTCCTTGCGAAACTCAAGGGCTTGGCAAATCCCCAAACGGGGGACGCGTCCTCTAATAGGAGGCGAGCACCTTGGCGTCAAACTTGTGCTGATCTTCCTCGCGCCGCGGTGCAACGCCTAGGATCGGGCCGATCCGCTCGATGATCTTGCCAGCCGTCGGGGCGGCATTGGTGCCGGCCGTCGCCTGGTTGCTCGATGCGGCCACGCGCTGCGGCTCGTCCAGCATCACCAGCACGAGATATTCCGGCGCGTCGGTGGGGAAGGCGGAGAGGAAGCTCGTGAGCACCGCAGTCTTGGAATAATGGCGGCCGACCACCTTGTCGGCGGTACCGGTCTTGCCGCCGACGCGATAGCCTTCGGCGTTGGCGCGCTTGCCAGTGCCCTTCAGCACGTTGAGCCGCATCAGCTTGAGTAGTGCCGCGCTCGTCGTGGCCTTGATTACGCGCGGGCCCGAAGCCATCCCCTCCTCGCGCGAGCGCGGCAGGAAAGTCGGCTGCACCGCCAAGCCGCCATTGACGAGAGGAAGCGCCGCGGTGGCGAGCTGCATCGGGGTCACCGACAGGCCATGGCCGAAGGCGATGGTCATGGTGTTCAGCTTCTGCCAATGCGGCGGGATGATGGGCGCGGCGGTCTCGCCGATCTCGGTCGGAACGCGGTCGAGTAGGCCGAGCTTCTTGAGGAAGGCGCGATGCCGGTCGACGCCCATCTGGAGCGCCATCTTGGCCGCGCCGATATTCGACGAATAGATGAACACTTCCGGCACGCTCAAGGGGCGGTGCTGACCGTGGAAGTCTTCGATGGTGAAGGAGGCATAATGGATCGGGCCCGTCGCATCGTAGACCGAGCGCATATTGGCGAGCCCTGCATCGAGCACGCCCGCCACGGTGAACACCTTGAACACCGAGCCCATCTCGTAGACGCCGAAGCCGAGCCGGTTCAGCCGGTCCTTGTCGAGCGCCTGCTCGCGGTGGTTGGGGTCGAAATCGGGGAGAGAGACGAGACCGACGACCTCACCCGAATGCACATCGATCACGAGGCCGGCGGCGGCCTTGGCGTGGAAGGTCGAGATCGCGCTGGAAAGCTCCTCGCGCAGCACATGTTGAACGCCAAGATCGAGCGATATGGTGACGGCTTCGTCTCCCGAAGCGGTCTCGGGATGCGACATGGCAAGTTGCGGATTGTCGTCGATGAATTTCTCGATGCCGGAGAGGCCTCTCGAGTCGACATCGACCACCCCGACCACGTGGCTCGCGGTGGCGCCCATCGGATAGACGCGGCGATATTCCTCGATGAAGCCGAGGCCGGGCAGGCCGAGCTCGTGGATCTCCTCTTGCTGCTTGGGCGTCAGCTCGCGCTTGATGCGCACGAATCTGCGGCCCCCCTTGAGCCTCTCGCGAAGCTCGGCGGCGTTCAGGTCGGGGAGCACGCCTCTCACCTGCTCGACGAGCTCATCGACGTCGATGACCTTGGCGGGGTCGGCATAAAGGGTCGCGCCCTTAATGTCGGTCGCGAGTAGCCTGCCGGCCCGGTCGAGGATGTCAGGACGGTGCACCGTCGAGGAGATGTCGTGCAGGCTGCCGGAGGTTGGCTCGTCTCCGGCGAAACCGAGCGTGGCGAGCCGGCCGCCGATCAGCACGAAGGCGAGCGCAAAGGTAAGACACGTAAGCCGAAAGCGATAACGGCAGCGCGCGAGATAGGCCCGCTCGGCGCGTGCTGTGGCGGCATCTGGTTTGGCGGTCTCGCGCACGGAAACTCGATCTACTGGGCGGCGGCCTGCACCGCGGTGACATTCGCCGCCGGCCAGGGTGCAACAGCAGCCGGTCTCGTTGTGGTTGCGTCAGCCATTGCCGGGGCGGCGGCCGGTGCCTTGGCGGCGGGCTTAGCCCCCTGCCCGGTTGCGGCAGCAGACGCCGGCGCCGTTGTTGCGACCTCGACGCGGGGACGGGTGAAATCGCGGTCCGTCACGCTATCGAGCGTCACGAGCTGGCGGGGCTGGATGGGAGCGAGCTTCAGATATTTCTGGGCGAGCCGCTCGATCCGCTCGGGACGATTGAGCAGGCTCCATTCGGCGCGGAGCACGGCCAAGCTGTCGCGCTCGGTGTCGATCTCCTTGCCGAGGGAGGCGATCTCCTCGTCAAGCGCGCGCGCCTCGTATTTCACCTGATAGATGACATAAGCGAGCGCGACGAGGCCAAGAACGAGACAGATATTAACGAAACGCAACATTTCGATACTCACGAACCAGGCGTCTATTCCTCACATGCAAAGACCAAGCCGCGGGACGCCGAGCGCGGCCAGGTCGAGGGGATGGACGGGTGAAGCGGTGCGCTCGGCGGCTCTGAGCCGTGCCGAGCGGGCCCGCGGATTGCCTGCAATCTCCCTCTGATTCGGTTCTAACGGACGCCGGTTAAGAAGCCGGAAGCTTGGGGCAAATGTCTCGGTTTCGGACTGAGGCAGATGGCGCGACGGCTGGGCCGGAGGGGCGCTCCGGCTGGCGAAAAACCGCTTGGCGATGCGGTCCTCGAGCGAATGGAAGGTGACGACGACGAGCCGGCCTCCGGCCTTGAGCAGCCGCTCGGCAGCCGAAAGCCCTCGCGCAAGCTCGCCGAGCTCGTCGTTGAGATAAAGCCTGAGCGCCTGGAAGGTGCGCGTCGCCGGGTGTTTGGTCTCGTCGCGCTTGCGGCCGAGCACGCGGGCGACGATCTCGGCGAGCTCGCCGGTCGTGGTGATGGGCTTTTCGGTTCGGCGGGCAACGATGGCTTTGGCAATCGCGCGGGACCGCCTCTCCTCGCCGAGCTTGCCGATGATCTCGGCGAGCTCCTGTTCCGACAGCGTATTGACGAGATCGGCGGCGGTCGGGCCATGCCGGCTCATGCGCATGTCGAGCGGCCCCTCCTTCATGAAGGAAAAGCCACGCTCGGCCTCGTCGAGCTGCATCGATGAGACGCCGAGGTCGAGCACGATTCCGGCGACGGCGCCGACCGCTTCGTGGGCCGCGATGTCCTGCATCTCGCTGAAGCGCGCGTGCACGGTGACCAACCGCCCGGGATAAGCCTCGACGAGCGCACGGCTCAGGCGAAATGCTTCCGGATCGCGATCGATGGCGATGACCTTGCAGTTGGCCGCTTTGAGGATCGCTTCGGTGTAGCCCCCTGCCCCGAAGGTGCCGTCGACGATGATCTCGCCGTCCTTCGGCTCAAGCGCTGCCAGCACCTCGGAGAGCATCACGGGAATGTGGCGGGCCGGTCCGCCGGCGGCAGACGAATTTCTGCCGCGACCCGCCATCATTCCCGTGCTCCCTCTGGCCCGCCGCTTCCGCGGCGCCCCGCGCCGAGTAACTTGCGGAGGTCACGCACCTTCTGGCGGGCCTCCGCTTGATAAGATTCGAAGCGCTTTGGCTCCCACATTTGGAATTTCTCGCCGAGCCCGACGAAGGTGATGTGAGTGGTGATGCCGGCGTGCTCGCGCAAGCGCTCGCTGATAATGGTGCGTCCGTCCTGGTCGATGGAGAGAACCTCGCTCGTACCAAAGAGAGCAGTCGCGAGTTGGTCCTTCTCGTCAGAATAAGGTGCAAGGTCCTCGACGAGGGCGTTGATCTTGTCGACCAGCCTCTGGCCGCCTGCATCGAGCGCAGGGGCGTCGAGCGACGGATAGCAGTAGATGCCGTCGAGGGCGTCTTTGGCGAGGACAGTACGAAAAGGAGCCGGGACCGAAACGCGGCCTTTGGTGTCGATCTTATTGGTGAATGTGGAGACAAACTGGTCCATCTCCCCCTCATGCGCGCCCGGACCGACCAGTGACTAACGAGGCTTGGGTGCGTGGCCCCCTTGGGTCTTCCGACCCCCGGTCTTGAGACCCGATGTGGGCCTTAGACCTCCTGCTCGGAGAAAAGATGGGAGAGGCGGCGCTAAATCCCCCCGTGGCCTCGTAGGAAGCGCTGCCAGCCTCTCCCATTTACTCACCGAACGGGCATTTATGGGATAGCATGGGAATTTATGGGCGTCAATGGAAAGAGGCGGGAGGAGCGTGCGTGCCCACTGGAAATATCCCTTAGTATGGCGCGATTTGCCTTTACTTTGCGTTAACCAAGCTGCGGTTGCTGCACCTCGGCGAAGCGCGCTACAACGGCAGACGAACGGGGATTGGAGTCCAACGGGACTGATTCGCGGCGTGCTCGCCCGCAAACGGGCGACGCCGTGCCTGCCCGCGCCCTCCCCGCTCGGAACGAGGGACCAAGTTTCGGCGGATGGCAAAGCGGCGGCTCGCAGCAACGATGTTCTTTGCGGTGATCGCGCTTGCGCTCGGCTCCTGCGGCCTCAGCGCCGGGGATGGCGCGTTCGAGGGCCCCTATGCGCGGCTCGGTCCGCCTGATGCGCCGGTCAAGCTGTTCTACGAGGAGGAAGGCAAGGGGCCGCCCGTGCTCCTCATCCACGGCTTCGGCACGAGCACCTATACCTGGCGGCACATCGCGCCCGCGCTTGCCCTCACCCACAGGGTGATCGCCGTAGACCTCAAAGGATTCGGCCAGTCAGACAAGCCGTTCGATGCGCGCTACTCGGTGTCCGACCAGGCCGAGCTGCTCGCCCAATTCATCGAGGAACACGACCTCCGCGATCTCACCATTGTCGGTCACTCGTTCGGCGGTGGAATTGCGCTCAGGCTCGCGCTCGATCACGACAAGCGGCTCGCAGGGCGGATCAAGAAGCTCGTTCTGCTCGACTCGATCGCCTATGCGCAGCACATCCCGATTTTCTTCCGCGTGCTCGACGTGCCGCTCGTCTCACATCTTGGCGTGCGCATGGTTCCACCCATTGTGCAGACACGTGTCGCGCTCCGGATCGCCTATTTCGACGACAGCAAGATCGACCCGGAAGAAGTCGAGACCTATGCAGCTCCGCTCAAGACCGCGGCCGGCAAGCACGCCATCATCTACAGCGCGCGCCAGATCGTGCCCGACGACCTCGACGCGATCGCCGAGCAGTACAAGTCGATCACGCTGCCGACGCTGATCCTCTGGTGCGACCACGACCGCATCGTGCCGCTCGAGGTCGGGCTGAAGCTCAGGCGCGCCCTGCCCAATTCCAGCCTCCGCCTCGTTCAGGATTGTGGGCACATGCCCCAGGAGGAGCAGCCGGCGACCACCTTGGACCTGCTCCAGGGCTTCATCGGCGGCTGATCAGCCCTTACCTAGTTGTGTCCCGGGCCGAGGGCTGGGCATAAGCTCTCCTTATCGGGCCCATAGGCAAATCCGACTTGCACTTATTGTGCGCCGCACCCAATGTGCCGCCTCTCGGCGTAGCAAAGACCACTCAAGACCTCCACGATCGGAGAGAAACATGGACGCAAAGACTGACGAAGGCGCGGGCAAGTGCCCATTCACGGGCGGCAGCCGTGGACGCACGAACCGCGACTGGTGGCCGGACCATCTGGAAATCCAGGTTCTCCATCGGAATTCCACCTTGTCCGACCCGATGGGCGAGGCGTTCGACTACGCCGAGGAGTTCAAGACGCTCGACCTCAACGCCGTGATCAAGGACCTGCGCGCGCTGATGACGGACTCGCAGGAATGGTGGCCGGCCGACTTCGGCCACTATGGCGGCCTGTTCATCCGCATGGCATGGCACAGCGCGGGCACGTACCGCATCACCGACGGCCGCGGCGGCGCTGGCGCGGGCCAGCAACGCTTTGCGCCGTTGAACAGCTGGCCCGACAATGCGAACCTCGACAAGGCGCGCCGGCTCTTGTGGCCGATCAAGCAGAAGTATGGCCGGAAGATCTCCTGGGCCGACCTGATCGTTCTCACCGGCAACGTTGCCCTCGAGTTCGATGGGCTTCAAGACGTTCGGTTTTGCCGGCGGCCGCGCCGATGTGTGGGAGCCCGAAGAGCTCTACTGGGGTCCCGAGGGAACGTGGCTCGGCGACGAACGCTACAGTGGCGAACGACAACTTGCTGAGCCGCTCGGCGCGGTGCAGATGGGCCTCATCTACGTCAATCCGGAAGGCCCGAACGGCAAACCGGACCCGGTCGCGGCGGCCAAGGACATCCGCGAGACGTTCTTCCGCATGGCGATGAACGACGAGGAGACCGTCGCGCTGATTGCCGGCGGCCACACCTTCGGCAAAACACACGGCGCCGGCGATCCGTCACTGATCGGCCCGGCGCCGGAAGGTGGCGCCATCGAGGATCAGGGCCTCGGCTGGAAGAGCAAGCATGGCACGGGCTTCGGAGCCGACACCATCACCGGCGGCCCGGAGGTCACCTGGTCGCAGACGCCGACCAAGTGGAGCAACCACTTCTTCGACAACCTGTTCAACAACGAATGGGAGCTGACGAAGAGCCCGGCCGGCGCCTTTCAGTGGAAGGCGAAAGGTGCGGAAGCCACGGTCCCGGACGCCTACGACAAGTCGAAGAAGCATGTGCCGACCATGCTGACCACGGACCTCTCGCTGCGGCTCGACCCCGCCTACGAGAAGATCTCGCGCCGCTTCTACGAGCACCCGGACCAGTTCGCGGACGCGTTCGCCCGCGCCTGGTTCAAGCTCACGCACCGCGACATGGGCCCGATCGCGCGCTATCTCGGCCCGCTCGTGCCGAAGGAGACGCTGATCTGGCAGGACCCGATTCCCCCGGTCGATCATGCGCTGATCAGCGAGCAGGACATCGCGGCGCTGAGGGCGAAAATTCTCGCCTCCGGTCTCACGGTGTCGCAACTGGTCGCGACCGCCTGGGCGTCGGCCTCGACATTCCGCGGCTCCGACAAGCGCGGCGGCGCCAACGGGGCGCGCATCCGCCTCAGCCCGCAGAAGGATTGGGAGGTCAACCAGCCGGCCCAACTCAAGACGGTGCTGCAGAAGCTCGAAGCGATCCAGAAAGAGTTCAACGCCTCGGCAACCGGCGGCAAGAAGGTCTCGCTCGCCGACCTCATCGTTCTAGGCGGTTGCGCCGCGATCGAGAAGGCGGCGAAGGACGCCGGCGTCGAGGTGAAGGTGCCGTTCACGCCGGGCCGCATGGACGCATCGCAAGACCAGACCGACGTCGACTCCTTCGCCCCGCTCGAGCCGGTCGCCGACGGCTTCCGCAACTATCTCGGTAGCAAGCGGCAGTTCATGGCGCCTGAGGAGGCGTTGGTGGATCGGGCGCAATTGCTGACGCTGACGGGACCTGAGTTGACGGTGCTCGTCGGCGGCTTGCGCGTCCTCGGTGCGAACGCGGGCGGGTCCAAGCACGGCGTCTTCACCAAGACGCCTGGGACTTTGACGAACGACTTTTTCGTCAACCTGCTCGACATGAGCACGCAGTGGGCGCCGGCTGGCTCTGAAGGCGTGTACGAAGGCCGCGACCGCAAGACCAACGAGCTCAAGTGGACCGGCACCCGTGTCGACCTGATCTTCGGGTCGCATTCGCAGCTGCGCGCCTTCGCGGAAGTTTATGCCTGCGCGGACTCGAAGGAAAAGTTCGTGAGGGACTTCGTGGCGGCGTGGACCAAGGTGATGAACGCCGATCGTTTCGACCTTGCCTGATCTCAGCTGAACGGGTCGATAGAAACTGGAGGCCGGCGTGCGGGGGTCACCCACACGCCGGCCGTATCATGTCACCAAGCCTGTAAGCCGGGTTCTGTACCGCGCTTTCGCGCGGCGATGGCCATTCCTCTTGGACGCGCCTTGCGGCGCGCCTCGTGCAACCAACCCGGGCGGCTCATCTGGAAACGAGACTGGCAGGTCTCCCTGCCGCGCCGCCCCTATTCGGTCTTGCTCCCGGTGGGGTTTGCCGTGCCATCCTTGTTACCAAGGACGCGGTGCGCTCTTACCGCACCCTTTCACCCTTACCGCTCGGTCCGTCTCCGGACTGAGAGGCGGTTTGCTTTCTGTTGCACTGTCCCTGGGGTCACCCCCGCCGGACATTATCCGGCACCGTGCTTCCGTGGAGCCCGGACTTTCCTCTCCGCCTTGATACGCAACGCTGGCAGAGCGGCCATCCGGCCTGCTGACGGAGGGTAATAAGGGGTTTGTGGCCTGTCGCGTCAAGCATCGGCGAAGTCCTTGGATAATGGATGTTTCCGGTCGTGGCCTGTCGTCAGCTCGTAACGGCATTTTGATATTTTTTTGCCGCCTCTTCCCATATTCTTAGGGAGACCCGCCACGTCCGGGCCCTCCCCCAAGGTTCTTGGACCGTCGCGATCCGGGCGCGGGCGGGGGTCTCAAACACATGTGTCGTCGATGACCAATCAGGACTTGATCTCGCGCTGGCTTGCCGCCTTCCCGGAGCTGACCGAGCTCGAGGACGAGCATCGCGGCGAGCTTCTCGGCGCAACGCAGTTCAGCCGTTTGCGCGAGGGCGACATCGCCTATCGCCAAGGGCAGCGCTGCCACAACTACGTGATGTGCATCGAGGGCCAGACGCGGGTGTTCAAGACCTCCGAGTCGGGCCGCGAGATCCTGCTCTATCAGGTCGGCCCCGGAGAGACATGCGTGCTCACCACGTCCTGCCTCATGGCGGGAAGCCCCTTCCCGGCCGAGAGCACGGCCGAGACCGACGTGCTGCTCGCCGCGCTCCCGGCGAGCGTGTTCCACCGGCTCTTGGGCAGCTCGCCGCGCTTCCGCAAATACGTGCTCGACAATTACGGCGATCTGCTCTCGAGCCTGATCACGCTGGTCGATGAGGTAGCGTTCGCGAGCCTCGATCTCAGGCTCGCGCGCCGCTTGCTGGCAGAGGCCGATGCCAAGGGGGTCGTGGCCAAGACCCATCAGCAGCTTGCGCTCGATCTCGGCAGCGTGCGCGAGGTGATCAGCCGCTATCTCTCGGAATGGGAGCGCATGGGGTGGGTACAGGCCTCGCGCGGCTCGATCGAGGTCAAGAACCGCTCGGCGCTGTCGAGTTATGGCAGCGGGGAAGCGTCAGGATGAGCCATTTGTAATGCGACGTCGCAAGGTGACTTGGGTTACAGACCGGGCGCGTCCCGGGAGATAAGATATCGACAATCAGAAATCCCCCAAAAAGCGTCCAAGGAATCAAGGCAATGATACGCATTTCCACCGAACGGCATTTTGTTCCGTTGGCACGGAGCGCCGCGCTCGCGGCGCTGCTCTGCCTTGCTCCAGCATCAGTCTTACTCGCCGCCGACCAGGCGACCCCAGCCACTCAGGCCATGACGCCCGCTCCCACCAAGGGCGAGTTCGACGATTACTGCACCATGGGTCTTGCCGAAGGACAGACGGCCAAAACCGATTGCTCGGTCAATTGGATCGACAATGACGGCAAGGTCTATTGCTTCTCGAGCGAGGAGTTGAAGGCGGCCTTCCTCAAGGATCCCGCCGGCAACATTCAGAAGGCCCGCGAGTTCTTCGCCTCGAAGCAGGCGCCGGCAGCCACGGCTGGCGAGGCTACGCCCGGCGCGGCGAAATCGTTCACCGAGGAGGACGTCAACAAGCGGGTCGACGAGGTGGTCAAGGAACGCTCGAAGGATGGCGCCTTCGTGTTCCACGATCCCAAGCTCGACGCCGATCTCAATCTGATCATGGAGAAGATCAAAGGCGTGCGCGGCATGGAAGGTTATGGGTGGTTCGCCAACGTCATCTTCCACGACAAGGACGAGCCGAAGAAGCAATACGCCATCGACTTCTGGTTCAAGCCCGAGGGCGACAAGCTCACCCTCATGGATATCAGGGTGCAGAAGGGACCGAAGCAGGACGGCGACAGCTGGACCATGATCACCCGGCTTCCCGTGGCGTGGTGGTGGCTCCCGGTGCAGGAGCATCCCGGCGACATGGAGGTCACTCGCGCCTGGCAGGTGATGAGCTCGATCCACACCTACATCGCCACCCACAAGGACGCCGGCGGTCATCTCGACATCAAGGACGACAAGACCGGCGAGACCGTGCCGCTCGACTTCGTCGAGATCCATCAGCCGGTGCGTCATCTGAAGAAGGACGGCGAGTATTTCGTGTGCACCGACTTCCGCAAGCCTGGCAGCAAGGACGAGTATTACGACATCGATTTCTGGGTGAACCAGAAGACCGGCAAGCTCGAGGTCGACAACGTCAAGATGCACAAGGTCCCGGTGCAGGAGGATGGCATCTGGACGCAAGTGCCGCGCTACACCTTCGACGGCATGGATTTCGACGTCACCAATTAGGCGGTTAGGCGACGCGCCCGCGCTACGAGGAGCCGCTTCAGCGTCTCGCGGGTCGAGAGGTCGGCCCGGCCATCGATGCGCACCGGCCGGAAGTGGCGCTGGAACGCCTCGACCACCTTCTCGAGCCCCGTGCCATAGGTCGAGGTCACCTCGACGCCGTAGCCGAAATCGCACAAGTTCCGCTGGAGCTCGGCGACGGCTTCGCCCTCATCTCCCGGCCCTAGGCCCTGATCGGTGCCGAGCGGCGCCGGCTCGACCCAGAGCCCGATGCCCTTTCGCGCCAGCCGGGCCCAGTCGAACTTCTCGCCAGGGTCGCGCTTCCGCCCAGGCGCAATATCGGAGTGGGCAAGCACGCGGTCGCGAGCGATCGCGTGACGGCTCAAGATATCGAGGCAGAGCGCCTCGACGGCCTGCATCTCGGCCTCGGGAAAGTCCGGATAGTCGAAATCGTGTCCGGGATTGTGGATCTCAATCCCGATCGAGCGGGAATTGAGGTCGGTCTCTCCGGCCCACAGGCTTTGGCCGGCATGCCAGGCGCGCTCGCTCTCCGCCACGATCTGGGCGATGCGCCCTTCCTCATCGACGAGGTAATGGCAGGAGACCTTAGCCTCCTCGCGCGTCAGCCAATCGAGCGCGGCCTCCGCCGATTCCATGCCGGTGTAATGCAGAATCAGCATGTCGGGAGCCGACACCCCTTGCCTCGGCTCGCGATTGGGCGACGGGCACCAGAGCGTGGCAAGCGGACTGTCAGGGGCTGCGGTCATGTCGCAAAAAAACTCCGTCATTCCGGCGCAAGCCGGAATCCAGGATAACAGATGCTGAGCGCAATTCGCTGGATCCCGGCTTTCGCCGGGATGACGTCCATCGCGGAGCGACTACATCCCGCGCTCTTTGGCAATCGCCTCGTAAGCCTCGTTGATGGTCGCGACCTTCTCGGTGGCGATGGCGACGAACTCCTTGGGCACGCCGCGCGCCATCAGCTTGTCGGGATGGTTCTCGGCGACCAGTTTGCGGTAGTGGCTCTTCAGCTCCTCGTTGGTGATGGCAGGCTTGACGCCCAGCACGTCGTAAGGATTGCGTTTGGCGGCGATGACGTGCCGCGCCTTGATGTAGCTGAACTCGGTATCGGTGAAGCCGAAGCGCTTTGCCACCTGATGGAGGAACTGCTCCTCGTTGGGATGCAGATGCTCGTCGGCCTTGGCGATGTGGAACAGGCCTTCGAGTACGTCCTCGAGCAGCTTGCGGTTGCCCTTAAACATGGTGGAGAGCTGCTCGGCATAGGCCTCGTAGCCGGCCATGTCCTGCTTGGCGAGATTGAACACACGGGCGACGTTCTTCATCTCGCCCTCTGGCACCTTGAACACTTCCTTGAAGGCGTTGACCTCGTCCATGGTGACGACGCCGTCCGCCTTGGCCATCTTGGCGCCGAGCGCGATCACGCCCACGGTGAAGGCCACCTGGTTCTCGGCCGGGCCATCCTGCTCCTGATCGCGATCGATGACGTAGTGCCCCGCCACGCCGCCGAGCAGAGCGCCGATCGGACCTCCGATCGCGAGCCCCGCCGCCGCACCTGCGAGCTTGCCCCAAATCGACATTGCGTGAATTCCCCCAAGACCTGTTGCTTTGCCCAGAGCATAAGGGCTTTTTCGTGGGCCCGCATGTGGAGAATCGACGCCTCGAACCCCAGGTCGCTTGGCAAAATGAGCCTAGGCCCGCCCGTAACCGCGGAAATTGGCGAGTATCGAGAGCTTAGGCTCGTCGACCTCCAGACCCTCCCTCAACCGCCGCTCGACGTGCCAGGAGCGCGCGAAGGTCCAGACGGCCAGCCACAGCGTCGCGGCGACGTTGAAGGCGCTGCCAATGAGCACGAACATATGGCCGAGCGCGAAGAGGTTGGCGGCGGCGATCGTGAAGGCCTCGAAAACGATGCCGAAACCGCCGGCCATGACGATGGCCGCGCAGAACGAGGTAATGAACACGCTAAACAGGCTGCTCCCGTGGCGCGGCTGTTCCTTAGGGGCTTCGCTATCCATGCTGTCTCTTTACTCTTCAGACTGGCAGATTGGCGACCCTCATAGCCGAGGGGGGTAGGTGGTTACAAGGGCTTGGATGGCGGCGGGTCCTCACCCCGGCGTGGCCGGGGGTTTGACCAGCTCCCCAAGATCGGGCTCGCCGCAGCCGGCCAAGATGACCTCCCTGACCGCCTGGCGAAGTTTCAACACCGAGGCGAAGTCCGTGCCTGTTGGCTTCACTGCGGCAGCGGTCTCTACGCTGATCGGAGCCCATCTTGGAAACCATTGGTCGGATCGCAACATTGATCGAGTCCCGCGAAGGACACCGGGCAAGACAGGAAGATTGGCTTCGCAGGCAATCTTGAAGGGGGCGAGGTGGAAGCTCAATAGACCGGGTCTGCGGGTAAAGGTCCCCTCCGGAAAGAACACGAGAAGCCGACCCGTCTTGGCGGCATCGGTCGCTGCTGCAGTATCGGCGAGACTGCCGCTGAGGTCGTAGCGTTCGAGAAAGAGAGCGCCCAGCCGGCGCAAGACGTTGCCGGCAAAAAACTGCTGCGCAAGTTCCTTCTTCGCCAAAAAGGTCGGTTCGCCCGGGAGGACTGCGGCGAGAATGATCGCGTCCGCGTAGCTCGCATGGTTGAACATTATGATCGCCTGCCCGCGCGGAACGCGGGCAAGGCCGCTGACGGATATCGGCACGCCCATCGCGGCAAGCGCCGCGCGGGAAAGCCCGCGTAGCACGGCCCAGCGCCATTCCAAGCGCGGCAGCACCATGACCGCCGGCCAGCCAACCGCGAAGCCGACCGACAACACCGTCCACCACCAAGCAGCGTAAAGCCGGTCTTTGATCGTCTGGCTTAACCGCGACAGCCGCGGTCCAAGGCTCGCCAGCGCCAGACGCATCATTTGTTGGCGAACGCCGCGCTGTGGTCGTACGAGCGCTCCGGTAGCGTAAAGCTCCTTCGCCGCAGCCCGTCTTATTTTCCCGCTCGACGTTTTCGGCACACTACCTGGCGGGACAAGAACGATCTGCTCGGCTGGACTCCCGCTGATTTCGGTCGCAACCTCCTGCGCCCGTACCCGCAAGCTCTCGGCGGCCAGCGGTTCGACCACATCGGTCTCAGCGACGACGATGATACGCTCGGTGCCAGAACCGGCGTCGAGCATGCCGAACACTGCGACGCCGCCCTTCCGCATCCCGTCGATGTCGCCGATCGTTTCTTCCAATTCATGCGGATAGATGTGCCGTCCCGCGCGTATGATGATGTCCTTGGTGCGGCCCGTAATGAAAACATTCGCATTCGCGATGTAGCCCCGGTCGCCGCTGTCGAGCCAACCGTCGTGGAACAGCGCAGCGGTTTTGGCTTCATTGTGAAAGTAACCCGAGGTCGCGGATGGTCCTCGAAACTCCAACCGACCTTCGCTCCGATCGCCAACCTCCCGGCCCAACTCGTCAATTATGCGAACCTCGTGGTCCGGCAACGGCTGTCCGCAGCTGACGATTTCGACCATGTTTGGATCGTCCGGCTTTGCGGGCTCGGCCTTGCCGTTGCGGCTCAACGCTTCGCGGCTCACACGATCGATGAGCGGGCCCCGGCCAGGAGACGGCATCGCCAGCGCCACCGCATTTTCTGCAAGGCCGTAGACCGGGGCCATCGCCCCAGGCCGGAAACCATGGCGCTCGAACCGCTCCGTGAACCGGCGCAGCGTATTGACGCTGACGGGCTCGGCGCCATCGGCGAGTAGCCGCAGCGTGCTCAAATCGAGTCCAGCGAGATCCGCATCGGCGATCTTGGCGGCGCATAGCTCGAATGCGAAATTTGGCGCCGCTGAAATCGTCGCGCGGAAGCGATGCATCGCCCACAACCAGCTTTGCGGCCGACCAAGAAAGCTGAGTGGCGACATCACGTAGAGAGGTGCGGCGAAATAGAGAGAGCCGAGCCATGCACCGATCAGCCCCATGTCGTGATAGAGCGGGAGCCAGCTCACGAACACGTCGGCAGAGCTGGCTTCTATCACTTGGCCGATCGACCTGATGTTGGCGAGCAGGTTAGCGTGGCTCAGCACGACTCCCTTCGGGTCGCCGGTGCTCCCGGAGGTGTATTGGATGAGGGCGGTCGCAGCGCTGTCGCGCAAGATTGGCAGCTGGATGTCGGCGCCCTCGACCGACAGGCTCTGCACGCTTCGCACCGCATCGATGGTGGGAACGAGACCCCGGAGTACCGAAGCGAAGCGGAGAGCTTCGGGCACGGTTACCAGAATGCGGGCATCCGCATTGCGAAGAATGCCTGCCTGCCGACGCATGAATTCCTCGATCTTGGACAGTTGCATCGGCGGATAGATCGGTACCGGCACGGCACCGGCATAAAGAATGCCGAAAAAGGCAATGAAGAAGTCGGCACCCGTCGGCAGCATGAGCGCGACGCGGTCGCCTGGCGCGACTTCAGCCTCGATTAATCTAGCAGCGACCGCATGGGCGCCCTTGGCAAGCTCGCCAAAGGTCAACGACGCGAGCACGATGTTCTCGTCCTGCAGCACGGTCGCGTGAAGCCGGTCAGGGTGTTGGTTGAGGTGCCAATCAAGCACCTCAACCAATGTCTGAGCACCGGTGGGCGCAGTCACGAAGGGGAGTTGAGGCGCCTTCGGGAGCGCGATCGCGGCCACTTCGTGCCCGCTCCGCACCCGATTTAACGCGTTGAAGATATCGCCAACCGTTTCGGCGGCGCTCAGAACCTGAATCGGAAGCCGCGCCTGCAAGGCGCGCTCGATGCGCAGACTGAGTTCGATCCGCCCCAGGCTGTCAATGCCGAGATCGCGCTCGAGCTGGCTGGACAGCGAGACCTCGATAGGTCTTCTCGATTGTTGATGGAGCTCCCGGACCAATTCGCTCACGACCGCGATCAGAGCGCGTTCGTGCGATGCCTGAGCTCCACTGAATCCATGCCCGTCGTCGACGATCATAGAAGCTGATCGGCCCATTGGGCCCGCTTCGCCTTGAGGCGGATCAATGGCCTGCAACTTGCGCAACGCAACCAGGAGCTATCTGTGATGCAAATGGCAAGCCCGGTCGGGGAAAATGGCATCAGGCGAAGATCAGCTTGAGCAGGAAGGCCAGGGCGATGACGGCGACCGCGGCGTTGATCTCCTTGACGCGCCCGGTGAGCGCCTTCAACGCCACATAGGCGATGAAGCCGAGCCCGATGCCGGTGGCAATGGAATAAGTGAGCGGCATCAGAAGCGCGATGATCAGCGCCGGGATGTAGTCGGTGGCGTCGTCGAAGCTGAGAGCCCCCAGGCTCGCCGCCATCAGGCAGGCGACGAAGAAGAGCGCCGGCGCCGTGGCGTAGCCCGGTACGCTCTCGGCAAGCGGGGCCAGGAACAAGCTCAAGAGGAAGAGGAGCGCCACGACGAGAGCGGTGAGCCCCGTGCGGCCGCCCTCCTCGACGCCGGCGGCGCTCTCGATATAGGCGGTGGTGGTCGAGGTGCCGAGCAGAGCGCCGAGCATGCCGGCACCAGAATCGGCAAGAAGCGCCTGGCGAAGGCGCGGTAGCCGCCCGTCTTTGTCGAGCAGTCCCGCTTGGCGCGCGACCCCGATCAGGGTGCCGGCCGTGTCGAGGATCGTCACCAGGAGCAGCGTGAGTACGATGATGATCAACGAGAGCTTGGCGATGCCGCCGAGATCGAGCTTGAGGAAAGTCGGCTCAAGCGACGGCGGTGCCGCGGCCACGCCGTGCCAAGATTCGAGGCCGAGCGCGGCGGCGATGATCGTGACGGCGAGCACGCCGATGATGATCGCGCCCGGCACCTTGCGCACCGCAAGCGCCGCGATGACGAGGAAGCCGGCAGCCGCGAGCAGAGCTTGCGGTTTCGACAGATCGCCAAGCGTGACGAGCGTCACGGGGTGATCGGTCACGATGCCGGCATTCTGCAGGCCGATCAGAGCGAGGAAGAAGCCGATGCCGGCGGCGATGCCGAGCTTGAGGGGGAGCGGGATCGCATCGATCAGCCAGGCGCGCAACGGCGAGAGCGACAGCGCGAAGAACAGCACGGAGGAAATGAAAACAAGGGCAAGAGCGAGCTGCCAATTGCCGCCAAGCTCGGGCACCACGGTGAAGGCGAAATAGGCGTTGAGCCCCATGCCCGGCGCGAGCGCGATAGGGTAATTGGCGTAGAGCCCCATGATGGCCGAGCCTGCCGCGGCGGCAAGGCAGGTGGCGACGAACACGGCGCCATGGTCCATGCCGGCCTTCTCGAGGATCGCCGGGTTAACGAACATGATGTAGGCCATGGTGAGGAAGGTCGCGAGCCCGGCGCGAAGCTCGGTCGGGACGCTCGAGCCCGCTTCGGTCAGCCCGAAGAGGCGGTCGAGGCCGCCTTGCGGGGCGAGAGCGGGCTCGGGCATCGTCTTTTTGCGCCGAGCTTGCGCGGATTCGGAATTCTTGTTGGCCATCGCTAGCCCCCTCCGGCCGACCGCCGATTGACGCGCTATTGCCCGCTATTGTCTATGATGATTCCACCGTCCTGAACGAGCCTCCCTCAACATGATCCGCGACCGAATTTTGGTGATCCTGCTTGCGCTCTGGGGCCTCGCCATGATCGTGCCGGACCTCGTGCGGGTGGCGCAGCCGCTCGGGTCGTTCGGCTTCTACGCCAACAATGACGGGCTGATTTACAACGTCTCGGGACCGTTCGCCGACGAGCAGTCCTCACCCGCGTGGCAGGCCGGGATCAGGGTTGGGGACCGGCTCGATCTAGCCCGTCTCAAATGCGGGCTATCGGACGTCGAAAGCTGCGGCGCGGCACTCGCGGTGCTTGGCGGTCCGCAATTCGTTCTGCCGGGTAAGACGGTCACGCTTCCCCTCGCCGCGACAGACACGGCGCCCGCGCGCCAGGTGACGGTGGTCGCCGTTGAGCGCCCGGCCAATTTCCTCGTCCGCGCCGTCAATCTCCTCTGTCAGATCGCGGGCATAGCGGTGGTGATCGCTGCCGCCTGGCTCGTGTGGACGAGGCCCTCGGCGATGAGCTGGGGCTTCTTTCTCTATGTGAACTGGTTCAATCCAGGCCAGGAGGACGCGTTCTACGCCATCCTCGATCAATGGCCGGCGGCTCTGCTCGTGCAGGATATCGCCTCTTGCTTCGCCGAGGGCGCGGCCTATGCGGGGTTCCTGCTGTTCGTGCTGCGCGTCCCCAACAGCACGACCGAGCCACGATGGCGTCCGCTCGAGCGCGCCTTGCCCTTCATCGCCCTGCTCTTCTCGCTACTTCTGCTTGCGTCCTATGCGAGCGCGTTCGGCTATCCAAGCGAGACGATCACGCGCGCAGCAATTCTGTTCGGCTTTGTCGTCGATCTCTGTGCGCTCGGCATCCTGCTCGCTCGGCGCAAGACTCAGGCGCCCGAGGATTATCAGCGTGTAAGGTGGGTGATCTGGGGCTGCCTCATCGGGCTTCCGACCTTCCTCATCGCCGAGCTTGCCTCCGAGACGACGTTCTTCCGAATGAACTTCGGCGACTTCACGCCGTCTGAGGATGTCATCGGCCTCCTCTATCTCGTGAACGGCATCCTCTGCCTGTTCGTATTCGAGGCGCTCAGGCGTGAGCGCGTGGTGAGCGTGGCGATCCCGCTCCGCCGCGTGACGCTGCTCGGCCTCACCCTCAGCATCCCCGCGCTTCTTCTGCATGAGCAGGTCGAGCGGCTCCAGGGGAGTCTCGATCTGCCCGGTTGGGCCTGGCTCGCGCTCGGGGCGGTGGCCATTTTCCTCATTACCCGCCTGCATGAGCGCGCCGTGCGTTTCGCCGACCGCTATTTCAACCGCGAGCTTGATGCTGCCGAGCAGACGCTCGGCGCGGCGATCAGGTCCGCGAAGAAGGCGATCGAGATCGACCGGCTGCTGGCGGACGAGGCCTCAGAGGCGCTCGCTCTCGCCTCGGCAGCTTCCTTCCGCAATCGCGGCGGCTCCTATTTTCGCGACGAGAACGGCAAGGGCTGGGAGGATTGCGCGACACGCACGCTCAAGCCCGACGAGAAGGTGCTCGCACCTTTGGATAAGGGCAAGCCGTTCGCAATCCCTGATGTGGATGACGACGGCATCGCTTTGCCCGAGGGCCTGGCACGTCCGATCCTCGCCGTCCCGGCGGCAAGCCCGATCCGCTGCTTCGCCGTGTCGCTTTACGGACCTCACGTCTCGGGCACTGACCTCGACGCCAATGAGCGCGCCATGCTAGGGCGCATCGCGCGTGATGCCGCGGCCATGTATGCCGAGCTCGAGAGCTTCGAGCTTCGCCGCAAGGTGGAAACGCTCGAAGGCGATCTCGATCGGTCGCGGTCGCGGCCGCACAACGAAAGGAGCGCGCATGGCGATCTATGAGCTCGATGGGCAGAGACCCGAGTTCCCCGCCGACGGCCTCTATTGGATCGCGGAGACGGCGTCCGTGGTCGGGCGCGTGCGGCTCCATTCAGACGCCAGCATCTGGTACGGCTCGGTCTTGCGCGGCGACAATGAGTGGATCGAGATCGGCGCGCGGAGCCAGATCCAGGACAATTGCACGCTGCACACCGACCCCGGATTTCCGCTCACCATCGGCAAGGATTGCGTCATCGGTCATAACGTCGTGCTGCATGGCTGCACCATTGGGGACGCGAGCCTGATCGGCATGGGAGCGATCGTGCTCAACGGCGCGCGCATTGGCGCGAATTGCCTGGTGGGCGCCAGCGCGCTGATCACCGAGGGCAAGACCTTCCCCGACAATTCGGTGATCTTGGGCTCTCCCGCCAAAGCTGTGCGCGAGAGTGACGAGAAAGTGCGCGCCATGATCGCGCGCGCGGCCGACGTCTATGTCAAGCGCTGGAAGCGCTACGCCGCCGGGCTCAAGCGCATCGGCTGAGCATGAGCGGCAAATGGCAGTTCTTCATCGACCGCGGCGGAACGTTCACCGACATCGTCGCGCGCGCGCCTGACGGCCGCCTTCTTACCCACAAGCTCCTGTCGGAAGACCCTGAGGCCTACGAGAACGCCGCCATCGCCGGCATCGCCGATCTCATGAGGGTGCCGAGACGCGGGCCACTGCCGGTGGGCTCCATCGCAAGCGTCAAGATGGGCACGACCGTCGCCACCAATGCGCTGCTCGAGCGCAAGGGCGATCCAGTGCTGCTCATCGTCAGCGAGGGATTCCGCGATGCGCTCGAAATCGGCTACCAGGCGCGGCCCAAGATCTTCGCGCGCCGCATCGAGAAGCCGTCGATGCTCTATGCCAAGGTAGTCGAGGTGCCTGAACGCGTGCGCGCCGACGGCACGGTCGAGACGCCGCTCGATGCCGGCGCACTCATTGCCGCGCTTAGGGAAGCACGGGCTAACGGCATCGCCTCTGTCGCCATCGCCTTCATGCATTCCTACGCCCACCCGGCGCATGAGGTCGCAGCGGCGGAGGCCGCGCGGCTCGCCGGCTTCACCCAGATCTCGGCGAGCCACGAGGTGAGCCCGCTCGTGAGGTTCGTCGGGCGCGGCGACACGGCGATAGTCGATGCCTATCTCTCGCCGCTCCTTCGCCGCTATGTCGACCGCGTCGCCTCGGCATTGCTTCCCTCCCCTGCAAGGGGAGGGTCGGACCGCCACAGGCGGTCCGGGGAGGGGTCGACCGCAACGCTTGCCACCCCCACCCGGTCGGCGATGCCGACCGACCTCCCCCTTTCAGGGGGAGGAAGCCCACGCCTCTTGTTCATGCAGTCATCGGGAGGGCTGACCTCGGCCCATCTGTTCAGAGGCAAGGACGCGATCCTGTCGGGCCCCGCAGGCGGCGTCGTGGGCGCCGTCGAGACCGCCGCGCTCGCGGGCTTCGCCAAGATCATCGGCTTCGACATGGGCGGCACCTCGACCGATGTCTGCCACTACGACGGTATCTACGAGCGGAGCTTCGAGAGCATGGTCGCCGGGGTGCGCGTGCGCGCGCCGATGATGCTGATCCACACCGTCGCGGCGGGCGGCGGCTCGATCATCCATTATGACGGCGCGCGGTTCCGCGTAGGCCCCGACTCAGCGGGAGCGGACCCCGGGCCCCTCTCCTACCGGCGCGGCGGTCCCCTCACCATTACCGACACGAATGTCATGACGGGAAAGCTCATTCCCGACTTCTTTCCGCGCATCTTCGGACCAGGACACGATCAGCCGCTCGACCGCGAAGCGGTGCGCAAGGGCTTCAAGGCTCTCGCGCGCAAGCTCGGCGACGGCAAGACACCCGAGGAAGTGGCCGAGGGCTGCGTCAGGATCGCGGTCGAGAACATGGCGAACGCGATCAAGACCATCTCGGTGCAGCGCGGCTATGACGTCACCGAATATGTGCTGAACGCTTTCGGCGGTGCCGGCGGCCAGCATGCCTGTCTCGTCGCCGACGCGCTCGGCATCACCTCGGTGCTGATCCACCCGCTGTCGGGCGTGCTCTCGGCCTACGGCATTGGGCTTGCTTCGATCACGGCGATGCGCTCGAAGGCCGTGCTTGCACCGCTCGACGATGAGGGCCTGGCGGCGCTTGCCGCCATCCGCGCGCCGCTCGATGACGAGGTACGACAGGAACTCATGCGTCAGGGTATCGCCACTGACGCCATCACCGTCACCGCCCAGGCGCATCTCCGCTACGCCGGGACCGACAGCGCGATTCCCATCCCCGTAGGAAGCATCGTCGGCATGCGCGCTCTGTTCGAGATCGCACACCAGAAGCGCTTCGGCTTCATCAGTCCCGGCAAGGAGATCGAGATCGAGGCGGTTGAGGTGACGGCGGAAGGCGGCGGCGAGCGCGCCAAAGAGCGCGAGCTCCAGTTGAGCGATACACAGCCAGAGATCGCAACGCAGAGCGCGATCTTCACCCAGGGCGACTGGCATGAGACGCCAGTCATCCTTCGCGCGAACTTCACGCCCGGCATGAATATCGCGGGCCCTGCCCTCATCATCGAGGACCACCAGACCGTCGTTGTCGAGCCCGGCTGGAAGGCCGAAGCCACACCGAAGAACCATCTACTGCTGACGCGTATCGCCAAGCGCGCGGAAGCGCGTGCCGGCAAGCATGCCGATCCCGTGCTGCTCGAAGTGTTCAACAACCTCTTCGTCTCGGTCGCCGAGCAGATGGGCTATGCGCTGCAAAATACCGCGCGCTCGGTCAACATCAAAGAGCGGCTCGATTTCTCCTGCGCCATTTTCGATGCGCGCGGGAAGCTGATTGCGAACGCGCCGCATATCCCCGTCCATCTCGGCTCGATGGATCGGAGCGTCGAGACAATTCTGCGCGAGGCCGACAAGCTGAAACCCGGCGATGTGTGGATGCTGAACGCGCCCTATAACGGCGGCACGCATCTTCCCGACATCACCGTGGTCACGCCGGTTTTCGCCGAGCGTGGACCCGATCTCCTCTTCTTCGTCGCGGCGCGCGGTCACCACGCCGATATCGGCGGCATCGCGCCGGGTTCGATGAGCCCTAAGGCGAAACGAATAGAGGAGGAAGGGATCTATATCGATCCGTTCAAGCTGGTCGAGGCGGGGCGCTTTCGCGAGGACGCGGTGCGCAAGCTCCTCACCGACGCCCCCTACCCCGCGCGCAACCCTGCGCAGAACATCGCCGATCTGAAGGCGCAGGTCGCCGCCAACGCGAAGGGCGTGGCCGAGTTGCACAGGATCGTCCGCCATTACGGGCTCGGCGTGGTGCGCGCCTATATGGGCCATGTTCAGGACAATGCCGCGGACGCGATCGCCAAGGTCATCGCCAAGCTCAGAGGCGGCCGCTTCGAGGTGGAGACCGACCAGGGCAGTGTGATCAAGGTCGCGCTCAAGATCGACCGCAAGAAGAAGACGGCGGTCGTCGACTTCACCGGAACGAGCGCGCAGGCCCCAGACATGTTCAACGCGCCTGAGCCCATCACGCGCGCTTGCGTGCTCTATGTCTTCCGCACGCTGGTGGACGACGACATCCCGCTCAACGCGGGCTGTCTTCGCCGCATCAAGATCATCGTGCCCAAAGGCTCGATGCTCCGGCCGCGCTTCCCGGCGGCGGTCGCGGGTGGCAATGTCGAGACGAGCCAGACAGTGGTGAACTGCCTCTACGGCGCGCTCGGCGTGCTCGGCTCGGCGCAAGGGACGATGAACAATCTCACCTTCGGCAATGAGCGCTTCCAATATTACGAGACGATCTGCTCCGGCGCTCCGGCCGGCGAAGGCTTCGACGGCGCCGCTGCCGTGCAAACGCATATGACCAATTCGCGGCTGACCGACCCTGAGGTGCTCGAACTCCGCTATCCCGTGCTGCTCGAGCGCTTCGCCATCCAGCGCGGCTCAGGCGGCAAAGGCAAATGGCGCGCCGGCGACGGGACACTTCGCGTCATTCGTTTCTTGGAACGAATGGAATGCGCCATCCTCTCGGGCTTCCGCAAGATCCGGCCCTTCGGGCTTCATGGCGGCGAGGATGGCCAACCCGGCGAGAACTGGGTGCGGCGCAAGGACGGGCGGATCGAGCGGCTCAAGGGTTCTGACCAAACGGTGCTCGAGCCGGGAGAAGCCATCATCATCAAGACGCCGACCGGCGGCGGCTTCGGCAAAAAGAGCGAGCGGCGGTAACGCGTTGTCGTTTTGCGGTAAGCTGTCGGCCACGGAGATCTTGGGAGATGAACCATGGCTGGAGCAAAGAAGGCTAAGGCCGGCACCCAAGGTGGTGCTCCTGCGCCAGTGACCACCGCGCCGATCGTCTACGCCACGATCGATTACGAGCATTGGCTCCGCAAAGAGATCGATGTCGTAGAAGCGGATCTTCAGCTGAAGCACCGTCAGATGGCGGGTTCGCTGTTCGCCTTCCTGCGGGCAACGTTCTACCGGTGGAGCGAGCTTTGGAAGGAGGTCTGCCCGGACCTTGCCAAGGCTCCGCGCGTGTTGGCGGTGGGCGACCTTCATGTAGATAACTTCGGCACCTGGCGCGATACCGAAGGCAGGCTGGTCTGGGGTGTCAACGATTTCGACGAAGTCGCGGAAATGCCCTATGCGGTCGATCTCGTGCGGCTCGTGACGAGCGCCATCCTCGCCCAACAGGAAAACGGGCTTGCCCTCGATGGCAGCAGCGCCGCGACGGCGGTCCTTGACGGCTATTCCGAGTTCTTGGCGGCGGGTGGCACACCTTTCATCCTCGAGGAAGATCACCCGGGCTTGCGGGTAATGGCGCTTGGTGCGGAGCGCGATCCAGTGAAGTTCTGGTCGAAGCTCACCGCTCTCCCCGCCGTGACACCGCCCAAGCGCATTCAGCGACTGTTGGGCGGCTCGCTTCCCGAGGGAACCAAGAGCATCGCCTTTTCACACCGCATCGCAGGCGAAGGGAGCCTCGGTCGGCCGCGTTATGTCGCGACCGGTCACTGTCATGGCGGCTTGGTTGCGCGCGAGGCGAAGGCGTGGTTGCCGTCGGCGTGGGGTTGGGCCAAAGGCCGGCCGAAAGAGCGCGCCAACGCGGTTCGGCTGTTGAAGCGTTCGGTTCGGCAGCCAGACCCATACTACGCCGTCGAGGATGGGTGGGTGGTTCGCCGGGTAGGTCCGCATTGCGGAAGAATTGAATTGGCTGAGTTCCCCAAGCAACGCGATGAACGGCTGATCCTGAGGGACATGGGGCGGGAGACGGCCAATTTGCACCTGGCCACACGTGATCAGCGGACCAAGGTGCTGCGCGATCTTAACGAGAGGAAGCCGGACTGGCTCCTCAGCGCGGCGCGAGCCATGGCAACCGCCACCAAGCAGGACTGGGAAAGCTTCAGGACCTCGCAGCTGGCCACGACCGGCTAGAATGACGCTTCGGCCCGTTAGAATTTCAGCGTGGCGATGTCGGTCGCGATGATTGTGATGGTCTTGCCGGACTCGAGCGTAGTCGAGGTCGACACGGATTGCGGCGTGAAGCTGATCTTGGCGCGGCAGAAAGCGCTCCGCTCTACCACGTCCAAGCCGCCGCAATTCTCCTCGATCTTCCTCTTGGCGAAGTCGGGCTTGATGTCGGGCGTCGAGATATAGAGGTCGCCCTCGGTCGAGCACTGATAGCAGTCAACGTCGCCCTTCACGCCGCCCTGGGCGCAATAGCCGATGACCTCGACCGGCTTGTCGATATAGCTGTCGGGGTCGTCGGCGAGCTTTTCCCAGTCCATGATCGCGGCCACCGCGGCGAGCGGCAGGAGCGCAGCGGAGATTCCCGCCAACACAGCAAGACGTGTTCCGGCTGGCAACATGGCGAAGGCCCTCAATTTTCCTGGATGCCGCTGACGTCCATTACGATCGGTGCATGATGATGCGCGGTGTGAGCTCCGAACGGAGTGCCCTGCACGAACACGTCCTTCCCAACCAAATTCTTGATGTTTTGCGCGACCTGGTCGTTAGAGGAAAAGATCTGGATCTCACCCACCTGCTCGCTCGCGTCGACATTCTCATCGCCGGCGAGGCAGGTCGCGACGAGCGGGGTTAGAATGAATGCCTGCTCAGGCTGATCGTTGGCGTCCGCGAAGGTGCGCTCTGACACGACGCCCTCGATTATGGTTTTGGCTTGCTCCGCCTGAAGGCAACCGGCATAGGCGGATGCGGGCGCGAGGAAAACAAGGCTCAAGGTCAAGGGAAGAAGCAGTCGCATAGTGGGGCTCGCATGTGGACCGAAAAGATCGGCCGCCCTTCTAGCATATTCGGCGGCGACATCGATGCCTTGAGCCAACGAAAAGGCGCGGGATGATGAATCTCGCGCCTTCTTATGTGTTGCCTCTCTACTCGTCGCTCGTTCGCAGGGTCGCGCCGAGATTTTACGCCGTCGGAGCCGCGCCCCTACGCTCGGCCATGAACTGGTCGAACTCGGCCTTGTCCTTGGCGTGACGCAGGCGCTGCAGGAAGGCCTGAAACTCGTCGACCTCCTCCTCGAGGCGCCGCAAAGTGTCCTCGCGATACTGATCAAAGGCGCGGTTGCCGGTCGTCCGGAGCGGGCTCATGCCCCGCCGCCAGCGATTCACCTCACGCCCGAGATCGCTCTCTTTCCATTCGCGCTTCCAAGCTCCACATCCCATGCGTCCACTCCAGATCAGATAGGCCAAAACGCCAAGGCCGACGGGCCACCACAAGATAAAGCCGACGATCATGGCTGTGATCCATGCCGGCTTCCCGTACTCATCCAAGGTCGCAACCAGTTGCATCGAGGCTCCTTCCTTCGGTGTGAATGTAATTTACATTCACATAGATGACCCCTCTTGGCAAGCGGTCAAGGGGTGCTCGCCATAAATGTGATCGACTGTCATGGTTTTCAGGTGGCGAGCCGGATGGCAAAAATATTTTAAGCCCTGCCTGCTTAGCTCGGGGATGGCGAGTGCGGCCCTAGGGAAAAGCCGCGCCAAGCCGGGAACGGGGAAGCTCATGCGTCGGCGTCGCGTCGTGGCAGCCATTATCGCCGCTTTGGCCCTGCTCGGGGCCGAGCCAAGCGCGCGTGCCCAGTCGCTCGCGGATGGCAAGCCCCATGACGGGGTGGCTGCCGCCCATACCATGCCGGTGCAGGGAATTGATGTCTCCTACTGGCAGGGCGACATCGACTGGAACAAAGTGCGCATGGCGGGCGTCGCCTTTGCCTACATCAAAGCGACGGAGGGCGGCGATGTTGTCGATCCGAAGTTTCTCCAGAACTGGAACGGCACCAAGAATGCCGGCATCGTGCGCGGTGCCTATCATTTCATCTATTGGTGCCGTCCGGCAGACGAGCAGGCGCTTTGGTTCATGCTGAATGTGCCGCAAGATCCCGACGCTCTCCCGCCCGTGCTCGATCTCGAGTGGAACAGCGCGTCGAAGACCTGCCCGCATCACGTGTCGCGCGAGGTGGCGCTCGCCAAGATCAAGATCATGCTCGACGCGATGCAGGCGCATACCGGCAAGCAGCCGATCATCTACACCGACCCCGTGTTTTACCGCGACGTGCTCGATGGCGAGTTCACCAACTATCACTACTGGCTGCGCTCGGTCGCGGCGGCGCCAGAGGCGAAGTACTACCGGCGCTCCTGGGCCTTCTGGCAGTTCACTACGACGGGCAAGGTCCCGGGCGTCGCGGGCCGGGTCGACCGCAACAGCTTCAACGGCACCGAGGACGACTGGCAGCGCGTGCTGCAATGGCTCGAGGCGAGCCGCTGACGGGGCGCTTTACCGGCGTCATTCCGGCGCAAGCCGGAATCCAGCATGAAAGATGGCCCCCGGCTTTGGCCCGGGGTGACGATCAAAGGCGCTGGGCACTCTTCGCCGCGGGAAGAATGCCGATTCCTTTCAGATAGATGAGCATGGCGCTTTCGAGGATTTCCTCAGGGCTCATCGGCACTTTGCGCGCCTGAAGGTCGGCCTGGGTGAAGAGCGTGGCGACGCCGTGCGACATCGCCCAGATGTGCAGGCTCATCAATTTGAGCGGCGGCCGCTCCTTCTCTGGCAAAGCGCGGCAAAGCGCTGCTGCCGCCTTTTGCAACACATCGAACGCGCGCTCTGCGGCGGGAAGCGGCTTCAACTCGCCGCCGTCTTCGACGCCTGTCTCGAACATTACCGCATAGCTCGCGGGCTCATCGCGCGCGAAGGCAAGATAGGCCTTGCCGAGAGCATCGAAGGCCGAGAGCGGAGTGGGCACGCCGTTGTTCCACGCCATGTCGAGACGGGCGGCGAACCGCTCGAAGCCGATCTTGGCGAGCTCGGCGAGAAGAGCGTCGCGGTCACGAAAATGGCGATAGGGCGCCGCGGGGCTCACGCCAGCGAGTTGCGCCGCCTCGGTCAGGCTGAAGCCGAAGGCGCCATGCTCCTCGATGAGCTTGCGCGCCGCCTCGAGCAGAACCTCTTTGAGGTTGCCGTGATGATAGGAACGTGGGCGGCGCCAGCCGGAATCATCTGACGAATTCATGTAAAGGGCTTTTACATGAAGAGAGGCGTTGCGACCAGAAGAAGCGCGGCTCGACTCGTGGCAGTCTACTGAGCAGCCCCTCAGTTCGGGACGGCTGGCGTGTCGCTCTTGTCGCCCGAGCTCGCCACCTTTCGCTCGGTGGCGGTCAGCGGCACCCATCCCAACACCGCCGCCACTGGGAGGCCGACAAGGACGAAGATGACCGCCAGCGCCAAGGCGCCGATGAAGAATCTCATTTGAACGCCCCGTAACCTAATGCGAGGGTTGCGTACTGGCAGTCGTCGCGGGTGCACTGGTCAGCCGCATGACCGGAAAGTCGTAAGGCTCCTTCGCCGCGCAAGCGGCGATAAGCAGAGTCGATGCCAAACAGAGCACGGCGGTCGTTCCGGCGAGCGCCGCTCGAATGGTCCCTGATCGGTGGTCCATAAAGCGCCTCCACGTCTCTCGTGGAGGAGCTTCGGTTCCTTTATGCGCCTCCACGTCTTTTGCGGAGGAGCATCGCCCGCGAGTTGCAAACAAAGGGCCCTACGTGGCGGAACGCCTCGGGCAAAATTCACCAACGCAGTAAATGAATTCTGATCAATTTTCGGAAGTTGTGGCTGGGTACGGAGTTTTGCTCCGCACTCTCCACGGAGATTTAAGGCGTAAGGGTCCTCGCGACACGGAAGCCAAAATTGGTGGCTCGGCTATTGGTGGGAAACCAGTAGCGCTCGGCCGAGGCGAGGTTCCCGTCTCTTTCCCCAAAGGAGCCGCCGCGAAGGACACGGTCCCCCGCAGTCGTATCCGGTCGTCCATGCGCTTCCGTCGGTGGGCGCTCCATCGTAGGAGTCGTGCCAGCAATCCTGCACCCACTCCCACACATTGCCATGCATGTCATAGAGGCCGAAACCATTCGGTTTCTTTTCGCCGACAGGGTGTGTCTTGAGGTCGGAGTTTCCATTGTACGAAGCATATTCGCCAAGCACGGCCTCATCATCGCCGAAAGAAAAGAGGGTCGTCGTTCCCGCCCTCGCGGCGTATTCCCATTCGGTCTCCGAGAGCAGCCGGTACGGTCGACCCATGAGCTTGGTGAGCCACGTCGTATAACGCTGGGCCTCGTCCCAAGTCAGGTTGATGGCCGGTCTCTCGCCGCGGCCCCACTCTTCGTCGGTGAGGCGGGGGCAGCCCAATGCTGCGACACAGGCGTCCCATTCCGCGAACGTCACCTCGTATTTGCCGACGGCGAACGGCTCGGCAATCGTGACCTCGCGCTGCGGTCCCGCAAAGTTTCGCTCCGATTTGGGGTCGTCGGGAGAGCCCATCGTAAAGCTGCCAGACGGCACGACAACCATCGCCGGGCAATCGGTGCATTCCTGGAAGATGTCCTTGGGCTTCAGCGCACGCTCGGCATCCGCTGTGAGCAGATAGGGGCGCACATTGGTGAACCAATAGATGCGCTCGCGGAGAAAGGCCTGATTCCACCAGCCGACGAGATCCAAGACGATCCCGGACACCAGCACGCCTACGAGGATCTGAACGCGCCGCTTGCGGCGCGTCGCGGCGCGGCGCTCGCGCTCCGCGCGGCGGAAGATTTCGTCGGAGGAGACGCTGAGCAGTCCGGCGATGACCTTGGCAAGAGCGAGATTCTTGCCGTCGCCTTCATCGCGCGCGTCGGCGGCGAGCAACTCGATCCGCTCGCCGGTGACTTGACCATCGACATCGGTCTTGAATTTGAGCGCAGGCGGAAAACATTCGCGTTCGGGATCGTCGGGCTTGCCGTCCACGATGAGCGGGATCACCGGACGATCGAGGTGGCGCGACTTGAAGAGGCGGACCTCCTCGTTGACGTAACGGCTCTTGGCTGAAGCCGGCGAGCAGACGACGATCAGAGCGTGAGAGTCGTCGAGTGCCGCAAGTGTCTGCTCGGCGAGGGCATGGCCCGCAGTGAATTCGTCGCGGTCGCGGAAGATGGGGCGGAGCGCTTGCGGGATCGCTCCCCTCGCCGTCACCCGGCCGACAAGGTCCTTGTCGATGTGGACGGACTCAAGCCCGCGATGCAGCCATTTCGCCCAGTTCGTGTCGGCATGGCTATAGGAAATGAAGGCGCGGTATTTGAGCTCGGCTTGCTCTGACATGCGCTGTCGCGCCTCGGGCGAAGACGGAGGATTATGGCGAAAGAGGGAACCACCCGCAAACTCGCCGTTCGCGCGCAACTCTTTGGCAACACAAACTCGGGCAAGACAAACTCGCGACCAAACGACGCCATGCTAGTTTTGCCTCATCGGCGCCCATGAAACGTGGTCAGAGGTCTGCGGGCCGGGGAGAGACGGGAGCTTGATGAACCAGCGCGAGACCTTCCCCGCAGCGACGACGCCCAACCTACGCGCACTCCTCAGGATCGCGAGCCCTGCCGCAGCGGGCTTCCTCAGCGTCCTCATCGCCCATCTCTACCAGGACTCGCTGTTCAGCGACCTCACCAACTACCCGCTCACAGTCCTGCTATTTATCTGGTTGTTCGGGACCATGATGTGGTGCTCCTTCGGCGTGGTGCGCCACGCCGAGGCCGTCGCCGAGAGGCTGGGCGAGCCCTACGGCACGCTCGTGCTTACCCTCTCGGTGATCGCGATCGAGGTCTCGCTGCTCGCTTCGATCATGCTGCACGGCGAGAACAACCCGACGCTCGCGCGCGATGCCATGTTCGCCACGCTGATGATCGTGCTGAACGGCATGGTGGGCGCGGCGCTGCTGATGGGCGCCCTGCGTTATTGGGAGCAAGAATACAATCTCGCCGGCGCGCGGGCGTTCCTCATGGTCATCGCCGCGCTCGCCGTGTTCGCCCTGATCATTCCGAATTACACCAAGACGGCGCCCGACCCGATCCAGGCGCCCTATAAGGCGCTTCTGTTCGCCGCCATCACCGTCCTGTTCTACATCGTCTTCTTGTTCATCCAGACGATGCGGCACCGCGCCTTCTTCGCGGAACCCGAGGGCAATGGCCGGCACGACATGCTCGGCGGCGAGGAGCTCGAGGCGCATGTGCCACAGAGCGGCTCGCTCGGCTTCCACATCGTCATGCTGCTGCTGACTCTGCTACCCGTCGTGCTGCTCTCCGAATATCTCGCCATCATCGTCGATTTCGGCCTCGAGGGCCTCGACCTGCCCGACTCGCTCGGCGGCGTCATGATCGCGCTCCTCGTGCTCTCGCCCGAGGGCCTCACCGCGTTCCACGCGGCTCTGCGCAATCATCTCCAGCGCGCGGTCAATGTTTGTCTTGGCTCGGCGCTCGCCACGATCGGTCTCACCATTCCAGCGGTGCTGGTGATCGGTCTCATCACCGGACGCGAGGTGCATCTCGGGCTCGACGAGGTGCAGACCGTGCTTCTGATCCTCACTTTGTTCGTGAGCGCGCTCACCTTCGGCGGCGTGCGCACCAATGTGCTGCAAGGCACGGTGCACCTCCTCCTGTTCATCGTCTATGTCGCGCTGATCTTCAGCCCTTAGAGCGGCTTGGATCGTGGCCGTAGGTATTGCGGGCGCGGATCACTCCATTCTTGCCATGCAGAATGGCCTCGGCGCGCTCCTTGCGGGCGATCGACTTCGCCTTCTCCCAGGCTTCGCTCTGGGTCTTGAACACGGCGGTCGGTGCTGGCGCCCCCTCGGCCCTGACCGCCCAGCCGCCCTCATGACCCACAACATGCTGGTTCTTGCCCATGCTCTCTTCCCCCGAGGCCGGCCCCATTGACTATATTCGAGGCGCAGTTGCGTTAGAAGCGCGGCTCTTGTTGGCGGGGCGCCACATCAAGGGTAAGACTTGAGGCCGGCGCAAATCATCTTCGCCCACGAGCATGGAAGCACGCATCACCAAGGAGCCGCTCACCGTCGGGTGGCGCGAATGGGTCGCGCTGCCCGATCTCCGCGTCCACGCCATCAAGGCGAAGATCGACACCGGCGCGCGCACGAGCGCGCTCCATGCCTACAGCATCGAAACTTTCCGCCGCGGCGGCGCGCTCTGGCTTCGCTTCGTCTTGCAACCGATGCAGCAGAGCGATGCCTTCAAGGTCACCTGCGAGGCGCGCCCCATCGACCAGCGCACCGTGCGAAACTCGGGAGGCGGCGTCGAGAAGCGCTACATCATCACCACGCTGCTCAAGCTCGGCGATGAATCCTGGCCGATCGAGCTTGCGCTTGCCAATCGCGACCAGATGGGATTCCGCATGCTTCTCGGCCGCACGGCGCTCGAGAGCCGGGCGCTGATCGAGCCCGGCCGCTCCTTCCTCCTCGGAAAGCGGCCCGCGCGACTTCGCCGCAGGCGCGTGCTGTCCTCTCCGCAGCCGGGCAAATCGCTGCCATAAACCGCGCACCCACAGCAAAGTCTCAGATCGAGGATCTCCCATGAAGATCGCGTTGCTCGCGCGCAACCCATCGCTCTATACCCATCGCCGCATCTGCGAGGCGGCGCGAGCGCGCGGGCACGAGATCGAAGTCGTCAATACGCTGCGCGTCTCGATCAACATCAGCTCGCGCAAGCCCACGCTCTATTACCGCAAGCGAAAGCTCGAGGGGTTCGACGCGGTGATCCCGCGCATTGGCGCCTCGGTCACGTTCTACGGACTTGCCGTGCTGCGCCAGTTCGAGGTGATGGGCATCTACCCGTTGAACGAATCCGTAGCCATCGGCCGCTCACGCGACAAGCTGCGCTGCCTCCAGCTCCTGGCGCGGCGCGGCATCGGCTTACCCGTCACCGCCTACACGCACGATCCGCGCCAGGCCGAGGACGTCATCGACCTCGTCGGCGGCGTACCGGTGATCATCAAGCTGCTCGAAGGCACCCAAGGCATCGGCGTGGTGCTGGGCGACACGATGAAGTCGGCGAAATCGGTGATCGAGGCGTTTCAGGGCGCCAATGTCGACATCTTGGTGCAGGAATTCATCAAGGAGGCCGACTCGACCGACATCCGCGCGCTCGTCATCGGCGAGAAGGTGGTGGCGGCGATGCAGCGGCGGGGACCGCCCGGCGAGTTCCGCTCCAATCTGCATCGTGGCGGCTCTGGCGAGAAGGTGCGCATCACCCCGCAAGAGCGGAGCGCGGCGGTCCGCGCGGCGCGCACGCTCGGGCTCAATGTCTGCGGCGTCGACATGCTGCGGTCGAAAAACGGACCGCTCGTGCTCGAAGTCAACTCCTCGCCCGGCATCGAGGGGCTGGAGAAGGCGACCGGCGTCGATGTGGCACGGCTGATGATCGAGTTTCTCGAGCGGAACGCCACACCGAACAACACGCGCACCAAGGGCAAGGGCTGATCGGGACCTACAAAGTGGTTGGTACTTTTTTTGCCAACCCCCCGAATGCGGCATGAGGGCTCAATCCGCACTTGCTTTTTGTGCTAGATTTGGCACGAAAGCTCGGGAGCATTGAGCAATGTCTTTGCAGTTGCCTGGCAAATCACCTGCCGCATTCCGGCAAGTCGCCCTTGGAGCCCTTGCCTCGGTCCTCATTCTTTCCGTGGGGCCGAGCGCGGCGCCTGCTGAGGACAAGAAGCCGACCCCCTGCACCGAAGACGCCATGATCGTGTTCGACGCGTCTGGCTCGATGTCCGGCAACCAGACGCTCGGCATCCCCAACTCCGAGGCCCGCATCGACCAGGTTCGCTCGGCGCTCGGCGAGGTGCTGCCGAGCGCCACCAAGTTCCGCAAGGTCGGCCTTATCACCTTTGGTCCGGGCCCGTACAATCAGTGCAACGTCAAGCTCGAGCTGAAGCCGACGCCCGATGCCGCCGAGCCGATCATGAGCGCGGTGAACGGGCTCGTTCCTGCCGGCAAGACTCCCCTCACCTCAGCCGTCGAGCAGGCGGCCAATGTCCTCGACTATAAGAACAAGCCCGGCGTGATCGTGGTCGTCACCGACGGAGAGGAGACGTGCGGACGGTCGCCATGCGAGCTCGCCAAGATGCTCCATGCCACCGGTGCCCAGCTTACCGTCCATGTCATCGCGTTCCGCTACGAGAGCTTCTCGTGGACCGGCGAGGGTGCGGCGCTCGACCTTCAGTGTCTCGCCGAGACGAATAGCGGCCTCTACACCAAGGTCAACACCGACGAGGACCTCGTGCAGGCACTGGAGAAGACCCTCGACTGCCCGATGGTCTCGCAGGCAAGTCCCACCACGGTCACCAAGTAGGCCACCAGCTCAAGCAGGTTGCCCAGCCTCGGTTGCCTCCGGCACCTCGACTAGCCGGCCGGTCTTGACGTCGTAGACGAAGCCCCAAATGGGGACCTCACGCGGCACGAGCGGATGCGACCTGATGCGCCGGACGTCGCTCGTCACGCTGTCGGCTTGCGTCTTGATGGTGAGCCAATCGATGAAGTCGCCTTCTGGCGAGCCGGGACCCTTTCCCACCTCGCGCCAGCCCTGGGGACCGAACTCGGCGGTGTCGAGACTGTTCCTGAGCAGAGACCTGATGATCTCGTCGGTGAACAGCTCCATGCCGCAATCGGTGTGGTGGATCACGAACCAGGCATTGGTTCCGAGCAATTTGTGCGAGATGACCAGCGAGCGGATCGCATCGTCACTCGCGCGGCCGCCGGCGTTACGGATGACATGCGCGTCACCTTCCTTCAATCCTGCATATTTGGCGGGATCAAGCCGCGCGTCCATGCAGGTCAAAATCGCGAAACGCCGCGCTGGCGGCAGGGGAAGCTTCCCCTTGTCGCCGAACGCGGCGGCATAGGCATCGTTCGCAGCGAGCACCTCGTGAAGAACTTTGGACATGGGACACCCTCGAATTGACCGCTGGCACCAATCGATTGAGCCTGTAGAGCAGCTCAGTCTTACATGCGTCGCGCTGTTCTTTAGTTTCGCAGAAACCACGCTGGCCATCGAGCACGGTCTTGGCGCAGCCCCGCTTTACGACAGGAGGGAATGCCTAGAGCGAGGTCTGGCAGGGAAATAAGTGTCCTATCCCGCCCGCGACCCTTTGGCGATTGACGCAAAAGCCTGAAGGCGCGTCTATGCGCGGGCCCGAGGGAACCAAGCGCAGGGAACATGCGTCGCCTCTTTTTCATTGTCGCAGTGCTGTCATGCGGGGCGTTCTCGGCGGCGCCCCCCGCCATGGCAGAGGACCAAAGCCTCCTCAACCGTTGCTGGACGCCTGAAGCGCTCGCCGGCACTGACCGCGAGCGGCTATCAACCCGCGCTCATGGCCGGCTCGATCTCGCCCCCTTGCGCCAGGAGTCGCTGCCTTCCGCCACGCCCGTGCCACCTGAGCTCCGCGGCTCGATCAGAGGCGTGACACTCCCTCCCGGCGAAAAGCTGATCGCGCTCACCTTCGACCTTTGCGAGACCGACGGGGATATCGCGGGCTATGACGGGCGCATCGTCGACCTGCTGCGTGCGCAAGGGGTCAAGGCCACCTTCTTCGCCGGCGGCAAGTGGATGGAGACTCACGAGGAGCGCGCCGAGCAATTGATGGCCGATCCGAATTTCGAGATCGGCAGCCACGGCTTGCGCCATTACGACCTCTCGCGTGCGGGCGACCCCAACCTCAACGACGAGCTTGTGCTTACCGAGGCGGCCTATGCGCGGACGCGAGCGAGCCTGTTCGCCAAGCAATGCGCGGCCGACTTCACGCCGGCGAGCGCGGTGCCCGAGCGGATGAGCCTCATGCGCTTCCCCTACGGCCGGTGCAGCACGAAGTCGCTCGCGGCGGCGGCCGATGCGGGGCTCATCGCCGTCCAGTGGGACGTCGTCACCGGCGACCCCGATCCACATCGATCGGCCAAGGCCATCCTCAACACCATTCTCACTCAGGTCCATCCCGGCGCGATCATCGTGGCGCACGCCAATGGGCGTGGCTGGCATACGGCGGATGCGCTCGCGCTCGCGATCCCCAAGCTCAAGGAAGAAGGGTATAGTTTCGTGACGGTGAGCGAGCTGCTGGCAGCGGGGAAGCCGGTCATAGCGGCGAAGTGCTACCTCAACCGGCCGGGAGATACGCCGCGCCTCGCCAAGCTGCAGCCGAAGGGCGTGCCCCATGACATCTTCACCCCTTTCGGGCCCGAGCAGTGAGCTCAAAGGCGCGCGGCTCGTTCCACTGGAGCACGGTGCGATAGCTCCGCTCGCCGAAGCGATCGTGGCGATGCCACCTTGGTCGGTGATGCGCTACTCCGCCGATGCGCTTGCCCAGTTCCTCGCCGCGCCCGACGGCGGGGTGTCACGCTATCTCGTTAAGGTCGGGGGTGAACAGGCGGGCGCGGTCTCGGTCCGCTTCCCTTGGCTCAAGGGGCCTTATCTCGAGTTCCTCGCGCTTCTGCCGCCTTTTCAAGGACGAGGCATTGGCAGCGCCGTTCTTGGCTGGTTCGAGCAGGAGGGGATCAGGCTTGGCGCGCGCAATCTGTGGGTCTGTGCCTCGTCCTTCAACACCAACGCGCTGCGCTTCTACCGGCGTCACGGATTTCAGCCGGCGGCAACGCTCACCGGCCTCGTCGCCGACGGCTATGACGAGATCCTGTTGCGCAAATTCCCGCTCGAAGGCGGACGCTGATCAAGACGGCTATTGCTTGTCAGGTGCTGCGGCAGGCTGATCGGACTCGGAGGCAGCACCTTCGTCGTCATCGCCACCGGGCGTCGAGTTCGACGAAGATCACGCCATCCTCGATCGAGACCTCTTCGCCGCCTTGCATCTCATATTGCTCGCCGCTCTCGAGCTCGACCGTGCAGCCTTTGTCGCAAGGCGGATCAACCGCCGTCTGCGGCTCGATCTTGAAGTCCTTGCTGTCGCCTCCGACCTTCACCGTGATGGTGTGCGCGTCGGGATCGGTATTGGTGATGGTGAGAGCTTCCGCCGGAACGGCGAAGAGCATGCCGAGAACGAGGAGGCCGAAAATCTTTGCGACCCTCATTGCGATTGCCCTCTCAAAAGCGCCAAGTCGAGCGCTGGCCCCCCGCCTGCTCCGCCGCGCCTTCTGCTCGGGGGGATAGCCCAGAACAGCGCCTGGATTGTGTTACTGCCGCGGCCAAACTTTGCCCGGGCGGTTATGGTTTCCGCGACCGGGCGAAGCACAAGGCCACCAACGATTCCGACTTTTACCATCCTTGCCGGGAGTGTTTGCAACTGTTTCGCGCCCCCCGGACAATGGCCCCCTTGGTGCTGTGAAACCAAACAGGCGTGGGCCGCGTTTATTGGCTTACGTTGCGGCGCAAAGGAGTTGTGCAGTGCAAAAAGGAACCGTCTTGGCCATCCACGAGGGGGCTCGTACAGTTGCTCGCCGCGACGACAGCACCCCTCCGATCGGAAAGGAGCTTCCGATGGAACTCACAGCCACAATGACCGCGATCATGGCGATCATTTCGTTCGGCTTTCTCGCTGCCGTGATCCTGGGGATGATCTAGGGCCTTTGCCCTTGGGCCTTAGGGCCCTCGCCAAACTCTCAAAGCTAAGCGATGCTTCCGCCGCGGATCATTCCGCGGCGTCTGCTATGCGCCTTGGGTCGTAATTGAGGATGGGGCTCAGCCAACGCTCGGCCTCCTCCTGACTCCAGCCCTTCCGCGCCGCGTAGTCGGCGACCTGATCGCGACCGATCTTGCCGACCCCGAAATAGCGGCTCTCGGGATGAGAGAAATAGAGCCCCGAGACGGCTGCGGCCGGCCACATGGCATAGCTTTCGGTGAGCTTCACGCCCGCCGTCTTCTCCGCGTCTAGCAGAGTGAACAGCGTGCGCTTCTCGGTGTGGTCGGGCTGGGCCGGATAGCCGGGAGCCGGCCTGATGCCCGCATAATCCTCTGCGATCAGTTGCTCGTTGGTGAGCTTCTCCTGCGGCGCATACGCCCAAAGCTCGCAGCGCACCTTCTCGTGCAGAGCCTCGGCGAAGGCCTCTGCCAAGCGGTCGGCGAGCGCCTTGACCATGATCTTCGAATAGTCGTCATTCGCCCGCTCGAACCTGCGGGCGACATCCTCCTCGCCGATGCCCGCGGTCACGGCGAACCCTCCGACATAGTCGGCGAGGCCGCTGTCCTTGGGTGCCACGAAATCGGCGAGCGCGAGATTGGCGCGCCCCGCCTCGCGCGCCATCTGCTGACGGAGCGTATGCAGGGTCGCGAGCTTTGTCTTGCGCGTCTCGTCGGTATAGATCTCGATGTCGTCGCCGACGCTGTTGGCCGGCCAGAACCCGACCACGCCATTGGCGGTGAGCCATTTCTCGGCGATGAACTGCTTCAGCATGGCCTGCGCGTCCTCAAAGAGATGGCGCGCGGCCTCGCCGTATTTGTCGTCGTCGAGGATGCGCGGGAACGCGCCCTTGAGCTCCCAAGCCTGGAAGAAGGGAGTCCAGTCGATATAGCGGGCAAGCTCCGCGAGGTCGTAGGCCTTGAACGCGCGCGTGCCGAGAAAGGTCGGCTTGGGCGGTGTGTAGCTCGCCCAATCGATCTTGAGCCGATTGGCGCGGGCGTCTTTGATCGAGGTGCGCGCCTTCTCGGCCTGGCCACGGGCATAGGACTCGGCCATGCGCGCATATTCTTCGCGCACCTTAGCGATGGCCTTGGGCCTCTCCTCAGGCGACATGAGGCCCGAGACCACGCCCACGGCGCGGCTCGCATCGGTCACGTAGATGGCCTGGCTGCGGTGGTAGTTCGGGCTGATCTTCACCGCCGTGTGCACGCGGCTCGTGGTCGCGCCGCCGATCAGAAGCGGCAGGTCGAGGCCCTCGCGCTCCATCTCGGCAGCGACGTGGCACATCTCGTCGAGCGACGGGGTGATCAGCCCCGACAATCCGATGATGTCGGCCTTCATCTCGCGCGCCGTATCGAGAATCTTCTGCGCCGGCACCATGACGCCGAGATCGGTGACCTGGTAATTGTTGCACTGGAGCACGACGCCGACGATGTTCTTGCCGATGTCGTGGACGTCGCCCTTGACGGTGGCGAGCAGGATCTTGCCGGCTGGCTCCCCTTGCGCGAGCCCAAGCTCCTCCTTCTCCTTCTCCATGAACGGCATCAGGTAGGCGACGGCCTGCTTCATCACGCGCGCCGACTTCACCACTTGCGGCAGGAACATCTTGCCCGACCCAAACAGATCGCCAACCACGTTCATGCCGGTCATCAGCGGTCCTTCGATGACGTGCAGCGGGCGCTCGGCTTTCTGCCTCGCCTCCTCGGTGTCCTGTTCGATGTAAGTGCCGATGCCATGGACGAGAGCGTAGGTCAGGCGCTCGCCGACCGGCTTCTCGCGCCAGGAGAGATCGACTTCCTTCTTCTGCGCGCCGCCGCCCTTGTAGCGCTCTGCCGCCTCGAGCAAACGGTCGGTCGCGTCGGCGCGCCGGTTGAGGATCACGTCCTCGACCAGAGTGCGGAGCTCCGGATCGATGTCGTCATAGAGCGCGAGCTGGCCGGCATTGACGATGCCCATGTCCATGCCGGCTTGGATCGCGTGGTAGAGGAACACCGAGTGCATCGCCTCGCGCACGCGCTCGTTGCCGCGGAAGGCGAAGGAGAGGTTCGACACCCCGCCCGACACATGCACGTAAGGAAGCTCGGCCTTGATGCGGCGAGTCGCCTCGATATAGGCGCGGGCGTAGTCGTTATGCTCCTCGATGCCGGTGGCGACCGCGAAGATGTTCGGATCGAAGATGATGTCCTCGCCCGGGAAGCCGACCTTCTCGGTGAGCAGCTTATAGGCGCGCTTGCAGATTTCGAACTTGCGCTCGGCCGTCTCGGCTTGGCCCTTCTCGTCGAAGGCCATCACCACGACCGCGGCGCCGTAGCGGCGCACTTTCCGCGCATGCTCGAGGAAAGGCCCCTCGCCTTCCTTCAAGCTGATCGAGTTGACGATGCCCTTGCCTTGCACGCATTTGAGCCCGGCCTCGATCACCGACCATTTGGATAAGTCGATCATGATCGGCACGCGCGAGATATCGGGCTCTGCCGCGATGAGATTGAGGAAGGTGATCATCGCCTTCTCGGAGTCGAGCATGCCCTCGTCCATGTTGACGTCGAGCATGTTGGCGCCGTTCTCGACCTGCTGGCGCGCGACCTCGAGCGCGGCCGGGTAGTCGTTCGCCTCGATCAGCTTACGGAAGCGCGCGGAGCCCGTGACGTTGGTCCGCTCGCCCACCATGACGAAATTCTGCGCGCCGTTGGTCATGGCTTACCCGTGTACGAAAGGCTCGAGGCCGGAGAGGCGCAGTGCATGCGCGACATACGGCAGCTGGCGCGGCTTGTATTTGGCGACAGCCTCGGCGATGGCGCGGATGTGATCCGGCGTCGTCCCGCAACAGCCGCCGACGATATTGATCAACCCGTCCCTTGCCCACTCTTCGAGGAGCCCCGCCATGAATTCGGCGCTCTGGTCATAGCCGCCCATCTCGTTGGGGAGCCCGGCGTTCGGATAGACGCTGATCAAAGTATCCGCGACCGCCGCCATATCGGCGACAGCGGGTCTCAGCTGCTCGGCGCCGAAGGAGCAATTGAGTCCGACGGAGAACGGCTTGAGGTGCTGCATCGAGTACCAGAAGGCTTCCGGCGTCTGGCCCGAAAGGTTGCGCCCGGACAAATCGGTGATCGTCCCTGAGATCATGATGGGAAGCTCGACCCCCATCTCGTCGAACACCTGCTCGACGGCAAAGCCGGCAGCCTTGGCGTTCAGCGTGTCGAACACCGTCTCGATCAGGATCGCATCCACGCCGCCGTCGATCAGGCCGCGCGTCTGCGTCGCATAAGCCGCGACGAGAGCGTCGAAGCTCACATTGCGAAAGCCCGGATTGTTCACGTCCGGCGAGATCGAGGCGGTGCGATTGGTCGGCCCGATCGCGCCGGCGACGAAGCGCGGCTTGTCCGGCGTCTTTCTGGTCCAGGCATCCGCCGCCTGGCGCGCGAGCTTGGCGGCGGCGACGTTCATCTCATAGGCGATGTCCTCGAGCCCGTAATCGGACTGGCTGATCGCCTGCGCGTTGAAGGTATTGGTCTCGACGATGTCGGCGCCGGCTTCGAGATAGGCGTTGTGAATTTCGCTGATGATCTTGGGCTGAGTGAGCACGAGAAGATCGTTGTTGCCCTTAAGATCATGCGAGAAATCCTTGAAGCGCGCGCCACGATAGCCCGCCTCGTCCAGCTTATAGCGTTGGATCATGGTGCCCATGGCGCCGTCGAGGATAAGGATGCGCACCTTGGCCTCGCGCTTCAGCGCAGCGATGCGTTCTTCGCGGGTCATGACGCTACCTTGGTTTCGGTGAAGGCTTTCGCCGGACGCAAGCCCAGCAGATAGCAGATGGCATAGACGAGGTCGGCGCGGTTCAAGGTGTAGAAATGGAACTCGGTGATCCCCTGATCGACGAGTCCCAGCACCTGCTCGGCGGCGACAGCGCCCGCAACGAGATTGCGCGTCTCCTGGTCGTCGTCGAGGCCCTCGAAGCGGTGGCCGAGCCATTCCGGCACGCTCGCGCCAGACTTCACGGCGAAACCGGAGACCTGCTTGAAATTATGGATGGGGATGATGCCGGGCACGATGGGGATGGTGATGCCGCGGCTGCGGACGCGGTCGAGATAGCGGAAGAACACCTCGTTGTCGAAGAAGAACTGGCTGATGGCGGTGGTCGCGCCTGCGTCGATCTTGGCCTTCAGCATGTCGATATCGGCCTCGACCGAGGGCGATTCGGGGTGCTTCTCGGGATAGCAAGCAACGGAAATCTCGAACGGCGCGATACCCTTGATGCCCTTGACGAGGTCGGCAGCATTGACATAGCCCCCAGGCGTCGGCTGATAACGATCGCCGATGCCACCCGGCGGGTCGCCCCTGAGCGCCACGATATGGCGGACGCCCAAATCCCAATAATCGCGGATGACGTCGTCGAGCTCCTCCTTGGTCGCGGCAACGCAAGTGAGATGCGCCGCGGGCTTCAGCGTCGTCTCGCGCAGCATGCGCGCGACGGTCGCGTGGGTGCGCTCGCGGGTCGAGCCACCGGCGCCATAGGTCACCGAGACGTAGCGCGGACGGAGCGGCTCGAGGCGGCGGATCGAGCGCCACAGCGTCTCCTCCATCGCCGCCGTCTTGGGTGGAAAGAATTCGAACGAGACCTCGATCGCGCCACGGCCGAGAATCCGTCTCTTGGGTTCGGTGCTGGCAAGCATCAGGCGGCGACCTCCACATTGCTTTGCGTCTTTTTCTTCTTGGCGACTGCGGCAGACTTCAGCCCAAGCCAGAGCGATACGGTGAGCTTGCCTTGGGCTGGCTCAGGCGCCAGCTCGCGGAAGCGCTCGAGCTTGAGGCCCGCGCCCTCGAGCCAACGGCCGAGCTGATCGCGGGCAAAGCCGAGGCGGCGATGGGCAGACTGCTCGCGCAGGAATTCGAGCTCATGCGGCGCGAAATCGACCACGAGCAGCTTACCGCCTGGCGCGAGCAGACGTGCGGCTTCCGCGATCGCGGCGGCCGGATCGTCGAGGAAATGCAACACCTGGTGCAGCACGACGGCAGCGGCGGCGCCATCGGGGAGCGGCACGTTATAGAGATCGCCGTGACGGACTTGCGCCTGGGAAAGCCCTGCCCGCTCGAGCTTCATGCGCGCATAAGCGAGCATGTCGTGATTGAGGTCGAAGCCGAGCGCGCGCGTCGCCCGGGGAGCGAACAGCTCGAGGATGCGCCCGGTGCCGGTGCCGAGATCGACGAGGAGCGAGAACGGCCCCTGCCCCAGCGCCTCGTCCATCGCGCCCTCGACCTCCTTCTCGGCGACATGCAGGGTCCTGATCTTGTCCCATTCGCCGGCATGCGCCTTGAAATAGGACTGCGCCGCTTCGGCGCGCGCCTTCTGCACGGACGCGGCTCGTGTCCGGTCGCGGGCAAGAGTGAGATCAGAAGGATCGAGGCTCGCGACGATGGCGCGGGCGAGCGCGCCTTCGGCGCCGCTTTCGGCGAGGCGGAAGAAGACCCAGGAGCCTTCGCGGAAGCGTGTGATGAGGCCAGCCTCGGCCATCAGCTTCAAGTGACGGCTCATGCGCGGCTGGCTCTGGCCGAGGATCTGGGTGAGGTCCTTGACGTTCAGCTCGGCGGCGGCGAGCAGCGCGAGAATGCGCAGTCGCGTCGCCTCGCCGGCCGCGCGGAGCGCGGCAAGTCCTTGCGCACGCGATAGGCCTGGAGTTGTTGCTCGGACTTCTGCATCGCCGGACATAAAGATATGTTTATATCTTCTCTGCCAGGTGTGCAAGCCCCCTTGAGGGCTGCCCGCCTTAAGCGCGTGCGAATTTCTTGTACTTGATGCGCTTCGGCAGCACGGCGTCCTCGCCGAGGCGGCGCTTCTTGTCCTCCTCGTAATCCTCGAAATTACCCTCGAACCATTCGACATGGCTGTCGCCCTCGAAGGACAGGATGTGGGTGGCGACGCGATCCAGGAAGAAACGGTCGTGGCTGATGATGACGGCGCAACCGGGAAAATCCTCGAGCGCCGCTTCGAGCGACGACAGCGTCTCGACGTCGAGATCGTTGGTCGGCTCATCGAGCAGGATCAGGTTCGCGCCGGACTTCAGCATCTTGGCGAGATGCACGCGGTTCCGCTCGCCGCCAGAGAGCTGGCCCACCTTCTTCTGCTGGTCGGGTCCCTTGAAGTTGAACCAGCCGACATAGGCGCGCGACGGCACCTCGCGGTTCCCCAGTTTGATCATGTCGTTGCCGCCAGAGATCTCCTCGAACACCGTCTTCTTGCCGTCGAGCGTGTCGCGCGACTGATCGACATAGCCGAGCTTCACCGTGTCGCCGATGCGGATCGACCCCTCGTCGGGCTTGTCCTGGCCGACGATCATGCGGAAGAGCGTGGTCTTGCCGGCGCCGTTAGGCCCGATCACGCCGACGATGCCGCCCCGGGGCAGCTTGAAGGAGAGGTCGTCGATGAGCAGGCTGTCGCCGAAGCCTTTCTCGAGATGATCGGCCTCGATGACCATGTCGCCGAGACGGGGACCCGGCGGAATGGTGATCTGCGCCTTGCCGGTCTTGTCGCGCGCGGACTCGGCGAGCAGTTCCTCGTAGGCGCGGATGCGCGCCTTAGATTTCGCCTGGCGCGCCTTCGGGCTCGCCCTGATCCAGTCGAGCTCGCGGGTGAGCGTGCGCTCGCGCGCCTCGTCCTGCTTGCCTTCGACTTGCGCCCGCTTCGCCTTCTGCTCGAGCCAGGACGAGTAGCTGCCCTTGTAGGGAATTCCCTGCCCCCGATCGAGCTCGAGAGTCCATTCGGTGATGTCCTCGAGGAAGTAGCGGTCGTGGGTGACCATGATCACGGTGCCCGGATAGTCGCGCAGATGATGCTCGAGCCAGGCGACGCTCTCGGCGTCTAGATGGTTGGTCGGCTCGTCGAGCAGAAGGATGTCGGGCTTGGAGAGGAGCAGCTTGCACAGCGCGACGCGGCGCTTCTCGCCGCCCGACAGCGGCTTCACCTGTGCATCGCCCGGCGGGCAGCGGAGCGCATCCATCGCCTGCTCGACCTGGGCGTCGAGATCCCACAATCCTTGCGCGTCGATCTCGTCCTGGAGCTTCGCCATCTCGTCGGCCGTCTCGTCGGAATAGTTCATGGCGAGCTCGTTATAGCGGTCGAGCTTGGCCTTCTTCTCGGCAACGCCCTCCATGACGTTGCCGGTCACGTCCTTGGTCTCGTCGAGGACCGGCTCCTGCGGCAGATAGCCCACCGACACGCCGTCGGCCGCCCACGCCTCGCCGAGGAACTCGGTCTCTTGACCGGCCATGATGCGGAGCAGCGTCGATTTGCCGGCGCCGTTCACGCCGACCACACCGATCTTGGCGCCGGGCAGGAAGGCGAGCGTCACGTCCTTCAGGACCTGCTTGCCGCCCGGATAGGTCTTGGACAGCTTGTTCATGACATAGACGTATTGGGGCGTGGCCATGGGGCGTCCCGATGCTCCGTAGGATTGTTCGCGGGAAGGATTGAGCCCGCTTCTAGCCAATCGGCGCGAGAGACTCAATGTATTCCATGTCACGTCATCGCCGGACCTGTCCTCGGGCTTGACCCGAGGATTGCCCCGGCGATCCAGAACCGCTCGCTCTGAGTTGGTTGCCCCTCGATACCCGCTCAGTGCCGAGCATGACGAGTGAGAAGAGGCGATCACAATAGCTCGGGCAGGCGCTCGCGCAGCTTGGCGGCGAGCGTGTCGAGCGGGTTCTCCTGAAGCGGCGTGATCTCCGACAGAGCGTCAGCGAATCTCGCTGGCGTCAGCTCGGCGATCGGCAGAACGCGGCACCAATTGTTGCCGATGAGAAAGTCGCGATAGTCCTGCTCCTCGTCGGTGAAGCGGTGGGCCTTGGGCGCCACGCCGACCACGGGGAGCCGCGCCGACACCGCCTCGGAGATCATCGTGCTCGAATCCTCGGTGCAGACGACGACCTCGGCCTTGCCGAAGATTTCGGGCAAGGTGCCGGGGCCCGCCGTGCGGTAGTCGATGAAGCGCGCGACGACGCTCTCGTCCTCGGCCACTTTTGCGATCAGGTCGGCAACTGAATCAGGCGTCCGCCGCGAGGTCGAGATGAGCCAGCGCGTCCCCCATTCGCGAGAAACTTGGGTGATGAAGGCGAGGAGCCGCTCCCATTCCTCGCGCTTGTAGCGGAAGGGACCGGCATTGCCGCCAACCAAGAGGCCGGCGAGCTTCGGATGCAGGTTCGGGCCATAACGCGGCACGACCGCCGGCCGGCCGAGCTTGTCTGGGTCTATGGCCGACGGCTTCAGCACCACCATATGGCGTGGGCTCGTGGCATCGCGATCGTAGGAGGAGATGATCAGGCTGAAATTCTCGGGCACGAGCCCGCGCAGAAGCGAGCCGCAAAAGATGCTGGGGATGCCGCCGAGGAAACGCGAGACGCAAATATTCGGCATCTGCGTCTCGCCGCCTGCCGAGACCACGAGATCGGCGGGCGGCAGAGCGTAAGCGTCGATGCGATAGGACATGCGAAGCATGCGCGGGGGGAAGAAGCTCTTGGCGTTGATGCGAGCTCTCAGCCAGCGTGTCGGCACGATCCATTTGCGCTTCACCTCGATGCGCGTGACCTCGACGGGGCGAAGGCGCTCAAGCGCCGCGATCACCCCTTGCGCGAGGTGATAATGGCCCGGCCGCGTATCGGCGAGGAAGATGACCCTGAGCGGCTGAGACGTCATATTTGACTAAAGCTCTCGCGGCGTTCCATGAAAGGCCCCGCGTCATAGCGCACCCTTGGCCGAAGCTTCAAAGCCTCGTTTTGGGCGGCTTGGCAAAATAGCCTCGTCCACGCACAATTGGCGCAGCATGACATTTCGAGGAGCACAGCCGTGGTGAACAAACCGACTGACGCGGATTGGATCCTCAAGGCGATGGTGGCGGTGGCGGCGTCGGACGGCAGGCTCGATTCGCGCGAGGTCAGCCTGATCCAGCAGGTCTATCAGGACCAGACCGGCCGTCCCGTCGACGTCAGCGGCGTCGCCAGGGCCGTCGAGGCGTATGCGAGCAAACGAGACGTGCTGGCCGAGCTCGCCGCTGCCGCCGGCGGGATGAGCGAGGAAACCAAGGAAGAGATTATCCGCGCCGCCTATCTCGTGCTGCTCGCCGACGACCGCATCGCCGGAGAGGAGCGCAAGAAGCTCAAGGACATCGCCGCGGCGCTGAAAATCCCGGAGATTCATTTCGGCGCGATCCTCGAGGACCTCGCCATCCTTCTCGCTCAGCAGAAGAGCTGACATCTCCCGCATGATCGTCAGCCACGAGCATAAGTTCATATTTCTCAAGACCAAGAAGACGGCCGGGACGAGCATCGAGCTCGCCTTGAGCGCGCTGTGCGGCGACGAGGATGTGATCACGCCGCTCACCGAGATCGACGAGGCGCTGCGCGCTCAAGGCCGCGGCGCGCAGAACTGGCGGAAGCATGGCTGGTGGGGAAGCCCCCGCCCCTTCTTCAAGCGCCGTTTCCTGAAATTCACCGCCGAGGATTACGGCTTCTACAATCACATGCCGGCCGAGCAGGCGCGCGCGCTCCTCAACGACGACAAGGTCTGGCGGAGCTATTTCAAGTTCGCCTTCGACCGCAACCCGTGGGACCGGCAGGTCTCGTTCTATCACCACCGCTATCGCCGCCAATCCGAGCCCCCGCCTTTCGCGAGCTTCATCAAGGGCGACTCCAGAGCGCGCATCAACAATTACGAGATCTATTCGATCGGCGGCGACGTCGCGGTCGATTTCGTCGGCCGCTTCGAGAGGCTCGAGGAGGATCTGAAGCACGCACTCGGACAAGTCGGGCTCACGCTCGACCAGGCACTGCCCCGCGCCAAGACCACGTTCCGCAAATCGGCCAAGCCCTATCGCGACTATTATGACAGCGACACGCGCGCGATCGTGGGCGATTGGTATGCCCGCGAGATCGCGCTTCTCGATTACGCGTTCTGAGGCCGCGCACGCATGATCGTCAGCCACGAGCATAAATTCATCTTCCTGAAGACCAAGAAGACGGCAGGCACCGCAATCGAGGCGGCGCTGTCGGAGCTCTGCGGCCCGCGCGATGTCATCACCCCCTATCGCGAGGAGAGCGAGGCGGACCGCAAGGGCTTGCCGCCGCAGAATTATCGCATCGATCATCCGCTCAAGCCGAAGCGGCCGCTGCTCAGGCGCCTCCTGATGCGCCCCGAGCGCTACTACCATCCGAGCGTCGGCTATTACGAGCACATGCCCGCCTCACGCGTGCGCGATTATCTCGGGGAGGAAGTGTGGCGGAGCTATTTCAAGTTCGCCTTCGACCGCAACCCGTGGGACCGGCAGGTCTCCTGGTATCTCTACAAGACGAAGTCTAGAGCCACGCGGCCGAGCTTCGAGCGCTTCATGGCAAGCCGTCGCCGCGCCTACGTGAACAATCACGAGATCTATATGCTCGACGATGCGCTCGCGGTCGATTTCGTCGGCCGCTACGAGAATCTCAAGGAGGATCTGAACAAGGCGCTTCAGCTGGCGGGGGTAAAGCGCAAGATTGCGGTGCCGCGCACCAACGTCACCCCCAACAAGGACGAGAGCCGCAGCTACCGCTCGTATTATTCACCCGCGACCGAGGCGCTCGTCGCCGAGTGGTACCAGCCCGAGATCGCGCTGCTCGGCTACGGTTTTTAGCTCCGACGCGTCCCTTTAAGGCCGCGACCAAACTCGAACGCGCGCGCGAAACCGGAAAGCCGGCGCGTTGCTCTCGTCCCCGACCTGCCTCTTAGCGTGCCGCTGACTTAGAGTGTCGATGATGAGCAAGTGGCTCAGGTGCCGTGGCCCCCGAACAGTAAATCGCGTCAAGGCTGCCTGGCTCGGCAATGCAGTGGTGATGACGGTCTACGACCTGCGGCGAGTAAATCCCCGAGGCCGCCAACCATGGCGCTGCAATGAAAATAATGAGGTACGACATCCGACCCTCCCTCTTTGGCGTGGCACACGCCCCCGCGGCACACGCCCCCTAGGGCGACAGTACCACTCGTCCAGGCTGATTCGATGCGTCCGCTGAAAATGCTTGGCGAGTGTTGCCCATTGGGCACAGGACTAGAAGCAGCTCGCCGCTTGGCGCGCGCCGAGATGGGGCGTTTCTAGCCATTCGGCCACCCTTTGCTTCCTGGGCGTGAAAGCTATGAGTCTCCTTTGAACGCCGTGCTAGGTGGTGCCCCCACCCATTTTGCTCTGCAACCACCTCCATACGCCCGGCAGCGAGATGAGTGCATGAGGTGGAGTCAAGTTCTTACGCTTGAGGAGTTTCACGTCGCTGCGTGGCACCACTAAGATTTCCGAGGGCTGTTCCATGACGATGAAGAAGTCGGATGTGGCCCTCAGGAGGTTTGCATCCATCGTCGATCCTGCCTGAAGCGTCAGCTCGTAGTCCCGGTCGGTCGCATTGAAGGCATGCTGACCCTCGTTCGCCCCGTAGAGAAACGCAGATACGATCAGCCAGAACAGATAGACGACATCGATCGGCAGCTTGTCGAGCTTGCCGCGCTGCCTAAGCCAGGCAATCGTCGCCGCGTAGATGAGCATGCTCTGGAAGATGAGCCACGCAGGCCAACTCTCCCAAAACAGGAAATAGACGACCGCCATAACCAGCGCGAACTTGAGCTCGAAGGCCGGATTTTTGAGGTCGAAGAAGAAAGCCCCCACTCTGGGAAGAGGGATTACCTCGGCCTGCACGAACATGAGTGCCAGACCCCAGGAGAAGAGTGTGAAAGGGACGGCAGCGAGAGAGTTCCGTATTACATCGTCGACCAAGAAGAGCGACAGCAGCTTGAGGTCGAGGACACAGAAGAAGCCGAGCTGCCTCGCGATGGAGAGAGCGACTGCGGCACCCCCAACCGCGCGCGGCGAGACCTTGAGGGTTTCGCCAAATTGCGCCTGGTCGAACGGAGAGGCCGCCGTTCAGCAGAGCACCGGCCCATCGTTGGCGTTCATGACCGCCGCCGATGGCCCGCGTGGTTTCCTTGTCCTGCTATCGGGTCCGCGTGACTCCGTATCTCGCTTCTGCAGGCCTGGGGCGCGGGCAACGCAGGGATCGGCATGGCCTTCCCAAGGAACCCACCTCGGGGCCGCGCCAGAGCTGCGCCTTGAGGCCATCGCCAGGCAAGCGCCGTTAGGCCCTTGCCGAAGGCCATCGCCTTGAGGCGATTAGTGCTGCGATTCTTCCGGCTCGTAAAGGTCTGCTGCGCTCGCGCAGCCGTCGCGTGGGATCGGCCAGTGGCCCCGCGCGATCCCTGAGGCCCCGTAGCCACTGCGTAGCCACCGCGCCACAGCCACAGAGCCCCCCGACCTGAAAGCCGAAAAATATGGTGGGCCCGGGAGAACGCCCACAATCCTGAATGATCAATAGGTTTGCCAGTTTCCGAGCGCCGAAACGCCTCACTGAGTTGCATAGTTTATTTCGAGGAGTGGCAAATCGAGGTCTTGCATAGAAAGCGCATTTCGCGGATCGGCGCTGTCGGGATGCGAGAGATGGAACCTTCAGCCATTGGTCTAGTTTCTGTGTCGGGGTCGAGGGATCAAGGCATGCTTGAAAACCCACAAGAGGCGTTGAAGCGACACCTAGATGAAATTGCCAAGCGCCTGAAGGCCCGCTGTTACATCGCCGGTGATCACTCGAAGGTGTGGCACATCGCGAGGGTCTGTTGGTTCAAAACCCGCGAGCCAGACTGGAGACTGCTCGTCACTCGGACAGGCGACTTAGAGGAATATAGCACTTTAGAGGGAGCTCAACGCTGCTGTGACGAGCTTAGCGCTAAAGAGACTGATTCTCGCTACTCCTACGTTCCATTCTCGCAATCGAAATTAGACGCGACGCTAAGGACATGCGGGGTTGCGCCATGGACCACCCGCGAGGAAGACCTAAACTCGATAGAGTTCGCCAAGGCGCCTGCATGATCGGAAACTGGAGCCGTCAAGTTCGCGTGGCGACATTGTCTTACACGCTCGCGGAATAGTCGGGCTGCTGGCTTTTCGTTTTCAGGGGCAGTCTCACATCGGCGCCTTTTCTTTGGCATGATGATCCTGCGTGAAGAATATCAGTGAGGGAGTATCCCCATGAAAGACCAAGCCGAACAAGTCACCGATCTCGTCGAGAAAGAGGTAGCCCACACGGAGCGTATGAAGGCGGATGCCGACAGAAAGGCTACCGCTCTCATCCAGGGCTACCTAGGCCCCGATCACAAGGTGATCAACATGGCAGAGTTTCACTCGAGCCTTAGCCAAGCTCTCAGAGAAGCGCGAGAGCAGGGCCAGGTCGATAAGTCGGGCGACGTGGTGACGCTGCTTTAGACTTTAGGGCTAGGAGATGCGAACCCAGTGGCGTCGGCTTCGGCCGGCGCCCTTATCTTGATCCTTTGTGGCGTAGCTCATGTAGTGCGCGGAGGTCTTCCTCGCTCAGTCGCGCCCAACTTTCCTTGCGCTCACCTGCCCACACAGATTGCAGGTCAGGCAGCCGACTAGCCGTTCACCGCGATTGTCAATCTCGATGAGTGGCTGTCCACACTGGTTGCACCGTCCGCTCACTTGCGGCGACTCTTTCGGATCAGCTTGAGACGATACTCCTCAACCGTCAGGCCGCCGCGCATGGCGGTGAGTTGCTCCTTGGTGTAGGACACCTTCGCGCCACCACGCTCGGACGGGATTGTGATGAACCTCGGCGGCTTCTCGGTAGCTATCCTACGCGCCAGCGCCTTGAGGTCTTTGATGCCTTCTCTCGCCGTCGTGTCGATGAAGCGCGGTTTGGTTCGAGCCGCGATCTCGCGGGCAAGTCTGACTCTGTCACTCACGGGCCTAACTCAAAGTCTCTGCTGATGGATCGCTAGAAAGATGCTTCTCTCGGGCCGGAAGCATCCTATCAAGAACCTCATCATGCTTCGCCAAGCAATGCCACACCACAGCCAATACGTGGACGATAAGAACTGAGCAGATCGCCCAGGCGCCCCAATAATGAAAAGCACCGGCAAGTTGGGAGAGCGCCTTGTCCTTCGGCACAACGCTAGGCCACTCGAACAACCCGTAGAACGGCAATGGATGGCCTCCCGCGCCGGTGAAGACATAGCCTGTCACCGGCATGAGGATCATCAGTCCGTAGAGCAACAAATGGGCCGTCGTGCTGCCGACTTGATTGAACCGATGGAGCGGCTGTTTGTAAGGCGGCTTACCCACGATCAGGCGATAAACCACGCGAGCGAGCACGAGGATCAACACGGTCAGGCCTAGGGATTTGTGCACAAAGAGCAGTGAGCCTTTTATGGGGCTGTTCCGGTCAAGATAGAGTGCCCAGATGCCTAGGGCGATTGCGGTGAAAATTATCGCGGCCATTGACCAGTGGAAGACGCGCTGTGTCCGATCATAATGAAAAGGCGAACTCATAGCCAAGTCCGTGAACCCCGTTGGCAGTTCTCACTCCAAGTCAGTGCGTCAGATATAGAACAACCGCAATCTAACGCTCAGCGGCAGCTTGCCGCGTGTTCAGCTCCTTGAGTTCTTCGCCTGCTGTCACCCAGTAGATTGCAACGGAGGCATCAAGTCGGCGACCATAGAAGTCGATCTCCCTTGGTGAGCCGTGGCAGCCGAGGGACCTCGGCGAGACGGAGCGGTGGCTCTCCGATCGGCTCGATGCATTTCTCATCGTCGTTCTTGACCTGTTAACCACTCGATTGACTGCGTAGGCCTTCATGAGCGCGGGATCGTAGGGCCGGAGCAAACCGCGGACTTCCTCAATCCCGGCCGTGGGATCGAGCCAACGATCGTAGTCTTGTGAGAGGAGCATAACCGGCATGCGGGCGTGAACGCCTGTGACGAGCGGGTTGGCTTCTCCTACGATCATGCGGGCCGAAACAATGTCCTCACCACCGATCCTGGCAAACTCCCATATCGCGGTGAAGGCGAAAGGCTCGAGGTCCTTCCGCCGAAGCGGTAGGGCTGTTTTCCATCAGCTCTCTGTTGCCATTCATAAAAGCCAGTCGCAGGAATTAAGCACCGCCGCTTGGCAAACGCCTCTCGAAAGAGTGGAAGTTTGTGGATGGTCTCGGCACGCGCGTTGATGTGTGGAACCCTCGGCTTCTCTTTCATCCAAAAGGGGATCAGCCCCCACCGAGCCATGATGACTTCCCGCTCGCCGTCACGAGTATCGATGCGGACTATGGGAATTTGATCGGTTGGCGCGATGTTGTAGCGGAGAGGAAAGTTTGAAGCTGGAAGCCGCCCTGCGCGGTACAGCGCCTTGTAGGCGTCACGCGCGATGAGGTTATCGTATCGCCCGCACATCAAAGAACTGCGCCGCTGCCTGCTGAGCCTATGCCGAAATATAGGTCGCAGGTTTGGGTTCGCAATTTTTTTGATCAGTTGCAGAGCGCTGAGCTAGTTGAGGCGATCGTTCGTAATCAGGGGATTGGGGTTTCTGGCAAGCCCCCCTCAGGCAGATGCACCTGTGGATAATGTGGACTGTGTGAGCACGAGTCGCAGGGCAGGATTATTATGAAGGACTGACAGCGGGGAGGGTTGAGGGATGACCCAAGAGCTTGTCATCGACGTGCATGGCCAGGAAATTTCGATTCACGTCCGCGGAACGACTCTCAGGACGACCTATCGCAAAGGTGAGGCTCCGTGGTTGATTTGCACCGAGCTAAAAGCTGATGACCCAGAGGCGGATTACACTCGTGAGCAATTTAGATCACTCTCTTGGACTGCTGCCAACCAAAGGGCTCGCGAGCTAGGTTGGATAGTCCACGAAGAGCGTCACTCGAGAATAATAACTCGGGCCGAATCTTGACGGTTATCCCGGCCATTTGATCTTGTCCATCAACGAGTTCCCTTCTCGCGGAATTTGGCGACGTGACCAGGACGAGATTGTCGCATGACTTGCCTTCGTCGATATTTTGGGTGCCTCGATATTTCAGATAGATTGTCCGCACCTCATCGACTCTATCGACGAACATCAGCGCATGCGCCGCGTTTACCGAAATCCAAAGTGGGCGATGAAGTTCGTTCCGTTGACATTTACGGAGCTCATCATGGCGCTGCTCTTGGTGAGTGGACAGGCCGTGGCGCAAGAGCCCATCCGCGAGAAAACCGAGTCCGTCCCAGAGCAGAAGGCATCTTCGCCAACCAGCAGCGATGCGACAGTTCAGGCTGCGGCGACCGGGCCAACAACGTCGGGCATGATCTTGGTATCCAAGCGCCCCGTTGAGCTGCTGGCGAGTCCATCTTCCTCTGCCTCCGGTATTTATGGATTTCCGGCTGGTCGGCGGTTTCGGGTAATCGGTCAGGAGGCGGGCTTTGCACACCTCCAGGACGTGAAGAGCGGCGCGACCGGCTGGATCGATGAGACCGCGCTTTGGCAGTCGCCGAGCGTGCCAACGGCCTCGGTGGAACCTAAACCCAAGGCACACGCCCCGGGGATCTCAATGTAGTCTAAGTCGAAGCCGGCCCCACGCACTCAAAAGAGCACAACGACCTCGGCCGAATGGAAGTCCAAAACGGCCAAGAGCGCCGAAACGCCGACCGTTCAAAACCCCAAGCGACATGGCATCTTCGGTCTGCGGCGCAATAGTGCCCAGGGAGTTCTATTCTGATCCTGGGGTTCGCGCCCGTTAGCGAAAGGCGCCATGGTTGGGCTGGAAGCGCCCTAGAGTTAGAGCGGCACGGAGGCGGCAATCACGCTACAGGAGGAGGCGAATGTCTGAGGCCCAAGCCATCGCGTACACGGCTAACTTTGCGACCGTGGCATTGAGGATTTTGATCGAGTGTTTGGAGAAAAATGGCGCTCTCCTTCCTGGTCAGGTTCAGAAAGCGTTACGCGCGACCATAGGACATCCGAAGGCGGAACGACATCAACTCGACTATGTGCTGCTCGCCGACCTTCTGAGGCAGCTCGAGGCTGGTGATGAGCCGCTGTATTAGCAGCATCGGGCGCCCGCAAAGAGTTAGTGACCACCTGGTAACCGATGGGCGCTAGGCTCTTTCGTGGGCGGGGCGATACCGATGCCTAGACTGCTAACCTGTCTGATATTGGCGGCCGCAGGAACGGCATGTGTTTCCTGCGATGCGCCACATGCGGACGCACCCTCCACCCCTTTGGCCGCGTACGAACCAAGAGGGGCCGTCGATCATGCACCTCTCGCGCCGCTGCCGGGTTACGCTTCTACCTCAGCGCCAGGGTCACCTTCCCCCATAGGTTCCACTGACAGCTCCACAAACTCGCACGATCTTATTTGGCGCTCTTCGCCACGGTGGGCCGCGGTTAAGGGCAATGGCACGCTCGAAGGAAGTCCCGACGAGTGACGGTCTCTTTCGCCGGTTAATCGGGAACCCACCGGAACCAGGGGAGCCCGCCGCCTACTCAACCGCCATTTCTTGATCGGGAGGAATCGGCAGGGGCATCCAGTGCGTGGGCAACTCCTCGCTCGCACTCCATCCCTTCGGCACCGTGTCGTCTCGCCAAACGGCGACCCTCATCTTTCCGCCGGTCATAGGATTTGATTGAAACGTCTAAGATTGCCGTGCCGTCTTTAGGCGCGGTTCCAATTGGCTGCCAACTCGAACCCATGTCCCCCTCCAACGCAGCGCCACTTCGACAAAAACGCGGCACCGAAATGACGGTTCCGTAGGCGGAGTGTCCGGGAACGGTCAAATGAAGCAGGTGGTTCTGTTGATAGCCGGGCGCGATTGTTCCACTAACCCCGGCTTCACGCCCGGTTAGGCCCGGCGGCGCCGGCCATAAGCGCGGCCGGGCCGCTCCTTACGCGGCTTCGGGGGAGCGGCGCTTAGAACCGTCGCGAGCCCGCTGACAGAGAAGATCGATCTCTTCCTTCGTCGCGGGGCTTAAAAGCCACTCGGACGCATCCTCATACCCAGGCTCAAATCGAAGTTCAAAAGCTACAGCGCGCCAGCCGACGAACTTCCCGGATTGCGCTAAGGCGCGCGCGCGCGCCTGAACCTGAGTAAGCTGATCGCCCATCACTGCACCTCACCCTGATCACGCTGCGGAGGTATAAGGGAAAACCGCTGTGAAAGTCAGCGGCGACTTGACGCGTTCCTTAATGCCTTTTGAGGCGAGCTCCCTCACATCCTCTCGGCAAACGGCTCGATCCGCGAGCCCGGTTAGCTTAGCCTCGGTCGGAGTTTACATCCAATACCCGCCGCTTGAGTTCCGCGGCCGTGCTGTTAGGGTGCCGCCGCAAGAATCAACATGGGGATTGCAGGATGGCTAGGACAACAATGCGTGTCGTGCGTGTCTGGACCGCACAAGATGAGAGAGAACTGAAGAAGCACTCCAAGAACAAAACTCCCGTTAAGGCGATCTCGAAGGCTATGAAGCGGACGCCAGGCGCTCTCAGACAGAAAGCACGACACCTGGGAATCACAATCGGGCATCAGCCAAGAAAGAGAACTCGGAAATCTCGATAGGGTGCGGTGCATTGCCTAAGAACCAGCGACTCGTCGCTACTCTATGGACCACACAGGCAATATGCGGCGACACCGCGCTTCGCCTACATTGCCTCCATCGCCGTCTTTAGTCCCTTTCTCAGATCGTCGGGATTCATGACTGGTACAAGTTCGAGTTGGGCACCGAGCCCGATGAACAAAGGCTCGGCAATCACTGGAATCTCCGACGAGTCCTTCATGTCGAAAAAGATCATCGCGCAGCGCATGCCATTTTGCGCCACGAAATAGGCCGCCTCCGCTTTCAACTTGCTGACCGTGTCCTCAAGGATTCTGCCGAGCGACCCGTCGTTGATCGCTCGATTGCCAATCTCCGTCGGCACTTTGATCTTGAGCATCATCCTCATTGGGCATCTCCATTCGCTCGCCGCTCGGTCATTGAGGCACTATACGTCGGCCATACGAGCGCGGTTGGGGCGGTCATAGCAACCACTCGCATCATGATGTCGTGGGCTGAACCATGTTGAGGTCCACCTCCGCTAGTTTAGCTTTCGTTTTGTTAGCGACGGGCGGAGCGATCAGTGCTCCAACCGCGGCCGACATTCTCGCTGCAATGAAGCAGGGCAACTATGCCTTGGCGTTGCGTCTAGCGCGACCGTTGGCAGAGGCAGGCAACGCGGAGGCTCAATCGATCGTAGGAAATCTCTACGAAATGGGTCTAGGGGTCGCACCGGATCAGTCGAAGGCGCTTCAATGGTATGCCCTCGCTGCCGATCAGGGCAACGTTGCAGCGGAGAACGCCCTGGGCCGCATCTACAGCCAGGGCGCGGGCACGCAGATGGACGCCTCAAAAGCGTACCACTGGTTTTCGATAGCTGCGAAACAAGGAGATACCGATGCCCAATGCGCCATCGGTGATCTTTACGCCGAGGGCAACGGAGTGCCGCAAGACGATAGCGAAGCAGTTAAGTGGTATCGCATGGCCGCCGAAAAGAGCAATGACGCGGCACAAGCGAAGCTCGGACTGATGTACGAAATCGGCAAAGGTGTCCCGCAGGACTACGTTCAGGCGTATCTCTGGTTTGACCTAGCAGCCAGCCAAACCTTTTCGGGTGTAGGACCGTTTGCTGTTGCCACGAGTGGCATTGAGTCTGCGTTTCACCAAGCGGCAGCAAAGGCCCGCGATCGCGTCGCGGCAAAAATGACGCCGGAGGAGTTGGCTGAGACGCAAAAATTGGCAAGAGAATGGAGCCAGGGACGGCACTAGAAGCGTGCTCGCGCTCAGCCAAGGGCCTTTTTATTTCCTAAGTGCCCGATAGATGCTTGTTTTGCCCAATTCAAATTGGCGCATCCTTCCAGTCGCGGTCAGTGCCCTGAGTCCGCGTCCGATCTTTAAGCGTCTACGAGTTTTTGCGGCGACCTGGAGAGGAAGATCTCGCGCCAAATCGTTTTCATCATCGCCAGAACGTCGGCGTACTCATAGAGCTCGCCCCCTGGCAGGCGCACGCCGATATTGCCCGTCCATACCAGAAATGAGTCCTCGCGATCAGGATGCGGCGTAAACTCCGCTTGCGTGGGTTCGTGGACAAATACCCCGTCCTTGAGTTCAAACTGCGTTCGTGTCGCCCGTGTGAACATGCGCTGTTCCCTTCAGCAATTTGGCTTACCAGCGTTTGGTATCGACCAGAGCAGTCCGTACTAAGGCGAAGCCTGGACCAAGCGCCCCAATCTTCCACCGTTGGAATCCGAGGCTGGAGTAGACTCGTCGACAAACTGCACTGTGTAGTGAACGTGGGGATTGCCGGAGTGGGCATTTAGCCGGTCGCACTCGACGCGGGCTCGCCCTTCGTCGTTGAAGAAAAGAAGGGAGCCATTGCGTATCACCGGGTTTGAAGCGCCACCGAACAAACTCTGCGGGCTGCGATGAACCCAAATAACGTAGCGCGAGATATGGGACATTTGCTGCTCCAAGGTATGAGGGCGCCATGCGGCGTCATTCAATCCGCAGCACAGCGGATGTATACGATGGAACGCTGCGCTTTTTATCGTTAATGAGACGTTAAGAAGCCATGCCGTGCGGGGGGAACGGAAGAAAATCGCCCCGCGGCCTTAATCGAAGGAGATGGAAATGTGGATTGTCTGGACTATCGTGATCGGCTTTGTCGCCGGCGTTTTAGCTAAGTTTATAACCCCTGGCGACAGGCACGAGCCTCAGGGCTTCATTCTCACAACAGTCTTGGGAATCGCAGGCGCGTTCGTCGCCACCTACCTTGGCCAGGCTCTAGGTTGGTATCAAGAAGGCCAGAGTACAGGATTCATTGGCGCGACCTTGGGCGCCGTTCTAATTCTATTAGTGTGGGGCTATATCGCGTCGAGGAATCAAACGCCGTAATCTCAGCCTACTAAAGTATCAGGCCGCCCTTGTGGCCAACAGCGCACCTGCCTTCAGGTCGCAACAATTCGATTTTAAGAATTAGGCTTCTCACGACATTAGGAGGATGTGATGAGCTCGATTGCGGTCTGTTGGCGAACTCGATCGACTCGCCGCTGCACGATTGCTGGCTTGTTCTTGGTGCTTGCGGCAACCCTAGTTGTTACTCCCGCCGCTCGAGCACAGGATGATGATGCCGTCAAAATTTTGAAGGCGATGTCCGACTATATGGCGAGCCAAAAATCCATCTCCCTTTCCTTTGATACCGACATAGAAGTAATCACTTCCGAGATCCAAAAAATCCAGTTCGCCAGTTCCGGCAAGCTGCTGCTCAGCCGTCCCGACAAGCTCCGTGCCAGTCGAACGGGCGGTTATGCCGATGTCGAGCTTGCCTTCGATGGCAAGACCGTCACGGTGTTTGGCAAGAATCTCAATGCCTATGCGCAGGCGGATGCTCCAAGCACGATCGATCAGCTCGTCGATCTCTTGAGAAACCAATGGGGATTTGAGCTGCCTGGCGCCGATCTTCTGGTTTCTAACCCGTATGAGGCGTTGATGTCGGACGTCATCACTGCGAAGCATATTGGCCAGGGAGTGATCGACGGCGTTGAGTGCGAGCATCTTGCCTTTCGTAATCAGGACACCGATTGGCAGCTCTGGGTGGAGACGGGAGACCGCCCCATCCCACGCAAATTTGTCATAACCAGCAAAGCGACAGCCGCCGCACCGCAGTACACGCTGGTTATCAAGGATTGGAAGACAGACGTAGAACTTAGTCCCGACGTCTTCGCTTTTCAGCCGCCTGCCGATGCAAAGCATGTCGACTTCAAAGCTCTCGGCGACATTGACGAAGTGCCGCCAGGGACAATCAAGGGAGACACCCGATGACTCGAGCTCTTTATCGGTGCTTGCGTTTCACCTTAGTGGCTAGTCTTGGCGCTGGAAGCCTTCTGCTTAGTGACAACGCCACACTCACGCAATCCGGTTCTCTGCTTTCCGAGGCCCACGCACGCATCGGACGGCCGCTCACGCCTATGAGCTATGCGGGGGTTGCGCGGAGAACAACGCGCCGGGCGGTCGGCGCAGGTGTCGCAGTGGGTGCGGCGGCCGCATACGCGCCGGGTTGCTACCAGGCGGTCGATGCTTATGGTCGAATTTATTGGCGGTGTCCGTAGGCGCTTTGGCGCGAGCGTCTTAAATTCTGCGTCTTGGAACTAAGCGGACTTTTCCATGGGGCCTCAGGACGCCAGCTTCTGACACTAACCGGACTTTTCCATGGGGCCTCAGGACGCCAGCTCTGACACTAACCGGACATCACTGGCCAGAAGCTCCTATCGTGGGTTTACACCATTCCAAAGTCGGACAGGCACAGGTGCGTCTGAAAGGGGCGGTGGCGATGAATGGACATCTCTTTGCGCTGACGTTGGCCCTGCTTGTAGGAACGGCGCTATCGCCGGTGGTACGTGCTCAAGAGACGACTGGTGTTCCGGGCTCCCCCGAGGCAACCACAACAATCCCGGGCAACCAACTTCCGCCGCCTGATCCGAAATTCGGCGGCGTGATTGAGGAGAAGGCCTCGGAGTCGACGCCCTGGTGGCCGCCGCGCATCGTGCCGCCGAAGGGTGCGCCCAACGTGCTGCTCATCATGACGGATGACCAGGGTTTCGGTGCACCGAGCACCTTCGGCGGTGTCATACCCACTCCCACCATGGATCGCATCGCCAACGCCGGACTGCGCTACACGAACTTCCACTCGACATCACTGTGCTCACCAACCCGAGCAGCGATTATCACTGGCCGCAACCATCACTCGGTTGGCTTCGGGGTCGTCGGCGAAATATCGACGGGGTTTCCGGGTTACGACTTAATCATCCCGCTTGAGAAGGGCACCATCGGCACAATTCTGAAAGGGAACGGCTACGCGACCGCGTGGTTCGGGAAGGACCACAACACGCCCTCCTTCCAGTCGAGCCAAGCCGGGCCATTCGATCAATGGCCGAACGGAATGGGCTTCGATTATTTCTACGGGTTCGTTGGCGGTGACGCCAGCCAGTGGCAACCGAACCTGTTCCGCAACACGACCGCTATTTATCCATTCCAGGGAAATCCCGGCTGGAACTTGGAGACTGCGATGGCCGATGACGCCATCCAATACATCAAGCAGCTCAAGGAGATCGCTCCTGGGAAGCCGTGGTTTGTCTATTACGTGCCGGGCGCTACCCACGCGCCACACCATCCGACCGAGGAATGGACAAAAAAGATCAGCGACATGCATCTCTTCGACGACGGCTGGAACAAACTGCGCGAGACCATCTTCGCCAACCAGAAGCGGCTAGGCATCATGCCCGAGAACGCCCAGCTCACGCCTTGGCCGAAGGGATTGCCTGAGTGGGATTCTCTTAGCTGGGACGAGAAGAAGCTCTTTATCAAACAAGCGGACGTCTATGGGGCCTACCTTGCGTACGCCGACAATGAGATCGGACGGGTCATCCAGTCAGTCGAAGACCTCGGCGAGCTCGACAACACCTTGATCATCTACATCGGTGGCGACAATGGCGCGAGTGCTGAAGGCATGCTCAACGGCACACCGAATGAGTTCACCACCTTCAATGGCGTTTCGGTCCCGGTGAAGGATCAGTTCCTCTGGTATCCGTTCTGGGGATCGGAACGGACGTTCCCGCATTTCGCAGCAGGCTGGGCCTGGGCGATGGACACGCCGTTCAAGTGGGTGAAGCAGGTGCCGTCACACTTCGGGGGAACGGCTCAGGGCATGGTCGTGTCCTGGCCCGGCCACATTACGGACCTGGGTGGCATTCGCCGACAGTTCCACCACGTCATCGACATTGTGCCGACTATCCTCGAAGCGACCGGCATTCCCGCGCCGGACGCGATCGACGGCATCAAGCAGCGCCCGATCGAGGGCGTGAGCATGGTCTATACTTGGGACAAGGCGAACGCCGATGCCCCGACCCGACACACGACGCAATATTTCGAGATGCTCGGCAATCGCGCCATCTATCACGACGGCTGGGTGGCAGCGACGACCCCGGTGACCCTGCCTTGGGAATTGAGCACTGCCACGCCGCCGGATGTCATCACCGGGTACAACTGGGAACTCTACAACGTCAAGGAGGACCCGACTGAGTTCAACGACCTTGCCGCCAACATGCCGAATAAGCTCAAGGAGCTGCAGGACCTCTTCTATGCCGAGGCGAAGAAGTACGACGTGCTGCCGCTCGACAATTCAACACTGGCGCGCTGGAACACGCCGCGCCCGAGCCTTACGGCGGGACAAACGGAGTTCACGTATTCGGGCGAGTTGGCCGGCACCCCGGCGAGCGCGGCGCCAAGCATCCTGAACAAGGGGTACACCATAACAGCCGAGGTCGAGATCCCCGAGGGCGGTGCCGAAGGTATGATTGTCACGGAGGGCGGGCGCTTCGGCGGCTACGGCCTATTCCTGAGCAAGGGCGAATTTGGCGTGGGCCGCAGCAAGGTGGTGTTCCTCTACAATCTGCTCGACCTCAAGCGCACGGTCTGGGAGGGTCCCGAGCTGGAAGCCGGCAAGCATACCATCGTCTTCGACTTCAAGCCCGACGCGCCGGGCCTCGGCAAGGGCGGCACCGGCGTATTGTCGGTGGATGGTCAGGAAGTGGCCAAGAACACGCTAGACCACACCACCCCAGTCACGTTCCCCGAGGACGAAACCTTCGATGTTGGCTTGGACACGCGCACCGGGGTCGCGATGGTGGAGTATCGCTACGATGTTCCGTTCAAGTTCACCGGCAAAATCGACAAGTTGACCATCCACCTTGAGCCGGAGCGGGAAACAAGCGCGAAACCCTAGTGGCTTCGGCGAAGCGACAAGGGGCCGAGGGCAATGAAGACCGCGCTTATGTTCGCAGCCATCGGCGAGGCCGCGACCGGCTTGGCGTTGCTGATCGTGCCGTCGCTCGTCGTTCATTTGTTGCTCGGGCAAGACCTCGCCGGGGTCGCCGTCCCTGTGGCGCGGGTCGCTGGCATCGCCCTAGTTGGGCTGGGCATCTCCCTCTGGCCCGGCCCACCGCTGCTCGGCATGTTGATATACAGCGCAGCCGTCACTCTTTATCTCGCCTATCTCGGCCTCGGTGGTTTGAGCGGCTTACTGCTATGGCCCGCGGTTGTGTTGCACGCGATCCTATCTGTCATCCTTGTGCGTGTCGTCGTAGTTGGCGACCAAACCTGACACCAGTTAGCGGGTGCGTGGGACCAAAAAATCAATGTCTGCTTTTGGCACGAAGCAGACTTGCCGGAGCACGAGTATCACGTCCGTTTTTGACCCAAGGCGGACAACGCCCCAACTCCAGACTAGCCCTTCAGTCCAAAGAAAAGGGCGCCAGCCGAAGCCGACGCCCCTCTACATCGCAAGTGCAAGTTTATTGTGCCGTCAAGCCAGAGACATCCTGCACCCTTGTCATCGGCGGCGGGTTCCATTTGCCGGTTAGCGCCTCACTCTTCGGAGCGTAGAGCCGCATTGTGAGGTTGAAGGGTCCCTTCGGCGCCGGTAGCCAATTGGCCTCTTTGTCTGCGCCAGGGCTCTCGTTCTGGAAGTAAAGATCAAGTGAGCCGTCTGGGTTGGGGACGAACGGCATCCAGCTTGACACGGCGAAACGGTTGAGAGGGTTGGCAACCTGAAAGCCCTTAGGGTCATAAAGCGTGATCGACCAGAAGGCATTGACGGGTGGCGTCGCACCTTTCGCAAAATGAATGGCGTAAGCATTGGCGCCGTCCAGTGGCTTGCCAGTTTCGTCGGCAAGATTGAGTGGATAGATCGCATCCTCAGGTAGGTTTGCCCCGAGACCTAGCTGCGTGACTATGGCGCGTTTCAAATAGTAGTTGCCATAGACGCCCATCGTGTCGGTATTCATCGACCAGCCATTGGCGATCCGCGCCAGCGTCGGTATCTTCCAGGCCATCAGTGCCTGCGCATCCTGCGGCGCGCTCTCGAGCCCTTCCTTGACGGCTGGATCGGCCGCATCAAGGTCGAAGCTCTTGCCTACCTCAAAGCCGATCCGTTTCAAACGCGCGATGATTGGCTGATCGGTGAGGTGCGGCGGCTGCAGCTTGAGCACCTCGGCGGCGTAGGCGAAAAATTTGTCGGACGGCATGGTGTCGACAGTGACTTTGGGCGGCGTCTTCATGTCGACGGAGGGATCAATCTTTACCTCGACGGGCACGGGCGCCTTCCCCCATTGTGATAGAGGCGTGATCTTGTAACCGTCCTGGACCTTGTGAACGGCATCATAGTCGGCAGGACCATCAGTCTTAGTGCGGCCGATGATCCAGACATAAGGCGTGGGCGCATCGATCCGCGTGAAGTTGGCGGGGACCGTTCCGCTCCATCCAGGAGGCGTGACGAGGAAGTTTCCGGCCCCGGTTCCGGTGGTTCGCCAGCCGGGCGAAGCGAACACGTCGGTCCACATGTCGAGCATCGGCAGCAAATAGAAGCGGCCGCCAGTGTCCGGCACTGAGACGACAATGGGCTCTTTGGTCAAATCGAGCCAGCCGCTCGAATAGAGCGTGTCGAAATTGGGCCTGACCACGACGCGCATGTCGGCGGTGGGAAAGGTCCCAACATTGGCGAAGCGGTTCATCGGACCGCCGATGCCCCCAGGGGTTGGCTCCTGATTGGTAAGCTGCTTCCGGGTCACGTCCATGGTGATGAGCGGATAGAAATAGAGGTATGCGTCGACGCCGATGGCGTGCGCCTCGTCCTTCGTGATTGGGGCTGGATCGGCGATGCCCACAGCCGCAAACGATGGAGCGAGCAGAAGTGCTAAGGCCAGCGCAACCGCGTGTCTTTGCATTACATACTCCCGTTTTTATGAGGAGCCGTCGGGTTACCATCGAATATGGGCAAAGAAGGGACGAGAACTACCCACGCCTATGTCCGCTAGTGGCACCAAGCGGACATCGTGAAGCGCGGCCGTGACGTCCGCTAGTGATCCAAAGCGGACATCAGCCGTTGACTCCTTTGCTGTCTCCTCAATTCGCAAATCGAAGTTGACTGACCGTCGGTTGGATGCGCTGGCCGCCCTTGTGATAGCGTTCGCGCTACAATCCCCAGCCGGTGACGGCGAGGACTTGGCCGGTGGCTGGTGAGGCAAGGAAGAGCACGGTCTCGGCGATATCTTCGCGCTTGGTCCAACGCCTCAGATCTTTCGGTTTCATCGCGGCAATGTTGGATGCCGTGTCTACCAGCCCTGGCGCAATTGCATTCACGCGGATACCGAGATCTCTTCCCTCGAGCGCCAGCGTGCGGGTAAGTGCCTCAATGCCTGCCTTGGCGGAGGATGCGCTGGCAGGCTGGATAGAAACGTTAATCTTAAAACGCCCGTTGCGAGAAGCGGGTGCGCGGCCTAACGGCGATACAGGTACCCACGCTAAGCACGCCGACAGGGAGTTCTTTTTTCTAATGGGTTAGTCGATTCAATCTCGAGCGCGAGTTCTGGATGATGCTGCGCGTCCTTCTTCGGCCTGCGTCTGCAGACCACCGAGCAGCTTGCGCCAATAAGCGGCGTGCAATTCCACAACCTCAGCCAGATTTTTTGCGCGAACTAGCCCGGTTGCGAGATCGAAACCGGTATTGATATTGCGCTCGGTGATATCGACGATCTTACGATTGAGCGCCACGGCACCCTCGCCAGCCGCACCGAAGGATTTCTGCCAGCTTTCTAAAACGGCTTTGAGCGTGTTCTTGGAGCGCTCATATTGGTCGCGCGTCTGAGCCAGGTTCTTTTCGGCGAGGACTTGCAAAGTGTCTGGCACTTGAGCACCGCGCAATTGCTCGAATTGAGTGTCTGTTTTTCGGAGTGTCTTCCGGAGCGTCTTAGCGGGAAGTTTCTTACGCGCCTTGCCGACTTTTGAGGTCGTCTTGGGATTTGCGTCGCGCGCCTTCCGCGCGGCAACTTTGCGAGCGGGCTTGGTCATTATTGGCCTCATAGATTACGCATGAACTGAAGCTAAAGATGAGACCCGCGGAGGTTACCCACGGGTCTCCAACTCGACTAAGCGCTACGCGACCTTCCTGGCCGTCTTGGCAACGACTTGCTCCACAGGCCGATAGGCAGTGCGGGCCAGATCGACATACATCTCGCCGATCTTTGACGCCTGGGCAACGTATGCGTCGAAAGCCTTCTTGGCGTACTGAGACTGAATCTCCCACGCCTGTTCGAAGGATTTCGCGCCTGCCAACTGCTCGAAGGCACGGGTGCTGTCCTCGAAGGACTTTTTGGAGTAATCGACAACTGTGGCGGCAATCGCCTGGAAACCCTTGCTCACCTCACCGAACGACCGAACGGACGCATCGAAGCCATCCTTGGTGGCCCGCTGGAACTCTTCACCGTATCTTTGAACGTCTGACATTTCATCACCTCAATATCGCTCCGCCATAGCGGAATGTGTTGCATGTGTGTCCGCATATACGCTGCAATGCACAAAATTTCAACACATATTTATTGCAATGCACAAAATGGGCTTTCCAAAGGGTCTGGAACAGAGAGACCACGCCCGAGTTGTCGCTCGTTCAGCCGACTAGCTCGGACCTCGTTCTCTTGAGAAAATATGTCTAGGAACTGGATGCGATTGACTCACGATGCGGTCATGCTGGGCTTGGAGGCGCAGCGCGTCATCGGTTTGCGATTAATCAAGTTATCGGGCGGGGGCCCTGCAGCCCAGGCCGAGGCATTGCGCATGGTTTCGGAAAAAACCGCCGCGCTGGCGGAAGCAGGGTTGACGCTGGCCCGCGGGGGCTCAGCTGGGAGGGTCATACGACGCTATCGAACGCATGTTAGATCGAACAAACGGCGCTTATTGAAGTCATAAGGCCGAAGCCGACGCAGGACGAGGCCGGTTTTCGTGGTCAGGGCAGTAACCGTGAACCCTCTGGCATCACGCTGTCGGGACCTGAGGGCGGTGCGAGATGTCGACGGCGAGAGCGTTGACATTTAAGGCCTCCTCAAGAACCTGAAGTTTGCGATCGGCCAAGTCAGAGCTCCAAAGCGGAGTGTGTAGTGGTATGGGATGGCCGGGCGTTACACCGGCAGCTATCTTCACCAATGTTCCTGCTGGCGCGCCGTAGCGACCCTGGCTGACATCGTCCAAGCTTCACTCGTCGGACGCATCCCCAGAAGACCAACTAGGAATTCAGCAGCGTGGGGGCAATGTCGCAGACGCAAAAAAAAATCGGACGTTAGAATCGGCCCCAGCCTTTACGCGGTTCGCATGACCGCTGGCCGGAATGGGTCCCGGGCATGGACGATCGGCTAAGATGGGGTTCCTAGCTTCCCTACGCACAAACAACGGCGAGAGGATGATCAGATGGAACGTTTCAATATGTCGATGCGCAAATACCTCAAGGAGGTGGGTGTCACTTCGCAGCAAGCCATCGAGCGCGTAGTTCGGGAGCAAAATCTTGCCGGCAAAGGCAAACTTCAGGTCCGAATGGTTCTGACAGCCAAGGGCGCGGACCTGAACCATGTAGTTGAGGGTGAGATAGATCTCAGTGATGCGACTGCGGATTGACGCGAGCCGAGTTAATTCGAGGTGTTCGAAGACCATCAGGTACAGGCAGTTCGCCAGAGCAATGTCACTCTAGATCGCGGCGAACGCGCGCGCATAGGCTCAGTAGACACTCTGCGCGGGTTGGTCATGGTAATCATGGCCTTGGATCACACCCGCAACTTCTTCAGTACCACTGGGTTCAATCCCCGCGAGGTCACCGATCCGCTACTGTTCCTCACCCGTTGGGTGACCCATTTCTGCGCCCCGACATTCATCTTGCTCGCGGGCCTTTCGGCCTTTCTCTATGGCCGTGGGAAGAGCCTCGGAGAGCTTAGTCGCTTTCTCCTTGTTCGCGGTCTCTGGCTGATTTTGATCGATCTCACTCTGATCAAGTTCGGTTGGAGGTTCGAACTCGACCTTTACCGGCTGAGCGCTGGCGTCATCTTCGTGATCGGAGCGTCGATGGTGGCCCTGTCGGCGCTGATTTGGCTACCCCGCTGGGTCATAGCGAGCCTGGCTCTCCTGATGATCGCAGGGCACAATCTTCTTGATAACGTCAGAGCTGAGGATCTCGGTGAAGCGTCGGGCGCCTGGCATGTGCTGCATGAGCCGGGCCTGGTGCCACTGGGCGACAGCGTCACACTCTATATCCTCTACCCTCTTGTCCCTTGGATCGGAGTGATGGCCAGCGGCTATTTGCTTGGCCCAGTGATTCAGCTCGAGCAGGGCAAAAGGCAGCGGATTTTGCTTGCCGTTGGTGCTGCAATCACGGTCGGCTTTCTGGTTCTTCGCGTCACCAACGTCTATGGCGACCCGACACCATGGACACCTCAAGACACTTCGCTCTCAACAATCCTCTCATTCTTCAATTGTGAGAAATACCCACCATCGCTGCTGTACCTGATGATGACGCTCGGAACGGCTCTGATTTTGCTGGCTTTGTTCGAGCACGTACGAGGTGCCTTGGCTTCCTTCCTCGCCACCTTCGGACGGGTTCCCTTCTTTTACTACGTGGTCCACATCTATCTGATCCATGCACTCGCGGTCGTTATAGCATTCACGATCACCGGTGCACTGGCTACCACGCCTGAAATCAACTTCAGCCTGACCGGCGTCTATATTGTCTGGTTGATGGTGGTGGTGCTCCTCTATCCGATCTGCCGTTGGTTCTCTAAATTGAAGGAGAAGAATAGCGGTTGGTGGTGGACTTGCCTGTGAGCAGCTGTCTGTCTCAAGACAAACCGTTTCCCTTGAGAAGGCGGTTGATGGCAACAGCAGCTTTGGCCCCCTCTGCGAGAGCTACCGCAATGAGTGAGACATCACCAGAGGCATCAAAAGCAAGCGTTCAGGCCGTTTTCTGGGGCCGAGCCGCTTCGCTGCGGCTGCTTGTCTCGATGGCGGGGTGGGGCGCGAAAGCGCCACTGCGTTCCTAGGCTGCGCGCGAAGGACGCTCTGGCTCCTCGTTGTTCGGCTCGGAACCTTTCGGCACCAGCGATCGGCCAATCAAAGGTGTGACATGCTCAATCGCGCGCTCCAAGGCGGCGGGGTAAATCCTCAGTTGGGAACGCGACACAACGTCTGGCCGCAAGAAATGCGACCTCAGAGCCAACCAAGACGATCCTGAAAGCCCGTCATATAACCAAGTTTCGACCCTGGCAGGAGCAGGCTTATCCTTCTTCTGGAAGGCTAGATCGATCAGAGGAAACAAAGCCATCAAGGAAACGACGGCGACGGAGGCGGCCAACAGGATAAGGAACGTAGTGACCATCAGGCCACTAAGCATCGCCCCATAATTAAGTTGCTCGAGGTAGGATCCATTGGGGTCGCAAATGTGCTGCTTCAGGTCCGAAATGCTTAGCACACTTTTAGAGGGACGGCGACGCATAACTGAAGCTGCTAGGAGAGACTGC
>CAVVDW010000022.1:0-205233 GCA_963747175.1 uncultured Alphaproteobacteria bacterium | reverse complement strand
GCCTCGCCTCGGGCGGCGCCAAAGTGACCGTCACCGGCTGGGTCGCTCTGTGGAGCCCCTTTGACAGCTTACGTTGCCGCACTGATGCCCGATATCGGCGAAGGGAAGGAGATGAGCGACAAGGTCAACTTCCCCCTGAAGCTGCGCGAGGTCGAGATCGAGGCGATGGACAACGACACGTGCAACGCCGTGTTCGCGGCCGACAAGCTGTCCGTCGCCGAGACCGAGATCTGCGCGATGTATCAGGGCAGCACCAAGGCCTCGTGCCAGGGCGACAGCGGGGGTCCGCTCGTCGTTGCCACGCCTTCGGGCTTTACCCAGGTGGGCGTGGTGAGCTGGGGCACGATCTGCGGCAACACCGTCACGCCGAGCGCTTCGGCGCGTGTTTCGTCCTTCGGTGACTGGATCAACGACACGATGAAGAACAACTGAGCGCAGGAAGGTCCATGACAAGAGCCCGTTCCATTGCCTCGAGCCTCGGCGCTGCGCTTGGCGTGCTCCTCGCGCTGAGCAGCCTTGCGCGAAGCGAGGACAACGAGATGATCGTCGCCGGCACCGAGGCGCCGGACGGCAAATTCCCCTATCAAGTGCGCCTCTATTTCTCGATGGAGGACGAACGAGGCTTCTGCGGCGGCTCGCTCATAGCGCCGCAATGGGTGCTGACCGTATCCGATTGCGTCACCGACGGCGATCTCAATACCGGGCCTGCGTCCCAGAAGGACCCTACCGATCTCGTCGTGGGTTATGGCTCTAACGATCGCACCAAGACCACCGAGGTCGAGGTCGAGAAGATCTTCGCGCGCCCGGAATTTCTGGAGAAGGGCCTGACGGGGAAGGCCGATGTCGCGCTGATCAAGCTCAAGGCACTGATCGCCGATCCTAAGATTGTCCCCCTCGCCGATCCCGACACCGACAAGAAATATCTCGTGCCCGGCGCCAGGGTGACGGTCAGTGGCTGGGGCACTCTGTGGTCGTTCGACGAGGATTTCACCTCGCTTATGCATGACCTCGGCCCTGAGATGGAAGACAAGGTTCAGTCGCCGGTCAGGCTCCGCGAGGTCGAGGTCGACTGGGTCGACAATCCCTCGTGCAACGCCGCCTTCGCCGGCACCAAGCCCGCGACGGCCATCGCCGATACCGAGTTTTGCGCCTTCGAAAAGGGAACCAACAAGGACACCTGCCAGGGCGATTCGGGCGGCCCCATGGTCGTCCGCGACGAAAACGGCGCCTTCGTGCAGGTCGGCGTGGTGAGCTGGGGCAGCGGCTGCGGCAGCACGACGCCGGGCGTCTACGCGCGCGTTGCGGCCTTCAAGGACTGGATCGCCGCGACGATCGCGAACAACTGATCCGACTTAGCCTGCGGCGAGCGCAATCTCGGCTTCGGTTGGCAGCGGCCGTCTTTCGACCGGCCAAAGTTCGAGCCCCAGGGCTCGGTGTACCGCGTCGAATTTTCCAAGAACATCGATGAGATCGCGGCCGCCGAGATTGACGATGCCGTAGCGGAAGCTGTGCCCATCCTGAAGCTCGTCCGAGAGCCTCTGTCCCGCTCGTGCGTGAAGCTCGACTTTGAGATCGGGATAGAGGATGGCGAGACGCTCACGGTCATCCGCATCGGGAAGCCGCGCCACGAGATGGTCTTCGAACGCGCGCAGCACGCAGCTGGCGGCGAAGGGATAGTGGCCCTCCCTGCGCTTGAAGCGCGGCGCCCTCCCCTCGCCGATATCGAGCAGAACCTGATAGCTCGATATGCCGTCGACCTTCTCGTAGAGATCGGCGAATTGCGAGGCCATGCGCGGGTTGATCTCGATGATGAAGATGCGCCGGTGTCTGCGTCGTACATCATCTCGATGTTGAACAATCCGTTGTCGAAGCCGAGCCCCTCCATCAGCGTGACGGCGATGTCGGTCATATGAGCTTGGACGTCTTTCGGTAGCCGCGAGGGATAGTCGAAGCGCGAGAAGGCGATGGTGCCCGGGAACATGATCAAGTCGACGATTCCCATGACGCTCGCCTTGCCGCCGAACGCATAGCCCTCGACGGTGACCTGCACGCCCTTGAGCACGCCCTCGGCGATGAGGCGTTTGCTGCCGATGTCTTGCCCGCATAGCGTTCGAGCATGCGCTCCAAGGGGAGAAAGAATTGATCGAGTGCGCGCCAGCGCGGAAGGAGAGCGGCAAGCTCGGCGCGGGAAGCGACCCTCCCGGCGCCGACCGAGAAGAAGGACTTCACCGGCTTGATGAAGAGGGGAAAGCTCGCGTCGTCCGGAAGGGGCGCGCCCGCTGCCGTGTCGATCAGCATGAAGGGCGGCACGACGTCGGGCACGAGCTTCGCTTGCGCCGCGCGCGATAGATATTTGTGCTGGGCGATCAGCACGACGCGTGGATCTGGTCCTGGCAGCCCGAGCCTTTGCGCGATGATCGCGGCAAGTGCGGCGCCCGGATAGTCGTCGGAGCTGATGACCGCGCTTACCTTCGCGCCGCCGAGGCCTTTGAGGACGCGGTCGACCTCTTCATCCGGGTCTGCCGCCTGCGCTCCTTCGCGCTCAATCCCGGAGATCAGCTCCTCGAGGCTCGTGCTCGCGTAATCGTGGAACAGGAAGTCGATGCCGGGCGGGTTGAGCCTCTTGAGCTCGCGATGATCGCGATGGGTGGCGCTGACGACGAGCACCGTGCGCTGCGCCGCCTCGGCCGGCCCGCTTGCGCCCCCCACTCCCTCATTCACCTGTCGCATGCGCCTGCTCGCCCCCAAAGGGATGGCGCATGGGTTTATGCCAACAAAGGCGGCAAAGCCAGATTGATCGGCGGCGTCGACTTCGCTACTGTCCCCGCGTTGGCAAGGACTTTCCCCGATCGATGCCCCTCCATTTCGGCAAGATTTTCGCCGCCATAGCCCTTCTCACGGTCGGAGCCTTCATCGCCTGGCTCTTGTTCACCACTCTGTTCGGGACCGAGCAGGCCGAGCAGAAGATCGAGAAGACGGGCGCGGTCGAGCTTGGCGCGGCCGTGGCCGCCTAGGCCGGGGCCGAGCGGAGCGCCGCGAGCCGGCCGATCAGATAGGGCGCGTCGGTCCTGAGCCCGCTCAAGCGGTCGAGCACCACGGCACATCCCACGAGCCAGAACAGCGTCGCGATGGCGACCGCGATCGCGGCCCCGAGTACGCCGTAGCGGGGCGAGCACGAGATTGCTTAAGCCCAGCACGATGAGTGCCGCGACGGCGAGAGCGGCATTCTCCTTCTGCGCGCCGATCACGGTGACCAGCGGCACGCTCGGACCGAATATGGCGCGGGCGAGCTGGCATCCCATCAGGATCACGAGCGCTGATTTCGCGCTGGTGAACTCAGGCCCGAAGATCGCGAACAGGCGCTCTCCCCACAGCGCCACGACGACAGTTGCGGCGAGCGTGATTGCCAATGGAAAGGCGAGCGCGCGGAGCACCACGTCCCTGATCGTATCGTGATCCTTCCGCGCCCGCGCATCGGCGAGATCCGGCACGACCACTTGATGCGCGACCTGCGCGGCGAAGTCGACGAGGAGCGCGAGCTTGAGGCAGAGACCGATGGCGGCCGTGTCCGCGCTCGACAAGAGCGGCGTGACCATGAGGATGGCGACATCGGCAAAGAAATAGGTGAACAGTGCCACGAGGATAAGAGGCGTGGCTTCGCGACGCCAAGTGGTGAGAAGGCGCTTGGGCGGCGCCGGCGCCTTTCCCTTCGGCATGTCCTTGGCGAGCAGCGCGTACTGGGTCGCCGCGAGTCCGGTGAAGATGAGGGTGAGCAGGAAGGTGACGGTGCTCGCCGTGAGCGTCACGCCGAGGACGATCAGGAGCACGACGCCGCCGAGCAACAGGAACGGCCTTATCAGGTGTCCGGCAGATAAGCGAGCGCGAAGCGTCTGAGCGTGGTGGCGAAGGTGCCGTTGAGGCGGAGAGAGGCGTTGGCCGGGATCGAGAACGCGGCGGCGACGAGAGCAAGCCGCGCCTCGGCGCCGAGCGAGGGCCACAACACGGCGAGCGCTAGCACGCCAACCGTGGCCACCCCGGCATAAACTTTCGCGTCGTGCCGCGCCTGCCGTACGAATGCGGCGACCAGCCCTTCCTTGCCCTCATCAACCCGAGCCTCGGCATAAGCGCGATGCGGTTCGGGCGAAGCGCGTAGGCCGTCCCCAGCGCCAAGCGGCGCAAGCGCTGCCTCGTCGACTCGTGGAAGCGAGGATCCGAAGCCGCGGGACATGCCGTCTCGGCCGTCGTCCTGACGGGCTCCGTCCCCGGTTCGGCGATCGCGCGCGACTGGACTGCCGTCCTCATCCTTGCCTTGCCTGTGCTCTTGCCGAAATCGCCTGCGCCGGTCGCGCGGCGCGTCCTTCTCTGTTAGTCCTCAAGTCTTTAACAAAGGCGAAGGGGTGATCGCCGAGTGGCCCACGCATTTATCTTAATCGATCGTTAACGCCCTCCCGCCCCAGCCGAAAAGAGAGGCCAGATGGAGTATCGCGAGCTCGGCCGCACCGGCATCAAGGTTAGCGTGCTCTGCCTCGGCACCATGACTTTCGGCGAGCAGAATTCGGAAAGGGACGGCCACGCCCAACTCGATTATGCCGCCGCACAGGGCATCAACTTCGTCGACGCCTCGGAGATCTATCCCATTCCGCCGAAGCCCGAGACACAGGGCCGCACCGAATCCATCATCGGCACCTGGCTTGCCTCGCGCAAGAACCGTGACAAGACGATCGTCGCCACCAAGGTCGCTGGCCGGGGCAAGATGTCATGGCTCCGCAAGGACGCCCAGCGCACGCGGCAGAGCGCGAGCCAAATCATGGAGGCGGTCGACGCAAGTCTCGCCCGGCTCAAGACCGACTATGTCGACCTCTATCAGCTCCATTGGCCCGACCGGCCGATGCGCATCTTCGAAGGCCTCGACTACCTCCATCTCGAAGGCGAGAGCCATCCCATCCACGACATTCTCGCCGTGCTCGGAAATCTCGTCGAGGCGGGCAAGGTGAGGTTCGTCGGTCTCTCCAACGAGACGCCCTGGGGCGTGATGAGCTTCCTCAAGGCCTCGGAGCAACACGGGCTGCCGCGCATCGCCTCGATCCAGAACGCCTACAACCTCGTCAACCGCTCCTACGAGACGGGGCTTTCCGAGATCACCTATCGCGAGCAGGTGAGCTTGCTCGGCTACTCGCCGCTCGGCCAGGGCTACCTCACCGGCAAATATGAAGGCGGTGCGCTCCCGCCCAATTCGCGCAAGACGCTGTTCGACCGGCTCGGCCGCTACCAGAAGGCGAACGGGCCCAAGGCCATCTCGACCTATGTCGCGCTCGCGCGCCGGCATGGGCTCGATCCCGCGCAGATGGCGATCGCCTTCGCCTCCTCGCGGCCATTCGTCACAAGCACCATCATCGGCGCGACCACTCTTGGCCAGCTCAAGACCGATATCGCTGCCCTCGATCTCACGCTCGAGGATCACGTGCTTGCGGACATCGAGCAGATCCATCTTGACTATCCGAACCCATGCCCTTGACTGTTGGGGTACGAGGAAGTGCCTTCCATGCCCCGCCTGTTCTCCGCCATCGAGATCCCGCGTCCCCTCGCCGACCGACTCACGCTCCTTCGCGCGGGGCTTACCGGCGCGCGCTGGATCGATCCCGAGAATTATCACCTGACGCTCCGCTTCATCGGCGATGTCGATGGGTACACGGCGCGCGACTTCGCCGAGGCGCTGGGCGGGGTCGAGGTGCCGCCCTTCGAGCTCAGGTTGAATGGGCTCGGCAGCTTCGGCGGGAACAAGCCCCGGGCGATCTTCGCCGGCATCGCACCGTCAGACGGCCTGAACGCGCTCCGCCGGGCAAACGAGCGCGCCGCGCGCGAGGCTGGCCTCCCCGCCGAGGGGCGCAATTTCATGCCGCATGTCACTCTGGCGCGACTCCGCAACGCGCGCGCCGATGCGGTCGCGGCCTATCTCGAGCACCAGGGCGGCATCTATGCCGAGCCCTTCATCGTGAGCCGCTTCGTGCTCTATTCCTCTCGGAACTCAGTCGGCGGCGGCCCCTATGTCGTCGAAGCCGCCTACCCGCTCGAGGACTAGCCGCTCTTCTTGGCCCGCGCCGTCTCGTCGCTGAGAAGCTCGGCGAGCAGCCCGCGCGCGGCCTCCTCGATCAGATCGAGCGCGCGATCGAAGCCTTCGGCCTCGCCGAAGAACGGGTCGGGCACGTCCTTGGTCCCGGCATGCGGCGCGAAATCGAGGAAGCGGCGGATCTTGTGCCGCTCACCCTTGGGCGCGAGCTCGGTGAGATCCTCGTAGTTCGAGCCGTCCATTGCGAGCAAGAGATCGAAGCGCGCGAAGTCTTCGCGGCCGACCTGCCTTGCGCTCTGCCCCGAGATGTCGATGCCGCGCTCCCCGGCGGCTCTCTGCGCGCGATCATCGGGCGCCTGGCCGACATGCCAATCGCCAAGCCCCGCCGAGTCGATCTCGAAGTGGTCGAGCACGCCCTCCTCTGTCGCGACGTGCCGGAACGCGCCCTCCGCCATGGGAGAGCGGCAGATATTGCCGAGGCAGACGAACAGGAGACGGTGCTTCACCATGCGCGCTCTATTCCCACGCGGCACGCGCCGCGCGCAAGCTTGGATCTTCCCCGGATATGGGGGCTCAGTAGCGCTCGCGGAACAGGAAGAAGCGGTGCTGCGGCAAAGGCTCGGCCGCGGCTTGCGAGGCGGCGGAGGCGTAGCGGAAGGGCCTTAAGAACGGAAGGAAGCGCGGCCGCTCGATCATCGCTTGGGCATATCTCGGCTTGGCTCTCGTGGCGCGAACCGCGACCTTCGCCTCTCCCGCGCCAAGCAGCTTGACGACTTCGCCGGCGCCGGCCGCCACGATCTTCTCGTTCGGCGTCCGCGTGGCAAGCACGGCGCGGCGATCGAACATGACCTTGGCCTCCGCGCTCCAGGGCTTCGGCTTGCAGGCGCAACCCTCGACATATTCGCTCCGATAGCGGAAGGCGTTGGCGATCTCGCCGTAACGCTCGCCAGTCAGCGCCACCATCGCGCCCGCATCTCCGCCTGGGAGTGCGCTGTAGAACAGTTTCGCCGGGGATGAGCAGCTCGACTGGCACTTCGCCCCATCGGCTAGGAAGGAGCCAGGCGTCGACGCCTCGCTTAAGGGGTAATAGAAGCCATCGCATTCCCGCACGCAGAAAGTGCGGTAGCTCATATTGGGATTGGTGCGCGTCTTGAAGCTATACGACATCGGACGCGACGATGCCTTCGCGAGGCTCGCCTCAGACGCTTCTGCCTTCAAGGCATCGATCTCGGCGGCAAGCGATTGCGCTTGCGCAGTCAGTTGATCGCAGCCCTCGATGATCGCCGCATCGACTGCATAGTCGCAGTCAGACTCGGTGATATTGCGTTTTAGCGCCGCGAGCTGCTGCACCTTGCTCGCGATGGCGGCATCGAGCGAAGCGCCGCTCGAGGAGCGCATGACCTCGGCAGGAGCGGCGATCACTGCCGTGCCGATCAGCGCCGCCAACGCCGTGACGGCGAAGGGCAACGCGCCAACGCGACTGAACGCAACTCCACGCAACGTGAAACCTCACCTGCTTCGGGGGCGCCGCCGGCGCTCGCCGGCGCCCGCGCACTATGCCGTCCAATGGTGAAACTCCGGCAAACGGCGCGCGTGGGAGGGCAAAGCACCCGCGAGGAGGGTTAAGACTTTGCGCTGCGTTCTTGCAGTACCCCCGCCCCTACCCTATTTTTTCTCGTGGGATTCGGGGCTTTGCCGACCGCGAGGTGGAGACCATGATTGCCTGGAACGATGCTAGCGAGCTCAAGAATGCGGCTCTCGGCGGCCAGATTTCACTCGCCGCCTTCGCCGATCGCGAGCGGCGCGTCCGCCGCGACTTCTGGGCCAAGTTCAAGCGCCTTGCCGGCAGGATCCCCTTCGCCGAGGACCTGGTCGCCGCCTATTACTGCGCGCTCGACCCTGCCACCCCGATGCGGGTGCGCGGCATGCTGCTCGCCGCGCTCGCTTATTTCATCCTGCCCTTCGACATCATCCCCGACATGATCGCAGGCCTTGGCTTCGCCGACGACGCGGCCCTGCTCACCGCCGTGATCGGCCTCGTCGCCGCCCATATCACCCCGGCGCACCGGGCCGCGGCCGCACGCGCGCTCGACAAGGAGCTGCCGCCCAAGAGCTGAGCGCAGGCTCCGGCTAAAGCTGCGGGTTGACGATCACCTTGCCGGTGACCTTGCGCGCCTCGATCAGCGAGAGCGCGTTCGCCGTGTCGCCGAGCGCGAAGCTCGCATGGATATGCGGGTGGATGTGCCCCTTTTCACACCACTCGAGCAACTGGATCATGTTGGCGCGGTGCGCTTCCGGATTGCGCTCGACAAAAGAGGTCCAGAACACCCCGATCATGGCGCAGCCCTTGAGCAAGAGAAGATTGAGCGGAATTTTCGGGATCGTGCCCGAGGCAAAGCCGAGCACGAGATAGCGTCCCTCCCACGCCATGGCGCGCAGGCTCGGCTCGGCTGATGAGCCGCCCACCGTGTCGTAAAGCACGTCGACGCCCTTCGGCAGGGTGAGCGCCTTCAATCGCGCCTTGAGATCCTCGGTCTCGTAGTTGACGCCCTCGTCGGCGCCATGCTCGCGGGCGAAGGCGAGCTTGTCTCCCGAGGAGGCGACAGCTATGACGCGCGCGCCCATGAGCTTGGCGATCTCGATCGCCGCGACGCCGGCGCCGCCTGCTGCTCCGAGCACGGCGACGGTCTCGCCAGCCTTTAGCTGCGCTCGGTCCTTGAAGGCGTGAATCGCGGTGCCATAGGTGATGGGAATGCCCGCTGCGATCTCATCGCTCACGCCCCCAGGGATGGGGATCGCGTTCTTCGCCTTGGTGACGATTTTCTCCCGGCAGCCATTGCCGCCGATAAAGGCGACCACCCTCTGCCCGATCTTGAGATCGGTGACGTCGGCGCCGAGCCCCTCGATCACGCCTGCCACCTCGGCACCAGGCGAAAACGGCAGCGGCGGAGTGACCTGATACTGGTTGCGCAGGAGGAGCGTGTCGAAAAAATTCAGTCCGACCGCCGTGACCTTGATGAGGATGTCGCCCGGCCCCGGGACGGGCTCTGCCGCCTCCTCGAGCCTCAAGGCCTGGGGGCCTGCGAATTCTCTGAACTGTACGACACGCATCGACGCCGCTCCGTCCTTCTTGAGTGTCCCGGACGGAATATAGGTAGCAGTACAAACGCGGATGTGGAGAGGGCTTTACCACCTGTTTCGAGAGGAGTCCGGTGGGCCCATACAAATGAGCCTCTCCATGCGGTCGCCCAAATTGGCGCTACATCGAGAGGCTCAGGCTCTACCTTTTCTTGCATTGTCTCACGGTGGTCCTGCCGGCGAAACTGTCACTAATCACAGCGGTAGAGCCACGATCAGATTTCGAACAGCCGCTCGCGAATGGCGATTGCCACCGCGAGGCAAAGGATCTCGCCGATCTCCCAGGCCGACGGGGTCAGATCTCGAAAAGCCGCTTCCGGATGGCAATGGCGACGGCCTGTGTCCGCGTTCTCGCGCCGAGCTTGCGCATGGCCGTCTTGGCGTGCTCGTCGACGGTGCGTTTGGCGAGGTTGAGGATCTCGCCAATTTCCCAGGCCGACTTTCCTTGCGATGACCACGCAAGCACCTCTCTCTCGCGAAGGGTAAGCGGCGGTCTCTTCTCGGACTTTGCGGCAGCGAGCTGATGAATTCGGTCGAAGGCATAGAGAGTTATGATGTGAATGGCTGGCTTGGTTCGGCCACTAAGGCGGCGGGACAACGGGACGCCAGCACGAAATCGTCAAACTTCTCGATCGGTCGCGGATCGAGCTCGGCGAAAAATAGGCCCTCGAAGCCCAACCCTTTGAGCACGCGATAGACGGTCTCGACGACGACGGCAGGGCTACCGACGCGATCGACCTCCTCGATGAATTCTAAGGCTTGTTGTCCGAAAGCCCCGGCGGATTGCGACATCGTCGCCCCCCGAGGCCCTGGGAACTACTGTGGCCGAGTTCCAGAGACCACGCAACCTTGACGCGCGAAAGTGGCCTTCGGGGAAGGGAAAATCGGGGAGAATTGGACGATAAGCGGCTCTTTTGCAACGGCCGGCCCTGTGGCAAAGAGAGGACGTGAAAGCCCTGCTCCCGCCCACTCGCGGCTATTTCGCCATCGGCGTCGAGGGCATCTCCAAGGCCGTCAATCTCGGCAATCTGCTGCGCTCGGCCCATGCCTTCGGCGCGAGCTTCGTGTTCACCATCGGCGCCGACGGCAACGCGCTCGAGATGCGCTCCGACACATCGAAAGCCGCGACGCACCTGCCGCTCTATCATTGGCGAAGCCTCGCCGAACTCAAGCTGCCCAAGGGCTGCAGCCTGGTCGGCGTGGAGATCCTGGATGAGGCCGCCGATCTCCCGAGCTTTCCCCATCCGGTGCGCGCGGCCTATGTGCTGGGCCCCGAGCGGGGGGTCCTGACGCCTGAGCTTGCCGCGCGGTGCCAGCATCTCGTTCGCATCCCGGCCGCCTTCTCCCTCAATGTTGCCACGGCCGGCGCCATCGTCATGTACGACCGCCTGCGTTCGCTTGGCCGCTTCGCCCCCCGCCCGGTCGCGGAAGGAGCGGCGCCCGAGCCCGAAGCGCCTCACGTGCAGGGCGGCCCTCGCCGCAAACGGCGGCGGCAGGGTTGACCGAGCATTCTGGCCAAAGGAAAATCGAATCTATATGCTTCACGCCTGCTCACGAATCGGGGGACGGGGGAGATGCACCGAGCCGTTCGAGCTAGCTGCCTGATCGTCTCAGCGCTTTGCGCCACGCCTGCTTTGGCGCAGGATGTCACCCTCCTGGAGAAGTTCAAGGATTGGTCGGCCTACGCCGCGGCCGGCACGCCGAAGGTCTGCTTCGCCGTGGCCAAGCCCAAGGAAATGAACCCCAAGAAGGGGATCAAGCGCGGCCCCGTCTATTTCTATATTTCCCGCTGGCCCGCCGATAACGTAGTGAACGAGGTGAGCGTGAAGATGGGCTACCCATTCGGCCCCGGCGCCAAGGTCACGGCGACCATTGGCACAGCCAAGTTCGAGCTGTTCACCAAGGACGAAGGCGCCTTCGTGGAAAAACCGGACATGGAGACGAAGCTGGTCGATGCGATGAAGGGCGCTGCTTCGATGAAGGTCGAGGGCAAGTCTCAGCGCGGAACCGCGACCAGCGACACCTATTCGCTCGACGGTCTCGGCGACGCTCTCGATCGCGCCGCCAAGGAATGCGGCGGTTAACACGCCGCCAATCCTCACCGCCTCTCTTTCTTGCTCGCTTCATCGAACGGCGCTAGCGTCGCGCGCTTTTGCCAGCCGCACCCAAACTCATTCGCAAGGACACTCCATGAAACCCCTCTACGCGACCCTCTTTGCCGCCGCCCTCCTCCTTTGCACGAAGCCCGCTCTCGCCGCCGACAACGCGCTCGATGTGAGCGAACTGACCTGCGAGCAGTTCATGAACTACAACGACGACAACAAGGGCCTCATCATGATGTGGTTCGAGGGCTACTACACTGAGGAGGACGAGCCCGCCACGATCGACTTCGGAAAGATGGCCGGCCACCTCGCCAAGCTCCTGATCGCCTGCCAGGCCGATCCCAGCAAGAAGGTCTTGGATTTGGCCGACGACGCGATGAGTGACTAATGCATGATTCCGAAAAGTTGCAGACTTTTCGGATAAGATCATGCGTCAGAGACAAAGAGCGCCCGCTTGGCATTTCGAAGTCCCGTCATGATATTACGAGGGCGCCGGAATGTGCCGGCGAGGCCCTATTGTCATGACCATGCCGACCCTCACCGCCGAGCCCGCCACGCTTGGCAAGAGCGAGCCATCAGCCAAGTCCTCGCTGATCGGGCTTAGCCGCGCCGAGCTTGCCGCCCGCATGGCCGCGCTCGGCGTGCCGGAGCGGCAGACGCGCATGCGTGCGCGCCAGCTCTGGAGCTGGCTCTATGTCCGTGGCGAGACCGACTTCTTCGCCATGACCGACATCGCCAAGGACCTCCGGGCGGAGCTCGCCGCAAATTTCACCCTCGCGCGGCCCGACAATCGTGACCGAGCAGGTCTCGCGTCGACGGCACCCGCAAATGGCTGCTCCGCCTTGCCGACGGCAAGGAGATCGAGACGGTCTATATCCCCGAGGAGGATCGCGGCACGCTCTGCATCTCGAGCCAGGTCGGCTGCACGCTGACCTGCTCGTTCTGCCATACCGGCACGCAGAAGCTCGTGCGCAACCTCACCGCCGGCGAGATCGTCGGCCAGATCATGCTGGCGCGCGATCGGCTAGGCGATTGGCCAGGTGCTGCCGCCGAGGATCCGCGCGGGCTGCCCAACGCCGAGCGCAAGATCTCCAATGTGGTGCTCATGGGCATGGGCGAGCCGCTCTACAATTTCGACAATGTGCGCGACGCCTGCGCCGTCGCCGCCGACGGCGAGGGGCTCGGGATCGGCAAACGCCGCATCACGCTCTCGACCTCTGGCGTCGTCCCGGAAATCCCGCGCTGGGGCGAGGAGGCAGGCACCATGCTCGCCATCTCGCTGCATGCGGTGCGCGACGAGCTCCGCGACAAGCTCGTGCCGATCAACAAGAAATGGCCGATCAAGGAATTGCTCGCCGCCTGCCGGGCCTATCCCGGCCTCTCCAACGCGAAGCGCATCACCTTCGAATATGTGATGCTGAAGGGCGTGAACGACTCCGTCGCCGACGCCAAGGAGCTGGTGCGGCTCTTGCCAAGATCCCGGCCAAGATCAATCTCATCCCCTTCAATCCCTGGCCCGGCGCGCCCTACGAGTGCTCGGACTGGGAGCAGATCGAGAAATTCGCCGAAGTCGTCAATCGCGCGGGCTATGCGAGCCCGGTGCGCTCGCCCGCGCGGCCGCGACATCATGGCGGCCTGCGGCCAGCTCAGAAGCGAAAGCGTCAAGCAGCGCGCCAGCGCCCGCCTCGCGACGCCAGTCTAGCTTCGCTTCGCCCACTCTAGCGCCACCTCGAGCCGATCGTTGCCCCAGAACAGCTCATCGCCGATGGTGAAGGACGGCGCGCCGAAGATGCCGCGCTTCGCGGCCTCCTCGGTTTGCTGCTTGAGCCTGTCCTTGACGGGAAGCGCGTTGGCCTCGGCGAGCGCAGCTTCGGCGTCCACGCCGAGCTCGGCGAGGATGGCGCGCAACGTCTCGTCGTCGCTGATATCTCTCTGCTCGGCGTAGTTGGCCATGAACACGGCGCGAGTGAAAGGCGGCGTCCACCCCTCGCTCTCGCCGACCAGAGCGAGCCGCGCCGCCTTGAGGCCGTTCTGCGGGAAGTGCACGGGGGGCAGCTTGAGCGGAAGCCCTTCGCCTTCGCAGATACGCGTGAGGTCGCGCCACATATAGCGCCCTTTCGCCTCGTAGATGTTGAACGGCGAATCGTTCCAGCCATATTCCTTGAAGATCGGCCCAAGCAGGAAGGGACGCCAGCGCACCGCGACGCCGGCCTCCTCGGCCATAGGCTCGATGCGCATCGCGGTCGGATAGGAATAGGTGCTTCCGAACTCGTACCAGAACTCGAGTGCCACCATGGATGGTCCGCTCCCGCTCAAGCCGTGCGCCGTCTATAGTTCGCGATCTTACGGCGAAAGGATCGAGCTGTGATCCTCAACACTGTCTTGCGCGGTATCTGGGTCGTCGTGGCGTTCGGAATTGCCGCCATCGCCGCGCTCGCGGTCCTCTTCGCACTCGGCGCCATCTGGGTCGGTGACGAGCTACGCGCGGCAGCTCCGCACGACCCCCTGCTTCACCGTGGAGGCGCACCCTTCTTCGGCATGGTGCTATTCGCGGGAACGGTGACGCCCGCGCTTACCTCTCTGCCCGCTCTGGTCGCGGCAGTGGCGGGAGAAGTGCTTAAGGTGCGCTCGTGGATGTATTACGTGCTGGCCGGAGGCGTCTCGCTTGCCGCCATTCCGCTGCTCGTCGGCGCCCGGAATTCCGACCTCCAAGCCGTCGCCTCAAGCCAATATATGGCGATCTTCGTCACGGCAGGCTTTGCCGGCGGCTTCGTCTATTGGCTGCTCGCCGGCCGCAACGCGTAGGCAGGTCTCGTCAATTCACGTCGAGAGCTGCGATTCTCGCCTGAAGCGCAAGCCGCGCCGCTGGCCAAGGCTCCGGCATATGCTTGGTGACGGTCGCCCGCCACGCGTTCGACTCGCTGTCCTGTTGCCGCCTGCGGAGCGCAAAGCCGGCACCGCGGGCGTTGCTGAGACGCTGAGCCAGATCCTGATGCAGGCGCTCTAATGCTTCGGTCGCCATTCGTTTCCCACCTTCTCGTATTGTTTCTTCACCGCCGCCCATGCCACCTTGTGCGCGACCTCCTCGAGGGACTCGTCTCCGTGCCGCTTGCTCGGGTCGGAATATTCCTGCCAAGCGTTGTCGAAGGCCTCGCGATAGATGTCCTGAGCGTGGCTCGGAAGGACGCTCTTCACGCTCTCTGGCAGCTCCTGGTTGCTGCTATACGGCATGATCCAAAACTCCTTCGACCTCCCGACAGAACGCCGATCTGACCGGCGAGTTCCCGAGCGATCGATTGCCTCATCTTGAAGCACGGGAGCCAGGGCTAGCCCTGACCAAGATCAAAGTTAGGTCGGATGACGATCCGCGAATCGAAGCGTCATAAAATGCACACCAAACTGTCGTGTACGATGCCCGATTAGGTATGGGTGGGCTCGGGGGCTTTACCGTGACGCGTAACTGGCTGCTGGCATCGATCGCGGTTGGGGTCTTGGTGGGTGTCTTGTTCGCCGCCTTTCCTTCCTGGGACCTGCAAATCGCCGGCCTGTTCTTCGATCCCAGCAAGGCCAGGTTCCCGCTTTCCGTCGACTATTCGCTGAACATCGTCCGGCGCATCTTCAACTGGATCCCCTACCTTCTGCTCGCTCCTGCCGTGTTCGCGCTTCTGCGCAAGCTCATCTTCCCGGCCTCGCCGATGCTGATGTCGCCCTCGGTGGTGCTGTTCCTCGTCGGCTCGTTCCTGCTCGGTCCAGGGCTCACCAGCAACCTTCTCCTCAAGGAGAATTGGGGCAGGCCGCGGCCGAATTTCGTGCAGCAATTTGCCGGCGCCGAGACCTTCCAGCCCTGGTGGCACCCAAGCAGCGCCTGCAAGCGAAATTGCTCCTTCGTCTCGGGTGAAGCGAGCCAGGCCTACTGGACAGTCGCCCCGGCAAGCCTGGCGCCGCCTCAGTTGCGGCCTTTTGCTCTCGGCGGCGCCGTCGTTTTCGGCACGACGGTCGGGGCCATGCGCGTCGTGTTCGGCCGGCATTTCGTCACCGACATCATCTTTGCCGGCGTGATCACCATCGCCGTCGTCATGGCGCTCTACCGCCTCCTGCTCGATCCTCTCAGGCGGAACGACGAGAGGATGGAGCGCGCAATCACGCGTGCCTCCAGGGGGATCCACCGCGGCCTCGGCACCCTCCTCACCGGTGCCGGTTGGGCCCTGTCCAAGGCTGGAGCAGGCCTGCGCCAGGCGGGCCAGCACTTGCACAAGCGCGTCGCCTGCCTATAGTCCCGCGGGCGGTTTCCCAAGACCGCTCTCGATTTAGGCCTTGAGGCGCTTTTCCATGGCGACCGACGTCAAGAAGGTGGTGCTCGCTTATTCCGGCGGGCTCGACACCTCGATCATCCTGAAATGGCTTCAGGAAACCTATGGCTGCGAGGTGGTGACCTTTACCGCCGATCTCGGCCAAGGCGAGGAGCTTGCGCCTGCCCGCAAGAAGGCCGAGCTGCTCGGCATCAAGGAGATTTTCGTCGAGGATCTGCGTGAGGAGTTCGTGCGCGACTTCGTGTTCCCGATGTTCCGGGCGAACGCGCTCTATGAGGGCGTCTACCTGCTCGGCACCTCGATCGCGCGTCCCCTGATCGCCAAGCGCCAGATCGAGATCGCCAAGCTGACCAGCGCCGACGCGGTGGCCCATGGCGCGACCGGCAAGGGCAACGACCAGGTGCGCTTCGAGCTCACGTATTACGCTCTGAACCCCGACATCAAGGTGATCGCGCCCTGGCGGGAATGGCAATTCAAGTCACGCAGCGATCTGATCGAGTTCGCCGAGAAGCACCAGATTCCCGTCGCCAAGGACAAGCGCGGCGATGCGCCGTTCTCGGTCGACGCCAACCTGCTGCACTCATCTTCCGAAGGGAAGGTGCTGGAGGACCCGGGCGTCGAGCCGCCGACTTACGTCTATCAGCGCACCCTCAGCCCCGAGGAGGCGCCCGACAAGGCGACCACCGTCACCCTCGGCTTCAAGAAGGGCGACCCGGTCTCTGTCGACGGCAAAACGCTGTCCCCCGCCGCTCTGCTCACGCGGCTGAACGAGCTTGGCCGCGACAACGGCATCGGGCGCGTCGATCTCGTCGAGAACCGCTTTGTCGGCATGAAGTCCAGAGGCGTGTACGAAACGCCGGGCGGCACGATCCTCTATGTCGCGCACCGGGCGATCGAGTCGCTCACGCTCGACCGCGAGGCGATGCATCTCAAAGATTCGCTGATGCCGCGCTATGCCGAGCTTGTCTATTACGGCTTCTGGTTCTCGCCCGAGCGCGAGATGCTGCAGGCGCTGGTCGACAAGAGTCAGGAGCATGTCGAGGGCGAGGTGAGGCTCAAACTCTACAAGGGCAATGTCACCGTCATCGGCCGCTCTAGCCCGAAATCGCTATATTCAGACAAGATCGTCACCTTCGAGGACGATGCCGGCGCCTACGACCAGAAGGATGCGCAGGGCTTCATCAAGCTGAACGCGCTCCGCTTGCGCCTCTTGGGCAAGCGCCGGCAGGAAAAAGGTTGATCATCGCGAGGACTCGCCATGACTTGGCCTGACACACGACTACTCGAATTGTTTGGCGTCGAGATCCCCATCGTCCAGGCGCCGATGGCGAACGCGACCGCCATCGACATGGCCGTCGCCGTTGCGGAAGCCGGTGCGCTCGGCTCCTACCCTTGCGCCGCGCTCACCGACGAGAAGATCACCGAAGGCGTCGCCACGATCAGAGCGCGCACCAAGAAGCCGATCAACCTCAACTTCTTCTGTCATCACGTGGCGCCCGCCGACCCCGAGCGCGACGCCGCTTGGCTCAATAAACTTGCGCCCTATTACGGCGAGCTCGGCGCCGAGACGCCGAAGGTCCCGCTCAAGGCTACCATCGTGCCCTTCACCGTTACGACCTGTCGCGTGGTCGAGCAGATCAAGCCGGCCGTGGTGAGCTTCCATTTCGGCTTGCCCGAGCCTGAACTTCTCGCGCGCGTGAAGACGTCAGGCTGCAAGATCATCAGCTCGGCCACGACGCTGCGCGAAGCGCTCTGGCTCGTCGAGCACGGAGTCGATGCGATCATCGCGCAAGGCGCCGAGGCCGGCGGCCACCGCGGGATGTTCCTCGAGACGGACCCTGCCACGCAGGTCGGCACGTTCGCTCTGGTCGAGCAGATCGTGGACGCGGTGAAGGTGCCGGTGATCGCCGCTGGCGGTATCGGCGACGGGCGCTCAATCACCGCGGCATTCGTTCTGGGCGCGGCCGGCGTGCAGATCGGGACCGCCTATCTCGGCTGCCCAGAGGCCACAATCTCGGCCCTGCACAAGGAAGCCCTTAGCGGGGAAGGCCGCGAGACGGTCATTACCAACGTGCTGAGCGGCCGCCCTGCCCGCTCGATCGTGAACCGAATCATCCGCGAGCAGGGACCGATCAACAATTCCTCGCTTCCCGCATACCCGCTCGCCACCCCCGCCCTCGCACCGCTCCGCGCCAAGGCCGAGGCCAAGGGCTCGAGCGATTTCTCTCCGCTCTGGTCGGGTCAGGGCGCGCCGCCTCCGACCGGCATCGGCGCTGGCGAGCTCACGCGCAAATTCGCCGACGAGGCTCTGGCCCTGCTCGGTTGAACGCCGCGATCAGCCCTGTTCGGGAATGACCACCGCGTCCTTTGGGAACTTGGCGAAGACGCTTTCCGGCACCTTGAAATTGGTGGCGAGCAAGAGATCGGGATTGGCAGCCATCCAGCCGGTGATTGAGATCGACTTGTATGAGCCGTTGTTGAACACGGCGATCAATTCCAGCTCGTCGCTCCCGGTGTTCTCGATGTAATGCCCATAGCCCTGCGGCACGTAGCCGACATCGCCCACCGAGAATTCGTCGGTGCGCGCGCGGCCGTGACTGCCGAACACCGTCATTTGCGCGCTACCCCTGATGTAATATTGCCATTCGGCCGCATGCGGGTGCCAATGCAGCTCGCGCATGCCGCCCGGCTCGATGATGAGCAGCGCCCCGGTCATGGTGGTCGAGATCGGGAACTCGCTTGACGACGCGCGGCGTAGAGTGCCGCCGGCGAATTTTTCGGGCTTTGCCGCGAGCAGGCGATAGCGATGGGTGAGCGGAGGCTCGTTCTGCGATCCCGGCGCGGGCTCGGCGGGAAGCGGCGGCGGCACCGGCCCGGTGTTGATATAGACCTCCTTCTTGGGGAAGTCGGCGAAGGTCGAAGCCGGGACACCGAAATTCCTCGCCAGTACGTCAGGTGGGGTATGCCCGATCCAATCGCTGATCGAGAACGTGCCGAACTCCGAGAAATATCCGTTGTCGAACACGAGAAGGAACACGCACGTTCCCGGCCCGAGCCCTTGAATCGAATGGCCATGGCCGCGCGGGAAATACCAGACGTCGCCAGGTGCAAAATCGACGATCTCGCATTGGCCAGCGGGATCGATGGTCGTGACGCGGCAATTGCCCTCGATCACATAGGCCCATTCGGCGGCGTTGGCATGCCAGTGCAGCTCGCGCAGCGCGCCGGGCTCGAGCGTCATGTAGACGCCGGCGAGCTTCTCGGACACCGGGAAGCCGGTGACGTTGGCCTCCTTGGCGGTGCCGCCATTGAACTGCTCGGTCTTCTGCGCGCCGAGCTGATAGCGGAACGATGGCAGCTCAGGTCCGTCGAGGGGTGCTGGCGCAGGTCCGTAGGGCGGCTGACTCGATTCAGTGCTGAGCGCCGCTGTGTTCCACAGAAGACCGCCCATCGCCACTCCTCCAAGCATTCCGCGCCGGGATATCTCGACCACGGCCAACTCCATGTGACGCGCACCTAAGCCCGCGCGCGCGTCACTGTGATGAAGGAATGCTAAGGAAGATTTATCGAGCTAATTGGCTGACGATCTACGCCGCGAGCTTCCCAGGACCCGCGGCGGCAGCGCGGAAATCGAGCGTCGGCAGGTCACAGAGACCGCCACCCAGGAAGAGGTGATGCCAGAGCTGGGTGGCCATCACCCCGGTTAACCCCAGGCTCGCGAAGGTCCCGAGCTTATGTCCAGAGGCGTCGGTGAAGCTCTGATAATCGCGCCGCACGGTTGCCGGGTCGAAATAGCCGGTCTTGGCGATCGCTTCCTCGCTCATCAATTGGCGCACATAGGGCGGCGGGGTAATGAAGAAGCTCTCGGCGAGCGGCAGGCGGAACATCGACTTGCGGCGTTGGGCGACCTCGACCGGCAAAACCCGCTCGGCCGCCTTACGCAAGAGATATTTGTCCTTGGTCCCGCGACGCAGCTTCCACCTTGGATGCAGCCTTGCGGCGAGCGCGATCACGTTCTCGTCGAGGAACGGGTAACGAGCCTCGACGCTGTTCGCCATGGTTATGCGGTCGCCCTTGTGGCTCAACAGCATGCCGGCGAGCAGGACCTTGTAGCCGAAATAGAGCGAGCGGTTGAGCGGATGCCATCGGCGCAAGCGTTCGGGATCGAAGTCGAGATCCGCATAGGCCAAATGCCCTCCGAGCTCTTCCTTGAAGCCGTCGCTGTAATAGCGGTGCCGCGAGCTCGCCACGAGATTGTAGAGGATCGACTGGGCGTGCGGACCGCCCACCATCGCATCGATGCGCCGAAACTCGTCGAAGCCGACTTCGGGGGTCGCATATTTGCGCGCGAGCCAACTCATCACCGTGCTCGGCTTGAATCTCCCCACATCCAGCACGCGGGCCATCTCCCGCCATTTGAACCAGAGATAGCCGGCGAACGCCTCATCGGCCCCCTCACCCGTCAGCACGACCTTATTGCCGAGGTCGCGGACCTTGCGCGACAGCCCGAGCAATGCTGCGCAGGACGTATCTAGCACGGGGCTCTCGGCTGCTTGGATGAGCCGCGCGTAATTGGCGGCGATCACGTCGGCGCCGGCATCGAGCACGGTTTGGCTGCTGCCGATCTTGCGCGCCGTGACCATGGAGAGCGATGTCTCGTCGAGTTGCGACTCGGGCACTCTGACGGTGAAGCTCGGCAGCGGCTTGCCGCGGAGCTTGGACGCGGTGGCGAGCACATAGGCTGAATCGACGCCGCCCGACAGATAGCCGACCACGGGGACCTCGGCCCGGAGCCTGATCTCTACGGCGCGGCTGAACGCCGCCTCGAACTCATCGACCAGAGCATTCTCGTCGGCGGGATCGTCCTCATCGCCCCAATCCGGAAAGTCGAGATCCCAGTAGCGGCGCTCCTCGACCTCTGCGGCAGTGCCGTCGGTGCGGAAGGCGATCCTGAGATAATGCCCGGGCGCGAGCGACTCGACGCCGGAGAACATCGTGCGCCGCGTTCCCATCGCGAAGAAGGTGAAGACATGATCGAGCCCGCGCGGATCGATGGCGGGCCGCACGGCGCCCGACGCGAACAGCGCCTTGATCTCCGATCCGAAATAGAGGCGGTCGCCCTGCCTCGACCAATGCAGCGGGCAGATGCCGACGCGATCGCGCGCGAGCAGCACGAGGCCTCGCGCGAAGTCGACGAGCACGAAGGCAAACTGACCCTTGAGATGCTCGAACAGAGCCTCGCCATGCTCCTCGTAGAGGTGGACGATCACCTCCGTATCGGAGTCGCTCTTGAAGACGTGGCCCTTGGCTCTGAGCTCGGCCTTCAGCTCGGGATAATCGAACAGCTCCCCATTGGCGATCACCCCGACGCTGCCCGTCTCATTGAAGATCGGCTGCTGGCCGTTGGTGACGCCGACAATGGCGAGCCTTCGGTTGCCCATGCCGATACCAGGCGCCATGAGGTAGCCTACGCCGTCAGGCCCGCGATGCCGGAGCGCCGTCGCCATGCGGCCCACCAGCGCCCGGTCGGGCTCACTGGCACCTTTGAGATCGAGCACGCCCGCTATGCCGCACATGTGAGCTCCATGGGATCAATGTCCCCTTACGGTAACGTTACGCCCCACGATCAACGCGTAGGATCGAAAATTCCTGCGTGTGACACCCCGTCGCTGGATTTTTGGTTCTGAGTGAGGCCCACCTGCGACGCCATTGCGTCTTCGTCACACGATCTATATATCCCAGTCATAGGAAGCGCGGGCCATTTTGGCCCGCGCTCGTGATTTTGACCCCATGAATCTTCGCAATATCGCCATCATTGCCCATGTCGACCATGGGAAGACGACCCTCGTCGACCGGCTTCTCCAGCAGTCGGGCGCCTTCCGCGAGAACCAGCGGGTGGCCGAGCGCGCTATGGATTCCAACGATCTCGAGCGCGAGCGGGGCATCACCATCCTCGCTAAGGTGACCTCGATCGTCTGGAACGGCACGCGCATCAACATTGTCGATACGCCGGGTCACGCCGATTTCGGCGGCGAGGTCGAGCGCATCCTCGGCATGGTCGACGGCGCCCTGGTGCTGGTCGACGCCGCCGAAGGCCCGCTGCCGCAAACAAAATTCGTCGTGTCCAAGGCGCTCAAGATGGGGCTTAAGCCCATCGTCGTCATCAACAAGGTCGACCGCCCAGATGCGCGCCCGCATGAGGTGGTGAACGAGGTGTTCGACCTCTTCGCGGCGCTCGAGGCTTCCGACGAGCAGCTCGACTTCCCCATTCTGTTCGGCTCGGCCAAGGAAGGCTGGATGGCGGCGAGCCCGGAAGGTCCGAAGGACGCCGGCATGCAGCCCCTGTTCGAGCTCGTGCTCAGCCATGTGGCGCCCCCGCACGTCGAAGAGGGCCCGTTCCGCCTGCTCGGCACCATTCTCGAGGCAAATCCCTATCTCGGCCGTATCGTCACCGGGCGAATCACCTCGGGCTCGATCGCTCCGAACCAGCCGGTCAAGGTGCTCGACCATAACGGCAAGCTGGTCGAGCAGGGCCGCGTGTCGAAAGTGCTCGCCTTCCGCGGGCTCGAGCGCGTCGCTCTCGATCAGGCGACCGCAGGCGACATCGTCTCTCTCGCCGGCCTTCCCGACGCGACCGTCGCTCATACGATCTGCGCCCCTGAGGTGATGGCACCGCTGCCGGCTCAGCCGATCGACCCGCCTACTTTGTCGATGACCTTCCGCGTCAACGATTCCCCGCTGGCTGGCACCGAAGGCACCAAGGTCACGGGCCGCATGATTCGCGACCGGCTCTTGCGCGAGGCCGAAGGCAATGTGGCGCTCCGCGTGACCGAGTTCAGAGGAGCGCGACTCTATGGAGGTGGCCGGCCGCGGCGAGTTGCAGCTTGGCATCCTCATCGAGACGATGCGGCGCGAGGGCTTCGAGCTGTCCGTGTCGCGCCCCAAGGTCCTGCTCAAACGCGGGCCTGACGGCACGCTCCTCGAGCCGATCGAGGAGGTCGTCATCGATCTCGACGAGGAGCATTCGGGCGTGGTGGTGCAGAAGCTTACCGAGCGCAAGGCCGAGCTCGTGGAGATGAAGCCCTCAGGCGGCGGCCGGCAGCGCCTCGTCTTCTATGCCCCGACGCGCGGGCTCATCGGCTATCAGGGCGAGCTCCTTACCGACACGCGCGGCACCGGCATTATGAACCGCCTGTTCCATGGCTACGCGCCGCACAAGGGCCCGATCCAGGGCCGGCGGAACGGCGTCTTGATCTCGACCGATCAGGGCGAGGCGGTCGCCTACGCGCTATGGAACCTCGAGGACCGCGGGCCGATGATGATCGAGCCTGGTTGGAAGGTCTATCGCGGCATGATCGTCGGCGAGCATACGCGCGACAACGACCTCGAGGTGAATGTGCTCAAAGGCAAGAAGCTGAGCAATGTGCGCGCCACGTCCAAGGACGAGGCGGTGCGCCTCACCCCGCCCATCCGCATGGTGCTCGAGCGCGCGCTCGCTTACATCCAGGACGACGAGCTGGTCGAGGTCACGCCCAAATCGATTCGCCTTCGCAAGCGCTATCTCGATCCGAACGAGCGGAAGAAGGCCGAGCGTCAGCGCGTTGCCGAGAATGTTGCCTGATTATCCCGGTAAAGTTTGCCGCAAACTCCCGCCTAAATTTGCCAACATCGCTGCAAGAATTCTGATCGATCTCAAGCATTACTCCTGACTGGGCAAGTATTTTTCCTCACATGCGGGCGCGTCGCTCGCCGGATTACTACTGCCCCAAATCGAAAACAGGAGATCGATTATGACGAAGACCATTGCTCTGGCGCTGGCCTTGACCTTGGGATGCACCGACTTCGCCTTCGCCAAGGACGACGACGACGACAAAATCTCCGACGCCGACATGGCGAAGGTGACGGCCGCGCTGGCCGATCTCGGCTGCAGGGACCCCGAAGGCGTCAAGCACGAGCAGGAGGGCATCTACGAGATTGACGATGCCAAGTGCAAGATGGGCACGATGGACATCAAGCTCGACAAGGATTTCACCGTCATCCTGATCTCGCGCTACTAATTCGGTCGACGCTTCGGGCTGCTGCTTGCGCTAGAGCGCGTAAAGAAGCCCGCCCCGACCGATTGATCGTCCTTCTTCGCAGGGCGGGCTGGCGAAAGCTGGCCCGCCTTCGCTTTTGCGAGCGCTGCTCACCGACCCGCGCGTCGAAGTGGCAGGTTTGATCGGAGTACAACACCGGTTTGGGAAAATAGCGACGCCCCCTTTGCCGACGGCCACGACTCTGCGCTAGGCTCATCTCATGCCCGTTGATGTCGTCCATGTCAGGCCTCCGCGATTGAAGGATGCTCCTGCTCTTGCCGCTGCCTATGAGGAAGCTTGGCGTAATGCCTATCAGGGCGTCATCCCGCATCTTTCGCTCGAGCGCATGATCGCGCGGAGAGGGCTGCGCTGGTGGGAGAGCGCTCTCAGGAGACGCACGCCGTTGCTCGTGCTCGACTTCGACGGCGCTGCCGCGGGCTATGTGACCTACGGCCGCTGCCGCTTGGGGCGCGCGCCGTTCCAGGGCGAGATCTTCGAGCTCTACCTGCACCCGACCTATCAGGGCTTCGGCCTCGGGGAAAAACTGTTCGACGGAGCGCGCACGCGGCTCGCTGAGCTCAGGCTGCGCGGCCTCCTGGTCTGGGCGCTGGCCGAAAACGACGGCGCTTGCTCCTTTTATCTCCGCCTCGGCGGCAAGCCGATCGCCGAAGGATCAGAGACGTTCGGCGATGTGTCGTTGCGCAAGGTGGCTTTCGCCTGGGCGTGACTGGTTAACGCTGCATTTACTGCAAATCTTGGCCCTGCCTTAACGTCCTTTGGCTATCCCGAGCTCTCCTCTGGGCGGCTATGGGAACTCGTCAAACGCAGAAGTGGGAGCTCGGGATCGGCTGGTAATGGCCGGTCTTGTCGTTCTTGGTGTGCTTACCGTCATTGCCGGCGTGCTGTCCGGCCACTCGACCGTCGACTACGTGCTCGGGCGCGATGCTCAGGAGGCGGTGTTGAGCTGGGCGGCTGAGATCGACACCAAGCTCGACAAGTCCGATGCCCCTCGCCACGTCCTCGATAAGGACATCCAGATCCTCGACGCTTCCCCGTTCCAGCAAAATCTTACCAGCATATCAGGCAAGCCCGCGGGCCTTCCCGCCAATCAGGGCTTCAGCCGGGGCGGCTTCGGCCTTGTCGAGGTGCTCGACCGAATGACCGGGGGCTGGGCGCTCGGCCACAGCCGTCAACCGAAAGACGACTTCGTGAGCAAGCTCGACGGCTTCGCCGTTCTCGATCCGAATGAGACGCCGATTGCGACCGCCGGCAATCTCTCCGCCGACAAGCTTGCGACGCTCACTCAGGACAAGGTCCGCGAAGCGCTGACCACGTCAACACGGGAGAATGCCGTCGACGTCGCGAGCACTGACGAAGCCGGCGACACCCGCGTCGCCTTCGGCCGGTGACGCAAGACGGAAAGATTGCGCGCATCTATGCCTTCTCCCTCGACCAATCCGCCGCCGCCCTCACCAATGTCGCTCTCACCGTGGCGACGCTCATGGCCAGCCTCTTCATTGTGCTCGGCTTCTCGGTTCCCGCGGCGATCGCCTCCAGGCGCATCCGCGAGCGTTGGCTCGCCGAGGACCAGATACGCCATCTCGCCCTCCATGATTCGCTCACCGGTCTGCCCAACCGGTTACAGTTCCATCAGCATCTCGACCGCGCCGTGGCCCGCGCGAAACGGCACGGCCAGTTGATGGCGGTGTTCGGGCTCGACCTCGACCGCTTCAAGGATGTGAACGATACGCTCGGCCATGCCACCGGCGATGCGTTGCTCGAAGAGGTCGCCGCGCGCCTCAAGGAGAGCGTGCGCGAGTCGGACTTGGTCGGGCGTCTCGGCGGCGACGCCCATTGTCGGCGAAGACATCAATGCGCCGGAAGACGCCATGCGGCTCGCGCGGCGGGTCTGCACCGCGCTCGGCGAGAGCTACCACGTGAACGGCCACGAGCTCACCATCTCCGCCAGCATAGGCATCGCGCTTGGCCCGGTGGACGGCGAGCCGTCCGATGCGCTGCTCAAGAACGCCGACCTCGCGCTCTATCGCGCCAAGGAAGACGGGCGCAACACGTTCCGCTTCTTCGAGCCCGCCATGGACGCGGCCTTGCAGAAGCGCCGCCGGCTCGAGGCCGATCTCAGGGCCGCGCTGCGCAAGAACCAGCTCTATCTCGACTACCAGCCGCAATTCGATCTCGAGACCGGCAGGCTCACCGGCTACGAGGCCCTGGTGCGCTGGTGGCACCCGACCGAGGGCGAGATTTCGCCCACCACCTTCATTCCGATCGCCGAGGAGACCGGCCTCATCGTGCCGCTCGGCGAATGGATCCTGCGAACGGCGTGTAGCTATGCGACCACCTGGCCTCTCGATACCAACCTCGCGGTGAATCTCTCCCCGGCGCAGTTCAAGACCCAGGACGTCTACGGTCTGTGCGCCGCGTGCTGAGCGAGACCGGGCTCGAGCCGCAACGTCTCGAGCTCGAGATCACCGAGGGCATCATCCTGCAAAACACCGAAGCGGTGCTCGAGACACTGCAGCGCCTCGACCAGCTCGGCGTCTTAATCGCTATGGACGATTTCGGCACCGGCTATTCGAGCCTCTCCTACCTCACCCGCTTCCCGGTGAAGAAGATCAAGATCGACCGCTCCTTCATCGACACGCTCGGCACCAGCCCGCAGACCTCGGCCATCGTGTCGAGCATCGTGGGCCTCGGCCAGTCGCTGCACGTCACCATCACCGCCGAGGGCGTCGAGACCGAAGGCCAGGCAGCCATGCTGAAGAAATGGGGCTGCGACCAGGTGCAGGGCTTTTACTATGGCAAGCCGGAAGCCGATGTACCGGAATCAACCGAGACTAAGCAGGATCGCCCACTCGTCGCCTAAGCCGCGGTGCTGCTGCCTTGGCCTGACGAACCCACGCCTTACTTTGAATGCAGCGTGGCGCCCATGGTGCTTCTCGGCTTCATCGGCGCTCCGCAGATCGCGGCGCTTCTAGTTCTCGCCCAGCGCGGGGCAGAGGAGCTTTACTCGGCACGCAACACGAAGGCGTTGCTTGCGGAGGGCGCGAGCGAAGCGGGTGCCACCTTCTATCCGGTCGTCGCCGCGACGCATCTCGCCTGGATCGCGTCGCTGTTCTTTCTGATACCGCCCGACGCGCGGATCATCTGGCCGCTCATCGTCTACTATCTCGCCCTTCAGGTCGTGCGTTATTGGGTGATCGCAAGCCTCGGGCGCTTCTGGACGCATCGCATCATCACCCTTGCCGACGCGCCGATCACCCGCCGCGGACCTTACCGTTACCTCTCTCACCCGAATTACGCGCTGACGATCGTCGAGACCTTCGCGCTGCCGCTCGCTTTCGGCGCGCTCGCTCTCGCCGCCATTATGACGGCGTTGTGGTGGGTGGTGATCGCGACCAAGATCAAGCTCGAGGACGAGGCGCTCGCCGCCCGGCGCTAGAGCATGACCCGGAAAAGTGGATACCGGTTTTCCGACAAGACCATGCTCAACAAGAGGGTCAGAGATCGATGGCGACGAAATAGGCCGAGAAGCCCGGGCCGAACGCCATCAAGAGATGCGGGCCTCTTGCGCCCGCCTTCCGCGCGCGGTGAAGCGCGAAGAGAGCGGTCGGCGATGACATGTTGCCGAAGTCGCGCAACACCTCTCGCGACAGCGCGAGGTCGTCGTCTCCCAGTCCGAGCACCTCCTGCGCCGTGTTGAGGATCTTGGCGCCGCCCGGATGCAGCAGGAAGCCCGCGAACTCTCCGAGGCTCATGCCGCTTGCATCGAGAAAACCCTGCACCGCATCGACCAAGTGATTGCGGATGAGGCCTGGAAGATCGGGGCTCAGCACCACGCCGAAGCCATCCTCCTTGATATCCCAGCCCATGATGTGCTCGGTGTTGGACCAGAAATGATCGCCGACGGCGAGGATGCGGCCAGCGCCCTCGCCCGCTGACTCCCGAACATTGGTAAGCACGACGCCCGCAGCGCCATCTCCGAACAAGGCGGCGGAGACGAACATCGCGAGACTAGGATCGGCGATGCGGAGGCAAAGGCTGCAGAGATCGACCGTCAGGAACAACACGTTCGAGCCCGGCATGGATTGCGCGTAGCGCGCGGCGCGCGAGAGCCCCGCCACGCCCCCGCCGCAGCCGAGCCCGAAGATCGGCAAGCGCTCCATCTTGCGCGGGAAATCGAGCCGGTTCATCAGCATGGCATCGAGGCTCGGGATGGCGAGCCCGGTGATCGTATTGACCACGAGAGCGTCGATGTCCTTGAGCGAAATGCCGGCATCGGCGATCGCGGCGAGCGTCACCTCCTCGAGCAATTGCAGCGCATGGCGCTGGAACACCTCAGTGCGCACCTCCCAGCCGTGATGCTGGTAGTACCAATCCTTCGGCTGGCACGCGTAACGGCTTTCGATGCCGGTATTGGCATAGAGTCCGTCGAGCCTCGCGAGATGCGGGAACACCGCCTTGGCGCGCTCGGCGATATCGTCTTGCGAGACTCTATGCGGGGGGACTGCCGTCGCGACCCCGGTGATCGCCACATCGAAGGCCTGCGCCCTTTGGCCGGCCGGTTTCGTCCTGGCGGCGGTTTCGAGCATGGCCTCTCCTCTACTCGCCGTCGTTGCCTCGGCGACTATGAGCCTTTGGCTTTGTGGCGGGCGAGGGGCTCAAATGGCGCAGCAGCGTCAATTCTTCGTGTTGAAGGAATTTCCCAACGGGCGAGCAAGTTGGGCGCGAGTAGGCGTGCCAGGCGGCAAAGGGCTAAGGGGGTTAGCGGCTTGTGCATCGCTGGCAGGGGGAAAGTTCGCTTCGCAACGTCGCGGGGCTTGTGAGTTGGCGCCTTCGCGTCATAGAAGGTCACATATCTTCGCGATTGGCCCTTCTATCATGGTTAGCCGCCGCCGCATCGCCTGACGGACAAGGCAATGAGTGAGATGAAATTGGCCGTGCTGGGCGCCGCTGGACGCATGGGCCAGGCGCTGACCCGCGTAATTGCGGAGACGCCGGGCTGCGTTGTCGCCGGCGGCATCGAGGTCAAGGGGTCGCCCGCTGTCGGCCGCGATATCGGCGAGGTTGCAGGCCTTGATCCCCTCGGCGTCGCTATCACCGACGATCCACTCCCCGTCTTCGCCTATGTCGACGGCGTGCTCGATTTCACCTCGCCCGCCTCGACCCTCGCCTTCGCGGTGCTCTCCGCTCAGGCGCGCATCGTTCACGTCATCGGCACGACAGGCCTCGCGGAAGCCGATCAGGCCAAGATTGAGGCGGCCGCCCGTCATGCGACCGTCGTCAAGGCCGGCAATATGAGCCTTGGTGTCAATCTCCTCGCGCTCCTCACCGAGCGCGTCGCCCAGGCGCTTGGACCTGAGTTCGATATCGAGATTCTTGAGATGCACCATCGCCATAAGCGTGACGCGCCCTCTGGCACGTCCCTCATGCTCGGTGCCGCCGCCGCGCGAGGGCGTAATGTGTCGCTTAAGGACAAGAGCGTGCGCTCGCGGGACGGCGATGTCGGTCCGCGGCGAGAGGGCGATATCGGCTTCGCGGCGCTTAGGGGCGGCGACGTGGTCGGTGACCACCGAGTGATCTTCGCCGGCCCCGGCGAGCGCATCGAGCTTGCCCATATTGCGAGCGATCGCGGGATTTTTGCCCGCGGCGCGGTCACTGCGGCGCTGTGGGCGAGGGGGAAGCCCCCGGGTCTTTATTCGATGGCCGACGTTCTCGGCCTATGAGGAATGGCATGAGGCTTGCGATATGGACTTGCGACGAGCGCTTGGCAAACGCATATGTCCATTGCCCAAATCTCCGTATGTTTTCGCCGGAAATGAGCCTGAAACTGGGGCCATATGGGACGCGCTTTAATGTTTCTTCGCTATTTTCCGCGACAGGCAAAGGGGACCGCTGCGGCGGGCTGAGGGACCGGATCAGGCGATGACAGGGCGTCCCCAACAAGCCGAGCAGCCGCGAACGGGAGGCAACGTGCTCGTCCTCATTCGCCACGGCGAGAGCGAGTGGAATCGCTTGAACCGGTTCACGGGCTCAAAGGACGTAGGCCTCACCGAGGAAGGCTTGTTCGAGGCTCATCGCGCCGGCGCCATGCTCGAGACCGAGGGTCTTCGCTTCGATGCCGCCTTCACCAGCACGCTTAAGCGCGCCACCCACACCTTGCAGATCATCCTCGACGAGCTCGAGCAGGAAGACATCCCGACGGTTAAGGACGCGGCCCTCAACGAGCGCGACTATGGCGAGCTCATGGGCATCAACAAGGATGAGGCGCGCCGGCGGTGGGGAGCCGAGCAGGTTCATCTCTGGCAGCGCTCCTACGACATCGCTCCTCCCGGGGGCGAGAGCCTCAAGGACACCGCTCAGCGCGTGGTTCCCTTTTTCGAGAAGCGCATCGCGCCCGAGCTCAGGGCAGGTAAGAACGTCATCGTCGTCGCCCACGGCAACTCGCTCCGCGCGCTCATCATGCAGCTCGATCGGCTATTGCCGGAAGATGTCGAGAGGGTCGAGCTTCGCACCGGCCATCCGCTCATCTACCGGCTGAATGCCGACGGCTCGATCGCCGAGAAGCGCGACATCGCCGCTTAGCAGATGGCTGATTGGGCTGCGCCCGGGCTCTTTGCTGAGGAAAGCGCCGAGGAGAGAGCGAGCGCGAAATCTTCGCGCTCCGAATCGGTGAGGAAGCTCGCGAACACGAGCCGCTTGCCGTGCGAGGCAAGGGACAGCTCAGTCGAGCGGCCGCGTCTTGGCTCAAGGCTGAGCCTGACCCAATAGGGATTGAAGTTCCACGATTGCGCGTTGCCCGAGGGATCGACCCGCGTGACGGTGAGCGCGTCCTGCGTGAGGGCGACCGTCTCGTAGAGCCTAAGCGCGCGGAAATTCAGCTTGAAGGCGATGTAGATCAGCGCGACATCGAGGCCCATGAAGCCAACGACCGGCCAGGCGCCGATCATGTAGAACAGGAGCCCGGTGCCGAAGCTGACCGCGGAAATCGCTCCCATTAGCACCATGAAGCCCTTGGGGCCGAGCGACCGGTGCGGCGTCAGCACGGCGCTGAAGCGCGCGGGCTCTTGTGGAATGAGGTTGGGGTCTGTCATAGCAAGCCGGGAGCTATCGCTTAAGTGGTAGACAAGGCCAAGTGGCGGTTCAACCGAAAAAGCGGGCGACTGAGAAGGCGCGGCCCAAAGGCAAGCGCGCGCCCGGATCGCGCCTGACTCAAGAGGAGGTCGATGAGATCTTCCGGCGGTTCCATGCGGCCGACCCTCACCCGAAGACTGAGCTTCATTACCAAGATCCCTTTACCCTTCTCGTTGCCGTAGTTCTGTCGGCTCAGGCGACCGATGCTTCGGTTAACCGCGCCACGCCCGAGCTGTTCCGCGTCGCCGACACGCCGGAGAAACTGGTCGAGCTTGGCGAGGCGGCGCTGACCGAGAGGATCAAGACCATCGGCCTCTATCGCTCAAAGGCGAGGAACCTGATCGCGCTCTCCAAGAAACTCGTCGACGAGCACGGCAGCAAAGTCCCTGAAAGCCGCGAGCTCCTCGAGAGCCTGCCGGGGGTCGGGCGTAAGACCGCCAATGTGGTGCTCAACGTCGCCTTCGGCGCCAAGACCATCGCCATCGACACCCATGCCTTTCGGGTGGCGAACCGCACGGGTCTCGCGCCCGGCAAGACGCCGCTCAAGGTCGAGGAGACTCTCAATCGAATCGTGCCCGACCGCTACAAGCACAACGCCCATCATTGGTTGATCCTGCATGGGCGCTATGTGTGCAAAGCACGCAAACCGGAATGCTGGCGCTGCCTCATCGCCGATATCTGCCTGTTCAAGCCGAAGACGCCCGCGCCCGCATAAATCACATCCCGTTTACCGGCGTTGAACCGAACTTCGGCAAGCTTAGATGGCAGAGAACGTCACTTCATACGGACAGTCGCCATGACCAAAATTCTCCTCGCTCTCGCCTTGGCCGTCGCTTGCTCGACCTCTGTCCTCGCCGCGCAGGCGAAGCCGCAAGCGCAGTCGGGAGGCCCGTACGTTTATGGGACCGCAGACGAAAAGCTCATCGGCAGGGGGGCCTACGTGCCTCACTCGAAGCAGCTCAAGGACGCCCTCGGCGGATGGAACCGCGGTGACCCCAACGATCCCTATTGGGATCCTTGCATCTCGTATCAGCGGAACTGGGGCCCCGGCGCCTGCGGCGGCTTCTGACGCGCGACCTCTCGCTCGCCTGAAGAAGGTGCATTAGGACACAGGACGTGGCGCGAGCCTGAGCCCGGCTCGCGCCGCTAGGTCCTTGTAGATGCGCACCATGAAGGCCGTGGCGAAAAGCGGCGTGATCAGGTTCAGGATCGGCACCGAGGCGATCACCGCGATGATCAGCCCGCACAGCGACACATACCCGACATTTGCCTTCCGCAGCCGCTTCGCCTCCTCGACCGGCAGATGGCGCATGGCGGCGAGCTCGAAATATTCGCGGCCGAGCAGATAGCCGTTGCCGAGATAGAAGGCGATCAAGTTGACGCCTGGGATGAGCAGCAGGAACAGGGCGAGGATGTTGACCGCGAGCACGACGAAGAAGAACTTGGCCGCAAGCCCGACCGCCAGCAGCGGCGGCAGTTCGCGCCCCGGAGGATCTGACGGATAATCGGTCCTCTCCACCTCCGCTGCGATGTCGTCGAGATAGAGGCCGGCAATCAGCGAGGTGACGGGCGGGATGAGAAAGATCGACCCCACCACGAGCGCGAACCCTCCGAGCCATTCGATCGTCGTCTCGATCCAGCCCGGCCATTGCACGAAATGGCTGAACGTCCATTCGAGCGCGATCACAAGAAGGGCGAGAAGCCCGATGGTGAAGCCAACGCATTTCCAGAGCACCGAGCGGAAAGGCGGGGTGAACAACTCCCGGAAGGCTTGACCTGCGGCGGCGAGCATGACGTGGTCCTCAAAACTCTGGCGCCGCGAATATAGTGGCGCCTGACGAAGACAAAAGGGGCTCAGGCGCCAAAGCGGGGAGCTGCAAGAAAATGGCTGAGAAGATCTATGACGTGGTCGGCATCGGCAACGCCATCGTCGACATCATATCCCGCTGCGACGAGGGTTTCCTTACCAAGCACGACCTCGCCAAGGGCTTCATGCGCCTGATCGATGCCCATGAGGCGGCGCGGCTCTACGAGGCGATGGGCCCTGCGGTCGAACGGTCGGGCGGATCGGTCGCCAACACCATCGCCGGGCTCGCGTCATTCGGGGCGAAATGCGGCTTCATCGGCAGGGTGGCAGCCGACCAGTTCGGCGGCATCTTCCGCCACGACATCCGCTCGCAGGGCGTGGCCTACGACACGGCGCCAGCGACCGAAGGCGCGCCGACCGCGCGCTGCCTGATCCTGGTCACCCCGGACGGCGAGCGCACCATGAATACCTTCCTCGGCGCGAGCGTCGATCTTGGTGCAGCCGATATCGACCAGGCGATGATCGAGAATTCGAAGATCATCTATCTCGAGGGCTATTTGTTCGACCGTCACGAGGCGAAAGAAGCGTTTCGCGACGCGGCGCGCCGCGCGCGCAGAGCGGGGGTCAAGGTCGCGCTCAGCCTCTCCGACGCCTTCTGCGTCGATCGTCACCGGGACGACTTCCGCAAATTGGTGATGGAAGGCGCCGATATCGTCTTCGCCAACGAGAAGGAGATCACCTCGCTCTACCAGGTGAACAGCTTCGAGGAAGCGGCCGATGCCGCGCTCCAGGACTGCGAGATGGCGGTCCTGACCCGCTCCGAAGCCGGGTCGGTGATCGTGGCGCAAGGCGAGTCGATCGAGATCGCGGCCTCGCCCGTTGCCGAGGTCGTCGATGTCACGGGCGCCGGCGATCTTTATGCCGCGGGCTTCCTCTACGGGCTGACCCAGGGGGCGCCGCTCGAGATCTGCGGGCGATTGGGCAGCCTCGCCGCGGCCGAGGTGATCGGCCATATCGGCGCGCGGCCGGAGACGCCTCTGCGCAAGCTCGCGAAGGAGACGGGGCTCATCGCTTAGTTCGAAGGCAGACCTGTGACTTTTCAGCAACGGTGGCCGGAAATCGCCTTATGTCACCGAGGGATAACATCTTGGTTAGAATCCAAGCTGCTATCCTCCGTCGCAAATCAGATGCGGGGATTCTTCATGCGTAAACCATTGAGGTTGCTGGCGGCTACCGCTCTGGGGCTTACCGCCTTCGCCCAGAGCGCCGCAGCGCAACAGATCGTGACCGCGACCTCCGGCACCACCATGATCTCGGTCGGCGGCGGCGGTCAGTTGCTGACGCTTCCCGATATCCGCTTCACCGGCAAGGGCAATCCCGGCTCCTTCCACCGTCAGAACGACGCCGATTTCGCCGACTATGGCGGCTCGGTCGGTGGCGTTATCGAAACGCCGCTCGGATTTTGGGGCAGCTACGGCGTAACCGGCTCGGTCAAGGGCTTCTTCTCCAACATCGACGCTGATGACCGCGTCGGCTGCCAGAATGGCTGCGTCATCGTCGATCCGACTGGGGCAGCCATTGCATCGGGCAACACGCTCCGCACCAAGACGAGTCGCGACGTCGATTATTGGGGAGGCATGGTCGAGGCGAAGTTCTGGCAGCCCGATGCCGTCAAGGTCAGGCCCAATCTCTATCGCAACGACTTTTTCGTCGTCGGCGCCGACGTCCGCGGCATCGACCAGGACAACAACCTTCACGGCCGCGCCTTCAGCGGGCTCGACGTGTTTAAGCTTAAAGAGACCATCGATACCACCTATTACGGCGGTTATGTCGGCTTGGGCGGCGAGTACAGTCTCGGCTTCCTCGGCACAGGCGGCCTGATGGACCGCTTGGGCTTACGTACTTTCGTTTCGGCGCGCGCCGGCCTCTACGAGGCCAGCACCGATTATGACGGCAAGTTCGACTTTCTGTTTTTCCCGTTCAGTTCGAAGCTGTCCAAATCCAACGATGATCTCGCCTTCATCGGCACTCTCTCCTTCGAGGCGAGGAAGGACCTTGGGCCCCACACCAGCCTCGGCCTCTACACGGACTACGAATACATCTCCTCGGTGCCGAAGATTAAATATGCCGATCTCGACGGCACGACGCGGATCGAGGACGAGGGCGAGTTTGCGAGCCGCACCATGCTCCGCTTCAACTACACCTGGGGCGGCCAGCCTGGACCCGCGCCGGTCTATGGTGAGCCGCTGAAATAGGCCTTCCTGCCTGCCCATTAGCCTGACTGCCCGCGGACGGTGCGCGCAAAGCCCCGCTGCGCGTCCTCCTCAGATTGCACAACCGCACAATGGTGGTATGCTCGCGACCATACGGGGGAGCGCTTGGGGGGCTTTCCATGCAGAATTCGGTGCGGTTGGTCGTCGGCGTTGCGCTTCTCGCCGCTGCGGCATTTCCATCCATCGCCAAAGCTCAGGGTGCGCCCGCGATACAAGTCGTCGGCGGTACCACCATCACGCTAGGCGGCGGCGTGCAGTGGCTCGCGCTGCCGGACATGAATTTCACCTTCAAGACCGATACCGATGGCGCTGCCGTCAAAAGGCAGACCAACGGCACCATGGACAACGCGGGCGGTGCTTTTACCGGCTCGATCGAGACGCCGTTCGGCTATTGGGGCGCAATGCCGGTCACTGGCGTCGCCTCGGGCTTCTTCGCCAATATCAGTAACGACACGCGCCGGAAATGTATCTCGAGCGGGAGCTTCGAATGCGAGGCGGAAAATATCGTCGATGACCCGCACCAGCTCGACAGTTTCGGCTTCGATCAGTTCAAGACCAACACGAACCGCGACGTCGACTATTGGGGAGCGGGCGGGGAAGCGCGTTTCGGCAGGGCCGCCGAGCCAGTGCCCGACACCCGCGGCTATCTGTTCCGCTTCGCCTATATCGGCATCGGCGGCGACGTTCGAGGCATCGATCAGAACAACAGGCTGAGGCTGACCGGCGGCGGCTTCGGTGTGAATGAGCTGAAATACGCCGAGACGCTCGACACGACCTATGCCGGCGCATTCCTGTCCCTTGGCGGCGAATACAACGTTCTGGGTTATCTCGGCATGGGCAGTTCGTGGGGCTTGCGCTCCGCTATAAATCTGCGCGCTGGCGTCTACGATGCGTCCACCGACTATTCCGGACGCTTCTCGCCCGACGGCGGCAACACCACGCACCTTGGTCTGTCCAAGGATCAGGTTGCGTTCATTGGGGCGGTAAGCTTCGAGACGCGCAAGCAGCTTGGACCGCGGACGAGCCTCTCGCTCGTCACCGACTACGAGTACTACTCCTATGCGCCGCAGATGAAATACGTCGATGCCGACGTCGTGCCCGGGTTCCGCTTCGAGGGTGGCGTCAACAAGACCAACATCTCCGACAGCGACGCCTTCGAGGTGCGCACGACGCTCAGGCTGAACATCGCGCTAGGTGGAGCGCCCCCTGCCGCGCCGGTCTATAGCGAGCCGCTGAAATAGCACCTAGAGCTTCCTGAGCGCGACCGTATCGACCGCATGACCCTCGCCCTTGCGCAGGATGAGATCGGCACGTTGTCGTGTCGGCAAGATATTCTCGCGGAGATTGACGAGGTTGATCGTCCGCCAGATCGATAGACCGGTCGCCACCGCCTCCTCCTCCGACAGCGTCGCGTAGCGATGGAAATAGGAGGCCGGGTCGCGGAAGGCGGTCTGCCTCAGCCGCAAAAACCTCTCCACGTACCAGCTCTCTACCAGCCTCTCGGCGGCATCGATATAGATCGAAAAATCGAAGAAGTCGGAGACGAAGGGGATTGCCTCTCCGTCCTTCGGCAGCTTCGCCGGTTGCAGCACGTTGAGGCCCTCGACGATGACGATGTCAGGGCGCTCGATGACGATCGCCTGGTCCGGGAGCACGTCGTAGATGAGGTGGGAATAGACCGGCGCCTCGACCCGGTTCTTGCCCGACTTCACGTCGCCGAGGAAATTCAGCAGCCGCGTCAGGTCGTAGCTCTCGGGGAAGCCCTTGCGGTTCATCAATCCGCGCTCTTCGAGGATGGCATTGGCGAACAGGAATCCGTCGGTCGGCACGAGCTCGACGCGAGGATGGCTCGGCCAGCGCGCGAGCAGCGCCTGAAGGACGCGTGCCGTCGTGCTCTTTCCCGCCGAGACGCTGCCGGCAAGGCCGATGATGAACGGCATCTTGCCGTCGGCCTTGCGCAGGAAATTCGTGGTGCTGCCATGCAGCGCCTGGGTCAATTCGACATAGAGATTGAGGAGCCGGCTGAGCGGCAGATAGACCTCCACCACTTCGTCGGTCGATACGCGCTCGGTCAAGCTGCTCAGATTGTCGAGCTCGGCCTCAGTGAGCGGCATCGGCGTATCCGCCCTGAGCCCCGCCCATTCCTCGCGCGAATAGATGGTGTAGGGAGAGAACGCGACGGTCGGACGCGCGGTCATGGGCAAGACGCGGGCTCTGGCGGTTAGCGCGCCGCGGCCTTCCGCCTTTTCTGAAGTTCGGTGGCGCTCATGCGCCGCTCGAGCTCTTCCAGCACGTCTTCGAGCGCGACGTGGCGGGATTCAAGCACCACAAGGAGGTGATAGAGCAAATCGGCCGTCTCAGCGATCAGCGCACCTTTGTCCTGGGCGAGGGCGGCGATCGCTACCTCGACCGCCTCCTCGCCGAGCTTCTTGGCCGGCTTGACGGGGGCACCGTCGAGCAGCCGCCGCGTATGGGAGTCCTCGGGCCTCGCGGTCCGGCGGTCCTTGATGGTCGCGGCAAGCCGTCTCAACACGTCATTGCTCATACCTTGGCTCATACACTGCCGTGGCGGACGTGGGAATAGGCACGTCCAGGAAATCCAAACCAAAAGCGGGGCAACTGCCTGTTTGGGCGGCAATGTGACAGCTTGGCGTCGTCCGACAACACCGTTCGCCCGTCTTGGTTACGGATCGAGCCTTATCGGAAGCCCGGCTTCCGCCATGTAGCGCTTGGCTTCGCCGATCGAGTGCTCGCCGTAGTGGAAGATCGAGGCGGCGAGCACGGCGCTCGCGTGGCCCTGCCGCACCCCTTCGACCAGATGCTCGAGCGTGCCGACGCCGCCGCTCGCGATCACCGGCACCGGGACGGCGTCGGCGATGGTGCGGGTCAGCTCGAGGTCGAAGCCGGCGCGCGTGCCGTCACGGTCCATCGAAGTGAGCAGGATCTCGCCTGCGCCGAGCGCGACCACCTCCTCCGCGTAAGCCACGGCTTCTAGCCCGGTCGGCTCGCGCCCTCCATGAGTGAAGAGCTCGAAGCGCGGCGTCACTCCATTCGCGCCGACCCGCTTTGCGTCGATGGCGACGACGATGCATTGCGCGCCGAACTTCTCGGCAGCTCTTTGCACGAGACTCCTATCCTTGACCGCGGCGGTGTTGATCGAGACTTTGTCGGCACCCGCCTCGAGCAGAGCGCGCACGTCCTCGGTGCTCCGCACCCCGCCGCCGACGGTGAGCGGCATGAAGCAGCGCTCGGCCGTGCGGCGCACCACGTCGAGGATCGTGCCGCGCTTCTCGTGGCTTGCGGTGATGTCGAGGAAGCAGAGCTCGTCGGCCCCCGCCTCGTCGTAAGCGGCAGCGGCCTCGACGGGATCACCCGCATCGCGGAGATCGACGAACCTCACGCCTTTGACGACGCGACCCTCTTTCACGTCGAGACAGGGTATGACACGAACCTTCAGCATGGGATTAGATTCTCGCTCTAGGCCTGTTCCCGCTTGCGGGCGCGGCTCACGATGAAGGTGATCACTGCGGCGACAAGCCAAATGACGAGCAGCACGCCGCCGGCCGGGATGGAAAGATAGGAATACCAGATCAGAAAGCCGAGATCGTAGAAGGTCTGCCCATAGTCCTTGCCGCCGATCACGCAAGGAATGACCCGGTTGAGATCGACCTGGCAACCAATTACGACCTCAGCGATCTCCTGGCTCGCGACGGCGATGAGCGCAGGCCCAAGCGCGACAAGCAGAACGAGGATCAGGAGGATGACGAGTGCGCATGGGTTACACATGCCTTGCTCTATGCGCGGCGATCAGGGCAAGCGCTTCGCGCGCATCGAGCCGCCCGTCATAGAGCGCGCGGCCGGTAATCGCTCCTTCCAACATGCGATAGCGCGGCTCGAGCAGCCGCTTCACGTCGTCGATCCCGGCGAGGCCACCGCTCGCAATCACCGGGATGGTGACCGCCTTGGCGATTGCTGCCGACGCGTCGAGATTGAGGCCCTCGAACACGCCGTCACGGGCGATGTCGGTGTGGATGATGGCCGCGACGCCGGCATCCTCGAATCGCCGCGCGAGATCGATCGCGGTCATTTCGCTCGTCTCGGCCCAGCCTTCGATCGCCACCTTGCCGTCGCGCGCGTCGATGCCGACGGCGATGCAGCCCGGAAAGTCGCGCGCCGCCTCGCGCACGAGGTTCGGATTGCGCACCGCCGCAGTGCCGAGGATCACGCGGTCGATGCCCTTGCCGAGCCAGGCGATGACCGTGTCGAGGTCGCGGATGCCGCCCCCGACCTGTATCGAGACGTGCACGGCGTCAAAGATCGCCTCGACGGCCGGCGCGTTGACGGGCTTGCCGGCGAACGCGCCGTTCAGGTCGACCACATGCAGCCACTCGAAGCCGGCCTCCTCGAAGGCGCGCGCCTGCGCCGCGGGGTCGGTGTTGAACACGGTGGCCTCAGCCATCTCGCCCTGGCGGAGCCGCACGCATTGCCCGTCCTTCAGATCGATGGCCGGGAACAGGATCATGGCCGCCAAGTCAGAAAGTTGCGGATCAGCGCGAGCCCGAGCTTCTGGCTCTTCTCCGGGTGGAACTGGCTTCCTGCCATGTTGTCCTTGGCGACGAAGGCGGTGATCGGGCCGCCATAGTCAGTCGTGGCCACGAGCGCGCCCGGCTCGGTCGGAACTAGGTGGTAAGAGTGCACGAAATAGGCGTTGAGCCCGCCCTCTCCGGTCGGGATGCCGTCGAACAGCGCATGCGTGCGCGCTAAGCGAAGCGTGTTCCAGCCCATATGCGGGATCTTGAGCGTGGCATCTGACGGGGTGATGGCGCTCACCTCGCCTTCGATCCAGCCGAGGCCCGGCGTCACCCCATGCTCGAGTCCGCGGCTCGCCATGAGCTGAAGCCCGACGCAGATGCCGAGAAAGGGCTTGCCGCGCGTCCGCACCGCCTCCTCCACCGCCTCGATCATGCCGGGAATGTCGGCGAGCCCCTGCTTGCAGTCGGCAAAAGCACCGACGCCTGGCAGCACGAGGCGCTCGGCCTCTAGCACCATCTCGGGGTCGGCCGTCACCTTGACGGCAAGCGGCGAGCCGCTCTCGCGGCTTGCGCGCTCGAACGCCTTGGCGGCCGAGTGGAGATTGCCCGACCCGTAATCGATGATGGCGACGTGCATGCTGCTCACGCTTGCGGGAAGAGCCCGATGACCCCTTCGCCCTCTCCGAGCGTGGTGGGCCTCGTCGCGTCGCTGTCGCGCTGACGCTCAGCCGGCCGTTCGGAGCTTCGTTCGGTCCGTGTTTGCTTTCTCTGTTGCGGCAGCCAGGCACGGAAGAAGGAGAGCTCGGCTTGCGTACGATCGCGCCCCTCGGCAACGCCGATCAGCCGGTAGCCACGCCGCTCGAGCGCCGCGCCTCGCAGATCGTTGGCCTCGAAGGCGAACAGCGCGAACAGGCCCATGAGGAGCCAGCCGAATATGTCGTGCCCCGGCTTGTCGAGACCAAGCACCCATTGCAGCGCGCCGAAGATCACGATGAACAGGATGAACTCGATCCACATGCGGCAATAGATCAGCCACAGCGCCGGCACGAAGAACGCGGGCCAGGAGAAACCCTCCTTCACGAATTGCAGGGCTTCCGCGCGCGCCTCGGCGTCGGGCGCCTCGCTTGCCGGTTCATAGACGGAATAGACGGTCACGGCACTCACGCTGCCCTTCAGAACTCCAGCAATGGGCAAGCGGCTAAAGCTGGCCCTTGGTCGAGGGAACCCGTCCGCTCTGGCGGTCGTCGATCGCGATCGCCTGCCTGAGCGCGCGGGCCAGCGCCTTATAGCAGGTCTCGGCGATATGGTGGCTATTCTCGCCGTAGAGCGTCTCGACATGGAGCGTGATGCCGGCATGCTGGGCGAAGGCCTGGAACCACTCGCGGAACAGCTCGGTATCCATGTCGCCGATCTTGGAGCGGGTGAAGGCGACCTTCCACACGAGGTAAGGCCGTCCTGACACGTCGAGCGCGACGCGGGTCAGCGTTTCGTCCATGGGGAGATAGGCAAAGCCATAGCGGGCGATGCCCTTCTTGTCGCCGAGCGCGCGTCCCACGGCCTGGCCGAGCACGATGCCCGAATCCTCGGTCGTGTGGTGCTGGTCGATATGGAGGTCGCCCTTGGCCTTGAGCTCGATATCGATCAAGGAGTGGCGGGCAAGCTGCTCGATCATATGGTCGAGGAAGCCGACCCCGGTCGCGACCTCGTAGGCGCCGGTCCCATCAAGATCGACGCTAGCCGTGATCGCCGTCTCCTTGGTCCGGCGCGCGACGGTGGCGACCCGCGTCTCCTTGTCTTTGCTCCGCTTTTGCATGTCGGCCAGTTTAGCCCAAGGGCCTTAGCAATTCGCTTCTTTAGGGGTTTCGCCGACCTTATACGCCCCGTCGTCAAAGAGTGCTACGCCCGGTCGCCCGGAACGGAGTGACACCTATGCGCAAATGGCTGATCGGCGCGATCCTCGTGGTCATAGCCTATGTCGGCTACCCCTATCTCACCCTCTACTGGATCGACCACGCGCTCCTCAACGACGACAAAGGGGCCCTTGAGCGCCTGGTCGATTGGCCGCTCGTCCGGCAGCAACTCAAGGCTGACGTCAAGCTTGCGCTCATCGAGTTCGGCTCAGACCCAGGTGGGAAAGGACAGTTTCGCCGGCCTGTTTGGCGCGGCGCTGACCGCCCTCCTCGTCCCCACCCTTGTCGACAGCGCCGTTGACGAATGGGTAACGCCTGAAAAGGTGCTGAACAGCGACGAGGTGGTCAAGCGGCGCGAGCAGCAGAAATCGTTCGCCGATTTCGTCACCTACGCCTTCTTCACCTCGCCCAGCGAGTTCCGCGTCGACCTGAAGGACCCGAAGGATGCCGATTCGCCCGCGATCACTGCGTTGATGAGACTGACGGGCTTCCGATGGCGCGTGGTCGCGATCAAGCTCCCGCCGGTCGGCACCTGGCTCAAAGGTCGGCCCCGCGCGTCTCCGCGCCGGAAGCGCAGCCCCCTCCTCAGAACTGAAGCGTCCTATCTTGCAGTCAGGCGACGATCGGGCCCTCGTCGGCCTAGTCGTATCCCACGCACTTGAAGTACTTGTGCTTGTAAAGGTCCTTCTTCTTCGAATCGTCGGTGGCGTTGCCCTTGTCGATCCATTTCTGGCATTTGGTCTGGAGTTCTGCGCTGACCGGCGCGCAGTCGTTATGCGACGGCACGCCGTCATAGTCGCCGCAAGGAAGGGGTCCCTTGTTCTTCTTTGCGTTGGCGGAGGTGATGGTGAAGGCAAGTGCGACCGAACAGGCGAGAAGCGTTAGCGGTTTAAGTATGATTGCGTCTGCCTCTGAGTTGACCGAATACGGGGTCTAAACCCTACCACGTCCTGTTCGGTTGCAGTGGGGGAGCTTTGCGGGCGTTAAGCTTCACCCTGCAGCGCCGATCGCTATGGAACGCTTGACTAAGGTCCTTTCCGCCCCGATATCGCGTTGCAGCATGAGTAGCTCGCACTCCCCCGACACTTGGCATGGCACGACGATTCTGACCGTCCGCAAGGGCGGCAAGGTCGTGATCGCTGGCGACGGCCAGGTCACGCTTGGCCAGACCATCATCAAGGGCACGGCGCGCAAGGTGCGCCGCGTCGGCAACGGCAACGTGATCGCGGGCTTCGCCGGCTCGACCGCCGATGCTTTCGCCCTGTTCGAGCGACTCGAGGCGAAGCTCGAGCGCTTTCCCGACCAGCTCAAGCGCGCCTGCGTCGAGCTCGCCAAGGATTGGCGCACCGAGCGGGCCTTGCGCCGGCTCGAGGCCATAATGATCGTGGCCGACGCTGGCGAGAGCCTGGTGCTCACCGGCACCGGCGATGTGCTCGAGCCGGACGATGCGGTGATGGGGATCGGCTCGGGCGGCACTTATGCGCTTGCCGCCGCTCGCGCGCTGCTCGATACCGAGCTCGGCGCCGAGGAGATCGCGCGCAAAGCCATGGCGATCGCCGCCAAGATCTGCGTTTACACCAATGATCAGGTGGTCGTCGAAACCCTCGATGCGTCGAAGTAATGGTTTGTCATTGCCCGGCTTGACCGGGCAATCCAGTAACCAAGGCGCTCATTGATGACAGAGACAGGGGCTACTGGATTCCCGCTTCGCGGGAATGACACTAAGTAAGTGAAGAGTAGGACTAGCAACACCCAATGACTTCCTTCTCTCCCCGCGAGATCGTCTCCGAGCTCGACCGCCACATCATTGGTCAGCGCGACGCGAAGCGCGCCGTGGCCATCGCCTTGCGCAACCGCTGGCGCCGCCAGCAGCTCGACGGCGAGATGCGCGAGGAGGTGCTGCCCAAGAACATCCTCATGATCGGCCCGACCGGCGTGGGCAAGACCGAGATCTCGCGGCGTCTTGCCAAGCTTGCCGGAGCACCTTTCCTCAAGGTCGAGGCGACCAAGTTCACCGAGGTCGGCTATGTCGGCCGCGACGTCGACCAGATCGTGCGCGACCTGCTCGAAGCGGGGCTCGCTCTCGTGCGCGACGCGAAGCGCAAGGAGGTGGCCGCCAAGGCCCAGCTCAACGCCGAGGAGCGCGTGCTCGATGCGTTGGTCGGCGCCAATGCGACTCTCTCCACGCGCGATGCCTTCCGCAAGCGACTACGCGCTGGCGAGCTCAACGAGAAGGAGATCGAGATCCAGGTCACCGACACGCCAAGCATGCCGGCCTTCGAGATCCCCGGCATGCCCGGCAGCCAGGTCGGCATGATCAATCTCTCAGACATGCTCGGCAAGGCGTTCGGCCACCGCACCAAGCCGCGCCGCGTCACCGTGCGCGACTCCTTCGACATCCTGGTGTCCGAGGAGAGCGACAAGCTGATCGACAATGACTCGATCGTGCAGGAGGCGATCAAGAACGTCGAGAATAACGGCATCGTGTTTCTCGACGAGATCGACAAGATCTGCGCGCGGTCGGAGCGCATCGGCGCCGACGTCTCACGCGAGGGCGTTCAGCGCGATCTCCTGCCGCTGATCGAGGGCACCACGGTCGGCACCAAATACGGGCCGGTGAAGACCGACCATATTCTGTTCATCGCCTCTGGCGCCTTCCACATCGCCAAGCCCTCTGACCTGCTGCCCGAGCTTCAGGGCCGGCTGCCGATCCGTGTCGAGCTTCGCGCGCTGACCCGCGAGGACTTCCGCCGCATTCTGACCGAGCCCAAGGCCTGCCTCATCAAGCAATACGTTGCGCTGATGAAGACCGAAGGCGTCGAGCTCGAATTCACCGCCGACGCCATCGACGCCATCGCCGATGTGGGCGTCGAGGTTAACACGGCCGTGGAGAATATCGGCGCACGGCGCCTGTTCACGGTGATGGAGCGCATCCTTGACGAGATCTCCTTCGACGCCGCCGACAAGGCCGGTGAGAAGATCGTGATCGACGCGGCCTATGTGCGCGAGCACATCGGCGACCTCGCCAAGAACGCCGACTTGTCCAAATTTATTTTGTAGGCCCCTCTTTTCCTCCCCCCGAAAGGGGAGGCAGGTGCGCCCGGCGTGGCAACGCCACGTCGCTTTGGCGCGCCGGTGGGGGTTTGCCGGAGGGACTCCGACCCCCTCCCCAACCCTCCCCCTTTCAGGGAGAGGGAGAACGCGCCTTCCGCAGGCGCACATAAAGCGCGCCGTCGCCGCCAAGGCGGCGCGGGGCCGGCGCGAAGCTCACCACCACATGGGCGAGGTCCGGCGCAGCCAGCCAATACGGCACGGCTTGGCGCAGCACGCCGCGCTCGTCCTCCTCGTAGAAGCTCCGCCTCGCTTCGAGATCGGTGCCCTTGCCGGTGATGACCAGCACATGGCGATAGCCTTCGCCCTGCGCCGACTTGAGGAAGCGCCTGAGCGCCGCGTGCGCCTCGCGCTGACGCATCCCGTGCAGGTCCAATCGCGCCTCGACGGCGAGATGTCCTCGCTCGAGCTTGCGTGCCGTTCCGCGGTCGAGCGCTTCGCCACGCGGGATCGGAGCAGGTTTGGGCGGGGCTTTTGGCAGGCGAGGCTGAGGCGCCGGCTCGGTCTCGTTGGCGGCTTTGCGCGGGGGCAGGGGAAGCGGCTCGGGCTTGGTAACGGCATGGCGCTTCCTGAGCGGCTTTGCGGTTCCGGCCACCCGCGCCCAAAGCTCCTCGTCGTTCCCGCTCTCCTGTCCGCGCTTGCCCATGCCTGAGCATAGCGCGAAGCGGCTTAACGTTTCGGCAGCAAGATGAAGAACCGCGCCGGATGCGCCGCGCCGCCGGCAATGGCACCGGCCGCCTCTCCGGTGCCGAAGAAGATGTCGCCGCGCTCGGGCCCTCTGATGGCCGAGCCCACGTCCTGGGCGATCATCAATCGCCGGAACGGCTTGCCGTCCTCGCCCTTGAGATCAGGCGCCGCAACGAAGACCGGCAAGCCGAGCTTGTGATAGGCGGCATCGACGGCGAGGCTCCGTCCGGGTGTGAGCGCCACGCCTTGAGCGCCGACCGGCCCCGCGCCGGCCTCTGCCTCCGGCAACTCGCGGAAGAAGACATAGGACTTATTCTCCTGCATCAGCGCTCGGCCGCGCGCGGGATCGGCCCGCAGCCAGCTTTTTAGTCCTTCCATGGTCAAGTCCTTGGGACGATCGCCGCGCTCGGCGAGACGCTTGCCAATCGATGTATAGGGGTGGCCGTTCTTGGCCGCATAGCCGAGCCGCACCCATGAGCCGTCCGTCAGCCGAACACGGCCCGAGCCTTGGATCTGCATAAAAAAAAGCTCGACGGGATCGTCGAGATAAAGCAGCTCAAGCCCCCTGCCCGAAAGCGCACCCGACTCGATTTCCGCGCGCGTGTAATAAGGCACGAGCTCTTCGCCGTTTCGGCGCATCACGCTGAGGCCATCGTTGTAGAACGCGCGCAAGAGATCCGGTTTCACCTGAACGAGATCATCCGGACGGCGATAAACGGGCACCTGAAAGTTGCCGCTCCGCTCGCGCGAGCCATTTAGCTCGGGCTCGTAATAGCCCGTCACGAGCCCCGGCTGCTCCTCATCGACGCGATAGGGGATATAGTGAGTTTCGAAAAAGCGTCGCGCCAAATCGCGGTCGACGTTGTCCCCGAGGGCCAACGCGTCTTTGCAAGCTGAGTTACTAGCCGGCCTCTTGCGGCAGGACTTCAGCAGCGTGGCAAAGGCCGCGGCATGATTGTCCCCCGCCCAGCCCTCGATCTCGGCGAAGCTGATCGGCTTGAGCTTGATCGTCTGTTCTTCCACCTCGCACCTCCAAAGGAGGAGCGCAATCGTGGCAACGATTGCTGCAAGCAGCAATAAGAGCTTCGTCAGATTCGGGCTAATTGGCGGCTTCGGTGGCCACGAGCTTCCAGTTCGGATTCTTCGAGGCGATGTCGCGGCAGAAGGTCCAGATGTCGGTGACCTCGCGCACCTTCTTCGGGTCGCCCTCGACCACCTCGTCTTCCGCGTCGCGCGTCACCGAGATCAGCTCGCTCACGAATTTCACCGTGACGTAAGCCGTGCGGTTCTTGACCTCGGCCTCGATGATATCGGCCTTGTCGATGCCGACCAGACTCGACTGCACCTTCTCGCCGCGGCTCTCGCGCTCGCGGATGGCACGCGCGAAGCCCTCATAGACGTCGTTGCCGAGCAGCTGCTTGAGCGTCGCGTCGTCGCCTTCGGCGAAGGCCATCACGATCGCCTCATAGGCCATCTTGGCGCCGTCGAGGAACTGTCCGGGATCGAAAGAGGGATCGGCGCGCATCAAGGCGGTGAGCGACTGGCCGAGCGGGCTGTCCTTCTGCGCATGACGGCCGAGCCGAGCCTCGATGTCCTCCATGGAGGGGACCGAAGTCTCGCTCACAGGCACAGGGCGTCCGCGGCCGCGCGGCAGCGCCACGACCGGCTCGTTGGCATCTGGCGGAGAAGGCCGTTTCGTTTCCTGCGCCGAATAGGGGTCGAAGGGCGGCCGCTCGTTCCCGGTCCGGCGACCGAGCACGTTACGCAGCCTGATGAAGATCACGACTGCGAGCACCAGAAATAGAAGCGTATAAATGTCGAAAGCTTCGCCCATGCCTTGCCGCCACCCGCGTTCAATGGATTAGCCCGCGATCAATGCGGAACTCTCCAGGCGGGATATGGTGCGCGCCTGAAGATTTGCCAGCGGGAGCCTTGAGTTTGCAGGATGTCACGTGCCTGCCAGCGCCACTGGCCACAACTTAAGGCATTCGCTGGCGCTAAGCCAACCCTAAACGCCCTTCGCGCTTAATTCGTTCTTGCCGCATGGGCTCGGGGCCAAACCATTCCCTGACCTGTTGGAATTGCTTGCCTCCCGTGCTAGCCAGCGCGGGCGCAAATCTCGAGGAACCGTCATGGCGAAGAAGAGGGCAACCGAGGATCAGCCCAAGAAGGGGAATGGGGACGCGCCGTCGCGTGAGCCGGCCGAGCCCACCAGCGGCACTCCGTCAACGCCGGGGGCCGCACGCGCGGCGAGCCAGGCTCAACTCGCCGTTCTTGCCCAATATATTAAGGACCTCTCCTTCGAGAACCCCGGCGCCCCGCAGTCGCTCCAAGGACCCGGGCAGAACCCTCAGCTCAAGGTCAGCGTCAACGTCAATGCCGAGCCGCGCGGCGAGGAGACCTTCGAGGTATCGCTGCATCTTGACGTTCATGCGAACAGCGACCGCGGCGTCATCTATAATGTCGAGCTGCTCTATGGCGGGCTCTTCCGCTTGCGCAACATTCCACAGAACCTGCTCCAGCCGGTTCTGTTCATCGACTGCCCGACGCTGATCTTCCCCTTCATGCGCCGCGTATTGGCCGACGTGACGCGCGACGGCGGCTTCCCGCCCCTGATGCTCGACCCGATCGATTTCGGCCGCCTCTTCGCCGAGAATATGGCCCGCGGCGAAGGCATCCCTCAGCCTGCGAAGAATTAGCCAGGCAACGCGTCAGTAGCGGAGCCAAAGAGCGCCGTCGCCAAGGCTCGCGACGAAGGCGCGATGCGCTTCGATCTCAGCCGGCGAGACGCGCGGATGAAGCGGCCTCGCCCGCACGGGGAGCACGCTCGTCTGTAGCAGGGCGGCCTGCCCGCCATTGATGGCAAAATCGAGCCGCGCCTGATGCCCGCCGACGAGCTCGGCATAGACGCGCGCAAGCAGCCGGCAATCGAGCAGGGCGCCATGCTTCTCGCGCTCGGAAAGGTCGATGCCGTAGCGCTTGCAGAGGGCATCAAGACTGCATGGTGCGCCGGGGTGCCGCCGCCGCGCCAGCGCCAGAGTATCGACCACACGGTCCCAGCGCAGCGGCGGGCGCGCCAGCCGGTCGAGCTCAGCATTAAGGAAGCCGAAATCAAAGGCCGCGTTGTGCATCACCAGCATCGCGCCGTCGATGAAGGCGATCATCTCGTCGGCAAGATCGCCAAAGCGCGGCTTGTCGCGCAGGAATTCGGTCGTGAGGCCATGCACCTCGAAGGCGGCAAAGGGCATGTCGCGCTCGGGGTTCACATGACAATGCCACACCCGCCCCGAGGGGATACGATTGACGAGCTCGACGCAGCCGATCTCAACGATGCGATGGCCGTCGAAAGGATCGAGCCCTGTGGTCTCGGTATCGAGCACGATCTCGCGCAAGAATCCTCACTCCCCATTGCACGACTCTGTCATTCCCGCGAAAGTGGGAAATCCCAGTAGTCACCGTCCTTCGTCATCCAACGGACAGGAGTTGCTGGATTGCCCGGTCAAGCCGGGCAATGACAAGAGTTAATTGGAACGCAGTCGCTCCATGACGCGGCCCTTCCGGCCCCGGAGCGAATCGATCAACCTGTCGATGTTAGCATGCATGTCGGCAAGACCTGTCCCACTGTCCACAACGAAGTCGGCGCGCGCGCGCTTCTCTTCATCGGGGAGCTGGCGGGCGAGCAGATGCTCGAGCCTTTCCACCGTCATGCCCGGACGCGCCAGGACGCGCTCGCGTTGCACATGATGCGGCGCACTGAGCACGATGGTGACGTCGACGCGCTTATCGGCGCCGGTCTCGAACAGAAGCGGGATCTCGAGCACTGCAAATTCCGCACCCTTCTTCTCCTCGTCGATGAGGAAGTCGATCTCCTGCCTGACCACCATGGGATGCACGATCCCCTCGAGCTGCTTGAGGCGTTTAGGCTTGCCCGTAAGCTGCGCGGCGAGCAGCGTGCGGTCGACCTTGCCGTGCCGCGTGACACCGGGGAATGCCGCCTCGATCGCCGCGACCGCCTCGCCCTCATAGAGGCGATGCACGCAAGCATCGGCGTTGAACACCGGGATGCCTGAGCGCGCGAAATGTGACGCTGCCGCCGACTTTCCCATGCCGATCCCGCCAGTAAGGCCGATGACGAGCATCAATGCCCTCCCAGCGACGCGGCCACACACGCCTTCAATGCTGGCGTAACCTCGGGCCGCACGCCGAACCAGCGCTCGAAGCCCGGCACGGCCTGATAGAGCAGCATGCCGAGCCCATCGACGGCGAAGTTCCCGCGCTTGCGCGCCTCGGCGAGAAGCGGCGTCTCGAGCGGGCTATAGACGATATCGGCCACGACGGCGTCTGGCGGCAGCGCGCCAAGATCGATCTTGAGAGGCGCCTGACCCGTCATGCCGAGGCTCGTGGTGTTGACGAGGAGTCCGCAACCGGCAAGCACGCGGTCGCGGTCGTCCCAATCGACCACCTCGACGCGCGGCGGGAAGGCACATGCAAGATCATCGGCCCGCGCCCGGCTTCGATTGGCAAGCAACACTTTGGACGCGCCGGCTTTGATCAGACCATAGACCACGGCGCGCGCGGCGCCGCCTGCGCCCAGCACCACGACTGGCCGGCGCCTTTCGTTCCACCGCGGCGCCTGCTCGACGAGATTGGTCATGAAGCCATAAGCGTCGGTGTTGCTCGCGTTGAGCTTTCCCTCCCCATCGAGCCAAAGCGTGTTGGCGGCGCCGATCGCGCGCGCGGCTTCGTCAGCCACATCGGAAGCCTCGAGCGCGAGGAGCTTATGCGGCAGCGTGACATTGGCCCCGACATAGCCGTGGTTAGAAAGCGAGCGCATGAACGCCCTCGCCTCCTCGGGCGGCACGGCCTCCTTCGCGTAGGCCCCGTTGATCCCATAGAGCGAAAGCCAATAGCGGTGGATCATTGGCGAGCGCGAATGCTCGACCGGCCAACCGATGACGCACGCGCGTTTCACCTCAACCCTCGATAACGCCCTCGCGCCGAAGCGTATCGAGGAGCGGCAGGAGTGGCAGGCCAAGAATGACGAAATAATCGCCGTCGATCTTCTCGAAGAGCTGGATGCCGACCGACTCGATCTGATAGGCGCCGACCGAGCTCAGCACCTCCTCGCCGGCAGCGGCCAGATAACGGCCGATGAACTCGGGGGAGAGCTTGCGCATGGTGAGCGTGGCGATCTCGGTCGTGGCCCAGATGGTCTCTCCGTTCGTAGCCACCGCGACCGAGGTGTGCAGCGTATGGGTCTTGCCGCGCAAATCGAGCAGTTGGTTCCGCGCGGCCTCCATGGTCTCGGGCTTCGACAGGATCTCATCGCCGAAAGCGAGCACCTGGTCGGCGCCGATCACATAGGCCTTGCGGGCAAGATCGCTCACGGCCTCGGCCTTGGCGCGCGCCAGCACTTCGGCGACGTCATGGGCCCCGAGCAACTGCTCCCCGCTGACGGCCTGGCGCATGACGCTCTCGTCCAATCCCGGCGGCTCGACGATGAACGCAAGCCCCGCCGCTTCGAGGATCCGCGCGCGGATCTTGCTGGATGAGGCAAGGATGAGCGGTGGGCGTCCCGCTTGCAGAACGCCGCTCATGCTTCGAGCGCCGGCGCTTCGCGGTCGTGATAGAGGCGGAGGATGGCCGCCGCCGTCTCCTCGATTGATCTTCGCGTCACGTCGATGATCGGCCAGCCGTGCCGCGCGCAAAGCTGCCGCGTCTGGGCGATCTCGGCCGCGATCGCCTCGCGATCCACATAATCGTCGAGATGGCTGTGCGACTGCTCGATGACGCGGTTTTGGCGTACCTGCGAGATGCGCTCGGCGGAAGCCACCAGCGCCACGACGAAGGCGCGCGTCGGCTGCTCGATCTGAGGGGGTAGGGGAACGCCGGCCACGAGCGGAATATTGGCGGTCTTGAACCCGCGATTGGCGAGATAGATCGAGGTCGGCGTCTTGGACGTGCGGCTGATCCCGATCAGGATGATGTCGGCATCGTTGAGGTTCTGCGGCAGATGGCCGTCGTCATGCAGCATGGTGAAGTTGAGCGCCTCGATGCGGCGGAAATAATCGGCATCGAGCACATGCTGGCCTCCGACCGTGGGCGTCGCCGGAGTGCCGAGATAGGATTCGAACACCTGGAGGATCGGCTTCAGCGCGAAGACGCACGGCACGTTGAGGCGCTTGCAGGATTTCTCCAGCTCCTCGGCGAGCTCGCGGTTGAACAGCGTGTAAAGGACGATGCCGGGAGCCGCCTCCACGTCCTTCAGCACCCTCTCGAGCTCGCGCCGGCTTCGTACTAGAGGGTGGAGATGCTCGATCGCCCTCACCTGCGCGTACTGGACCCGCACCGCCTTGGCGATGACGGTCAGCGTCTCGCCGGTCGAGTCGGAGATCATGTGCAGGTGAAACGTGCGCTGGATATCCATGGCAATCCCTCTGGATAACCTCGTTGCGTTAAGGGAGCAACTACGCGAGCGCTCGCACCTCTACCCTCCCCTCCATGATAATGGGGGCAAGTTCTTCACAGATTCGCTGATGTCGAGAAAATGACGGTCGGCGCTGTGCCTCGCGCAATACCTCTGTCGGTCCCCAACCCTGTGACCACTCTCTCCACAGGCGGTTCGGTCGTTCGCCGGCTGGGGCGTCAGCCGCTAAGAACTTGGAAGCCGTGCCCTGCTTGCGCCGCACAACGGAATTAGCCACAGCTTCACACTACTGTCAGCGACCGCCCGACGGATCGCTTGCGAGTCCTGTAGAGAGCCTGGTGACGGCTCTGAATGTCCGCTATCCACGCCTAAACAGTAACAGTAGAAACCTAATAGAGAATCTCTCTTATTATATTTAGAGAGCGCCATGTTGCGTCCCCAACCTTTGGACAGTCCCTTCCTCAAGGCACTCTCCGGGCAACCAAACTCCCCGCCTCCGATCTGGCTGATGCGTCAGGCTGGACGCTATCTGCCGGAATATCGGGAAGTGAGGAGTAGGGTCGCTTCCTTCCTCGATCTCTGCCGCACTCCTGAGCTCTCGGCCGAAGTAACGCTTCAGCCATTGCGGCGGTTCGATCTCGATGCGGCGATAGTCTTCTCGGACATCCTCATCGTGCCCTTTGCGATGGGTCAGAAGATCGAGTTCGTCGAGGGTGAGGGACCGAGGCTCGATCCGATCAGGGATGGAAAGGCGCTGGCAAGCCTTGATGCCGAAAACGTCGAGCCTAAGCTCGCGCCCGTCTATGAAACGCTCGAGCGTGTGTGCGCCAGTCTTCCGCGGACCGTGCCGGTGATCGGCTTCTGTGGGGCCCCGTGGACGGTTGCGACCTATATGGTCGAGGGCCATGGGAGTAAGGACCAGGCCGAGGCGCGGCTCTTTGCCTATGGCGACCCTGATGGGTTCCAGCGTCTGATCGACCTCCTGGTTGAGGTTTCCACCGACTATCTGCTCGGTCAGGTGAATGCGGGGGCAGGCGCGCTGCAGATTTTCGATAGCTGGGCCGGGAGCCTCCCTGAGGACGAGTTCGCCCGCTGGTGCATCGAGCCGACGCGGCGGATCGTGGAGCGGGTGAATGGCTCGGCGCCCGATATCCCCATCATCGGCTTCCCGCGAGGGTCAGGGCCTCTTGCCGTGCGTTATGCGAAAGAAACCGGTGTCGACGCGATTGGCTGCGACACGAGCCTGCCGCTTGGCTGGATCAAAAGCGAGCTTCAGCCCCTACTGCCCGTTCAGGGCAATCTCGACCCGCTTCTGCTTGTCGCGGGAGGCCCCGAGCTCGACACCCGCGTCAAGTCGACGCTTGGCACCCTCGGCGAAGGGCCTTTCATCTTCAATCTCGGTCATGGCATTCAGCCCGAGACGCCGATCGCCCATGTCGAGCGGCTGATCAAGCTGGTGAAAATGCGACCTGACTGAGCAACGCTGGCAATTTCGATGCTCCTTGCCTATATCAAAGCCTTCCACATCATTGCCATCATCGCCTGGATGGCAGGTCTGCTCTACCTTCCTCGCCTCTTCGTCTACCACGCTGAAAGCAAGACGGGCTCCGAGCAATCCGAGACCTTCAAGGTGATGGAGCGGAGGCTGCTCAGATACATCACCACCCCGGCGATGCTGGCGAGCTGGGCGCTCGGTCTTTGGCTCGCTTTTTCCGGCGTCATCGACTGGTCCAAGGACGGATGGTTCCACTTGAAGCTTTTCCTCGTCCTTGTGCTCTCCGCCTATCATGGCCTCCTGGCCAAATGGACCAAGGACTTTGCCGTGGATCGGAACACTCGATCGCCGCGTTTCTACCGTATTGCCAACGAAGTCCCGACCCTGCTCATGATTCTGATCGTGATCCTCGTCGTCGTCCGCCCCTTCTAAATCCGTAGGCAAAACTGTTTCTCATGCCTTCGGGGTCTGCTATACATGAGTCGCATCCAATTCGGGACGCTGTCGCGGCCCTTCCTTTTCCCCAAAAAGATCGGGTCGCCCGGACTGGAGCAGGCGGTGCACGTTCGCCTTCCCGCCGAGGCAAATCCTACCCCCTTCCCCCAAGCCGCGCTCGAAATGTCGCGGCCACCGAAACCCTTGAACCATCCCATTTACGTTTGGAGTAGCAGCGCATGCAGGAAATGAAGCTGCAAGATTTGAAGACGAAGTCGCCGACGGAGCTGCTGAGCTTCGCCGAGGAGGTCGCGGTCGAGAACGCGAGCGCCATGCGCAAGCAGGAGCTGATGTTCGCGATCCTGAAGCAGCTCGCGGCCCGCGACGTCGAGATCACCGGCACGGGCGTCGTCGAGGTGCTGCAGGACGGCTTCGGGTTCCTGCGCTCGCCCGACTCGAACTACCTCGCCGGTCCCGACGACATCTACGTGAGCCCGAGCCAGATCCGCCGATTCGGCCTTCGCACCGGCGACACCGTCGAAGGCCAGATCAGGAGCCCGAAAGAGGGCGAGCGCTATTTCGCCCTGCTCAAGGTCAATACCATCAATTTCGAGGACCCGGAGAAGCAGCGCCACAAGATCCATTTCGACAATCTGACGCCGCTCTATCCCGACGAATGGCTCGAGATGGAGACGAGCGACGCCACCAAGAAGGACAACACCGGGCGGGTCATCGACATCGTGTCGCCGATCGGCAAGGGCCAGCGCGGGCTGATCGTAGCGCAGCCGCGCACCGGCAAGACCGTGATCTTGCAGAACATCGCCCATGCGGTCACCGCCAATCACCCGGAATGCTATCTCATCGTGCTGCTCATCGATGAGCGGCCCGAGGAGGTGACCGACATGCAGCGCTCGGTGAAGGGCGAGGTGATCTCGTCGACCTTCGACGAGCCGGCATCGCGCCACGTGCAGGTCGCGGAGATGGTCATCGAGAAAGCGAAGCGCCTCGTCGAGCATAAGCGCGATGTGGTGATCCTGCTCGACTCGATCACGCGACTTGGCCGCGCCTACAACACCGTCGTGCCCTCGTCCGGCAAGGTGCTGACCGGCGGTGTCGACGCCAATGCTCTCCAGCGGCCGAAGCGCTTCTTCGGCGCCGCGCGCAATATCGAGGAGGGCGGATCGCTCACCATCATCGCCACCGCTCTGATCGATACCGGCAGCCGCATGGACGAGGTGATCTTCGAGGAGTTCAAGGGCACCGGTAACTCTGAAATCGTGCTCGATCGCAAGGTGGCGGACAAACGCGTGTTCCCCGCCATCGACATCGCTCGCTCCGGCACGCGCAAGGAGGAGCTCTTGGTGCCGCCCGATCAGCTCAAGAAGATGTACGTGCTCCGCCGCATCCTGAACCCGATGGGAACGCAGGACGCGATTGAGTTCCTGCTCGACAAGCTGAAGCAGACCAAGAGCAACGGCGAGTTCTTCGAGTCGATGAATACCTAAGGTTGCGCGAATCTTCGCCCTGGAGATGAAACGCTGAATACTGAGGCAGCATTGCCGCTTGATTGTGCAGATCAGCGAGCAAAATCAGAAACTTAGTCTCAACAATTGGCCTGTAGTGTCCCCTTCGGCGGTGGGAGGACATCATGCAGGAACGGCGTCGCGGCGATCTGCCAAACCTTTGGGTCGTCCTGCCCGTTCTCGGCGCGTGCCTGGTCGCGGTGCTCGCCACGATGGTGAGCGGGTCTACCCTAGGGCTGCTCGCCGGTGCGGTGACGGGGCTGATGGCGGCCATCGCCGTTGAGCGGCCTCTACGCGCGCTCGCGGCCGTTGTTGCCAAGATCGCGGGCGGCGACCGCTACGCGATCGTGCCCGAGCAGCCGAAGGGCCCGCAGAAGCGCTTTTTCCTGCTCGGCACCGATACCGTCTATCCGCGCACCACGAACGCGATCCTCAAATCCTATCTCGACGCGCACGGCGTCACGGGCGACGCTGTGGCCGAGTTCTACACTCCGTTCAACCACAAGAGCTGGGAGGACACCGTCTCCTGGATCCACAAATTCGGCGAGGGAGGCGACGCTGCGATCGTCACCACGGTCTCGGGCGATGCCAACATCTATTTCTATCGCGAGCTCGCACGCCAAGGCATCACCGCCGAGAGCATGCCGGCGATGACGCTCTCGATCGGCGAGGGCGAGCTCCCTGCGATCGCCGGCCCCGAGATGGCGGGACATCTTGCCGCCTGGAGCTATCTGCACGCGATAGACTCGCCCGAGAACCGCGCCTTCGTCGCCGCGTGGCGAAAATTCTGCGGCGCTCCGAACGTCGTCACCGACGATCCGATGGAGGCGACCTGGATCAGCTTCAATCTGTGGAAGGAGGCGGTGACGCGCGCGGGCGCGGTCGACGTCGATCACGTGCGGCGTGCGCTCTCAGGTCTTCGCGTGAGAGCGCCGAGCGGCTTCGAGGTGTTCATGGACGCCGCCCCGAGCCGTGGAGCCCGTGGCTCAATCGTTCCGGCTCGCCCGAACCTCGCGTCGTTGCATCGCACGACGAGCCCGCGCTCGCGCTGGCGAGCTAATGTCTCCGCTCCCCAAGTGCGTCATTGCCCGGCTTGACCGGGTAACCTAGCAACCGCTGACGGGACGACTTCAATCTTTGGCACCTTAGCGGCGCGTCCGCCCTTTTTGCTGTCATATCGGTTGTATGACCAGCTATAGTGCAACGAACGAGGAGGCCCTTCGGGGAAGGAGGGCTATGCGGTTGTCTTTGTGTGCCTGCGCCATCGCGCTTGCCGTGATCGGCTGCGCGCGGCACAAGGATTTGATACCAACCGGCGGCAGCCGCGCCGATGGCACCGTCGATCTCAGCTACGAACTCGGCCTCTATGAGAAGCCCGTGATTGATCAAGCGCAGGGCTTAATTGCTGCGCGTCAGCGCTGTGCGGCCTGCGGCTACAAGGATGCCGAACCGTTCGGTGGCGAGAAGCGGCAATGCCAGCAATTCTACGGCAGCGATTGTCTTCGCTCGTTCGTTACGCTCACCTATCAGTGCCTAGGCGCCAATAAGCCGACCTAAACGACGACATTCAATCAGGTCAGCGTCAAAGCCCCGAGAACTGATAGATAGCCTGTGATGACGACTTCGGCTGTGGTGAAGCCGTATCTATTGAATTGCCGGTCAATCCGGGCAATGGCAAGGGCACGTCAGGCGAGCGTGACGCCGCGCGCGGCCTTGATGGTCTCGACGAGCTTCGCGGGCTCGGTGACCGGCAGGGAGCATTGCGGGCCTATGCACACATAGGCCGTGGCCTTGCCGTCGATCGCGGTCTTGCCATGGGCTGGTGATGATGCGGGAAGGGCGCTAGCGCCATCGCCCTCCCTCACCTCCTGCACGACCGCGCCCGGCAGCGATACCTCGCTGAGCGCGCGGCGCAGCGCCCGCACATCGCCACCATCTGGCACAACCAGTACGATGAGAGCAGGCGCCATCACATCGAGCTCGGCGGCGAGCAGGCCTGCATGCGCGAGCACGTTCTGCAGCATCGCCCCGGCGAAGGCTTTCAGCACCGCCTCGGCACGCTCGCGATAACGTTCCTCTCCGGTCCAGAGATAGAGCGCCATCAGATTCGAGACCATCGTGCCGTTCGCGTTCGGCGTCGCCTCGTCCTGTCCGCTGAGCGGCCTTACGATAAGATCGTCGGTGTCGTCGGCGACGAAATAATAGCCGCCGATATCCGCCGCCCAATAATGCTTGTCGAGGATGTCAGCCCATTCGCGCGCGCGGTCGACGTAAGCGCGCTTGCCGGTGACACTAGCGAGCGCCAGCGCTGCGCGGACCATATTGGCGTAGTCGTTAGCGGTCGCCGGCGCCTTGGCCTCTCCCGCGCGATAAGCATGCATTAGCCGCCCGTCCAATATCATCTTTGTGCTGACGAAATGGAAAGCAGCCTCGGCCGCTGCGAGCCATTGTGGTTTGTCGAAGGCCTCCGCGGCCTTGGCGAGTGCCGCGATCATCAGCCCGTTCCAATCGGCGAGCACCTTGTCGTCGAACCCGGGACGCACGCGAAGGCTGCGCCGCGCGAGCAGCTTCTTGCGCATCTCGGCGAGACGCCGCTCGGTCGCTTCGTCGCGTAGCTCGATAGAATCGAGCCGGTTCAGAATATTGTGGCCGTCGAAATTGCCCTGGGCCGTGACGCCATAAATCTCGGCGAAGAATTTGGAATCCTCGCCAAGAATTTCGTCGACCTCGGCGAGACTCCACACATAGAACTTCCCTTCCTCGCCCTCGCTATCGGCGTCGAGCGAGGCGGCAAAACCGCCGCCCGGGACCACCATCTCGCGCAACAGCCAATCGACCGTCTCCGCGATTCGCTCGGCGAAGAGCTTCGATTTCTTCTCGCGCCACGACTCGGTCATCAGATCGATGAGTTGCGCATTGTCGTAGAGCATCTTCTCGAAATGGGGGATGAGCCAGCGCTCATCGACGCTGTAGCGCGAGAAGCCGCCGCCGAGATGATCGTAGATGCCGCCTTGCGCGATATGGATGAGCGTCAGGTCGACCGCCTCGCGCGCGTTGGCGACGCCGTAGCGGGCGCGCCACAAGAATCCGAAGAACTGAGGCTGCGGAAATTTCGGCGCGCCTCTGATCCCGCCATTGATCGGATCGATCGCCTGCACCAGGCGGCGGCCGAGATCGGCGAGCATCTCCTCCGACGGCGGCGCGCTCGCCGAGACGCGGTGCGCGGGCTTGAGCCGGTCCTTCAGGACGTCGGCGTTCTGCTTGACCTTGTCGGGCTCCTCGCGATAGACCCGCGCCACCTCATTCAGTACACTGACGAAGGCGGGCCGCCCATAACGCTGCTCCTTGGGGAAATAGGTCCCGCCCCAGAACGGCTCGGCGTCGGAGGTGAGGAACATGGTGAGCGGCCAGCCGCCCTGCTCGCCGAGCTCGTGCAGCGCGCCCATATAGATCGCGTCGACGTCCGGGCGCTCCTCGCGGTCGACCTTGATGTTGACGAACAAGTCGTTCATCACGCGCGCCGTCGCCTCGTCCTCGAAGCTCTCATGCGCCATGACGTGGCACCAATGGCAGGCGGCGTAGCCGACCGAGAGCAAGATGGGCTTGCCCGTCTGCCGCGCCTCTGCGAGCGCGGCTTCGCCCCACGGGCGCCAATGCACGGGATTGTCCTTGTGCTGGAGGAGATAGGGGCTCGTCTCGTGCCCTAGGCGGTTACCTGCTGCTCGCTCCTGCATGGCCCTTCCTTTCGCTCGGCCCTAGGATAACGCATTGAACCGAACGATCGGCGACAACATGAGTGAAATCGGCGGCATTGGGCCCAATCCGGGCGACACGATCGTCGCGCTCGCGAGCGGGGCCGGGCCCGCGGCGATCGCCGTGGTTCGCGTCTCGGGGCCAGCGACTCGCGAGGTGCTCGAGGCGCTTACCGGCGGCGTGCCCGAGGCGAGGCATGCGAGCTTGCGCGATATCGGGCCGCCGCATTGTTCCCTGCTCGACCGTGGTCTCGTGCTGTGGTTCCCCGCGCCGGCGAGCTTCACCGGAGAGGACATGGCCGAGCTCCAGCTGCACGGCAGCCGCGCCGTGATCGGCGAATTGATCGAGGCGGTGCTGTCGCTTCTCGGCACCCGTCTCGCCGAGCCCGGCGAGTTCGCTCGTAGAGCATTCGAGAACGGCAAGCTCGACCTTCGCCAGATCGAGGGCCTCGCCGACCTCATCAACGCCGAGACGCGCTGCCAGCGTGAGCAGGCCCTGCTGCAAGCGGGAGGCTTCGCCAGCGCACGCTACGATGTGTGGCGCCAGAGCCTGCTGCGCGCCCAGGCGCTGGTCGAGGCCGAGCTCGACTTCGCCGACGAAGGCGATGTCGGCGTAGCCACCGCACGTGAGGCGCGCAGGATCGTTGACGGGCTATTGAGTGAGATTGTCGAACCTTTGAAGGGCAAAGGCGAGCGCTTGCGAGACGGCGTGCGCATCGTCATCGCCGGCGCGCCCAATGCCGGCAAGTCGAGCCTCATGAACGCGCTTGCCAAGCGCGATGTGGCGATCGTGTCGGAGGAGGCGGGCACCACGCGCGACGTGATCGAGGTGCATCTCGACCTCGGCGGGGTGCCGGTGATCCTCACCGATACCGCGGGCCTCCGGGAGGCGGCAGGCCAGGTCGAGGCCGAAGGCGTGCGGCGCGCCCTTGCGCGGGCGGAAGCGGCCGACGTCGTGGTGTGGCTCGTCGATGCGACCGCGCCTGTCTGGGAGCCGCCGGCGGCGCTCAAGGCCAAGTCGTGTGTCGTCGCGCTGAACAAGATCGATCTCGCGCCGGGGGCTGGCGAGGGCCGCAACGCGCTTCCGGTCTCGGCCAGGACCGGGCAGGGGCTTGAGGGCCTGATCGGGACGCTCGAGGATCAGGCCGCGCTCGCGACAGAGGGAGGTGCAGGCTCTCCGCTGATCACCCGGGCGCGCCATCGCGTCGAGCTCGAAGGCACGCGCGATGCCCTGCAGCGCTTCGGCGATGCCTCGCTCAGCCCCGAATTGAAGGCTGAGGAGCTCCGGATTGCCGCCCACCATCTCGGTCGCCTCACCGGCCGCATCGACGTCGAGGAGGTGCTTGGCGCCATCTTCGCCGAGTTCTGTATCGGTAAGTGATTCACGTGAAACACCGCTCACGGTGGGGACACCAAAGGCGGGGCGTCGGGGATCGTGATTCACGTGAAACATTGGACGTTCGGGCCCGAAGCCATTAGGTGATGGCGCATGAGCAAGGGTTTCGACGTCATCGTCATCGGCGGAGGCCATGCCGGCTGCGAGGCGGCGGCTGCGGCTGCGCGCATGGGCGCGCGTACCGCGCTTGTGACCCACAGCTTCGCCACCATTGGCGAGATGTCCTGCAACCCGGCCATTGGCGGGCTGGGGAAGGGCCATCTCGTGCGCGAGATCGATGCGCTTGACGGGCTGACGGGCCGGGTCGCCGATGAGGCCGGCATCCAGTTCCGGGTGCTGAACCGGAGCAAGGGACCTGCCGTTCAGGGTCCGCGCGCCCAGGCCGACCGCAAGCTCTACCGTAAGGCCATGCAGGCGGCCATTTCCGCTACTCCCGGGCTCGAAGTCATCGAGGCCGCGGTCGAGGATCTCATCGTCGCCAACGGTATGGTTAGCGGAGTGTTAACCGCTGATGGTCGCCGCTTCGCCGCCGGCGCCGTTGTGCTGACCACCGGCACCTTCCTGCGCGGGCTGATCCATATCGGCGAGCGCAAGATCCCGGCCGGACGCATCGGCGAGGCCCCTGCCCTCGGGCTCTCGACGCGACTCTACGGGCTTGGCCTTCGCATGGGCCGGCTCAAGACGGGAACCCCTCCCCGCCTCGACGGCCGCACGATCGACTGGGCCGGGCTCGAGGTGCAGCGCGGCGACGACCCGCCCCAGCCCTTCTCCTTCCTCACCGGGAGGATCACCAATCCGCAAGTCGTCTGCCACATCACGCATACGACGCGCACAACGCACGCCATTATCGCACTGAATCTCAGCCGCGCGCCGATGTACTCCGGTCAGATTGAGAGTGTCGGCCCGCGCTATTGTCCGTCGATCGAGGACAAGGTGGTGCGCTTCAAGGAGCGCGGCAGTCACCAGATCTTCCTCGAGCCCGAAGGCCTCGACGACGACACCGTCTATCCGAACGGCATCTCGACTTCCCTGCCTGAGGACGTGCAGCTCGCGTTCCTCAAGACGATCGGAGGCCTCGAGCGCGCGCGGGTGATCAGACCCGGCTATGCCATCGAGTACGACTATGTCGATCCGCGCGAGCTTCATGCGAGCCTCGAGACGAAGGCGGTCACACGGCTGTTCCTTGCCGGCCAGATCAACGGCACGACCGGCTATGAGGAGGCGGCGGGTCAGGGGCTCATCGCCGGGATCAACGCCGCACTCGCAGCCTCTGGCGCGTCACGTCGATTCGCGCTGACGCGCGCCGACGGCTATCTCGGCGTGATGATCGACGACCTCACCACGCGCGGCGTGACCGAGCCCTATCGCATGTTCACGTCGCGTGCCGAGTATCGCCTCACGCTCCGCGCCGACAATGCCGACCAGCGCCTCACTCCACTCGGCGAAGCAATCGGATGCGTCGGCAGCGAGCGAAGCCTCGCCTTCGCCGAGAAGGCGAAGCAGCTCGCCGAGGCCGAGGCGCTGCTCAGCAGCGTCGCGCTCACGCCCGACCAGGCAGCGAAGCATGGGCTCACGATCAATCGCGACGGGCGCAAGCGGAGCGCTCACGAGCTGCTTTCCTATCCAGAGATCGACCTAGCGCGTCTCGAACAAATCTGGCCGGAGCTCCGCTCCATCAATCAATCCATCGCCGCGCAAATCACCGCGAACGCTCGCTATTCGGTCTACGTGAAGCGGCAAGAACTCGACATTGCCGCCTACCGCAAGGACGAGGGTATAGCAATTCCGAAAGACTTCACCTTCTCTGCTCTTCCCGGTCTTTCGACCGAGCTTCGCCACAAGCTCGAGCGGGACCGCCCCGAGACTCTCGGCAAGGCGGCACGGCTCGATGGCATGACGCCGGCGGCCCTCATGCTTCTCTTGGCGCATCTGAAGAAGGGGCCGGCCGCCAGAAGCGCCTAGCCATGGCAAAGGTTAACGCGTCAACCATGATCGGTGGGCCAAAGGAGTTCGCCGAAGCCTTTAAAGTTCCACGTGAAACAATCCACAGGCTCGGGCGCTATGCCGAGATCCTGACGGACTGGCAGAAGCGCACCAACCTGGTCGGTCCCTCCACCCTGCCCGGTCTGTGGTCCCGCCATTTCGCCGATTCGGCCCAGCTTTGCGGCCTTGCGTCAAACGCGCGACTCTGGCTGGATCTCGGATCAGGGGCAGGCTTTCCCGGGCTCGTGGTTGCCATAATTCAAGCCGGGACGCCGGACTTCCGCATGCATCTCGTCGAGAGCAATCGCAAGAAGTGCGCGTTCCTCGCCGAGGTCGCGCGCGAGACCGCGGCCCCTGTGGACATCCACGCCATGCGAATTGAAGAGCTTGCTGAAAGCGCTCAAAGCCTGAGGCCTGACGTGGTCAGCGCCCGCGCGCTCGCGCCGCTACCGCGTCTCTTCGAGCTGGCGGCGCCGTTTTTCGGGGAAAGGACAAAGGGGCTGTTCCCGAAAGGTCGAGAGGCCGAGGCCGAGATTGCGGCCGGGCGTGAGAGCTGGGAGTTCGACTTCCGCCTCCGCCCGAGCCTCACCGCTGAAGACTCCAGTATCATCGAGGTCACGGGGCTTCGTCCGCGCGCTCCCGCGAAGGCCGGCACGCCATGAACGCGTTCGCCCAGCGCCGCGCCCGCGTGCTAGCCCTCGCCAACCAGAAGGGCGGCGTGGGCAAGACCACGACCGCCATCAATCTCGGCACCGCCCTCGCCGCCGTCGGCGAGCGGGTTCTCATCATCGACCTCGATCCACAAGGCAATGCGAGCACGGGGCTCGGCGTCGACCAGCGTCCGGTGTCGACCTTCGATGTGTTGAGCGGGACCGCGACCATCGCCGAGGCGCGAGTCGCAACACACGTGCCGCGGCTCTCGATCGTCCCCGCTACCATCGACCTCATGGCCTTCGAGCGCGAGGCCGCTGCCTCGAGCGGAAAGCATTACCGCCTGCGCGATTGCCTCGCCGCGATGAGCGCCGCTGAGGATCCCGATGCCGCCACGAGCTATATCCTCATCGACTGCCCGCCCTCACTCAATCTTCTCACGGTGAATGCGCTCGCCGCAGCCGACGCCGTGCTCGTGCCGCTGCAATGTGAGTTCTTCGCGCTCGAGGGTCTGGCGCAGCTTCTGAGTACCGTCGAGGAGATTAGGGTGCGCCTCAACCCGAAACTCCAGATCCACGGCGTGGTGCTCACCATGTACGACCAGCGCACCAGCTTGTCTGACCAGGTGGTCGAGGACGTGCGGCGTGTCCTCGGCGAGAAAGTCTATGCGACAATCATCCCGAGGAATGTGCGGGTCGCCGAGTCGCCGTCGCACGGGAAACCGGTGCTGCTTTACGATTACCGCTGCTCCGGCAGCCAGGCCTATATCAAGCTCGCCTCGGAGGTGATCGAGCGCGAGCGGCGGATGCGGGCGGCATGATCATTTATCGGCGGATAAACGGGAAGGAGACTGCCATGGCGGTCGGCACGCAGAAGGCAAGACTTGGCAGAGGGCTGGCCTCACTCATCGGGGGGCCGCTCGAGGAGGGCGCCGGCGTCGAGCAGCGCAACATGCCGCTCGCGTCGCTGAAGCCAGGCCGGTTCAATCCGCGGCGGAATTTCGCCGAGGCGCAGCTCGAGGAGCTCGCCGCCTCGATTCGCGAGCGCGGGCTGGTGCAGCCGCTCGTGGTTCGCCCATCAGCGATCGATGTGGAAGTCTTCGAGATCGTCGCCGGCGAGCGGCGCTGGCGGGCGGCGCAACTTGCCGCTCTCCACGAAGTGCCGGTCATCGTCCGCGCGCTGTCGGACCAGGAAGCGGTCGAGATCGCCATCATCGAGAACGTCCAGCGCGAGGACCTGAACGCGATCGAGGAAGGCGAGGGCTACAAGCTCCTCATGGACGGTCACGGTTATACGCAAGAGGACCTCGCCAGGGTCATCGGCAAGAGCCGGAGCCACCTCGCCAACACGCTCCGCTTGCTGAAGCTCCCTGAGGACGTGCAGGAGCTCGTGCGGAACGGCGCGCTCAGCGCGGGTCACGCACGGGCGCTGATCGGCCGCGCCGATGCCTCGGCGCTTGCCGTCCGTATCGTTAACGAAGGGTTAACGGTGCGCCAAATTGAGGCATTGGTTAAGGACGAGGGCGCGGCGAAGGCCAAGCGCGACAAGCCGCGCAAGGACGCCGACACCAAGGCTGCGGAGCTTGAGCTTGCCGAAGTGCTCGGCCTTGGCGTCGAGATCAAGCGCAAGGGCAGGGGCGAGAAGGGCGAATTGCGCATCCATTACACGAGCCTCGACCAGCTCGAAGACCTGCGCTACCGCCTGCTGCGCAAGCCCGGCCGCTAGCTAAGTAACAGCGAGAAACTCCTCGGCGCGGAACAGCGATTTGAACGGGACGCCTGTCGCTGCATAGAGGTCGGCAGCCCCCTCGCCGCGATCGAGGATCGCCAGCACCAGAGCCACCTTGGCGCCGGCTTCGGTGACGGCCTTGACCGCGTCCATCGCCGATCTTCCCGTCGTGGTGACGTCTTCCAGGATTACTACGGACTTGCCGGTAATGTCGGCGCCATCCACGCGCTTCTTGGTGCCGTGGTCCTTGATCGCCTTGCGCACGAAGAAGCCTTGAAGGTGCCGCCCATATTCGGGGCTCTTCATCGCAACCGGCGCGATGAGCGGCACCGCGCCCATCTCGAGCCCACCGACGCACTCTGCCTCGACACCTTGGAGCTCTTGCAGGATCAGTTCGGCGAGCAGCGCCGCCCCGTCCGGATCGAGCATCGCGGGCTTCATGTCGAAATAGAAATCGCTCTCGCGTCCCGAAGCGAGAATGATCTTGCCGCGCCTGAAGGCGCGCTCCTTCAGCAGCATGAAGAGCTTGTTGCGGAGCTCAGGGCCGTTGTTGCGTTGGTCCATGAGTGGCCTCGATTTATCTGAGCATTGCATACAACGGCGGCGCGTCAAATCTTCGCGGTGAGCGCGAGCAAGAGCCGCTCGGTGAAAGCGCCTTCGAGCTCGGGCGAACGCCTCGTGCGCCTGATCGTTTCCTGGATCAGTGGAAGGAGATGCGACAGCCGAGCAGCTCCGAGCCGCCGGCAATGAGCGAGGAACTCGGGCTCGCGCTTGAAATGCGGGCGGGGCCGGAGCAATTTCACCGCCTCCTCAACGCTCGCGCCGCCCTGCTGCGCGGCGGCCACCTTGTGCAGCTGGGTGAAGTGGCGGGCGAGCGCGATCAGCGCCGCCTGGCTCTCCGTGCCGGAGGAGGCGAGTCGTTGTAGCTCGCGTAGCGCCTCCGCCGGATCTCCGCTGCTCGCGGCATAGACGAATGTCTCGAGCGCGGTCTCGGCCGCGTCGCCGACGATCGCTTCGATGTCGTCATGGGTGACCTCGCCTCCGCCTTTGGCATAAAGCGCGAGCTTCGCCACCTCCGAGCGCGACAGCGCCTGGTCGGCGCCGAGACGCGTCATGAGATAGGCGCGCGTCTCGCGGTCGATGCGAAGTCCGGCATCGGCAAGCTCGGCATCGATGAGCGAGGCGAGACCACGCTCGTCGCTATAGCAGGGCAGCGCCGCCGACGACTTGTTGGTCTCGAACAGTTTGCGCAAACCCGAGTCAGGCCGGAGATTGCCGGCCTCGACGATGAGCGCGTTGTCGTAGGGCGATGCGAGGAGCGCTTTGAGGCCCGGCACGTCGAGCCGCGCTCCCGCCGTTACTCTGACCACCTGGCTCGAGGCGAACATCGGCCGCGTGCAAAGCTCGACCTCAAGCCGCGCGGGATCCTCGGCGAGATCGCGGTCATCGAGCCGCACGATCTCCGCCCCTCCTTTGTCACGACGTGCAAAGGTGGCGGCAAGCGCTGCCGCGCGCTCAGCGACAAGCCCCGCGTCGGGACCGTAAAGCAACACGGCCCGGCACGATGGGTCAGGTGACCGGAGGAAGCTCGCGACGGCTGACGACTTGTAGGCGACCATGGCAGCAAGAGCGGGAGCGCGGAGACCTTACGCACGCTCGTCGAATGACGAGACGGCCTAGGCCGTGGTGGCGAGATAGGCGGCGATTCTCGTCCTGATGCTGTCGGCGACAGTGCTCGCCGCGCGGTTCTCCGCGTCATAACGCGCGCGCACGTTTGCGAATATCTCCTGGAAGCGATTATACGGCGCGCGAGAGACCGCGGTGCCGACCAGCAGGACCTTGCCGTTGTTGACGTCGATCAGCTTGAATGTTGCGTTGAGCTCATAGACCTGGCCGGTCGCGTCGCCGGTGATCTGCACGAGCTGGTCGGTGACGTGTTCCTTGATGGCAATGTCGAGGCGATAGCGCTGCGGCGCAGCGTAGCCGCCGCCGGTATTTTCGAAGATGAGCTCGTTGCGTACCCGCTGGCCGACGCGGCCCGGGATCGGATCGATCTCGACGGCCGACATCACCTCGGCGAGCTTCGCGCCGCCCGCGGTCGTGCCGCCGTAAAGAGGCTGGAAGCCGCAGCCGGCAAGCGTCGCGGCGCCGGCGCAAAGCGCAAGCGCGATGGCAAAGCTACGCCACCACATTGACGATCCTCTGCGGCACGATCACGACCTTCTTAATTTGACGTCCCCCGATGGCGCGCACGACATTGTCGAGCTTTAGCGCCGCAGCTTCAATATCTTCCTTCGCGGCGTCCCGTGCAATCGTCAATTCGTCCCGTCTTTTGCCGTTCACCTGGACGGCGATGGTGATTGTGTCCTCGACCAAAAGGGCCGAATCGGGCCTTGGCCAGGGCTCCTCGGCCAACAGCCAATCGCAGCCCAGCAGCGCCCAGCAGTCCTCGGCAAGATGGGGCATCATCGGGGCGGAAATGCGGGTGATCAGCTCGGCCGCCTCGCGAATCGCGTAGCTGAGCCCGGCATCGGCGGGCTCAGGGCCGGCATTCTGCATGGCCGTGGAGAGGGCGTTGGCAAGCTCGTAGATTTGCGCCACTGCGGTGTTGAAGCGGAGCCTCTCGATCGCGACCGTGACGGCGGCGACGCTTCTGTGCGCGGCGCGGCGAAGCGTCTCGGCATCAGGACTAAATTCCTGTGGCGCTTGAGTGCCGAGCGGAGCACCTTTGGCGGCAGCCTCGCGCACCAGCCGGTAGAGGCGTTGCAAGAAGCGATGCGCGCCCTCGACGCCCGCGGCGGTCCATTCGATGTCGCGCTCAGGCGGAGTGTCGGACAACATGAACCAGCGCGCGGTGTCGGCGCCATAAGCCGAGATGATGCTGTCGGGATCGACCACGTTCTTCTTCGACTTCGACATCGATTCGACGGCGCCGACCGTTATCGGCTCTCCCGTCTTGAGGTGCACCGCCTTTCCGTCGCGGCGGCTCACCTCGTCGGGGAACACCCATTTTCCGTATACGTCCTTATACGTCTCGTGCGTCACCATGCCTTGGGTGAAGAGCCCGGCGAACGGCTCATCGAGCGGAGCGTGACCGGTTTTGTGCATGGCGCGGGTGAAGAAGCGCGCATAGAGGAGATGCAGGATCGCGTGCTCGACGCCGCCGATATATTGATCGACCGGCAGCCAATAGCCGACGGCGTTGGTGTCGACCGGCTCGCGCGAATGCGGCGAGCAGAAGCGCGCGAAGTACCACGACGAATCGACGAAGGTGTCCATCGTGTCGGTCTCGCGCGTCGCCGGACCTCCGCACTGCGGGCAGGTGACATGCTTCCAAGTCGGGTGACGGTCGAGCGGATTGCCCGGCTTGTCGAAGCTCACGTCGTCGGGGAGTTTGACCGGCAGGTCGCTCTCCGGCACCGGCACGATGCCGCAACGCTCGCAATGGATCATGGGGATCGGGCAGCCCCAGTAACGTTGCCGGGAGATGCCCCAGTCGCGCAGGCGATATTGGGTCTGCCGCTCGCCGACAGCCTTGCCCTTCACGTGTTTCGCGGAGAGCGCATCGGCCATCTTCTCCTTGGCCTCTGCGACGCCCAGCCCGTCGAGAAAACCGGAATTGATCATCATTCCGTCGCCGGTATAGGCCTCGTCGCCGATCGCGAAGGCCGACTGATCCTCGCCCTTCGGCAACACCACGGGGATCACGGACAGACCTTGGCTCCGCGCGAATTCGAGATCGCGCTGATCATGCGCGGGGCAGCCAAAGATCGCTCCGGTGCCGTACTCCATCAGGATGAAATTGGCGATCAGCACGGGAAGCTCTGCGCCCTCGATCACGGGATGACGCACGCGCAAGCCCGTATCGAAGCCCTTCTTGTCTTGCGTCTCGAGCTCTGCCGCGGTGGCGCCTCCGCGCTGACACTCGGCGATGAAGGCGGACGCCTTCGCGTCGCGCTCGGCGATCGCTTTCGCCAGTGGGTGATCCGGCGCAATCGCGATGAAGCTCGCGCCGTAGAGCGTGTCGGGTCGCGTGGTGAAGACCTCGATGAGCTCGTGCCCCTTAGGCGCCTTGATCGTCTGGAAGCGGATGAGGAGCCCCTCGGAGCGCCCGATCCAGTTCGCCTGCATCAGCCGAACCTTCTCGGGCCAGCGCTCGAGCTTCTGCAACGCGTCGAGCAGGTCCTGCGCGTAGTCGGTGATCTTGAACACCCATTCAGGCTGCTCGCGCTGCTCGACGAGCGCGCCCGAGCGCCAGCCGCGGCCGTCGATGACCTGCTCATTGGCGAGCACGGTGCGATCGACAGGGTCCCAATTCACTTTCCGCGTCTTGCGGTCGACGAGGCCGGCTTTCCGCATGTCGAGGAAGAGGCGCTGCTGTTGATGGTAATAATCGAGGTCGCAAGTCGCGAGCTCTCTCGACCAGTCGAGCGACAGCCCCATCGATTTGAGCTGCCCGCGCATGGTGGCGATGTTGTCGTAGGTCCATTTGGCGGGATGGATGCCGCGCTCAATGGCCGCGTTCTCTGCTGGCAAGCCGAAGGCGTCCCAGCCCATCGGATGCAGCACGTTACGGCCCTTGGCGCGCATGTAGCGGGCGACGACGTCGCCCATCGTGTAGTTGCGCACATGGCCCATGTGGATGCGCCCCGACGGATAGGGGAACATCTCAAGAACATAGTATTTCGGGCGCGGGTCGTTCTCGGAGGCCACGAAGATGCCGCGCTTCTCCCACTCGGCCTGCCAATACTTCTCGCGTTTCGGCGCGTCGTAGCGTTCCGCCGCCATGGCTCTTGTCTATTCCTGACTCAAGGTTTCGCGCGGCAATCGAGCCTAAATGACGGTAGCGGTCAAGTTACGCCGTTGGGAAAGCCTGCTAGATAGCGGCCATGACCCCCGATGCTTCCGCCCTCGCCGAGATCCCGGCCAGGCTTCGTCTTGTCGAGCAGGAGATTGCCCTCGCCGCCCGCGCGGCGGAGCGCGATCCCGCCTCCGTCAAGCTCGTCGCCGTGACCAAGACCGTTCCGCCGGATGTCATCGAGCAAGCGATCGGCGCCGGTCAGAGCGTCTTTGGCGAGAATCGCGTGCAGGAGGCTCATGAGAAATGGCCGGCACTGAGGGAGCGCCATCCAGACATTGAGCTCCATCTCATCGGGCCGCTTCAGTCGAACAAGGTGCGCGAGGCGGTCGCGCTGTTCGACGTGATCGAGACGGTCGATCGCCCCAAACTTGCGCGCGCTCTCGCCGAGGAGATGACGCGATCCGGCAAGCGCCCTTGCTTCTTCGTTCAGGTCAATACTGGCGAAGAGCCGCAAAAGGCCGGCGTGGCTCCCGCCGAGGCGGACGCGTTCGTGGCGCTTTGTCGCGACGATCTTGGGCTCACCATCGAAGGCTTGATGTGCATTCCGCCATTCGATGAGGAACCAGCGATGCATTTCGCCCTTCTCGCCAAGATCGCCGGGCGCCTCGGCATCAAGGACTTGAGCATGGGCATGAGCGGCGACTTCGCCCGTGCGATTCAATTCGGCGCGACCTATGTGCGAATCGGCACGGCCATCTTCGGCGCGCGTTCCGCCGATTAGGAGATTATCGAGATTTCCGAGTCGCGGCGAAGCTCGGCGAGAAGCGCGCGCAAATCTCGGCAAGAAAGCGCGATGCAGCCTGCTGTCGGAGTGAAACCTTCGCGCGCGAGATGCACGAAGATGGCGCTGCCCTTCCCTTTGACGCGCGGCCTGTCGTTGTGACCGAGCACCAGCACGAGATCGTAGAGATGGTCGTCGCGCTTGAGGCGATCGGCCGTGCTTCCCGGCGAGAGCTTGACGAGCCGATTGTAATTGCGGTCGGAACGGTCTTCGCACCAGCCGTCGTCGTCGCGGATGGCGCGAACGGGAAACGGCAAGCGCGGCCGCGGAACGCGATCGGCCCGGTACAGCACGCACCGAATGGGGAAGCGACCGAGCGGAGTGGCGCCGTCCCCTTCCCGCTTCAGGGCGCTAACCCCCGAGCGGCCGAGAGCCACGCGTCTCGCGCCGTGAGCGAGCGCAATGCGCCCCGCGCTCCGTTTCCCCGGCGCGCGCCTCACGACGATTGGCCGCGATCTCCTAACCTTCATGCCCAAATGGCCTTTTCCCGCCCCCTGCCCCCTTTGCGACATGCTTGTCGGCGCGCCTGCCCCCGCTTACAACTCCACCTACCGAACTAAGCAAGGGCCCCCCCGATGAGCAACGCGCGCAGGATCCTCATCATCGACGATGACGATGAGCTTCGCGAGTCCTTGAGCGAGCAGCTCACGCTGCATGAGGAGTTCGAGACGGCGCTCGCCGCGACGGCCTGCGACGGCCTGAAGCAGGCGCGCAACGGCCATATCGATCTCGTGCTTCTCGACGTGGGCCTGCCCGATCTCGACGGGCGCGAGGCGTGCAAGCTGCTCCGCCGCGGCGGCTTCAAGGGCCCCATCGTCATGCTGACGGCGCAGATCTCCGATTCGGACACCATTCTCGGTCTCGAGTTGGGCGCCAATGATTATGTGACCAAACCCTTCCGCCTCGGCGTGCTGCTCGCCCGCATCCGCGCGCAGCTCAGGCAACACGAGCAGAGCGAGGATGCCGTCTTCACCATCGGGCCTTACACCTTCAGGCCGGCGTCGAAGCTTCTCGTCGATGGCAACGGCGGCAAGATCAGGCTCACCGAGAAAGAGACCTCGATCCTGAAATATCTCTATCGCGCCGGCGAGCGGGTGGTGACGCGCGACGTTCTGCTGCACGAGGTGTGGGGCTACAACGCTGGCGTCACAACGCACACGCTAGAGACGCATATCTATCGCCTGCGCCAGAAGATCGAGAAGGATCCGTCGCAGGCCGAGCTTCTGATCACCGAGACGGGCGGCTACAAATTGGTGCCTTAACCAAAGCGATGGTCATGCGCGCGCAGGCGGGCATCCAGTAACCGCCGATATTCACGCTTCATCACGGTCAGTGCTTACTGGATCGCCCGGTCAAGCCGGGCGATGACATACGAGCGAGAGTTCACTCCACCTCGAAATCGGCGATGACGGGAACGTGGTCCGAGGTGCGCTGCCAATCGCGCGCTTTGTCGAGCACCTTCATCGAGACCGCTGCGCCGTCGAGCGCGGGCGTCGTCCAGATATGGTCGAGCCGCCTTCCGCGATTTGAGGCGCGCCAGTCGCGGTTGCGATAGCTCCACCAGGTGAAGAGCTTCTCCTCGGCCGGAACATGTCGGCGCATCACGTCGATGAAGTCATGTGCGGCCTGCACGCCCTCGAAGCGTTCGACTTCCGCAGGCGTATGGCTCACGACTTTGAGCAGTTGCTTGTGCGACCAGACGTCGGTCGGAAGGGGCGCCACATTGAGATCGCCGACGATGATCATGCGGTTTTTCTGCTTGCTCCGCATTCCGCCGAACCACGCGCTCATCGCTTCGAGGAAGTCGAGCTTGTGGCGAAACTTCTCGTTGGCCACGGGGTCGGGGATGTCGCCGCCGGCCGGCACATAGACGTTGTGCAGGACGAGCGGGCTCGTCTTCCCGTTCGCCTCGCCGAGCTTCACCGAGAGATGGCGCGCATGCCCGCGCCCGCAAATGTCGCGGCGCTCGAGGAGCGTGAAGGGGAGCCGCGAGAGGATCGCGACCCCGTGATAGCCCTTCTGGCCCGAGACCGCGATATGCGGAAAGCCGAGCGCGGCGAGCTCGAGCCCCGGGAACTTCCCCTCGACGCATTTGATCTCTTGCAGGCAGAGCACGTCCGGCCGCTCCTCTTTGACGAGGCGGCTCACGAGATCGAGCCGGAGCCTGACCGAGTTGATGTTCCAGGTGGCAAGGCGAAAGCGCATGGAAAGAAAGCTCAGCTGGACGCGGGTCGCGGACAAGTCTTGCGCCGGAGCGCGATGGGGAAAAGCGCCAAGCGTCTTCCCAAGAAGATCATCAACAAGAGAGGGGGTCCCGACAGTGAAGAAGCCCCAGACACGGGGGGAGTCGGGGCTTCTTCGGGTTCCTTATGGGGGGAACCTGTGGTGGGGAGGGAAGACCCACCACGAAAGCGGCATATCACTTATTGGGGTGCCAAGAGAAGACTTATTGCCACAGCGTAAATATTAACGCGCGGGCGCTCGCGGAGAGGGCTTCGCCGGTAATGAATACACGGCGGACCGATGAAATACAGGGAAGATAAAAGAAAGGCGCCCAACCGCTGCGCGTGGTTGGGCGCCAGAAGCGCGTTGTTTTCGCGCGCGTGCCGGGAGGGAAGCCGGCACGAGCGAATCACATCTTCGGCTAGACGGGGGGCACTACCGATGAAAAACGATGTGATCCGCTTCTAGGCCATATAAATAAGTAGATTGCGCCGGGATTTCAACCAGAGCCCCGTGAAAAATTTAACGGCACGTAAATGGCCGTGACGCTGCGAGCTAGAGCGCTGATTTTCTTCTGTTTTCTTTGGTCGCCTGAGGTCGCGGCGACCGCTTGCTAGCGTCCTTGCAGGGCTTGAGCCCTAGCGGAACGGCTGAAAAGTGTCCGTGGAGGTGAAGAAATCGGCAGCAACCTTGCGCCCCGACACGACGTCGTTGACCGTCACCTGGGTGGTCAGGCCTTGCGCGTCGGTGATCTGCCATTCCTTCAATTGGAGGTCCGGCCCGTTGTCGAACACGAGCTTGATGCTGCCTGAAGCATCGCCGCTCTTGTCCTCGAGCGAGATGGCAAGGGTCCCTTCCTGGCTTTCGACACCGACGACGCGCGCGTCGCGGCCAAGATCTACGGCGTCGGCGAGCAGAAGGCGGAAGGGCGTCGACTTTATGGGATATTTCTCGACCGTCTTCAGGTCTGAGTCTTCGATGGCGAGGAAGGCGCCGTCGGCGACGATGCGAAGGGCGCTCGGCGGCGCGTAATCGAACCTGATCTTCCCCGGTCTCTGCACGTAGAAGCGGCCTGTGGCGTGCTTGCTGGTCGAATCGACCTGATCGAAGCTTCCTTGCAGATTGGTGATGCTGTTGAAATAGGCGTTGATGCGCTGCACGGCCTTGTCCTGCTGATCGCCAATCAGTGGCGTCGGCCCTGGTGCGGCCTCGACCGCGGCTTCCCAGCCCGCGCCTTCATCCGTGGCCGAGGGCGTGATCTCATCCGATGGAGGTGCAGCGCCCGTCGGCTCCTCTTCGCCGCCGATCGAGGGCCTGAGCTGCTCTTGCGGCTCGGTGAGCCCCTGCGGCTTAGCCGCCGCCCCGGTGGTGACGGCGGTCGGAGGCGGGGTCTTGGCGACCGTGCTGGAAGGGTCTTGGGCGAGCGCGAGACCAGCCGAAAAGCCGAGCGCGATAGGCAAACCAAAAAGGAGCCCTGCGGCCTTGCGTCTCGTCATCAACCCCCTCCCCGTGAACCGGCGCGGCTTCAATGATGCAATTCGATAGATGATTCAGCCAAATCTGGTCAATTTAAGAACGGCATATCGCCTCGTCACCGATTGTCGCGCTTAGACCCGATTCCTGGCATTTTTTGGGAGTATGGCGGCGGCATTTTAACCGTTCGTAACTGCCCGTCCCAACCTGTTCGGTGCCAATTCCGGTGCCAACTATTTCAGTACCCGGAGCAATATCACCTCTGCTTGCTTGGCAGCGTCGTTGTCCTCACCGCCGAGGAGATGCGAGTAGGTATCGAGTGTGAGTGATGGCTTGGCGTGGCCTGCCCTAGCTGAGACGACATGCACCGGCACGCCGCTCTTGAGCAAGAGCGTGAGGTGAGTGTGTCGCAGGCAGTGGAACGTGACCGGCTTGATAGCGAGAGCCTTGTTGGAGAATGCCTCGGAGAATGAGTTCGGCTGTAGCAGCTCGCCTAATGGCGACGTGAAGACTAGTTCGGGTCTCCCGCCCAGACCGAGTTTGAGGCGTTGCTCTAGTTGCTGCTTCCGGTGCCGCTCTAACTCAGTTACCAGGGCAGCAGGCATCTTGATGGTGCGCGCACTTCGCTCAGTCTTTGGAGCCTTCAGGTTGAGCTTGCCGCCCACCTGTTCGATCGCTTGCGTCACCTGTAGGGTGCCGAGCGTCATATCCACATCTTGCCAGCGAAGGCCTAGCACCTCGCCCCGGCGCAAGCCAGTACTGGCGGCAAGCAGTGTGGGCACGTAGAGCCAATGACCCTTGAGGCATTCGAGCAGTGCGGCAAGCTCTGCCTCATCCAGCACCTGGATCTAGTCGCGGCGCTTCGGCTTCGGCTTAGTTTGGATGTCGGTCCTTGGTGAGCGGGCAAGCTTCTTTGCCTTGACTGCAGACGCGAGGATTTGAAATGCTCGTGGATATAGGGAAGTCGGGCATGACATCGAACAGCGACGACCTTGTGAAGGCGCTTCGAGAGAACCTGAAGCTAAGACGAGAACTTGCAACCGAGGTGGCCGAAGCCAAGGGCCAAAAACTCGCTGCTCTACGGCTTACCATGGCGCGAATCTTCGGCGCTTTCCGCTATTCCTTGTTTGGGAGGGTTAGGCCAGCCTCAGTTTCAGCGGCGGGTGGAGAGTTGGCACCAGCTAAAGAGCCGATGGCGTTAGGGTATGCGCGCGAGCAACGCGCTAATCAGCTTCGGCAGCTGGACAGGCAGATTGATCCCGGTGAGTGCCGCCAACGCGCGCTTGAGTGTGTGCGACTGGCGCAAACGACTAAGGACCCAGAAGCCAGGCAGGTTTGGTCCGACCTCGCAAAAACGTGGTTGACCCTCGCCTTTGACCTTGAGGCAAACGAGTGCCTTATGGACGAATGGGGTAAGCCCAAGCCCAGAGGCAAAAAAGCTGCCGACTTGTAGTTTCCAGCCGTGCCGCTACATTGGCGGCATTGTCCCGCGTTCCCCTTCGCTTCATCCCTCCTTGCTCCCCCGGTCGATCACCCGCCAGAGGGTAGTGGATTCATGAAATCAAATTTGACGGTTGAGCGCGGACAGCGCCGGGCCGGTGTATGAGAGGCCTGTCATGTTACGCACTTTCGCGCCAGAGTCCGACCGCCACATGCGTCTCGGCGTGCTGCCGCGCTCGAACTCTGCCACTGCCAAGGCAACGGGCAAGCCGCGCCACACGCACGGGCGGCACCGCGAGGCCATCAAGGAAGATCACCTCGAGACGTGATAGTGTTGCCCCTCTCTTGAGGGGCAGCGTTGATCGAGGAAGACCCACTCACCGCACGCTGGAAGCGCAAGCTGCGCCGAGAGTTCAAGCGGCTTGGACGCGGGGGTGTGCGCGACAAGCTGCACTCGGGCGGCTATGGTGTGGCCTCGCGTGCCGATCTCGCAAGGCAGTGGCTGCGCGAGCAAGAGGAGGCAGGGGACAGGCTCGCGCGCTTGACCCTCGACGCCGCTGTGATCGCCGCTACCATCGGCGTGATCTCACTCCTCGTTATGCTCGGCATCATCAAGTAGAATCGCTTCGCAGGCTTAAGGTTGTTCTGGCCTTGGAACGGTAGCGCATGCAGCGGGTTTAGCGCGGGCAAATTGCGAGTGCGCTTAACTCGACCACGCATCAAACGAGTTAGAAGGAGAGAGCCTCGCCAAGATGTTGGCCAGTTCCTGCATGGTGATCAAACGACACCTTTGACTCTGACGGTGGTCAGTCACCAAATTGTTCAGCGGCTGACGCCAAGGGGTTGCCGAAGCAGAAGGAGGGGAGTCATGGGCATGATGATCATCCGTCATAAGGTGAGGGACTACGGACAGTGGCGTCCCGTCTTCGATGAACATGAGGGGATGCAGAAGGCAGCAGGCCTGAGTAATCCTCGCGTCTACCACTCCGCCGACAGCAATAAGAGTGAGATCGTAGCCGTCTTTGATACCAAGGATACAAAGATGGCCAAGTCTTTCGCTGCTTCGGCCGATCTCAAGGAAGCGATGTCCAAGGCTGGGGTTGTGGACACGCCAACAATCTATTCCCTTGAGTTCGATCTGATTGGCATCATCAGTCATTATGCCAGTGCCGTGAGAGCGGACCGTTCTCCCTTGTCGATGTCGAGTTTTCGGTTGAGCAGCAATTCGAGGCGATGATCGCGGCCGATTCGAGCAGATTCCCAACGATTCAAGGTTGCACGATCTAGAGCGAGCTTAGGCTCGCGTTGTCTCGTTACGCAGACGGGGAGAGGGCTTCCCCATTTTCAAGATCGGTGCGGCGATCGGCGCTGCGGCACGTTGGGACTGCGACACATTGTGTCGCGAAACATCCCAGCAATGAAACGAAACATTCCAGCAATGAAATGGGTGTTGGCTTGATCGTACGGGGGCCATTCTATGGAGTATCCCCAATGCTAAAGACCACCTTCATAGGGCTTGCAGTCGTCGCATCACTCTCGCTGGGCGCTCTCAGTCCCGCTCTTGCCGCCTACGGGCATTGCGTCGAGCAACCCGACGCCGCCGATTGCCGGACATACAACATGCCCGGGCTACCACCAGCTAAGACCGGAGGCCCAGTACAGAAGCCTATAGTCCACGCTCATAACCATCATTACTACGCACCCCACAGGGCCTAGTTGGCTTTGATGTGTTGAAGACGCCCAGGATCAAAGGGCGGGACATGTCCTGTTTAAAGCCCTGAGGTTCCCTGCGACTCTCCCCTGTGCAGGAACCGGAGGAGCCCCCTAGTGCTAAGGGGGCTCCTTTTCGACGCAAGAAGCAGCAGTAGCCCTCAATGAGAGGTTGGCGATGCAAAAGCCTCGGTTGGATACCCCGGAGCGCACGAGGGAATTGGCCGATCGCTTGATCGATCTCGGGACAAAGGTGCGCGTGCTCGCAATCGCGGTAGAGGGTTTAGGGCGAAAGCAGGATCGAGCCCAGGACGGTCTCGCAATCAGCGCCATGCTCGTGCAACTCGGCGACGAAATTGCCGATGTCACGGAAATGGTCGTCCCCTCGATCAGTGCGACTGAGAACTGGGATAACTAGACGTGCTGAGAGCCACTGCCATCATCGCGCGACCGCGCAGGCAATGGCACCCAATGAGCAAATAACTTTCTACAGCGAACTCCAACGCCCGCTTTATCCCTTGAAAGCGGACATGCTCAAAGTCGGCAGCGATGTCGGCTAAGTGCCAATAGCAGACGTTTAACTCGCCGTCGCAGCCGCCGAACTGGACATTAACCCAGCCGTCAGCCCCTTCCCGCGAACTAAACCCAATGCACCCGACCGCCGAGTTCCATCTTGATGGGCGCTGGGAACGCCCGCGGATGATCTCCTGTACAGACACAAAAAAGGCGTCCAATCAGTTTGGGGAATGACTGGACGCCGAGTTCAGCTTTTTGCGCGGGGGGTGCCGGGAGGGAATACCGGCACCAAGCGGACCACATCTTCGGCTAGACAGGGGGGCGCTACCGATGCGCGATGTGGGCCCCTTGAGTGATTACCAGCTTACACGCGTGTATGTTTGATGACAGCTTCCAGAACTCTCGCGGCGGGCGCTATGTGAGTTTAGAAAAAAGGGAAAGGCCACAGCGCGCGTGTACTGCGGCCTTTGCCCCAACGCATAGCTAATTTGATCGAGTGCTAAACCCGATAGGCCTCCTCTACCAATAACGATAATGGTGACGACGGTAGACGCGATGATTGTAGTAATGGCCCGCGTTCCGATAACGGTAATAGTGACCGTGGTAGCGGTAATTGTAATAGTTGCCGTGGTAGCGATAATTGTAATAGTTGCCGTGGTTATAATATGCATGACGCCTATGATGTCTGCGGTGGACGCCTGCAACGCTCCCGGGTGTTAGCGGTCGCCCGATACGGGCTCGCGCTTTGTCCACCGACAATGTCCAACCTTTGTCTTGCGATTGATGCAGCGATATGGGCGCTGCGCACAGCACAGCTGCTGCCACTAGAGTGGCTCCAATCACGCTTATCTTTTTCATCAAATTCTCCTCCTTGACCTAGAACTGACCGAGGCTACGGCGCTCTAATGCGCCGTACCTTCGTTTTTTTGCCTCCCCGGTCCTGTTTTCAGGCGCATTAATTGTTCACGCAACGGCCACCTACCGTGTGCATCCCAACTGCACACCTGGCGGCGTTCCGGCGAGCAGCAGTACGCACGCAGGTACCATTGACCATGTGATAACCCGTACCGCAGTCTTCCCGGACTTGCGTGATCATGCCGTCCGACTGATGAAGCGGCACGAGCGACATAGCCTGCGCCGACGTTGCGACGGCTAAGGCAAAGGCAGTAACTGCCACCAATCTGATCATTGTTTTCTCCATATTTCCCTTCGAGGAGAAAGACGCGCCCAACCACTACACGCGGCTGGGACGCCTCAGCGCGTTTGCTTCGCGCGCGTGCCGGGAGGGAAAAGACCGGCACGAACAGACCGCATCTTCGGCTAGACGGGGGGCCTACCGATGTGTGATGCGGCGCACTCGTATAAGCTAATGGGAAGCCCTACAAAGAACTGGTCAAAATTGCTCAGCCGCCGATCTTTTGCCGGGCGGGATTCTTTGTGATGCCGGGAGTCTCATGCAAAACCACGTTCAATAATGAGCTATGGACTTCTAAGCCTCCGTTGTAATCAATGAAGCCCAATTTCCTGAATTTGTTCATGAAAAAACTCACCCGCGACCTCGTCGTGCCGATCATTTCGGCAAGAGTCTCCTGGCTGACCTTCGCTATTACGGGCTCTGGCCTTCCCTCTTTGCCAAAATTTGCCATTAATAGAAGCAGCCTCGCGAGGCGCTTCTCGCTCGAATTGAACAACTGATCGACCAGGTCCGCTTCAACGCGGACATTCCGAGTGAGGAGATGCGACATGAACTGCTCGGAAAATTTCGGTTCATCATGGAGCGCACGCACCATAGTGGCCTTATCGAACCGCATCATTTCGGCCATTGTAATCGCGGTCACCGTCGCAATGCGACGCGGCTGGCCGGTCAGGCAGCCCTCACCAAAGAAATCCCCTTTCTCATGGAGAGCGACCACGGCTTCCTTGCCCTTCTCGGAAACCACGGTGACCTTGCACTTGCCGTCCATGATGTAAAAGACAGCATCTGCCGAATCTCCCTGGCGGAAGATTGTTTCATTCTTTCGATATTTCGCTTTAGTCCTTCCCGCGTCTGCGTGGGATAGGAAAAAGTCAAGATCGAAGGGCTGCTGCCTCTTGGTTTTTACGGACAAGGTTCCGCGCTTGTTAAGCGCCGCGTCCGAGTCTGATCGAGTCTTATCAGCCATTTCCTCCTCGCGAAGAATGCAACGGACCAACTTCGGGGCTTCCCCTATAGCCAGCACCAATAGCCTCCATCGGCGAGCCAGGCAACATTCGGACCCAGACGGCCGCGAGGGTCGGAGCGTTGTCGAGAATTCACCCAAATCCTTCTACTCATGCTCAGACTTGACAGTCCGAAGATCGAGCCCTTGCCAGTTGAGGAAGTCGGCTATTGGCGTCGGCGATACTAGCGCCACGGTTATGCTGTGCCCTATGCCTACTACCCTCCCGCGTATGGCTACTATGCGCCTCCGTCCGCATACGCCTACTATCCACCCGCGTATGGGTCCCCTCCGCCCGCGGTGAATGGTGAATATTGCAGTGGCCGGGACGCTAGGACACCCCTAAGCCCCTCCAGTGGGGAGACCGAAAGGAAGGAGTCCCGTTGCGTCATGAGCGGCATGTCGCGCCTCCTTTGTGGTCTCCGGTGCCAATCCGGTGCCAATTCGGCCTAAAAACGTTGAGATTCGGTGCCGACAATAAGTCTGGTCAACTTCTTGGCGGCAGCGGCATTTCAGCTCACTAATAGGGTGTCGCCGCCTCGTCGCCGCCGACGAGAATCTCCCGTTTTCCGGCATGGTTGGCCGGGCCGATGAGGCCCTCGTTCTCCATGCGCTCGACCAGCGACGCGGCGCGGTTATAACCGATACCGAGCCGCCGCTGCACATAACTCGTGGAAGCCTTGCGGTCGCGGAGCACGATAGCGACGGCCTGGTCGTAGAGCTCGTTGCCGGACTCGCCCATCTCCTCGCCGCCCTCTCCGCTGCCCTCCTCCTCCTCGTCGTCCTCTTCGGTGACGGCCTCGAGATAAGAGGGCACGCCCTGCTTCTTCAGGTGGCGCACGACCTTCTCGACCTCGTCGTCGGCGACGAAGGGTCCATGCACACGCATGATGCGCCCGCCGCCCGCCATGTAGAGCATGTCGCCCTGGCCGAGCAGCTGCTCCGCACCCTGCTCGCCGAGAATCGTGCGGCTGTCGATCTTCGAGGTGACCTGGAAGCTCACCCGCGTCGGGAAGTTTGCCTTGATGGTGCCGGTGATGACATCCACTGAGGGACGCTGCGTCGCGGTGATGAGATGGATGCCGGCCGCGCGCGCCATCTGCGCAAGACGCTGCACTGCCGCCTCGATGTCCTTACCCGCGACCATCATCAGGTCGGCCATCTCGTCGACGATCACGACGATATAGGGCATCGCGTCGTAATCCATCTCCTCCTGCTCGTAGATGGCACGGCCGGTTGAGCGGTCGAAGCCGGTCTGCACGGTGCGGGTCAGCATCTCGCCCTTGGCTTCGGCCTGCAGGACGCGGGCGTTGTAGCCCTTGATGTCGCGGACGCCTAACTTCGACATGCGCTTGTAGCGCTCCTCCATCTCGCGAACCGTCCATTTCAGTGCGACGACGGCTTTTTTCGGGTCAGTCACGACCGGAGCGAGCAGATGCGGGATGCCGTCATAGACCGACAGCTCGAGCATCTTCGGATCGATCATGATGAATTTGCACTGGTCGGGCGAGAGCCGGTAGAGCAGCGACAAGATCATGGTGTTGATGCCGACTGATTTGCCCGAGCCGGTGGTGCCGGCGATGAGGAGGTGCGGCATGCGCGAAAGGTCGGCGATGATCGGCTCGCCGCCGATATTCTTGCCAAGCGCAAGCGCAAGCCTCGCCTCGGTATCCTGGAAGTCAGGCGTCTCGATCAGCTCTCTTAACATCACAACTTCGCGCCGCTCGTTGGGCAGCTCGATGCCGATGGCGTTGCGGCCCGGGACCACCGCCACGCGGGCGGCGATCGCGCTCATCGAGCGGGCGATATCGTCGGCGAGTCCGATCACCCGCGACGACTTGGTGCCGGGGGCGGGCTCGAGCTCGTAGAGCGTGACCACGGGGCCGGGGCGCACATTGGTGATCTCACCCTTGACGCCGAAATCCTGGAGCACGCCTTCGAGCTCGCGCGCATTCTCTTGCAGCACCTCGTCGGAGACGCCGCGGCCGCGATTAGAGCGGGCCGGCTGCTGGAGAAGCTTGATCGACGGTGGATCGTAAGGCGTCTCCATGCGCGGCGAGCGAAGTGCCGTGTGCTTCTTCTTGTCCTTCGCGGAGGTCCGGGTGATGCGGTAGTTGGGCGAGGTGACGTCGTCGATATCGTCGTCCTCATCCTCCTCGTCGTTGCTCGCGACGAAGGGCGCCGCACCGAAGGACGGCTCGATGCGGCCATCGGCGTCGACCTGCGGCTCTTCCTCGACCCAGCCCTCGGTCTCTTCGTCCTCGTAGTCCTCTTCTTCGTCGCGATTGCGCCGCGGGAGAAGGCGTTTGAGCTTGGCGCCCGTATGCATGACGAAATGCATGCCGGCCCCCAGCCAGGCGCTCGCCCACTCGCTCGCGGCGCTGCTCCGCGGCGCCCAGAGCGCGATCAGCCGCGAGGTGCTGGTGCCGCAGGCGAAGAGCAGAAGCATGGTGCCGAACACGAAAAAGACGAGGCCCGCGACGAAAGAGACCGCAGCCTCCGGCAGGAAGGGCCCGATGACATGAGCGCCGGCCATGAAGAAATCGCCGAAAATCCCGCCAAGACCATTCGGCAGCGGCCAGCTCTTCGGCTGTGGCAATGCCGATAGCGTGGCGGCGAGGAGAATGACCGCGGCGGGCCAGGCCAGCAGCCTTAGCCGCCGATGCTTCGGGGTGGTGCGGAACACGAGGTGCCAGCCCCAAGCGGCGAGCGGCAGGAACAGGAAGATCGAGGCAAGCCCCAGCGATTGGATGGCGAGGTCGGCGACCACCGCGCCCCAGCCACCCAAAAGATTGCGCGGGGCCGCGCGCGTCGCGTTGTTGAAACTCGGATCGTGGACCGACCACGTGGCGAGGCTCGCCCAGGCGGCGCAAGCGACCGTCACGATGCCGAGCCCATAGGTGCTGAGCACGATTCGGCGCAAGCCCGACTCGACAGCTCCCGGCAGCAGCTTTCGCCGCCCCTTCGCTCTCCCTCTGCTCGCCATCCCTCTAACCCAATGTGGCGACGATGCGGGTCAACGCCTCGCGCGTGGTGTCAGCGTCATGCACGAGCGCGACCCTGACGTAATCCCGCCCGGGATTGCCCCCGTCAGGCTCCACTCGCGCGAGATAAGCTCCCGGCAGCACTTTGACACCACACTCTTTCCAAAGGGTTGTCGCCGCCCCCTCGCCGCCGCCGAAATCGGCCAAATTGAGCCAAAGAAAGAAGGCTCCGGCCGGGCGCCGATAGCCAGAGCGGGAGCCCAGAATGGCATCGGCCAGGTCGAAATTCGCGCGGTAGAGCGCCCTGCCCTGCTCCACGTGCTCCTCATCGCCCCATGCCGCGACCGAGACATGCTGGATGGGAAGCGGAACCTGCGGGCAAGCGACGTTGCGGAAGCGGCCGAAGACGGCGATGAAGTCGGGGTCGCCGGCGACGAAGCCCGACCTTAGCCCCGGCAGGCCCGAGCGTTTGGAGAGCGACTGGAAGGCGACCACGTTGGCGAAGCTTCGAGTCCCGGCGTAAACCGTTTCGAGAGCGCCAGGCGGCGCCTCATCCCCATAGATCTCCGAATAGCATTCGTCGGCGAACAGGAGAAAGTCGTGGCGGCGGGCGAGTTCGATCGCCTGCGCGAGATAGGCGCGCGGCGCCACCGCTCCTTGCGGGTTCGACGGCGAGCAGAGATAGAAGGCGACCGTCCGCTCAAGCAGCCCTTCATCGATGTCATCGAGCTCGGGCAGGAAGCTCGTCTCGCTCGTGCTCGGAAGAAAGTGCGGCACCGCGCCAGCGGCGGCGGCGGCGGCCGCATAGGCCTGATAGAAGGGATTGGGGATCAGCACCGCCGGCCGCTCGACCGAAGGCTTGCGTGCGAGCGCGGGGAAGATCGCGGAGAACAATCCCTCGCGTGAGCCGTTGAGCGGCAGCACGTGGCGCTCGGGATCGATGCATTCGGCAAGCGAAGGGTAGCGCCGGCCCATCCATTTGGCGATCGCCTCGCGAAGCGCAGGAATGCCCCTGATCGGCGGATAGCGGCCGAACTCGGCGAGATGCTTTTCGAGCACCGGGCCGAGGAATGGTGGGATCAATGCGCGCGGCTCGCCGAGCGAGAGGTCAATCGGCATCTTGCCGGGTTCGATGCCCTTTAGGAGTTCGGCCAGCCGTTGAAACGGCGAGACGACCAGAGCGTCGAGAGGCGTGAGCGTAGCGTCATTCGGCATGGTGGCGGTGTTACGGGAAGGCGGCGCCCGCTTCAATCACCGTCAGACGCAAGCTCGAAATAAATGAGCCCCGGCGAAAGGCCGGGGCTCGAGGCTAGAGCAACAGTCAAGGGAGGAGGAAACTAAAGCTCTGGTTTTACTACGTTTTTGTCCCTCGTTACGCGCGGGATAGATCTACTGCACCACCTCGCCGTGCAGGTTGATGTCGAGGCCTTCGACTTCGACGGCCTGGCTCACCCTCAAGCCTATGACGACGTCGATCACCTTGAGGATGATGAAGGTCATGACGGCGCAGTACACGAACGTTCCAGCGACGTCATAGAACTGGATCAGCATCTGGTGAGCATTGCCGTCCGTCAGCCAGCCCTTCCCAAGGGAATTGATGGCGTTCGAAGCGAACATGCCCGTCATCATGGCACCGAGAGCGCCGCCCACGGCGTGCACTCCGAATGCGTCGAGTGCGTCGTCATATCCGAGCGCCTTTTTCACATGGACTGCCGCGAAATAGCAGACGACTCCCGCGGCAATGCCGATGATCAGCGCGCCGGTCGGATCGACGAAGCCCGATGCCGGTGTGATCGCCACGAGGCCGGCGACGGCGCCCGAGACGAGGCCAAGAATGCTCGGCTTCTTGGCGATCATCCATTCGCAGACCATCCACGCGAGCGCAGCTGCGGCCGTGGCGATCTGCGTCGCGGCCATGGCCATACCTGCGTTGACGTTGGCGGTTACGGCCGAACCTGCATTGAAGCCGAACCAGCCGACCCACAGGAGCGAGGCCCCGATCACGCTGTAGACGAGATTGTAGGGGGCCATGTTCTCCTTGCCGAGCCCGTAGCGTGGGCCAAGCACTAGGGCGCAGACGAGGCCCGCGGTTCCGGCATTCAGATGCACGACGGTTCCGCCTGCGTAGTCGAGCGCGCCCATGGCTCCAAGCCAGCCGCCGCCCCACACCCAATGCGCGATCGGGCTGTAAACGAGGACTAGCCACGCCCCCATGAAGACCATGAAGGCGGAGAACTTCATGCGATCCGCCAGCGAGCCGGCAATCAGGGCCGGCGTAATGATGGCGAACGTCATCTGGAAGCACATATAGACCGATTCAGGAATGGTCCCCGCGAGCGGGCTCACCGCGTCGATCTTCATCGGTTTCAGCATGAAATACTTGAATCCGCCGATCCATCTGTTGAGCGACTCGCTGTCGTTGGTGGTGAAGGCGATCGAATAGCCGATGATCATCCACAACACGGTGATGATGGCGGTCGCGCCAAAAGCCTGGCCTACGGTGGCGAGCACGTTCTTCTTGCGCACCATGCCGCCATAGAAGAGGGCAAGGCCCGGGATCGTCATCATCAGAACAAGTGCGGTCGAGGTCAGCATCCATGCCGTGTCGCCGGTATTGATCGGCGAAGGCGGCGGAGTTGGCGCCGCCGGCGTGGCCTCCTGGGCCAGCGCTGGGTCATACTTGGCGATCATGAGCACAACAAGCGCTGCGACCGCGGCTAAAAGATATTTGGTCAACGTCTTCATCTTCGTCCTCTCCCCTTTAGAGCGCTGATTCGTTCGTTTCGCCGGTGCGAATGCGCACCGTCTGCTCGACGGGAACGACGAAGATCTTGCCGTCGCCGATCTGTCCGGTCTTCGCCGCGGCGACGATCGCGTCCACCGCTTTGTCGACCAGCTTGGCAGGCACCACCACCTCGATCTTGATCTTCGGTAGGAAGTTCACGGCGTACTCGGCGCCGCGATAGATCTCGGTGTGGCCCTTTTGCCGGCCGTAACCTTTGACTTCGGTCACGGTCATGCCTTGCAGGCCGAGCTCGGTGAGGGCTTGACGCACCTCATCGAGCTTGAATGGCTTGATGATTGCCATCACCAGCTTCATCTGTTTCACCCCTCCATGGTTTACGGCTGCCGGGTTCTTGGCCCAGAGCGTTCCAGCCGTGCGAACCGACAAGCAGAGTCAAGCCGCGTGCCAACTCCGCTTTTGCGCTCCAAGTCCTTGGCTTTAGGGATTCTTTTACGAGGGGATGGGGGTGGGGGGACTTGCCACAAAGCCCTGCTGAGCCTAAAGAATAGGCAAAAATTAGCTTTTGCTCAGAATTTAAGCATGATTTCTGCCGTTGCGCTCCCTGACGAGCCCTTCTTGGGCAGTAGAGGCCACGAGAACGCCATCGCGGGTGAAAAGCGTGCCCCGGCAAAAGGCCCGTCCGCCACCGGAAGTGGGGCTGTCCTGAACGTACAGCAACCACTCGTCTGCCCTGAACTTGCGATGAAACCAGAGCGCGTGGTCGAGGCTCGCGAGCATCAGCCTCGGGTCGAACACGAAGCGCCCATGGGCAATCAGAGCCGTGTCGAGCAGGGTGAAGTCTGATGCATAAGCCAGCACGCATTGGTGCAAGGCAAGATCGTCGCCTAGCCTCCCGGTGGCCCTGATCCAGACCTGCTGGGAGGGGGCGCGGTTCTCGGGCGAGAGATAGCGGGTGATGTCAACAGGGCGGAGCTCGATCGGCCGCTCGTGCTCCCAATAGGCCTTAACCTCCGGCGGGACGCGGTCGATCAGGCAGGCCTTGAGCTCGGCCTCGCTCGGCAGTGCCTCCGGCGGTGGCACCTCGGGCATCTTGATCTGGTGCTGGAGACCCCCCTCCTCCTTTTGGAAGGAGGCGGCCATCGAGAAGATCGCCTGGCCGTGCTGGATGGCGACTACCCGGCGGGTTGAGAAGCTGCCGCCGTCGCGGATCCGGTCGACCTCGTAGATGATGGGGATGGTCGGATCTCCGGCGCGCAAGAAATAGGCATGGAGCGAGTGGGCGAGGCGCCCCTCGACGGTGCGGTTCGCCGCGACGAGTGCCTGGCCGATCACCTGCCCGCCAAAAACGCGCTGCCAGCCGACCTGCGGGCTTAAGCCCCGAAACAGATTAACCTCGAGCGTCTCGATATCGAGGATTGAGAGGAGCTGTTCGAGAGCGCGGCTCATGGCCAAGACCTTATCCAGAGGGTGCCGTGTCGCCTTTAGCAGTTTCGCAACCGTCGCGGAACGTGGCATTGCTGAGGGGATGGCTCAAGGACCACACGAGGAAACCGGGATCCCCTACGACGTCGTGATTGCCGGCGCTGGCTTCGCCGGGCGTGCGCTTGCGCTCGCGCTGGTGAAGCTCGCGCCGAAAAATTTCCGCGTCGCGCTGGTCGATGTCGAGGTGCCCCGCGGTGAGCCGCAGGGCAATATTCCGGCGCGAGAGGACGCCCGCGCACTCGCGCTATCGGCCGCCACCAAGAGTCTACTCTCGGTGCTCGACGTGTGGCCCGCGCTTCAGTCGAATGCGCAACCCATCACCTCGATCGAGATCACCGATAGCCCGCTTCATGCAGAGCTCCGCCCGCATTTCCTCGGTTTCGATGACGAGCTCAAGAGCGGCGAGCCGGGAGCCTATCTCGTCGAATATGGCGCGCTGTCGCGTGCGCTCGAAACTGCTGTCGCGCGAGAAGCCGGCATCGATATCTTCGCCTCCGAGACCGTCATCGATTATTCGACCGACGATTTCAGCATCGCCGTGAAGCTCGCAAGCGGCGCCGAGCTGAGGGCGCGCCTCCTCGTCGCCGCCGACGGCAAGCGTTCGCGCCTCCGAGATCGCGCGCGGATCAGATGCGTGAGCTGGTCCTATCCTCAGGTCGGCATCGTCACCACGGTGGCGCATACGCGGCCGCATCACGGGCGCGCCGTGCAGCATTTTCTGCCTGCCGGACCCTTTGCCATGCTGCCGCTCGCCGGCAATCGCTCGTCCATCGTGTGGACCGAGGAGAAGGAGAGGGGGGCCGCGATCATGGCGCTCGACGAGGCGGGCTTCACCCACGAGCTCGCCACGCGCTTTGGCGCCAAGCTCGGCGAGATCGCGCTCGCAGGACCGCGCCAATCCTTTCCCCTCGACTTCCAGATCGCGCGGTCTTTCATCGCCGACCGGCTCGCGCTGATCGGCGACGCGGCGCATGTCGTGCATCCGCTGGCGGGGCAGGGGCTCAATATCGGCATGCGCGACGTGGCTGCGCTCGCCGAGATCATCGTCGAAGAGGCGCGGCTCGGCCTCGATGTCGGCGCGCCGCCTGGGCTTGAGCGTTATCAGCGCTGGCGGCGCTTCGACAGCGCCTTCTCAGCTGCGGTGATGGATGGGCTCAATCGCCTCTTTTCCAATGACAGCGCGCCGCTCAGGGTGTTGCGCGATCTCGGCCTTGGTCTGGTCGACAGAGCGCCGCAGTTGAAGCGCTTTCTCGTGCGCGAGGCCGCAGGCGCGACCGGTAACGTGCCGCGCCTGCTCAAGGGCGAGAGGGTGTAGACCATGGAGGCGCTATCGCCGACGAAGGAGGCTTCACCGCGCGATGTCGCGGCCGCCGCGGCCAATCTGCTCGATCAAGGTGCGATCATCGATCGCCTGTCGCGTCCGATCACGATCGCCGCGCTGATCGGACTCATGGTGGGCCTCGGCATCGAGCTAGGCGCGCTCCTCATCGCCGGTCTCATGCTGGTGACGCTCGCGGGTCTCGCCGAGACTTATCTCGCCTTCCGCACGGGCTTCGACGCGGCGCTGTTCCGGCGGCTCTCCACGGGGAACGAAGGTCCAGATCTCGGCAGGCTCGATGCGGCGCTCGCCGAGCTTGGTCTCGAGGGTAAGGCTGAAGGCAACATCGAACAACGCGCTTCAGCCGCGCGCCGGCTCTTGGTGTTGCAAGGATCAGCGCTCGTGCTTCAGGTCGCTGTCGTGCTGCTCGCGACCGCTCTCGCCCAGGCACATGCCAACTGACGCGCGCTAGCTCTGGTCGAGCTTGCGCGCCTCTTCCGGCAGCATGATGGGAATGCCGTCACGGATCGGGTAGGCGAGACCGGCGGCTCGGCTGATCAGCTCCTGACGCTCGGCGTCGTAGTCGAGCGATGTCTTGGTCAGCGGACAGACCAGAATTTCGAGCAGCTTTGGATCGAGGCGCCGCTCGCGCCCCTCTGTTTGGTTTGTCATTGCAGTGATGTCCCCGATCCGTCGTCACGCGCGGCGAGCTCCATCTCGGCGAGCGCGACCAGCGCGTCGGCACGCGCGCGCAAGTCCTTGGCCTCAAGCAGGCATTGCTTCTCCTCGGGCCCATAGGGGCTCAGGATCGCCAAGGCATTCACCAGCCGCTCCGTGGTTGCGCTGTTGATGCGCTCCCAATCGGCGTTGAGACTATTGGCCTGGAGATAGGTCCTGAGTGTCGTGATGAGGCGAGGGCGGTCGACCTCCTCCTCGCCTTGCCCTGGCATGAAATCGCCCGCGTAGGGGGTGAAATCCACCGCGCAAATGCGGAACGGCTGCTCGCTGGCAACGTCATCACCGAGAGCGAAGCGCGCGATGCCGGCAAGCGAGATACCCATCCTGCCGTCGTCGTTCTCGGTGAAGCCCACGATTCGCCCCGCACAGCCGATGCGGCGCAAGGGAAATTCCTTGCCGATGGGCGATTCAGCCAGTCCCGCGTCAGGCGACGGCTGCACGACCCCCATCAGCCGGTCGGAGGCAAGAGCGGTGTCGACCAAGGCAAGATAGCGTGGCTCGAACACATTCAGCGTCAAAGATGCGCGCGGCAGGAGGATGGCGCCCCTGAGCGGAAACACCGGCAGGACCTTCGGCAAATCCGAAGCTGAGCGATAGTGGTCGGTAACCCCCAAGAGACGCTCCTCCACTCACGCGAACAGCAACGAGGAGAGCCGCTGGCGCCCGGAAATCGTGGCAGGGTCGGTCGGCCCCCAAGCATCGAAGAGCTGCAGGATCTGCTTCCGCGCAGCGTCGTCGTTCCACGTCCGGTTCTTGGCGACGAGGGTCAGCAGCTCCTCGAGCGCGCCGTTGCGGTCGCCTTTGGCGTTCAGCGCAAGCGCAAGATCGAAACGGGTTTGCGGGTCCTTCGGTTCCGCCGCGAGCTTGGCCTTGAGGCTCTCGACATCGCCTGCCTCGCCAGCTTTCCGCGCGAGCTCGAGAGCGGCCCGCGCGCTCGCGACCGGCGCGGCGTCCGCCTTCGCCGACGGCACGAGCGCAAGAGTCTGCTCTGCGCGAGGGAGGTCTCCGGTCTTGATGTAGCACTTGGCAAGGCCAGCGAGACTTTGCACGTTCTCGCGGTCCTGCTGGAGGACTTCTCCGAAGAGCTGGGCCGCGGTGTTCAGGTCGCCCGAAGCGAGCGCCGCCTCGGCGGCTTCGATGTCCGCTGCGGTGTCGTCAACCGTGTCGCCGATCAGTCGCGCGATGAAGGCGGTGACGCGCGATTCGGGCAAAGCGCCCATGAAGCCGTCGACGGGCCGTCCATCCTGAAAGGCGAACACGGCGGGGATCGACTGGACGCCCATTTGGCCCGGGATCTGCGGATGCTCGTCGATATTGAGCTTGACCAGCCTGACGGCGCCCTTCGCGGCGCGCACGGCCTTTTCGAGGATCGGCGTGAGCTGCTTGCAGGGGCCGCACCAAGGCGCCCAGAAATCGACGAGAACGGGCACTTCGCGCGAGGCGTCGACCACGTCGCTCATGAAGTCCTTGGTGGTCGTGTTCTTGATGAGGTCGGCGTCGGCTGCGGCCGCACCGGCATTCAGAATGGGGGTGTCTACGCTCATGCTCCTTGCCTGCCATGCGCTTCTTGCGCGGGCAAGAGTAGCACCGCCAAGCGCCTAAGGTCCGGGGAATTGCCTGCAAAGATGGGCTCCCCGAGCGCGTTTGGCAACTCGTTCCCGAAGGCGGGCTGAGCCCCGCACGCTCAAAGCGTCAGCACCACCGGCTCATGCCCGGTAGCTTTGATGAAGTGCAAGAGATCGGGCGTCGCGAGCCTCGTCGTCGCGGTGTTCTCAAGCGGATGACAATTGACCTCGGCGAAATCCATCAAGGCATGGTCGACGACCACGATGACGTCACGCGCCGTATCGTTGATCAGCGCGAACGGCGTCACCGAGCCTCCCGGTACGCCGAGCACGGCTTCGAGCAGCTCTGGCTTGCCGAAGCTTAGGCGGCCGAGCCCGAGATTTGTTCCGAGAGCCTTCAAGTCGACCCGCGTGTCGTCCTTGGCGACGACGAGGGCCATCCGTTCCTCCTTGTCGACGAGGAACAGGTTCTTGGTGTGAGCGCCGGGCAACGTCTCCCGGAGGGCGGTTGACTGCGCTACCGTGAATACCGGTGCGTGCTCGACAGTGACGGTCTCGATGCCGAGCTCCTTCAGGCGGGAGAAGAGCGTTGTCCGGTTAGCGGGCATCAGGCGACGGCGAATTGATGGGCGAGGCAGGGCGGCAGTTAGCCCTACTTTTGGGGGAGGTAGACATTCTGCCGGTGATCCACTAGATCGTTAGAGCCCAACGGCTCTATTGGAACGCGGGTGTAGCTCAGGGGTAGAGCACAACCTTGCCAAGGTTGGGGTCGAGGGTTCGAATCCCTTCGCCCGCTCCAATTCTCCCAAGACCAGAAATGCGAACGGCCCCTTTTGGGGGCCGCTCTCGGATGCCTGGGCCACCAAGCCGCCTACCAGGGCCAGCCCGGATAGGACCGGAAGGTCCGCGGCTGCGTGTTGTAGCCGAAGCTGTAATTGTAATTGTTGCGCCGGACGGTCTTCCGCTTCTTCTTCACGGGCTGATCGTCGCCGCTATCGGCGCCGGAATTCGCCGCCGTCTTGGGCGAGCTGTATTTGGCAAGCACCACGAAGTCGCCGCCCTTGGGCAGCGTCCCCGAATTGATGCTCGTGTCGCCGATGATGAGAGTCGATCCGGGGGTGAGCCTCTCGGAGATGCGCTGGCGGACATCATCCGGGATCTTGATACGGTCGAGCGCTTCCTCTGGCGATCCGCCCTGCACGGTCACGGCCATCCAGCGTGTCTTGGTATCGCCGGGGGCGAACTTCATCGCCGTGTAGACATGCGTTCCGAGCGGCTCGTCGGGATTGACCAGATCGACGGCCGCGTCGAACACGCGGCCGTATTCCTGCCTGACGAAGATATGTCCGACCGGGGGCTCTCCTTTGCCGGCGACCTCGTAGACCTTCTTAACGAGATCATCGGTAAAGGCGCCGCTCTCCGGCATGTTGTTCGCCTTCTGGAAGGCCTTGATGGCTTTTGCCGTCGCCGTGCCGAGCGTTCCGTCGAAGTCCTGCTGCTCCAGGTAGCCGAGCTCGGCCAGGATGCGCTGCACGCCGATGATGCGGTCGCGCTGCGTGCGCCGCGTCACGAGGATGCGGAGCGGGGCGGTGGAGCGCGGCTCCGCGGCCTGGACGGCGGCGGCCTTGGTTCCGGAGTCGAGCTTCGTCTCGACCACTGAGGGGATGGCGTCGGCCGCAGGAGCAGCCGCGACCTGAACCGGTGCAGGCTCGACCTTGGCGGCCTCGACGGGTGCCGCCTCGGCCGGAGAAGCGGTGGGCTCGGTGGCTGCGACGGCGACGACGGCCGTCTCTGTGGTGGGCGTGGGCGCTGGGGCCGCAGCGACAGGCGTGGGCGCCGGAGCGCCGACCGGTGCAGCCTCGGCGACAGGAGCCACAGCGGCCGGCAGAGCCGGTGCGGTTGTCGTGGCAGATGCCGGAGCGGCCTCAGCGATCGGCGCGGGCGCCGGAGCCGCCACCGCTACGGGTTCCGGAGCCGGTGTTGCGACCACGTGTGCCGGAGCAGGTGCTGCGGCCTGTTCGACGACAGGTGCCGCTTCGGCGGCGGGCATATCTGTGGTTGCTGCGCTCGTGACTGCGTCGGCGGGGGCAGGGGTCTCTGATACTGGCGCAGCGGCCACGGTGGTCGGAGCGTCGTCATCGTCGCTGTCAAGGGCGTGGCTCGAGCTCGCCGATTTCGCCTCAGCCGCACCCTCGCTGTGACCGATAACGGCATGGCTGGAAGCGCCCTCTGCCGGACCTGGGTCGATCGCATGGGTATGGGTGTCTTCAGCGGCGCCGGCAGTGTTGCTCGAAGCCTGCGCGGTTTTGGCGTCGGTCGCCTCGGCCGTGCTCGCGGCAGCGGCGGGAGTGACATTGGCGTGGCTAACCCCGCCCTTGGGCGCCGTCGTGCCATGGGAATTGTCGTCAATCCCAAGGTCGTCGGCAGGAATGTCGGTGGTGACGCTGCCAAGCTCGGCCCGCGCCAGAACGACAGGCCGCGGAAGTACTGCATTGGCCGGCAAGATCAGGAGGCCGTTGCTCGACTGGCGTTCTTTGGGCTGCTCGGTCTTTACCATCGCTGGCGGCGCCGGAGGCGGAAGCGGCTGGAAGAGATTGGAGTGCTCGATCAGCGCCGGAACGGGGCGATCGCGCGAGATGACCACGTTATCGCCGACGCTGGTGATGTCAAAGAGCTTCGGCGCGAAGGAATAGGGGAGCCGGATGCAGCCATGCGAGGCGGGATAGCCCGGGACGACACCGGCGTGGAGCGCGGTGCCCGACCAGGTGATGCGGTTCATCCACGGCATCGGCGCGCCGCTGTAAATGTTCGAATGATGCCAGCGCTGCTTCTCGATGATCGAGAACGCGCCGAGGAAGGTCGGATGGGCGGCCATGCCCGTCGAGACCTGCGAAGTGGTGACGAGGGTCGTGCCGCGATAGACATCGACCTTCTGCGCGCCGGTCGAGACGACGAGGAAGAGTGGCTCGCCGCTGCCGCTGTCGGTAATACCGGTGTCGGCCGGCGGCTTCTGCTTCTTCGCCTCTGCCGGCGCGACGGCAATCGCGACGCTAAGGGCCGCGATGCCGAGAGTGGTCAGGAATGTGGTTGTAGCCCATCTGGCGACGCCGGTCGCCCTGCTTGTCATACGCTCGTTACGCAACGCACTCGCTCCCCGTGCTTGATCGGACCCATAAGCGAGCCTCCCCCGTCGAGTCCCCCAACGACTTAACGAATCAAACTAAAAGAGGCGTCCCAATTTGACCAGCAAAGCCTTCTGATTGCCTAACGCCTGAGGCTGGCAAAGGATGCGCCGCTCTCCAAAGCAGTGCATCCCCGAAAAATCGCAGAACTCCGAGGGGTTGGCTGGGCAAACGAGATCCTTATCCACAGACCTGGGCCGCAATGCGGGCGAAGCTTGCACGCGAAAATCTTGGCGCTTGTTCCATTCTCGCAACACTCCGAATCGGGTTTGCTGCAAGGGTCCGCCCGCCGGCCGCTGACCAGGGGTAATCTGGGCCACCAGCAAGGCGAGATTTGGGTCGCACCGGGTCGGCCGTTTGGCGGCGTTGGCGCCCGCGAAAGTCCTTGCTTAGAGCATGGCGCCTCAATACATCCCTGGCCCAAGTCGCTTTCAGATGTTTTCAAGGGAGGCAAACATCATGTTGGCTACGACCGATCGGCATTTCCCCAATATTGCCCGCGCGGTTTGCCTTCTCATTGTAGGCGCGGCGCTCGCTGGCTGCGGCATCAACACCATCCCGACGCTGCAAGAGCGGGCCAAGGCCTCGTGGAGCGAGGTGCTGAACCAGTATCAGCGCCGCGCCGACCTCATCCCCAATCTCGTCGAGACGGTGAAGGGTTATGCCGCTCAGGAGAGCAAGGTGCTGACCGAGGTGACTGAGGCGCGCGCCAAGGCGACTCAAGTCCAGATCCCGCCCGACATTCTCACCAATCCCGAGGCCTTCCAGAAATTCCAAGAGGCGCAAGGCACACTGACCGGCGCGCTAAGCAAGCTCCTCGCCATCACCGAGAACTATCCCGACCTCAAGTCAAACCAGAACTTCCTCGCGCTGCAATCGCAGCTCGAAGGCACCGAGAACCGCATCGCCGTCGCGCGGCGCGACTACATCTCCGCGGTGCAGGACTACAATACCGAGATCAGGACGATTCCAGGCCGCTGGTGGCGCGCGCTGCTCTATCCTGACGCCCAGCCCATGCAGAACTTCACCGTCGCCGAGGAGACGACCAAAGTGCCCGAGGTGAAGTTCTAGGGTCTTGCCTGAAGAGGGCCAAATGGCCTCGGAGTTCGGTCTTAAGCCGTGGCGCCTCGGCCCGGTTCTCCTCGCCCTCGCTGCGGCGCTGTCCGTGTTGCCGGCGAAAGCCGCCGAGCCGACCTTCCCCGAGCTCACCGGCCGCGTTGTCGATGACGCGCAGCTCCTCGGTCCTGATGTCGAGGAGGAGCTGACGAATGACCTCAAGGCGCTCGAGGACAAGAGCTCGGACCAGCTCGTCGTCGTCACGCTGCCGTCGCTGCAGGGCTATCCGATCGAAGACTACGGCTATCAGCTCGGGCGCCATTGGGGCATCGGCACCGCCAAGCTCAACAACGGCGTGCTCCTCATCGTCGCGCCGAACGAGCACAAGGTTCGCATCGAGGTCGGCTATGGGCTCGAGGGGACCCTCACCGACGCTCTGTCCAAGATCATCATCGAGAATGCCATCCTGCCGAAATTCCGCTCCGGCGATTATGCCGGCGGCATCAAGGCTGGCGTCAGCGACATCATCAAGGTGCTGACCGGCGATGCCGCCGAGGTCGAGGACCGCGCCAAGGCGAGGCCGGATGCCGATGAGCCGACGATCGACTGGCTGATGGTGATCTTCTGGGTGCTGATGCTGTCGTGGATCGCATACAGCGTGTACCGCAACGCGCGCTATGCCTCGACCACGGGTAAGGGGCGGGGCAGCGGGTGGAGCGGGCCGGTGTTCATGCCGGGGCCTGGCTGGGACAGCGGCTCCAGCGGTGGCGGCTGGAGCAGCGGCGGAGACGGAGGCGGCTTCTCCGGAGGCGGCGGAAGCTTCGGCGGCGGCGGCGCCTCGGGGGGCTGGTAGATGAAGCCCTTCACCGACCAGGAGCGCGCCGCGATCGAGGCGGCCATCACCCGCGCCGAGAAGCACACGAGCGGCGAGATCGTGGTCGTGGTGGCGCCCGCATCCGACGGCTATTATGCGCTCGCTCTGCTGTGGGCAGCGCTGCTTGCGCTCGCCGTTCCGCTCCCGCTCATTTTGCTCACCAAATGGCCGGTCGAGTATATCTATTTGCTCCAGCTCTCGGTCTTCGCCATCTGCGTCGGTCTCGCTCAGATCGAGCCACTCCGTCTCGCCGTCACACCGAAATCGATCCAGCGCGCCCGCGCGCATGAGAAGGCCGTCGAGCAGTTCCTCGCCCAGAACATGCACACCACCCGCGGCCGCACCGGCGTGCTCATCTACGTCTCCTTCGCCGAGCACTACGCCGAGGTGATCGCCGACGACGGCATCTACAGGAAGGTGCGTCCCATCGTCTGGGAGGAGGTGATCGCGGAGCTCACCAGCCATCTTGCCCGCGGCACGCGCGATCAAGGCTTCATCACCGCGATCGGCATGTGCGGCAAGGTGCTGGCCGAGCATTTCCCGCCTGGCCATGCCGACAAGGACGAGCTGCCGAACCACCTGATCGTGCTCGACCCATATGGCCGCGCCTGAGAAACGGCGCCCCGCCCGCCGCGCGTCGCCGGAGCGAGTTGGAAAGCGCGCGCTTTTCGGCTGGGTGATGTTCGATTGGGCGACACAGCCCTTCTACAGCCTCGTCGTCACCTTCCTGTTCGCCCCCTATTTCGTGAACGGCTTCATGGCCGACCCAGCTCTCGGCTCAACCCTCTGGGCCTATGCCACCGGTGTCGGAGAGCTGATCGCTGCGATCCTCGCCCCAGTGCTTGGCGCCATCGCCGATGCGGGACTGCCGCGCAAGCCATGGATCGCAGGATTCTCCGTGCTGCTCGTGTTGGGGCTGTGCGGACTCTGGCTCGCCCTTCCCGGTCGCGTCGACCTCGTCCCCCTGGTTTTGTTGTCCTTTGCGCTGGCCACCATCGGCGCCGAACTCGCCACCGTGTTCAACAACGCCATGATGCCGTCGCTCGTCTCCCCGAAGCGACTCGGCACGTTGTCGGGCATCGGCTGGGCGGCGGGCTATGTGGGCGGGTTGGTGAGCTTGTTCCTGGTGCTGGCTCTGCTCATTCCGTACGCAGACTCGGGCAAGACCCTGCTTGGGCTCCCGCCTCTCATCCCGCTCGACCCCGGAACGCGGGAGGGCGACCGGCTCATCGGCCCGTTCTCGGCGCTCTGGTATCTCGTGTTCGTCCTGCCGCTCTTCCTATTCACGCCCGACCGGCCCTCGACCGCGCGCCCGCCCGAGCCGGTCAAGGCGGGCCTCAGGCAGCTCGCCCGCGGCGTGCTGAATCTCGTCCGCTATCACCGCCAAGTCGCGCTCTTCCTCGTCGCGCGCATGCTCTATGCCGACGGCCTCGGTGCCGTCTTCGCCTTTGGCGGCATCTATGCGGCGACGACGTTCGGCTGGGGCGCGACCGAGCTTGGGTTGTTCGGCATCATCCTCACCATCGCCGGCACCTTGGGGGCCGCGCCGGGCGGCTTTCTCGACGACCGCATAGGCTCCAAGCGCGTCATCGTCTGGACGCTGATGTTGTTCATCCTTGCAGCGCTTGCGGTGCTGTCGGTCGATCAGAGCCATGTGCTGTTCGTGGTACCGGTCGAGCCGAAGGCCGAAGGCAGCGGCGCGTTCTCCTCGGTCGGCGAGAAGGTCTATCTCGCCTTCGCCATCCTGATCGGCATCGCCTCGGGCCCGATCCAATCCTCAAGCCGCACGCTGCTCGCGCGCATGTGCCCGCCCGACAAGGTCACCGAGTTTTTCGGCTTCTTCTCCTTCTCCGGAAAGATCACCGCCTTTGCCGCCCCGCTCGCGATCGGCGCCGTCACCGCGGCCACCGGTAGCCAGCGCATCGGCATCGCCTCTAGCCTGTTCTTTCTGATCGTCGGCCTTCTGCTTCTGCTCCGCGTGAAGCAGCGCTGAGGAGTCGATGGAGCAGCCATGTGCTCCGCTAGAACTTTACGGTCGTCGTGAATGTCGTGACGTTGCCTTCGAACCGATTCTCTGCGCCGAACTCTTGATAATTACGAAAATTGAAAAGCACCGCGTGATGCATCACGAGCGTGTTGTAAACCACATGCGGCCCGACGGCGAAAACGCGGCCCTTGAACGGGCCGAGCTTGGCACCCGAGCCCGAGTCGCTTGTTAGCTGCTGGTAGGCGTAGCCGGCAACGCCGACCTCGAGACCGTTGGCGAATTTCTTGCCGACGGCCCAGTCCCAAATGAAATCGTCGCCGTCCTTGTAATCCGTCGCCGGATTTTTGGCGTTGAACGTGACGCCGATCGCGGAGTCGAACTCGAGCTTGGTGTGAGGCTCGGTGTAGGTGACGCCCCATCCCAAATTGACGCCGTAGTGGTTCTTGCCCGTGTTCGGCCGAAAGCCGCGCTGGTAACGCCCGGTCGGGAACCAGGTGGTGAGATAGAGCGTGTTCGACCAGGCCCCTGACGTCCACCCGAGCTGCGCGCGCGCCGTCGTGTCGCCGAAGGCCCATCCTTGGACGGTGGCTTCGGCGTTGATCAATCCGGTCACCTCGCCATGGGCCCACGAGAAAACGTCGGACGACCCGAGCGACAGGCCGAGATTCCCGCCCAGGACCTTCGCCTCCGAAACCCAAAGGGCCGCGAACCCGAGAGAGTAGGGCCGCTTCTCGGCGTTGAGCACGATTTTCCCGCCGTCGATGAAGATCCTGATGTCGCCCTCGTAATGGGCAAGTCCCGTGCTGAGATAGAAGCCCGGATCCGGCGTGACGCCGGCGCCAAAGCCGAAATTGCCAGGAACATAAAGGCCCGACGCCGCCTCATCTGCGAGCGCCGGAGACGCGATCACGATCAACAAAACTTGGGCCGCCGCTTTCAGAAAGCGCGCCATGTTCTGTCCTCTCACCGACCGGTAGCTTAGCCCCAGTTTGCAACGTCCGCTGTCACAGTCCTGCAACAAGCAACCGCTTCGTCGTGCCTCCGCTGACACGGGTCAGCGATGCGCGCAGGCTGCCGCCTTTCGATTCGCGCCGCATTGACGCGCGGTCTGGACGAGTTGAGAGGCCGCCAAGTCGCAAAAGGCAGGAGCGTATTCGTGGGAAGTAGACCGTATTACGATCTACGGATGGTACGCGATGACACCGTGGCAGTGGTGGGTGCGGGCGTAATCGGCGCAGCCGTCGCCTATGCGCTCGCCCGCGAAGGCAGAGCCGTATTGCTCCTCGACCGGGCCGAGCCTGGGATGGCGGGAGCCAGCTTCGGAAACGCGGGCCACATCGCCTCGGAGTTGGTAGAACCTCTGCCCTCCTGGGCCCTCTTGTTCGGATTCTGGCGCGAACTGTTTGCTTTCGGCGGCGCACTCGACATTCCGCTGCGCCGTGCGCCTGAGTTCCTGCCCTGGGCGCTGCGCTTCGCGGCGGCAGCTCAGCATCGCACGGAGAACACGCGTCACCTGGCGCCGCTCGTTAAGCCGGCCGTGGGCCACATGGCGCGCTGGCTTGCCGAAGTCGGCCGGCCGGAGTTGCTGCGGACAAATGGGCATTTTCAAGTCTGGTTCGGACCTCGCTCCGGCGAGCGGGCGGCCGAGGAGGGGCTCGCCATGGAGCGCTTGGGAATTCCGACTCAAGGCGCGCCGAACGAGATCCTGCAAATCATTGCACGCCGATCGGCAGGGAGTCCCGAGCCTCGGACCAGTCTCAGCCCCAGGAATGCGCGCGTCGCGGGCCTGTGGTTTCCCGGCACCGCGCATGTGCTCGATCCTCTCAAGATCGTGCAGAGTTTCGCCGGTGCCGCACGTCAGCGAGGCGCGTCTTTCGAGTGCACCGAGGTCCGCGCCATCGAGCCGCTCGAGGGGCGGGTCGCGCTCCACACGAGCTCCGAGACTCTGACAGTCGGCGCGGTCGTCGTGTGCACGGGTGCCTGGACCGCGAGCCTGCTGGAGCCGCTCGGCTTGCGCGTGCCGATGGAAAGCGCGCGCGGCTATCACGTGGAGATGACAGGTCATCCAGCGCTCACCGACGCGCCGATCCTCTATGTCGACAAGCGCATCTATCTCACTCCAATGGAAGGACGACTGCGCGCCACCAGCTTCATGGAGTTCGCCGGAAACGAAGCCGCACCCGATCCGCGAAAATTGGCGCGATTGCGTACACGCCTTCGAGACCTGGGCTACGATTGCCCTGCCGACGGCCCGGGCTGGATGGGACCACGACCGGTGCTTCCTGACTATCTTCCGGGCATCGGTCGTATCGGACACACCTCTATTTTCTATGCCGTCGGGCACCAGCACATCGGCTTGACACTGGCGCCCGTGACCGGGGAGCTGATTTCCGATCTCGTGGCCAATCGTCAGCCCAGACACGACATCTCCGCTTTCGATCTACGGCGATTCTAGGCTGACCGCCCGACCAAGCGCCGGTAACGATAGGGCGCAGGATCGACGATCGGCCTCTCGCCCATCACCAAGTCAGCCATGAGATGGCCTGCGCCGGGTCCGATGCCGAAGCCGTGTCCGGAGAAACCGCTCGCGATGAAGAGGCCGGGAAGCGTGGAGACTTCGGAGATGACGGGAACGCCATCCGGCGTCGCATCGATGACGCCGGCCCAGCGCTCGGCGACTTTCATGCGGCCGAATGCCGGAAAGCTGCGCACGAGGTTCCTTGCCCCTTCATCGAGTATGGTGTGGGTGGGAGCGGGGTCGAGTGTGCGCATCGTCTCGAACGGTGTCTCCGCGTCGAGCGCCCAGGTCCGCGGGATCCGCCACTCCTCAAGGAAGCTCCGGCCGACGCGGAAACGCAATTCGTGCCACTGGGTGATGACAGCAGGGAAGAAATCGAAGAACAGCCTGAAGCTGTCCGGCGCCAGCTCGGCGACGTTGGCGTTCCGCCGCGCGATGGTGTAGCCGCCGTCGAGCCGCTTGCGGAACGCGAAATTGTCGGCGCCGGCGGCGCCATCAGGTGCGCCCTCGACGGGACCGGTCCGCATCACCGAGGCGAGGAGCTTGAGCTGCGGCAGCTCCACCCCGAGATTGCCGCAGAAGATCCGCGACCATGCGCCGCCTGCGAGCACGGCCTTACCGCATCGGATCGGCCCTTTTTCCGTGACGACCCCGCTCACCGCCCCAGCCGATGTCTCTAGCCCGCGCACGGCGCAGCGCTCGAGGATCGCGGCGCCCTTCCGGAAGGCCGCGTTGGCGATGGCCGAGGTGGCTTTCTCCGGCTCGGCGCAGCCATCGCTTGGCGTGTAGAGCGCCGCCGGCCAGCGACGCGACGACCCCGGCAAAAGCCGGTCGATCTCATCTGATCCGATCAGGCGGGAGTTCGATCTGGAACGCCTCAGCGTGCGCGAGCCAGGCCTCGTGCCTTGCCGCCTCCTTCGCCGTCTCGCAGAGATAGACGACGCCGGTCTGGCGAAATCCCGTCTCGGCGTGGGTGCGCGCGTTCATGCCCTCCCACAGACGCAAGGACTCGACGGCGAGCGGGACCTCGGCGAGATCGCGCCCCATCTTGCGGCACCAGCCCCAATTGCGGCTCGACTGCTCGCCGGCGATCGTGCCTTTCTCGCAGAGCGCGACCGACACGCCTCTTTCCGCCAGACAGAGCGAGGTGCTGGCACCGATGATGCCGCCGCCGATGACGACGACATCTGCCTCAGCCGGAAGCTCCGATGTGGTGAGGACGGGATCGACGCGTGGCATCAATTGCCTTCTGCACATTACGCCGCGGCGGACTCACACCGCGGTGAAGCAGTTGTCGACGAAGAGATGCGCGCCGTTGACGAAGCTCGCCTCGTCGCTGGCGAGAAACAGGGCAGCGCGCGCCACCTCCTCCGGCTCGCAGATGCGGCCCTGCTGAACGGCAAGCGCCGCATCCGACATGTCGACACCAAGCTTGTTGAGCTCGGCGACCTCGCGCAGGCCGTGCGGCGTGCGCACGAAGCCGGGGCAGACGGCGTTGCAGCGGATGTTCTGGTCGCGAAACTCGACGGCGATCGAGCGAGCGAACATGTGGCAGGCGCCCTTCGACGCATTGTAGACGACCTCCCTCGGCGTCGCGGCGATGGCCGAGATCGACGACGTGCAGACGATCGATCCTCCGCCGCCCGCGATCATCCCCGGCAGCACGGCCTTGGTCATCAGGAACATGCTCGTGACGTTGACCGCCATCAGCCAATCCCACTCTGCGAGCGTGGTCTCGAGGAACGGCTTGATGATGATGGAGCCGGCGTGATTGAACAGCACATTGGGCGCGCCGAGCGCGGCGGTGACGGCCGCGACCGCCGCGTTGACCTGTCCTTCGTTGGCGACGTCGGCGTAGGCAAACACAGCCGTGCCGCCCGCTGCTTCGATCTCGGCGACGACAGCACGCCCCGCCTCCTCGTTGCGGTCGACAACGCCGACCTTGGCGCCCTCGGCCGCGAAAAGCTTCGACGAGGCGCCTCCCATGCCGGTTGCGCCGCCCGAGATCAGTGCGATCTTGCCTGCCAGTCTGCGGGCCATGGTGCGTTCATCCTTCTTTCTCAGAGACGGTCGGCTATCCTAGAACGGCATCGGGCGTGACCGAAAGTGGCAAGCTGAGGCGCGGTCTCGCGTTGGCGCGATCTGGGTATTCAGGTAAACCTCATCCTCCTGTGCAATGCCGATCGCTCGGCCCGCGGGGACTTGATGAGCCCTGTCACGACCTATTTGTGCCTAGCTGGGGCGATCCTCACCGAAGCGATCGCCACGATCGCACTGGCAGCGTCTAAGAGTCTTACCAAGCCGGTCCCGAGCATCATATCGGTCATCTGTTTCGTCGCCGCGTTCTGGCTTCTCTCCTTCCCGCTTCGCACCATGCCGACCGGGATCGTGTATGCCGTCTGGTCGGGATTGGGGATTGTGCTGATAACGGCAGTTGCCTGGGTGTGGGCCAAGCAGGCGCTGGCTTCCGCCCTCATTGGCATGGCTCTCATCATCGTAGGCGTGATCGTCATCAATGTATTCTCGAAATCGGAGGGGCCGGCCGTGACGGACGAGGCCTCCTCCCAAGAGCAGACATGCTCAACAGCAAAGTCAGATTCTGCCAAGTGCCAGTGATTCTCTCCTAAGAGGTGTGACATGAGGAATGGGATTGTTGGGCTCTTCGCCGGAGCTTGCATGGTGGGGTTTGCGACGGCCGCTTCGGCTGCCGAGCCGACGCAAGTCGAGCGCGTGCAGTCTGCGCTCGATGCGTGGCTTGCGGCGCAAGCACCGGTCGAGAAGGTCACCGGCATCGCCGCCTATATCAGCTTCGGCGACACTGGACCCGCGATCGAGGCCTTCGCCGGCAAGACCAGCCGCGACGCTGACGCCAAGCCCGTCGACCAGGACACGCTCTACCAGATGGGGAGCACGTCGAAGTCGTTCACCGTCGCGGTGATCCTCCAGCTCGAAGCGGCGGGGAAGCTCTCGATCGACGACACGCTCGGCAAGTGGCTGCCTGAGTATCCGGCGTGGAAGGACGTCACCATCCACCACCTGCTCGACATGACGAGCGGCATCCCCAATTATTCGGAGACCGAGTGGATGTCGCGCGCGTGGGCTGACGAGCCGATGCGCGCCTTCACGCTGAAGGAGCTGGTGGACGCCGCCTATCCGAGCCCGAGCAACCAGCTTCCGGTCACCAAGGGCTATCACTACTCGAACACCAACTTCATTCTCGCCGCCATGATCGCCGAGAAGGCGGCCGGAAAGTCCATCCGCGATCTCGTGCATGAGATGGTGATCGAGCCGCAAGGGCTCACCTCGACCTTCTACGAGGCGAGCACCTACCCGGAGTCGGTGACGAAGCGCATGTCGCACGGTTATTTCGAGAACGAGGCCTGCGCCGAGTACCAGCCCGACTGCAAGGAGACGTGGAACGCGCCGATCATCGGCACCGACTGGCGCGACAAGAGTGTGTCGTGGATGCAGTCGGCCGGCGGCGCGGTGTCGAGCGCGCGCGACGTCGATCGCTGGATGCGCGCCGTGTTTGGCGGGAAGGTGGTGCCGCCCGCGCAGCAGAAGGAGTGGGAAGAGCTCATCTCGATGAAGACCGGCGAGCCGATCACCGACGTGACCAAGGACGATCCGGGCGGCTTCGCGCTCGGGCTGGGCAAGCGCGTCCTAGGGCCGCTCGGCGCACAGTGGTTCTACGAGGGCGAGAGCCTCGGCTACCGCACGGTCTATGTGTGGATCGCCGACAAGAACCTGATGATCACGGTGCAGACCAACACGCAACCGCCCGACGGCACCGACAAGATCGGCGAGGTGATGAACGCGCTCTACGAGATCGTGAAGAGGCCCAAGGGAGATTAGGGGAAGGCGCGCATTATTTTGCGCTATCGCTTCGCTACTTGAGCGCGCTAATGCCGGAAGTGGCGCATGCCGGTGAACACCATGGCGAGGCCGGCGCGGTCGGCGGCCGCGATCACGTCGGCGTCGCGCATCGATCCGCCCGGCTGGATCACTGCCGTCGTGCCGGCCTGCGCGATCACCTGCAGCCCGTCGGGGAAGGGGAAGAAAGCATCCGACGCCGCGACCGAGCCTTGCGTCAGGCTTGTGCTGAGGCCCCGCGCCTTGGCCGTATCTTCCGCCTTCCACGCCGCCATGCGCGCAGCATCGACGCGTGACATCTGCCCCGCTCCGATGCCGACCGTGGCGCCGGCTCGCGCATAGACGATGGCGTTCGACTTGACGTGCTTCGCCACCGTGAAGGCGAAGATGAGGTCGGCGAACTCTGACTCGCTCGGCCTCCGCCTGGTCACAACTTTGAGATCGGACTGCGAGACCACCGCGTTGTCGCGCCCTTGCGCGAGGAAGCCGCCTGAGAGCGAGCGGAAGGTGAGGCCCTCCGCCTTCGGATCGGGCAGCCCGCCGGCAAGCAGGAACCGCAGAGTCTTCTTCTCGGCGATGATCGCCTTTGCCTCGGCGCTCGCGTCGGGCGCGATGATGACCTCGGTGAAGATCTTGACGATCTCGCGCGCGGCCTCGGCATCGAGCGGGCGGTTCGCCGCGACGATGCCGCCGAAAGCGCTCACCGGATCGCAAGCGAGCGCCTTGGCGTAGGCCTCGGCGAGGGTCTGCCCTAGCGCCACGCCGCACGGATTGGCGTGCTTGATGATGGCGATTGCCGCGCTTGCGTTTGCATCGAATTCGGCGACGAGCTCGTAGGCCGCGTCGGTGTCGTTGAGATTGTTGTAGGAAAGCTCCTTGCCTTGCGCTTGCGTCGCGGTGGCGACGCCGAAGCGCTTCTCGTCGGTGCGATAGAAGGCGGCCGATTGATGCGGGTTCTCGCCGTAGCGGAGCTCTTCGACGAGCCTGCCCGCAATCACGCGCCTCTCCGGGCTCTGCTCGCCCTCGACCTGCGCGAACCAGGTCGAGATCGCCGCATCGTAGGCGGCGGTGCGGGCGAAGGCGCGTGCCGCGAGGGCCTTGCGCAAGGGAAGGGTGGTTGCCCCGCCATGGGCCGCCATCTCATCGAGCACGAGCCGATAGTCCGAAGGCTCGGTGACCACGGTGACGCTCGCGTGGTTCTTGGCGCCGGCGCGGATCAGAGCCGGTCCGCCGATGTCGATAGTCTCGATTGCCGTGTCGAAATCGGCGCCGCCCGCGACGGTCTGCTCGAAGGGATAGAGATTGACCACGAGCAGGTCGATCGGCGGGATCGCGTGCTCTTGAAGCGCGCGCTCATGCGCCTCGTCCCCGCGCACCGCGAGCAGCCCCCCATGGATCTTGGGATGCAGCGTCTTGACCCGCCCGTCCATCATCTCGGGCACTTGCGTGATCTCGGCGACGTCGATGACCTTGAGCCCGGCCTCGCGCAACAGCTTGGCGGTGCCGCCGGTCGAGACGATCTCGACGCCGTAGCCGGCGAGTGCCTTGGCGAAATCGGCAAGGCCGGTTTTGTCGCTGACCGAGAGCAGCGCGCGGGCAATCTTCCGTGAGTCCATGAGACTAGGCTGCTGCCGGCGAGGTGTCGTTCGGATCGATCAGAGGATGGGCGCCGCCATCGGTGCCGACATGCTCGATATTCCACACGATCCTGACCTCGTAGGCCTCGCCTATCATGCCGCTCAGCACGACTTGCGAGGTGCGCTGCGGCCCGCGCGCGTCGGCGAGGAAGAAGCTCTCCTCGATGGCCGTCTCGGGTGCGTTCGAGCTGATGCGCCAGGTCTCGCCGTTCTTGAGCAGGAGATTGACGCTCCGCCCGTCGGGGGCGAGCGCCGCGCTCACGCTCGGATGGAGGTGGAAGCGGATGGCATAGGCGCCGGCGATCAGCCCTTCGGGGCTCGACAGACCCTTCGGCGCGGTGAGCTTGTCCTCGCTCGAGATGAGGTTACCGTTCTGCGCGATGAGGAGCTGGCGCGAGTGGGCGACCCCATAGCGCGCAAGATAGCCGTCATGCGAACCCTTGATGCGGAGATTGTCGCCCTGATCGCTGAGCGTGGCCTGCGCGTTGGTGGGGCCCGTAAGCGGCGAGCCGATGACCGACGGGGTGCCGTCCACACCCGCGGTGAACTCGCCCGAGGATGAATCCTCGAAGGTGAGCGTCGATTGCGCCGCCGTCGAGCGGGCGTAGGGGAGCCACTCCTGGTGATCGAGCGAGGGCGTGCCGCAATTCACGATCATGGGCGCGTCGCCGGAGGCGATCTCGAAGGAGAGGAAGCCTGCTTGCGCGTTCATGCTGAGCGAAGGCGCGGGAGCAGGCCCCATGTCGCAGATGAGCGCCATTGTCCCGCAATTCAGCCTGACATAGGCCGAGTTCACCGCGCTCCTCACGTGCGAGCCCTCGACGTCGTCATAGGCGAGCACGGTGGCGAGCGCGTCGGTCGGCGTCGGCCCGCAGCCATTGAAGCGCGCGAGCGTGCCGTCGCCGATGCGGAAGAAGCGGAGCATCGGCATGATGCGGTCGATCGCGTCGGTGAGCTCCTTGGGCGGGGTGCGGTCGCGCGCCACGAAACATTGGCGGAGCGGCAGGAGATCGAGCAGAAGCTCGACCAGCGCTTCCGGGTTGCGCGAGATGTGCCCGCCGTCGGGCAGGATCTGGCGGTCGAGCTCCTTGCAGAAGTGCCGCGTGTAGCGGTCGACCACCGACTGCTGGTCGGCGATGCAGAGCCCGGCATAGATCAGCGCCATCAGCGTGACGAGGCGCGGCACGCCGTCCGGCGCGTCGCGATAGCTCGCCGAGAGATAGCGGAGCTGCGAGGTGAGCGCGCGCAGGAATTCCTCGTAGGCCTGCGGCTCGCCGCTATCGAGGATGAGCACCGAGTTCGATAGCCAGGAGATGACGCGGCGGCCGACGATCTCGGGCTGCCAGGCAAGCCCCTTGATCGAGCGCCTGAGCCGGACGAAGTCGCTGACGAGCGCCTTCGCCTGCTCGCGCGAGAGCTCGCTGCCCGCCGCGCGCAAATGGCGAAGCCAGCCGAAGCCGTAAAGCTCGCGCTCCCAGCCCTCAGACGGCGGCTCGATCTCGAAGGGGGATTCGGCGGTGAGCTCGGCGAGGCGGCCGGCGAGGCCGAAATGTCCGTTGTAAAGCTCGGTGGCGAAGCTCGGGTCTGCGGTCCTGAGTTCTTGCGGGGCAAGCAGGAGCTGCTCGGCCTGCGAGCCCGGATAGCTGATCGATGCCATGCTCGCCAGCATGAAGCGGCGCAACGCGCCAGGCCCGCTCGGCCGCGTCCCTTGAACGCGCTGGCCGCGCTCGAAGGCCTGATAATCAGCCGCCATGCCGCCTAAACTCCAAGCTGCTGCCACGCGCGCCAACGAAGCGGGCGCAAGGGCTCCCCGCGCATCCTGAAACACCTATTGTCTTGCGGCTCGCCTTCCGGATCAAGCCCGTTGCTTAAGGAGTGTTAACCAGCGCGGATAAGCCGCGCAGCGAAGAATCCGTCCATTCCGCTCCATTCCGGGGTGTCCAGCTTGAGCTCGTAGGGGAAGGTCCTGAGGCAGCCCGAGGGCTCGATCCAATCGACCTCTCCCGCAAGCTCCTCCTTGCCGACCGGATCGAGACGGAGGCCGTCGTTCCGCACCATGAGGGCTGCGATCTGCGCCTCGCCTTCCTCGGGCTCGAGCGAGCAGGTCGAATAGACGAGCTTGCCGCCGGGCTTGAGCAAGGTCACGGCATTGTCGAGAAGCCGCGCCTGGAGCGCGGCAAGCGCCTCGATGTCCTTCGCCGACTTCGAGATAGGGGATGTCGGGATGGCGGCGGATCGTGCCGGTCGACGAGCAGGGCGCATCGAGCAGCACCGCATCGAATTTCTCATCCGTGCTGAAAGTCGCAGCGTCGCCGACGATGAGCTCGGCCTTCAGCCCGAGCCGGTCGAGATTCTCGCGCAAGAGCCCAAGCCGCGTCTTGGAGCTGTCGATCGCGGTCACCGAGGCGCCGGCAAGGGCAAGCTGCGCCGTCTTGCCGCCTGGCGCGGCGCAAAGATCGGCGACCCGCTTGCCCCTGACGTCGCCGAGAAGTCGCGCCGGCAGTGAGGCAGCGACATCCTGCACCCACCATGCGCCCTCATCGAAACCGGGCAGGGCCTCGATGCGTCCCTTGGGCAAGAGCCTCACGCTGCCCGTCGGCAGCACGCGGCCCTGACAGCCGCTCGGCCCACAGTGCGGGATCGCTCTTCACGGTGAGATCGAGCGGCGGCTCGACGAGATGCGCCGCGGCGATCGCATGCGCGCGCGCCTCGCCCCAATAGGTGACCCAGCGCGTCCACAGCCAGTCGGGCGTGTTGACCCGCGCCGCATCGAGGGCCGACGCGATCGCCTCGCCGTCGGTCGCGACGCGGCGGAGCACGGCATTGACGAGCTTGTCGTAGCGTTTGGCGCGCGGATCGTACTGGGTAAGCGTCACGGCAAGGTCGATGGCGGCGTGCGGCGGCGTCTTCAGGAAGATGAGCTGCGCCGCGGCCGAAAGCAGGATCGGATAGAGCGTGCCCGACTTCTCCGGCATGCCGCGCTCGAGGAAATGTGTTGAGCACATGGTCGATCTGCCCTTTGCGCCTGAGGCTCGCCGCCACGATGGCGCGAGTGAGCGCGCGGTCGCGGGCAGGCAGGTTGAACATGGCGCCCTTTTCCAGCGAGCGGCCGAGAATGTCGTCGAGCGCCTGCTTCTTCTGGAGAACGGCGACGAGAAGCTCGACCGCGGCACGGCGCGCCGGCAGCCCGACCTGAAGGTCGCGCATATGCGCCCTGTCCCGCGCCTCTTTGTCTTGTGCGATCATGGAGGTGTGCCTAAAGGCCTAGCCCCAAGGGCCGCGCCGCAGCAACACGTCGCAGCTGCGACCACGGGCCCGGAAGCCCTCGCGCATCGGAACTGACGGGATCGGAGCGGCGCTCTCGCCCATCTCGCGCGCAATCTCTTGCAAGCGCTCCACCCGGTTCTCGACATTCGGGTGCGTGGAGAAAAGATTGTCCATGCGCGCACCCGACAGCGGATTGATGATGAAGAGATGCGCCGAGGCCGGGTTGCGCTCGGCGGGCATATTGGGGATCTGCTCGGCACGGCCCGCGATCTTCTGCAAGGCCGAAGCGAGCGCGAGCGGGCGCTTGCGATCTCGGCGCCCTCGCGATCCGCCTCGTATTCGCGCGTCCGGCTGATCGCCATCTGCACCAGCCCCGCCGCGAGCGGCCCGAGAATGAGGAGCAGCAGCGAGCCGATGAAGCCGATATTGCCGTTGTTGTTGCTTCGCCCGCCGAAATAGAAGCCGAAATTGGCGAGCATCGAGATCGCGCCGGCGATGGTCGCGGTGATGGTCATCAAGAGCGTGTCGCGGTTCTTGATGTGGCCGAGCTCGTGCGCGAGCACGCCTGAGAGCTCCTCGTGGTTCACGGTGTTGAGGAGGCCGGTCGTGACCGCGACGGCGGCGTGCTCCGGATTGCGCCCGGTGGCGAAGGCATTCGGCTGCGGGTTCTCCATGACGTAGACGCGCGGCATGGGGATGCCCGCGGCGGAGGCCAACTGCCTCACCAGCGCGACAAGCTCTGGCGCGGAGCGCTCGTCCACCTCGCGCGCTCCATACATGGAGAGCACCATCCTGTCGGAGTTCCAATAGGCGAAGAGGTTCATCGCCGCGGCAACGATGAGCGCTATGACCATGCCCGACTGGCCGCCGATCAGGAAGCCGATGCCCATGAACAGCGCGGTCATCGCCGCGAGCAGGATGGCGGTGCGGAAATAGCTCATGCGACCTCCTCGAAGCCGTCACGCGAGGCCGAAACCCCGCGGCTTCGAGCCTTAATATGGAGACCCGCGCCCCCGTCACAAGGTGGGGAAAGAGCCCAGGAACAAAGACTTTCGGGGATGCGGCCGCGCATTGGTTTTTGGCGCGCTTACCTTAACGGTTCGTCAATCGCTCCGCCGCATTCTTGCCTGACTGTCTCGCTCACCCGGGGGAAGTTCGTCATGTCAGTCGCCCTGCATCTGTCATCCGCCAAGACCACGACCCGCATGCAACTGAAGCGGGCCCCGATTCCGGCCGAACCGCCGCTTACCGACGAGCAGAAGCACCTCATTCGCGACAGCTTCGCCAAGATCGAGCCGGCCATCGACCTCGTGGCGCAGGTGTTCTTCCGCAAGCTGTTCGCGCTCGATTCGAGCCTGCGCGCGAAATTCTCCGGCCCCATCGAGATCCAGGCGCGCAAATTCGCCGCCGCGATGAAGCTGACCATGATCACGCTGAGCCAGGAGGAGGAACTGACCCCGACGCTCAAGCTGCTCGGCGCGCGCCATCGCCAGCTTGGTATCAGGACGCGCCACTACCGGATGATGGCCAAAGCGCTCATGTGGACGCTCGAGCAGTCGCTCGAGAAGGGCTTCACCCGCGAGACGCGGGCCGCCTGGTCGGCGCTTCTCGACAAGATCACCCGCACGCTGAGCTAAGCCGCCCCGTCAAGGCCTATTGTGCCGTCGTACCCGCCGCGCCCGCGTCGGCATGCGCCACCTTGACAGACCCTTGCCCTCCTCGTCCACCCAGATCTCGATGTTCTGGTCAGGCTCGAGCACTTGCGTCTTGCCATCGATGGTGAGCTGATCGCCGGTGAGCGTGATCTCGTGGCCGTCCACCTTGATGGACATGCCGTCGGCCATCGATTCTTGCGTGACGCTCTTGTACTGGCCGCCGATGGTGACAGTGCGGTGGCCAACCGTGACCGAGAGGGTCTGCTCGACCTGCCCGCTCGGCGTCCAATAGCCAACGGCGAAGACCATGGCGATCGCGAGCGCGAGCACAAGGCCAACGCCGATCAGGATGCGCTTCAGCCACATCGGCCTATCTCCGGTTCTGCCGGTTCTCCACCAGATCGCTGACGACCCCTGGATCGGCAAGCGTCGAGGTGTCGCCGAGATTTCCAAAATCGTCCTCGGCGATCTTGCGCAGGATGCGGCGCATGATCTTGCCCGAGCGCGTCTTCGGCAGACCCGGCGCGAACTGGATCAGATCGGGCGAGGCGATCGGCCCGATCTCCTTGCGCACCCAGTCGCGAAGCTCGACCTTGAGCGCGTCGGATGGCGCCTCTCCGGACATCAGCGTGACGTAGCAATAGACGCCCTGACCCTTGATGTCGTGGGGATAGCCGACGACCGCGGCCTCCGACACCTTGGGATGGGAGACGAGCGCCGACTCGATCTCCGCCGTGCCCATGCGGTGGCCCGAGACCTTGAGCACGTCGTCGGACCGGCCGGTGATCCAGTAATAGCCGTCCGCGTCGCGCCGGCAGCCGTCGCCGGTGAAGTATTTGCCCTTGTAGGTGGAGAAGTAGGTTTCGACGAAACGCTGGTGGTCGCCGTAGACCGTGCGCATCATGCCCGGCCAAGCGTCGAGAATGACGAGATTGCCCGTCGCCTCGCCCTCGATGATGTTGCCCTCGGTGTCGACGATCGCGGGTTTCACCCCGAAGAAGGGAAACGTCGCCGAGCCGGGTCTCAACTTGGTCGCGCCGGGCAGGGGCGTGATGAGGATGCCGCCGGTCTCGGTCTGCCACCACGTATCGACGATCGGGCAGCGTCCCTCTCCGACCACGTGGTAGTACCACTCCCAAGCTTCGGGGTTGATCGGCTCGCCGACGCTGCCGAGCAGCTTCAGCGATTTCCGGCTGGTGCGCTTCACATAGTCATCGCCCACGCCCATCAGCGATCTGATCGCGGTCGGCGCGGTGTAGAAGATGTCGACCTTGTGCTTGTCGACCACCTGCCAGAAGCGCGAGGCGTCCGGATAATTGGGGATGCCTTCGAAGATGATGGTCGTGCCGCCGTTGGCGAGCGGACCGTAGACGATATAGGTGTGGCCGGTGATCCAGCCGACATCCGCCGTGCACCAGTAGATGTCGCCGTCGTGATAATCGAAGATGTATTGGTGCGTCATCGCGGCGTAGACGAGATAGCCGCCCGTGGTGTGCAGCGCGCCCTTCGGCCTGCCAGTCGAGCCTGACGTATAGAGGATGAAGAGCGGGTCCTCGGCGCCCATCTCCTCTGGCGGGCATTCGGCGTCGACCTTGGCGAGCTCGTCATGCAGCCAGCGGTCGCGGCCCTCAGTCCACGGCACTTCGCCTCCGGTGCGCCCGACCACGAGCACCCGCTCGACGCCGCCGACCTTGCGCAGCGCTTCGTCGGCATTGGCCTTGAGGTGGACCTTGCGGCCGCCGCGCAGGCCCTCGTCGGCGGTGATGAGGAGCTTGGACCCGCAGTCCTCGATGCGTCCCGCGAGCGAGTCCGGAGAGAAGCCGCCGAACACCACCGAATGGATGGCGCCGATGCGCGCGCAAGCGAGCATGGCGTAGGCGGCCTCGGGGATCATCGGCAGGTAGATGGTGACGCGGTCGCCGCGCTTGACGCCGTTCGCCTTGAGCACGTTGGCGAAGCGGCAGACATTCTCATGCAGCTCGCGATAGGTGATGTGCTGCGCCTCTGCCTTCGGATCGTCAGGCTCGAAGATGATGGCGGTCTGCTTGCCGCGCTTCTTGAGGTGACGGTCGATGCAGTTGGCCGAGACGTTGAGAGTTCCGTCCTCGTACCATTTGATCGAGACGTTGGGATATTCGAAGGTCGCGTTTTTGACCTTGGTGTAGGGCTTGATCCAGTCGATCCTCTGGCCCTCTTTGCCCCAGAACTTGTCGGGCTTGTCGAGGCTCTTCTCGTAGAGCTTCTCGTAGGCGGCCTTGTTGATGAAGGCGCGCTCTTTCCATTCCTTGGGGACCTTATAGTCCTGGACCTTGTAGACTTTATGCTCGGCCATTGGCCGCTCCTCCCTACGCGATACGACGCTGATTGTTTTGCGCCACTCTTTTTGTGCTTCGATATTAGTGTGAGCGACCCTCCTTGCGCAAAGGCTCGTGCGTCATGCTAGACGCCGAAAGCGCCGATCACCGCTCCCATGACGAGCAGCACGGCGAGCCAGTGCCCGCCGTCGATCAGGGTGAGCGAGGTCTTGGCGCCCTCGAAAGCGTGATTGACGCCCATCGTGGTGATGACGAAGCCGAGCCAGATCAGAGCGCCGCTGATGACGCCGGTCTTGACGTTGACCTCGCCGAGATGGCCGATCACGCCGGCGAGCATGATGGCCATAACCAGGTTGGCGGCGATGGCGATGAGGAAGGGCGTGGGCGTGGTGTCCATGTCCTCCTTCTTCTTGCCGACCGCCGACAGCCAGAACCGGCCGAGGATCATGTACCAGGCGGCGCCCGTGCCGAAGCCGGCAAGAGCCGCGATGACGACCGCGATATAGTTCACGCCTGCGAATGTCATTGTCTGTCCCCCCTATCGGCTCAAGCCGTGGGCGGCTTGGCGAGCCCGGCAAGCTTGCAGATCATACTCCATTCCTGGGCCGTAACGGGCTGGACCGAGAGGCGGGGCGCCCTCGCGAGCACCATGTCCTTGAGTTTTGGGTTGGCCTTGACGTCGGCGAGCGTGACGGGCTTAGGCAGGTCCGTCAACCGCCGCGACGTCGACGCAGTCCCACGTCCCGGTCTTGTCGTTCGATTCGGGATGCGCCTCCTTGACCACCTCGACAATGCCGACGACCTGCTTCTCCTCACCGGTGTGATAGAAGAAACCGAGGTCGCCCTTTTTCATCTTGCGCATGTTGGCGCGGGCCTGGAAGTTGCGCACGCCCTCCCATTCGGCACCTTTGCGTCCTGCCTTCTTCTGTTGGTCCCAGGACCATTCATTAGGCTCCGATTTGAGCAGCCAGTAAGCCATGGCGGCGTCACTCCTCCTCGTCGGGAGCGTTGATGGTCCAGAGCCATGGCCGGATGTCGACCGAGGCGAACAGGCCTGCCTTGGCGAAGGGATCGCCGGCCGCGATCTTGCGCGCGGCCTCGAGCGAGGAGGCCTCGATCACGACGAGGCTCCCGTTCATGGTCGCGCCGTCTTCCGCGGTGAACGGGCCGGCAAAGACCAGCGTCTCGCCGAGACTTTGCAGATATTGCACATGGTCGGGGCGGTTCGCCTTGCGCAAGCTAAGGCTATTCGGCTTGTCGGTGCAGATGAGCGCGTAGAGCATGAAGTTCCCCCCTTGGGAACGAGGCTATTGCGCGGCTTGGCGGCTGTCCATGGTCACACCTCGGCCCGAAGCGGGCGGGCGAGCAGCGCCTCGATCGCCTCATCGACGGTGGCGAGGCCCGAGATCACCGCGTGCACGGCCTGCGCGATCGGCATGTCGATGCCCCGCGCTGCCGCCGTCTCGACCAGAGCGCCCGCGGTATAGACGCCCTCGGTGACCGAGAGGCGCTTTGCCAGCACGTCCTTGAGGCTGTGCCCCTTGCCGAGCTCGATGCCGAGCGACATGTTGCGCGATTGCGGGCTGCCGCAGGTGAGGATGAGATCGCCGAGGCCCGAGAGCCCTGCCAGCGTCTCGCGACGCGCGCCGAGCGCGGCCCCGAAGCGCGCCATCTCGGCGAAGCCACGGGTGACGAGCGCGGCATGGGCGCTCGCGCCGAATTTCTTGCCGGCGACGATGCCGGCGCCGATGGCATAGACGTTCTTCACCGCGCCCCCGATCTCGGCCCCGATCACGTCGTCGCTCCAATAGCAGCGGAAGGGCGGGTGGCTCAGCGCATGCGCAAGCGCCCGGCCCTGCGCCTCCTCGGGCGCGGCGAGCGTCACCGCCGCGGGAAGGCCCTTGGCGATCTCGGCGGCGAAGCTCGGGCCGGACAGCACGGCGACCTCGGCCGCGGGCAGCACCTCGGCGATGACTTGCGACATCAGCTTGCCGGTCGCTTGCTCGATGCCCTTCGAGCAGAGCACGAGCGGCTGCCCGTCGCGCAGGTAAGGGGCAAGCTCGCCGGCGATGGCACGGAGATGCTGCGCCGGCGTCACCATCAGCAACACGTCGCAATTGGCGACCTCGTTGAAGCGCGCCGTCGCCTCGATCGCCTTGTCGAGTTTGATGCCCGGGAGAAAGGTCTCGTTGCGATGCCTCTGATTGATGTCGGCGACGGTCTCCGGCTCGTGCGCCCAGAGCAGCACGTCGCGTCCGGCGCGCCGCGCGACGATGGCAAGCGCCGTCCCCCAAGCGCCCGCGCCAACAATGCCGACTGTCTGGAGTGTCATGGCGGCACTGTTATGCCAGATTTCGCGTCGTTGCCCCAGGAGGCGCTGCCGTCGCGGTTTCCAATGTTATTAGCTAGGCCTTGACGCCGGCGCCGAGCGCCGGCGGCGCGTCGGGATCGAGCGGCCAGCGTGCGCGGGCGGGGGCCGCAAGATCGTCGGTGAGCCCGCGCGCGAGCCGCATGGCGCCCGCCCAGGCGATCATGGCGGCGTTGTCGGTGCAGAGCTCGGGCGGCGGCACGACCAGGCGGAAGATGTGCTTCCGCGCGGTCGCTTCCAGCGTCGATCTCAGCCTTTGATTGGCGGCGACGCCGCCGGCGACGACGAGGATGCGTTGGGCGCCCCGTACCGCGTGCTCCTCGTAAAGCTCAAAGGCGCGCGACGTTCTGTCGGCTGAGGATGTCGGCAACCGCCTCCTGAAAACTCGCGCAGAGGTCGGCGATGTCCTGCTCGTTGAGCGGCGCGCGCGCCATCGCTTCATGCCTGAGCGCAGTCTTGAGCCCAGCGAGCGAGAAATGCGGCTCGTCGCGTCCAAGCATCGGCCGCGGCAGCTTGATCGTGGCGCGACCCTTCGCGGCCGCGCGCTCAACCTCTGGCCCGCCAGGATAGCCGAGCCCGAGCAGCTTGGCGGCCTTGTCGAACGCCTCGCCGAGAGCGTCGTCGAGCGTCGTGCCGAGCCGCTCGTAATCGCCGACGTCCTTGACGATGAGAGACTGCGTATGCCCGCCCGAGACGAGCAGCAGGAGATAGGGGAAGGCGAGGCGGTTGGTGAGGCCGGCGGTCAGCGCGTGCGCCTCGAGATGATTGACCGCGATGAAGGGAATGCCGCGCCCGAGCGCGATCGCCTTGGCGGTGGTCACGCCGACGATGAGCCCGCCGATCAGACCTGGCCCTGCCGCCGCAGCGACGCCGTCGACCTGATCGAGCGTAAGCCCTGCCTCTGCCCATCGCCTGAAGGATCGCGGCATCGAGCAGCTCGACATGTGCGCGCGCGGCGATCTCCGGCACCACCCCGCCATAGACCGCATGCAGATCGAGCTGCGAGCGCACGACATTCGACAGGATCTTGCCGCTCCCGTCGGCCTCAAGCCGCACGACGGCGGCTGCGGTCTCGTCGCAGCTCGTCTCGATGCCGAGAACGGTGAGGGGGTCGGCTGGCGGGCGCTCGTCATGCGGCTTTCTATAGGGATTAAGGCGCCCGATTGAAGGGGGAGGCGAAAGGGGCCATTAATGCGCCCGGCATAGGCCCGTTCGGCCATACAGCTCAAGGAGTTCCGCCCCTTTGCCCGCCAAGCCCCTTCTGATCGGCACGAGAGGCAGCCCGCTCGCCCTCTGGCAAGCGCGCCACGTCCGCTCGCTGCTCATGGCGGCACATGGTTTCAGCGAAGGCGACATCGAGCTCAGCAAGATCACCACCTCAGGCGATCGCATCACCGACAAGCCGTTGCGCGATTTCGGCGGCAAGGGCCTGTTCACCAAGGAGATCGACGAGGCGCTTCTGTCGGGCGCGGTCGATCTCGCCGTTCATTCCATGAAGGACCTTCCCACCGTGCTCCCGGAAGGGATCATCGTGGCCGCCGTGCTGCCGCGCGCCGATGTGCGCGACGCTTTCATCAGCACCAAGGCGCCGTCGCTTGCCGAGCTTGCCGCGTGGCTCGGTCGTCGGCACCTCGTCCTTGCGGCGTGCGGCACAGGTGAAGCGGCTCAGGCCCGACCTTCGCGTCGCCGATCTTAGAGGCAATGTCGAGACGCGGCTGCGCAAGCTCAAGGAGGGTGCGGCCGACGCGACGCTTCTTGCCATGGCGGGACTGACCCGGCTCGGGCTCGCCTCGCAGGTAACCTCGATCCTCTCCACCGATGAGATGCTTCCGGCGGTGGCGCAAGGCGCGATCGGCGTCGCCGCGCGAAGCGACGACGAGAAGACGCGCGCACTGCTTGCGAAGCTGAACGATGCACGCTCTGCCACGAGCGTTGCTTGCGAGCGCGCCTTCCTCGCCCGCCTCGACGGCTCCTGCAAGACGCCGATCGCTGGTCTCGCCGAGATCGATGACGGCGTATTGCGCTTTCGCGGGCTCATCCTCGCGCCTGACGGCAGCGAGTGGCATGACATCGAGCTGACCGGAGAGGCGGAGCACGCGCGCAATCTCGGCACTGACGCGGGCGATGAGCTTCTGGCGCGCGCCGGCCGAGATTTCCTCGCGAAGCTCGCCTGATGCGCATCCTCGTGACACGTCCGGAACCCGATGCGGGGCTCGAGGTTGAGGCACTTGCCGCGCGCGGGCACGAGGCTGTGCTGTCGCCGCTCCTCGTCATCGAGCAGGCGAAGGACGTGGCAATCGACCTCGACGGCGCCCAGGCGCTGATCGTCACCAGCCGGAATGCGCTCCGCGCGCTGTCCCGCCATCCCGCCCTCGCTGCGGTGCGCAAGCTTCCGCTCTTTGCTGTCGGTGAGGCGACGGCGCGAGTCGGCGCGCGAGCTTGGCTTTGCCAAGGTCATCCAAGGACCCGGGCACGGGGCTGCGCTCGCCGAGCTGATCGCAGGCCGGGCCGAGCCGTCGGGCGGCAGGCTCGTGCATCTCGCCGGAGAGACGCTGGCCTTCGACCTGAAATCGGCGCTGGAAGCGCGCGGCTTCAGGGTAAGCCAGCCGGTGCTTTACCGGGCCGTCCCGGCAACCGAGCTGGCGCCTGAGGCGTTGACCTTGATCAGGGACGGCAAGCTCGACGGCGTCATCCTTTTGTCGCCGCGGACGGCCAAGACCTTCCTTGCCCTGCTCGAACGATACGGCGCGGTAACGCAAGGCAGGCGTCTCATTTGCTATTGCATCTCCGAGGCGGTAGCAGGGGTGTTGACGCCGCTCGGATTTCGCGTACGCGTGGCGGCCCACAAGCGCGAGGAAGATGTCCTTGCGCTCCTCGACTCTGAGGCGGCATCCTCCTGAGGCTTGCGAATCCGCGAGAGACTTAAGGTTAAGGCGCGATGGCAGACCCTTTCGGCGATGATGGCATGAGCCAGGGCGGCGCGGGCAAGCGTCCGGCTCCCACTATCGAAGGCACCGCGACCGAGGTCTCGGTGAACGAGGCGGCAGACGAGGCGGCGCGTGACGCAGCCCCGGCGAGCCACGACGACGAGCCCGAGGAGCGGGAAGAGGCGGTTGCGCGGGAGGACGAGCCCGAGCCGGAGACCGCGCATGCTCAGGAGGAGCCTGAGTCGGTTGAGCGCAGGGGCCCGCCACCTGCGTCGAGCATCTCTGAGATGAAAAGCTTCGTGACGCATCTTGCCGCGGGATTGCTTGGCGGCCTCATTGGCGTGATTGCGCTCGCCTTCGCCTGGCACCTCATTCCAACCGGCAAGGGCGAATCCCCGGAGCTCGGCAAGATCAAGGAGCGCATCGCCAAGCTCGAGGGGGCGCCGGCACCGGCGCCCGACACCGAGGCTCTTGCCAAGCTCGATGGCCGTATCAAGGCGCTCGAAGGTCAAACCCCGCCCGACATTGCCGGGCTCACCGAGCGCGTGGCGCAACTCGAGCAGTCGATGAAGGCCTTGGCCGAGGCGGCAAAGAATGGCGGCTCCGTGACCGACGCCGCTGCCATCACGGAGCAGATCACCCAGGCGGAGCAACGGATCCAGGCAACCCTCGACAAGGCGCTTGCCGACGCCGCAACCGCCAACGCCAAGACGTTGCAAGAGATGCAGGCCGCGATCGACGAGTTGAAGGGGAAGGTCGCGGCGCTCGCAGAAGCAGGGCCCGGCGGACCGTCGCTCGACCTCACGGCGCTCACCGAGCGCGTCGCCAAGTTAGAGGCCGAAATCGACAAGGGTATGGCCGGCACGAAATCGGCCGCCGCGGCGATCGCCTTTGCCAATCTCCGGGCAGCGGTCGCGCAAGGCCGCCCCTTCGCCACCGAGCTTGCCACGATCAAATCATTCGTTCCCGACCCCGGCGATCTCGGACCGCTGCCGGCCTACGCCGACAAGGGGATTCCGACCGTGCCCGAGCTTACGCGATCTTTTCGCGACGAGCAGGGACGCGGCACTTGCTGCCGCTGCTCCCGCGCCGTCAGGCTCGCTCATCGACCGGCTGCTCGCGAGCGCATCCACTCTGATCAAGGTCAAGCGCGTCGACGAGGCGGCGACCGGCGATAGCCCGAGCGCCGTGCTCGCGCGCGCGGAGGCTCTGCTCGACAAAGGCGACCTCGCCGGAGCCGTGAAGCAGGTCGAGACGCTGCAAGGCGGCCCTCGCGATGCGTTCTCCGCGTGGCTCGATCCGGCACGCGCTCGGCTTGCTGCCGACGACGTCATGACAAAGCTCGAAGCGACGTTGCTTGCCTCTGCGGGCAGCGCTCCGGAAAAGGCACAAGACTGAACACCATGATCCGGGTTCTCTTCTTTATCCTCTGCGTCGTGGCGGCAGCTCTGGGCCTCGCCTGGTTCGCCGACCGGCCCGGCACGATCACCGTCGAGTGGCTCGGCTATCAGATCGAGACATCCGCCTTTGTCGGCGCGCTTGCGATCGTCACCCTCGTGGTGTTCCTGATCCTGCTCTGGGCGGTGTTGCGCTATCTCCTGACACGGCCGGCCGCAATCGCGGCCTACACGCGGGAACGGCGGAAGCAGCAGGGTTTAGATGCGCTCTCGCGCGGGCTTCTCGCCATCGGTGTCGGCGACCGCGCGCTCGCCCAGCGTTACGCCGGCATCGCCAGGCGCAATCTGCCGAACGAGCCGTTGACGGCTCTTCTCCGCGCGCAAGCGGCGCAATTGAAAGGCGATAGGGCGGCTTCGCGGCGCGCCTTCGAGGCCATGCTCGATAAGCCCGAGACCGAGCTTCTCGGCGTGCGCGGCCTGTTCCTCGAGGCGAAGCGCGGCAACGACCTCGACGCGGCGCGGGCGCTGGCCGAGCGGGCGGTCAAGCGCGATCCGAAGCTTGCGTGGGGGGTCAATGCCCTGTTCGATTTGCAGGCGCGCGAGGGCGACTGGGAGGGCGCGCTCAACACGCTCGCCATTGCACGTCAGCACGGAGACCTCGACCAGAACGTGGCGGCCCGCCGGCGCGCCGTGCTCTTGACCGCCGAGGCGCGCGATGCCGAGGCGACCAATCCCGACAAGGCGCTGGCGCTTGCGACCGAAGCCTTGCGGCTTGCGCCGTCGCTCGTGCCGGCTGCAGAGATTGCGGGCCGCGCCCTTGCCTCTAAGGGCGAGGCACGCTCTGCCTCACGCCTCGTATCGCGCACCTGGAAGCTTGCGCCTCATCCCGACCTCGCGCTCGTCTACGCCTTCGCCAAACCAGGAGAGTCGCCGCGCGAGCGCCTGAAGCGCGTCAAGCATCTCGCGAGCCTGACCCCGAGCGACATCGAAGGGCAGATCGCCGTCGCCAATGCCGCGATCGAGGCGCATGAGTGGCAGGAGGCGCGTAACGCGCTCGAACCTTATCTCGATGACCGTCCCTCGGCGCGCATCTGCACGCTGATGGCCCGCATCGAGGCTGGCGAGCTTGGCGATCGGGGACGCGAGCGCGAATGGCTTGCCCGCGCCTTGCGCGCTCCGCGCGACCGCGCCTGGATCGCCGACGGCTACGTGTCGGACCGCTGGCTCCCAGTCTCGCCGGTTACCGGCGCCGTCGATGCCTTCGAGTGGAAGGCGCCGGTCGATGCGATCGGCCGCGGCGACTCGACGCTCGTCATCGAGGAGCGGCCCGAACCTCCGATGAGGGAGATCGCAGCCGCGCCCAAGGCTCTCGCTGCGGCCGAGCCGGTAAGACCGGAGGAAGTGCGGGTCGAGGAGGTCCATGCCGAAGCCGCACCGCCGTCGATCAAAAAGGAAACGCCCGCCCGACCTGAGGAGCGGCGAAAGCCGGCGCTGTTCGTGCCGGACCGGCCTCCCGACGATCCTGGTGTCGCGCAAGCCGATACCGAGGAGAGCCCGACTTCGCTCGAACGCTTGCGTGCGGCGCAAATCCGTTGAGGGGCGGCGCGGCGGCAAGCCGTTGGCTTGCATCGGTTCCGCAATGGCATTAAGTCACGGCCGGGCGCTATTTTGAAGGAACGCGCGCCAAGCGCCGCTGTAGCTCAGGGGTAGAGCAGGGCTTTCGTAAAGCCAAGGTCGGGAGTTCAAATCTCTCCAGCGGCACCATTTCCGCCCAAAGCGAATTCGCGCATCGCGCCTCGGAATTTCAACTTGATCGGATTTACTTCGCCGACGCCGGCTGCTCGGCCGCCTTGAGGCGCGGGCTGCCGCCTGTCTTCGGGGATAAGAGACTTTATGAAAGCCTGAATCTCGGGCGAGATCGAGGTGAAACGGATTGAGACGCCAGTGCTCGTTCCGGGGAGGGGACCCAGCACCTTGCCGTAGAGAGTTCCGGCGATCTGCTCGCCGTCTTTTGCGATGAGATGCATCTTGAGATTGCTCAAGGGCGCGACCGGATTGGCGAGCCTTGCCTCCGCCGCCTTCAGCGACACCTTGGTCAACACGCCCTTCGACAGCGCCCCGCCGACCTGGCTCGACTCCACGACCTCGTAGCGAAGCGGAATCTCCTCATCGAGCTCTACGAGCGTGTCGATGCTCTCGCCAAGCGAGAGCTTGTGCCGCCCGCCGATGCCCAAAGCCTCGAACAGAACCACGGGGTGCTCGACGCCCTTGGCCCTGACCTCCATCTGCTTGCCGATCTTGAGCTTGTTGCCGACTTCCTGCCGCGTCGTCTCCGAGACGAGGATCTGGCCGCCCGTGGTGCAGGCCTGGATGCGCGAGGTGAGGTTCACGTTGCTTCCCACCACGCCGTATTTCATGCGCTCGGGCGAGCCGATATTGCCCAACACCACCTGACCGGTGTGGATGCCGATGCCCATCTCGACCTCCGGCAGGTCCTCCTTGCGGTTTTCCTTGTTGACCTCATCCATGGCGATCTGCATCGCCACGGCGCAGGCGACAGCGCGCTCGGCGTCATCCTCGTGCCACACCGGCGCGCCGAACAGGACGAAGATGGCATCGCCGATGAATTCGTCGATGGTACCCTGATACTGCTTGATGATGGGCACCATGGTGGCGAGATAGCGGTTGAGCAGCTTGACGACGCGATCGGCTGGCAGACGCTCTGACAGCGAGGTGAAGCCGCGCAGGTCGGTCATCATCATGGTCAGCTTGCGCTTCTCGCCGCCCATTTGCAGGCCGCTCGGCGACTCGAGCACGGTGTCGACCACCTCGTCGGTGAGATAGCGGCCGAAGGTCTCGCGGATGAAACGGTTGCGCAGCTCGACCTGCTCGGCGAGCCGTTTCAGCTCGGCCTCGACGCGTTTCCGATCCGACACGTCGGCCCACGATCCCACGATCTCCTTGGGCTTGCCGTCTTGATCGTGGGTGACGGTGAAAGTGTCCTGGATCCAGATGTAATGGCCGTCGCGATGACGGAAGCGGTATTCGAGCGCGCCGTGTCCCAGGCCGACTAGGCGATCAAGCTCGGCGAACACGTTGGCGGCATCGTCTGGATGGAGACGCTTCACCCAGAACTTCTTGTCGTCGCGCATCTCCCACGGCGAGTAGGCCATGATCGCGTTCAGGTTCTCGCTGACGAAGGTGCAGGCGTAGTCGCCCGACACTTGCGTGGTGTAGATGATGGCAGGGCTGGCGCCGACCAGAGTCTCGAGGTCGTTCATCACCGCCATGCGCTCGCCAAGTGCCTCTTCAGCCCCCTTGCGGTCGGAGATATCAGCCCACGACCCGACGATCTCGGATGGGCGCCCTTGCGCATCGCGGATGACCCTGAACGTATCCTGGATCCAGATGTAGTGACCGTCGCGATGGCGGAAGCGATATTCGATGGTCCCTCCGCCTTTCTCGATCAGCGGAACCATCTCCTCGAACACGCGCTTGGCATCCTCGGGATGCAGGCGCACGGTCCAGAAATCCTTGTCCTCGAGCATCTCCCAGGCCGAGAAACCCATGATGCGCGAGACGTTCTCGCTGACGAAGGTGCAGGTGTAGTCGCTCGCCTGGTTGGTGTAGACGATGGCCGGAGTGACGGTCATCAGATAGCGCAGCCGCTCGCGCGCCCCCTTCAATTCGGTGGTGCGGTCCTCGACCCGTTTCTCCAACTCGTCATGCGCCTTGCGGAGCTCTTCCTCCTCGTGCTTGCGCGCGCGGAGATCGGTGGCGAAGCCGACCATGCCGGCTTCCTGGCCGTCCTTGTCGAGCAGGACCGAGGCCGAGATGAGCACGGGAACGCTGCGGCCGTCCTTGGCCTTGAGCACGCTCTCGTAGCCTGAGGCCGTGCCGCCACGCTTGCGCATCTCGATGAGCACGTCCTTGGCGCGCTCCTCGCTGTCGTAGAGCCCAGTCGTGGGACGCCCGATGACGTCTTCGGCGCGATAGCCGAGCAGAGACTCGGCGCCTTCGTTGAAGAGGACGACGGTCCCGCTCTTGTCGGTGGCGATGATGGCGTCCGGCGAGCTTTCGATGAGCCGAGTGAGGTAACGCTTGGTTTCCTCGATCTCGGCGTTTGCTTTGAGCGCGCGCTGCTCGGCGTGCTTGCGCTCGGTGATGTCGGCCCATGCACCCACGAGCTCGAGAGGATGTCCCGCGTCGTCATAGACGACCTTGAAGGTGTCTTGGATCCAGATGTAATGCCCGTCGCGATGGCGGAAGCGATACTCGACGGAGCCGCCGCCTCGCCCGATCAAAGGAAGCATCTCGCCGAAGGCGCGCGGCGCGTCGTCAGGATGAAGGCGCTCCGGCCAGCCCTTCGGGTCGGTGGTCATCTCCTGCGGCGTATAGCCCATGATGGCGCGGAGATTTTCGCTGACGAAGGTGCAGGCGTAATCGCCGGTCGCCTTGGTCGTGTAGATGATGGCCGGGCTGACGGCGAGCAGGTACTGAAGCCGCTGCCGCGTGCCCTTGAGCTCGGTGGCGATGGCTTTCCGCTCGGACTCGAACGCTTCGAGATCCTTGACCCGCTGGCGCAAGGCAGCGAGCTCGTCGACGAGCTGCTTCTTGGTCTTCTTGTCGTCGTCGGCAGAGGCAGAAGAAGGCTGCGCGTCCGGTGTGGTCCGGACGTCCTGCTTGAGCCTGTTGCGACTCTCAGCTCCGTACATCACTCAAGCCTTCGCTGGGGCGGCTTGCGCCCCGCCTGATAGCTTGGCTTCACGTTTTGCGGGTGCAGCAATTGTGCACGTACTTAGTTTATCCTTAGCATGTATCCCTAAGTCGCGCGAGTAGTGCGTAGCGATGCGCGCGGGAGGAGAGGCGTGGGCGATAGCAATGCCAGCGCCAGTCGCAAGACGATTAACCTCGCTTTGCAGGGCGGGGGATCGCACGGCGCCTTCGCCTGGGGCGCGCTCGACCGGATTCTCGAGGATGAGCGCATCGTCATCGAGGGGATCGTGGGGACGAGCGCCGGCGCCATGAACGCCGTGGTGACCGCCTATGGGCTCACGCTCGGCGGCAATGAAGGGGCAAGGCAGGCCCTCAAAAGCTTCTGGGAAGCGGTCGCCTGTGCCGGCGCCTGGTCGATCATGCAGCCATCCTTGCTCGACCGGCTGATCAGTCCAGGCAGCCTCGACTATTCGCCGGGATGGGTGCTGATGGACACCCTGTCGCGGGTGTGGTCGCCCTATCAGATGAACCCGGCCAACTACCATCCGCTCCGCGACATCCTGAAGGAGCAGATCGATTTCGAACGACTTCGCCGCTCCGACAAGGTCAAGCTGTTCGTCTGCGCGAGCAACGTGTTCACCAATCGGCTGCACGTTTTCGATCGGAGCAACATCTCGGTCGACGCCGTGGTCGCCTCGGGCTGCATTCCCTCCGTGTTCCAGGCGATCGAGATCAATGGCGAGTATTTCTGGGACGGCGGTTATATGGGCAACCCGCCGATCTTCCCGCTCATCTACAACTGCGCCTCGGCCGACGTGCTGCTCATCATGGTGAACCCCATCCATATCGAACAGGTGCCGGAAACCGCACAAGCCATCCTCGACCGGATCAATACGCTCAGCTTCAACTCGAGCCTGATGCGCGAGATGCGCGCCATCAACTTCGTCAACCGCCTGGTGGAGAGCGGTTTCGACGACGAAGGGCGTCTCAAGAAGATGCTGATCCACTGCATCGATGCCGAGGACGAGATGAGCAAGCTCGGCGTGTCGAGCAAGCTCAATGTCGGGCGGGAGTTTCTTGGCTGGCTGTTCGAGCTCGGGCGGGCGCGGGCCGACATCTTTCTGCGCGATCATTTCGACACGATCGGCAAGGAGTCGTCGACCTCGATCGAGCAGCGCTTTCTGTGACCATCGGCGATTTTGACCGTTGCGGTGTGCGGTTTCGCACACACACACGCTCCGTGTGCGCTATTATCGGCGCGCGCAATTGGCCCCCGGCATCGGCATGACGCAGTCCTCTGTCGCTCAGCCCAAATACAGTCTCGCGGGAGTGGCTGTTCTGAAAGGCCTGTCCCCGGACGCGCTCAAGCGGGTCGAGGAGAGCTGCGCCTGGCGCCGCTACGAGCCGGGCGAGCCGATCGTCGAATATCTCGATCGCTCCGACGACGTGTTCTTCCTGGTCTCTGGCGAGGCGCGCGTCATCGTCTATTCGCTCGCCGGCAAGGTGGTGAGCTTCCACGACCTGTCTTCCGGCGACATGTTCGGCGAGCTTCCGGCCATAGACGGCCGTCCGCGCTCGGCGAGCGTCGAGGCGCGTACGAGCTGCTTCGTCGCCTCGATGAGGTCAGGCCCGTTTCTGGAGCTGCTGGAAAGTGAGCCTGTGGTGCTGAAGGGCGTGCTCAGGCAGCTCGTCAGCACGATCAGAAGGCTCTCCACGCGCGTCTATGAGTTCAGCGCCGCGATCATGGCTGTCACCGGGCGGAAGCTCTACGCCGAGATGCAAAACATCCGCGCGCGGGACGTCTATCCCGACGAGGAGGTGAAGGCGCATCTCGTCGAGAAGACGTTCCCCAAGAGCGCAGAGGACATGACGCTCAAACTGTCGAACGTCACTGCCGCGTTCTACGGGCTGACGCTCGCCAATGTCGGCGAGCGGTTCGGCTGGAAGGAGGCGGACGCCGTCTCGAAGGCGGTGTTTCGCCGGCTCGGCCAATTGAAGACGAAGGAAGCTCTCGAGCTCGGCGTCGACCTGCCGCGGGATTCGCGTGCTCCCGTGCTCGTGTTCATCACCGCGGTCCATTCCGCTTCTCCAGAATATAATTTCGAGGTGCTGGAATATCTGCCCGACGAGACGACGATCAGGGTGTTCGGCATCTCGCGCTACGATCGCATCGCCAAGGCGCTGAATATCGAGCGTCACCTGACCTGGCCGGAGCTCCTGCCCTTCTTCGAAGGCGCGGCCGAGGAGCTCGGCATCAAGTGCAAGGTCCAGGGCGAGCTCAAGGAGCTTGGCGAACAGGGCCGCTACGAATGCATCTACCGCGTCACGCGCTGACCCCTGGGTGACTGCTCGGCACGTTCCCTCAATTAGGCAATAGCGTCACCAAGGACGTGCGTGCGAACGCGAGTTAACCACGCGTCGTAGAGCCTGTCGGTGAACAGCCGGTGCATCGTTGCACAGCGCTCGGCAAGGCGCTCGCGAATCTGCTCGATGGGCTGAACGCTCTCCGACACAGGCTCGACGTCGTAACCATAGATGCTCAGCCATTCTTCCAGCATCGCGGTCGTAACTTCGGGATGCGCCACGGTAGCGACGGTGTTGCCGAGCGCGAAGGCTTGCGTGGGGCAATGCGCGCTCGAGTAGAGCGGCGCGGCGCCTGGGGGCAGACTGAATGCGTCGTGGTGCCAAATGAAAATCTCGAAGCGATCCGGCGTCGCACGGAGCCATTCGCGTGCGATCGGATTGTCGAGCTTGCGGACCTCGTGCCAGCCGATCTCCTTGGCCGGCATCGGTGCGACGCTTGCGCCCAAAGCCTTGGCGATGAGCTGCGAACCTAGGCAGTGTCCGAGCATCGGCAGCCCTTCGGCGGCAGCCAGGCGTATCAACTCGATCTCCTTGGCCAGCCAGTCGTGACCGTCGTTGACGCTCATGGTGCCCCCCAGGAATACGAGGCCCGATACGTTATCGATGCTCTGCGGGACCTTCTCGCCTTGATCGATCCGAACCATCTCCCACGGCAGGTTGTGAGCCGCGAGGTACTCGATCAGCCGGCCCGGCTGGATCCAATCTTCGTGACGGAAAATGCGGATAGGCTTCACCGCTTCTCACTCCGTGTCTCAGACCATCAGGTAGGTGCATAGATAGTGATCGGCTCGCGCCGAGCAAGCATCAAGGTTTGGGCTGACCCCTATTCGCCGGTGGCCGCATGAACCATCTCGGCGAGGCGCTCGAGGTCGGTGACCACGAGCGCGTTCTTCTCCCGCTCGATGAGGCCGATCCGCGCGAGCCGCGTGAGCTCGCGGGTGACCGCCTCGCGATGGGTGCTGACGCGGGCGGCGATCTCGGTATGGGTGGGGGCAGGGGCGATGCGCGCGCCCTTGCCCTCCTTGGCTCCGAGGCTTGCGAGCCTTAGCAGCTCGGCCTGGATGCGGTTGCTCACCGCGAGCGTCGAGAACTCGTAGACGCGCGTGGTGAGCGCCCTGATCTTGGTCACGAGCTGCGGCAGCATCGCTTGCGCCACCACCGGCTCGGTCTCGAGCAGCTCCCTGAAAGCAGCGCCGGGCAGCGTTGCCACCTCGCAGCTCGTGTGCGCTTCCACGCTTGCCGAGCGCGGGCCGCGGTCGATCGCGGGGTACTCGCCGAACACCTCGCCTGGCCCAAGCTCGCGGAAGCTCACCACCTTGCCGGCAAGCGAATAGATGGTGACGCGCACCTCTCCGGAGATGATGAAGAACACCTCGTCCGACTGATCGAGATAGCCAACAATCGACTCTCCCGGCTCGTAGCGGCGAAACGCGCAGCGTCGCTCGACGCTCTCGAGCGCCTCAGGCGGCAGCCGCGCGAGGATCGCAACGCCGGCGAGAGACGATTGGGCCTTTGTGACGGTTGACCGCGCCATGTGCGCCCGGGCTGCATCAGGGATGAGGAAGAAAGCATAGCCGAGTGCGCGAGCAATTGCATGACCTCGCTTCTTCGGTGTGGGAAATGCCACAGCGTAAAGTGCGGCGAGCCTCCATGGTGCGCGAACCACACCGCATCAAGGGAGGAACCCATGAACCTGCTTCCGATCACCACACGCTCCGCAGCAACCACGTTGGCCCTGCTATCAGGCCTGCTCATCGCCTTCGGCCAGTGCCCTGCGCAGTCGGCCGAGATTCCGAAGAAGGGCGTCACCCCCTATGTGACGCATTTCGTCTTTCGGCCCGTGCAGAACCTCGACGTTTCTGGCCTCGGCACGGTCACGCTGCTCGAGGCGACCGGCACCACCGAGAACCTGAAGGGCGAGAAGATGCTCGACAAGATGTCGGCGCGCTGCGAGGCGCTGAGCGTCAACTCGGGACCCAAGAACTATATCGACGGCGCCTGCGTGCTCGCCGACGCCGACGGCGACATGATCTTCTCGAGCTTCGACACGCGCGATGTCGATTCCTCGCAGCCCGACATGAAGTGCGGCACGCACATCATCACCGGCGGCACCGGCAAATATAAGGGCATCACCGGCAGCGAGCCGTTCGCCTGCAACGGCATGCCGAACCTCGCTGGCGCCGGCGGATACACGTCGATGGACATCCCGCACAACACGAGCTGGGAGATCAAATAGCCCCGGGTCTTAGACCCACGGCTCAGCCCCCCACGTTTCCCTGGCAGGCCGGGTGCCATCCAGCCGTTCGAGCCCGGCGCGAGAGCCGGGCTCTTTTTCGTTTGTGGCAATTCGCACAGCGCGACCTCGACAGGCGGGATCATCCTGGCGCGGAAACCAGCGGAGATTTGCGCCATGTCTTCCATCCTTCGCTCTCTCGTCACTAGGCTCGCGACGCCGACCGGCCTGATCATCGTTCTCGCCGTCGGTCCTGTTCGCGGCGAGCCGCCGGTCTCGCCCTGCACTGAGGACGCCATGATCGTGTTCGATGCCTCAGGCTCGATGTCCGGCAACATGGAAGGAGGGATCGGAACGCTGAAGCCGCGCATCGACGAGGTGCGCGGGGCACTCGCCGAGATCCTGCCGGAGGCGACACGCTTCCGCCGCGTCGGCCTCATCACTTATGGCCCGGGCCCTGGCGAGCAGTGCAACGTCAGGCTCGATCTCAAGCCTACGGCAAATGCTGCAAGCCAAATCATGCGCGACCTCGACGCCCTGTCGCCGGCCGGCAAGACCCCGCTCACGACAGCCGTGGCCAAAGCCGCCGACGTGCTCGACTATCGTAAGAAGCCCGGGATGATCGTCGTCCTGACCGACGGCGAAGAGACCTGCGGTGCGTCGCCTTGCGAGCTCGGCAAGGAGCTCCGCGCCGCCGCCGCGCAGCTGACCGTCCACATCATCGGCTTTCGCATGAAGGATTACTCGTGGACCGGAGAGCACTCGATCCTCGATGCGAAATGCCTCGCCGAGGAGAACAACGGCCTCTACCTCAGCGCCGAGAACAGAGACGACCTCGTCGCCGCGCTGAAAGCTACGCTCGACTGTCCGATGCTCTCGGACGCGCTAACCCAGAGGCGATGAGAAGGTCTAGCTGCAGAAGGACAGATAGCACCAAGAGCCGCGCGGGGTGCGAATGGCGCATTCCGCTATGGCCAGCTAAGGAGCGAAGATGTAAAGAATTCCGCGATGCTGAAATTAGCGCTAACTGTCACAGCCCTTTCGCTGGCGGCCGTTCCTGCAAAGGCAGCGGGCGGCGGCGGCGACGCAACCCCCGATCAGATGCCGGCGATCTGCAAGGCGCAAGCCGCCAACCAGAAGCTCGCAGCGGCAGCCGCCGACGCTTTCATCCAGAAATGCACCTCCGCTTCGGCCGACTCGGCTGCACGGAAGTCGGCGGCAAGACTCGAAGGCACGAAATAGGCCTTTAAGTCAATTGCCCGATCTGGCGTTCTCCGCTTTAACTGCGGGGAATGATTACCCTTGAGGACTGCCTGGCCTTTTGCGGCTTCACGGAAGAGGAAGTGCTCGCCATCGCCGAGCACGAGCACATTCCTGAAGTCGCCGCCGCCGCGCTTGCCGAGTATCTCGCGTGCCAAGAGCACGGCGCTGACAAGATCCGGGACATGATCGTCGACGACATCCGCGCGAGCCAAGCGCGCGGCGACTGCGGCCACGTGCTGAGCCTTCTGCACGTGCTGCATCACTTCCTGCGATCCCACCCCGGGTGCTGCCCAGCAAACCATCCCTGGAGCAGCCGGTTCTGAGCCCGCTGCCGCGCCCTTTGGGCCACCAAGCGAGCTAGTGCTGATAGATGTAAATGCCGGGCGCCTCGCCAAGCGGCACGAGGCCGCGTGACGGCGCTCCGATCCCTGGCGGCGGGACGCGTTCAGGGTCGCTCTTGCTTTCGAGCCAGGAGGCCCATGCCGTCCACCAGGAGCCATCCGCGTGGGTGGCGAGGCTCAGCCAAGTGTCGGGATCGACATAGCGGTCGCCGCGCTTGCGCGTTGCCGTCATGTAATGACGCCCGCGATGGCCGGGCTCCGACAAGATTCCGGCATTGTGCCCGCCATTGGTGAGCACGAAGGTGACATCGTTGTCGGTGAAAAGCTGGACCTTGTAGACCGAGCGCCACGGCGCGATGTGGTCGGTCTCGGTGCCGATCACGAACATCGGCGCCTCGATGTCCTTGAGCGCAATGACCTTGCCCTCGACCGCGTAGCGCCCTGCGGTGAGCCGGTTCTCGAGGAACAGCCCGCGCAAATATTGGGAATGCATGCGATAGGGCAGGCGCGTCTGATCCGCGTTCCAGGTGGTGAGGTCGGTGGCGGTGAGGCGCTCGCCGAGCAGATATTCGCGCATCATCTTCGACCAGACGAGATCGTTTGAGCGCAGGATCTTGAAGGCGCCGGCCATCTGCTTGGTATCGAGCACGCCCTGATCCCACATCATGTCCTCGAGGAACGCGATCTGGCTTTCGTCGACGAACAGCATGAGCTCGCCGGCCTCGCTGAAATCGGTCTGCGCGGCGAGCAGCGTGATGGTGGCGAGCCGGTCGTCGTTGTCGCGCGCCATCGTCGCGGCGGCGATGGCGAGCAAGGTGCCACCGATGCAATAGCCGGTGGCATGCACCTTGCGGTCGGGCACGATCGCGTTCACCGCGTCGAGCGCCGCCATCACGCCTTGGGTGCGATAGGTATCGAAAGTGATGTCGCTGTCCTCGGCGGTGGGATTGCGCCACGACACCATGAACACGGTGAAGCCGCGCTCGACGAGATAGCGCACCAGAGAGTTATATGGGCTCAGGTCGAGAACGTAATATTTCATGATCCAGGCGGGAACGATCAGCACCGGCTCCGCCACGACGCCGCTCGTGGCCGGCTTGTATTGGATGAGCTCCATCACCTCGTTGCGGAAGACGACCGTGCCGGGCGTGATCGCGAGGTCAACGCCGACGCGCAGGCCGTCGGACGGGGGCACCGGCTGCATCGTCAGCCCGCGCCAGAAATCGTCCTGCAAGTTGGCTGCACCGCGCACGAGGTTGGCGCCCTGCTCCTTCGCCGTCCGCTCGAGAATGACCGGGTTGAGCCAAGGGACATTGGACGGTGACCAAACGTCCAGCAATTGCCGCGCGATGAAATCGACGCGCGCGACATTCTTTGGCGTCATGCCGCGCACTTCGCGCGTGGCGCTCTTCCACCACGCTTCCTGCGCGAGAAAGGCCTGCTGCCACCAGGAAAACGGCGGGCGCTGCCAAGCGGGGTCGGTAAAGCGCCGGTCGCCCGGTTGCGGCGGGAAGGGCAGCTCGGCTTGGTCGGAGGCGCCGCGCGTCATAAAGCGCGTGAGCTGGGCGCCAGCATTGATGGCTTCCATTCCGAGTTCGAGCTGACGGCCCGGCGCATAGGCAAGATGCGAGGCCCAATCGAACCAGGCGTCGAACAGCGCGTGCGGCGATATGCCTTGGGTGAACCGCGCGGTGACGGCCCGCGATAGACGGTCCATCGTGTCGAACGAGGGCGCTTTCCAGCTCTTGGCGGGTTGCGCCGGTGCCGGCGGCGCTGCGACGAATTTGTCACCGCCTGGATAAGGCGTTCCGAGCCGTGGGGGAGTTTCGTTCATGACACGTCCAATGCGGTCTAGCGCTGGAACCAATGAGGCTGCACCGCGGGACCCCTCGCCAGAGGGGCAGATCTTGGCACTCGATTAGAGCAGCTTCGTAAATAGGCCTTGCGCTGGGTCAAAACCGAGACCCCGCAATGACGTTTATGGCTTCATAATCACCGATTTATGAACCTCGTGAGCGGCCTCGAGCTCACCGATCCCGGCTTCGGGCCTCTCGCCGGGGATCTCGATCCAATCGGGCGGAAGCAGCTTGAGTTCGCCCTCGGCTCCAACCGCGAGCGTGTGGATGTAGAAGCCCCTTGCGACCTCGTCGGTCACCTCCATGACGGGGGAGGGCGCCGATACGATGGTGAGGTCGCCGCATTGGCCGATCCAATCGACATGGCGGTGACCGTGCATGAGGATCACGCGCTTGGTGAGCGGCTTCAGCTTGCGCACGAACCAATTGCCGTTGATGAGCGCGGTGCCGATGCGCTCGGACAGCATCTTGGCCTTCCACGGATATTCGATCACGTGATGGTGCAAGGCGATCACCCAAATCGCGCGCGGATATTGCGCCGTCGCGATCTCGATGCCGCGCATCTGCTCGGCGGAGATCATGCCGAGCGCGTTGGTGAAGGAGAAATGCGTATCGGCATTGGAGTTGAGCACGATGACACCGAGCCCATCCTCTTCGTGTGGCGGCAGCACCATGGGGAAGACTTTGGCCCACAGCTCGGTGAGCCGGCGCGAGAAGAGCGGCCGGCCCGTGTCGGCGAAGCGGGCGATAACGCCGCGATGCGGCTCGAGCGCCTCATCGAGGCTCTTGCCGAGCTTGCGCGTCTTGCGGTCGATGATCTTGACCCGCTTGCCCTGGACCGCGTCCATCGCTGACAGCATCCTGAGCTGCCGCAGCCGGATATTGGGACTGCCGGGCAGATCCATGCGCGCAGGGTTGGAGCGGTCGACAATATTGATGTCGTGATTGCCGGGAAGGATCAGCATCTTCTGCACGAGCTTGGGATAGGGCGCGATCATGTCGAAGAACTCGGCCCATTCGCCGGCGATGCCCGCATCCGTGACGTCGCCGCTGATGAGGACAACATCGACCGGCGCTTTGGCGTGGATCGCGTCGAGCTCGACGAGGAGGCGCTTGAGGCGGACATTGCCGCGCGGGCCAAGACGCCCGCTCTCGAGCCGGAAGCCATAGCGCTCGCCGACGATATGGATGTCGGAGAGATGGGCGACACGCCAAACGCGCCGCTTCTTGGTGCGGGTGGAAAACTCGCGGAGCGTGATGGGCTGCGGCATCAGCGCGTCGGCGAAGCCCCAGAATAGCGCCGCGACCGCAAGATACCCTGCAACCACCAAGAGGCTATTGGCGAGCGTGACCTTGGCGAAGCGGGTGAAGGAATCGACCTCGGCAAGCGTGGCGAAGAGATGCGCTCTTGGCCACGCCCATCCGACCACGAGAAGCCCCAGCGAGAAGAGAAGCACGCCTGCGACTGCGGCGGCCCCGGCGCGGAGCTTGCCGCGGCTCGCATCGGTGAGCGTCGCTGGGAGCAAGCGCTCCGAGAAATGGCGCAGCACCTCGCGGCAGGCGGCGTAGCCCGGCTGGATGAGGAGCGCGTTGAGCGACCAGAAACTCGTTTCGGCAAGACGAAAAAGAGGCCGCCAGCCGAACCAGCCGATCGCGACCGCCGCCGAGAGCAGAACCACGGTCCACAAGCCAAGCTCGGGTGAGGCGACATTGTCGGTGATCGCCCTGAAATACATCGTCGTGGCGATCGGCACGAAACCGAGCAGGATGCCTGGGACGACCAGGAGGAGCCCCCAGGCGATGATGAGCTTGGGCAGGCTGATTTCGACCAGCATGGCGCCCGCGAGCGCGAGCATCGAGCGCTTCTTGGTGCTCGAGGCGTCATCCTCGATGTCGCCCTGGCGAGGGTCGATGATCGGACGGATCGTCATGCTCCTAGAGACAATCGGCAGATGCCGTCCACTCTACTTCATTATTTGAACAGCTTGAGCGATTCCTCGGCGAGGACGCCGCCGGTCAGAGCGATGTCGGCGAACGGGGTCTTGTCGGCGATCTCGGCGTCGGTGACCATGATCTGCCCGATCTTGGTCGAGAGCTGCGCGATCGATGCGCCGAACACCACGCGGGAGATGCCGCACCACACGATCGCTCCCATGCACATCGCGCACGATTCGCCAGAGGTGTAGAGCGTGGCCCCTTTGAGCTTGTCAGGCCCATGGGCGGCGAGAAAGTTGCGGATGGCGACCATCTCGCCATGCGCGGTCGGGTCCTTCTCCTTGATGCCGAGATTGCGCCCGCGCGCAAGCACTTCGCCGCCGCTCACGATAACGGTGCCGAATGGGTAGTCCCCGAGCGCGGCTTCCTCGAGCGCGAGCCGCATGAATTTTTCGTCTTCCGCGGTCGCAGGGCCTTCGATACCCCGACCGAAGGCGGGGCGAGCGATCGGCAGCGCCAACGCGCCGAGCGCGAGTGCGGCAACATTCCGGCGGCTCAGGCCGCCCGTATGATGTTTCAGGTTTGCATCTTCCATCGCTTCAGCCTCTCGGGTGCAGTGCACGGCTAGCATGTGGCACGCCCCGGCGCGCGACCAGAACGGCCCGTGGTCGAGCTTAACAAAGATTTCAAGAGGCGACGTGACGCCGCAGGTGAACGCGAAACTGTGATCGGGAGCCGATTGCCTCACGGGGCGGAGATGCGGCAGAACCTTCTTCGACTAAAGTCACCCTCAAGGAGGCGATGCTGCGCCATGAAGATGTCGATGTACCAGGCCTCTGTGCCTGCCTTTCTGTCCACGCTGAAGAACCTCACCGCCATCATCGAGAAGGCGGAAGCCTTCGCCGCCGAGCACAACATCGCTCCCGAGGTGATGATCAACTGGCGGCTCGCCCCCGACATGTTTCCCTTTTCCCGCCAGTTGCAGATCGCTGCCGATTTCGCCAAGGGAACCACGGCGAGGCTCGCTGGGGCCGAAGTGCCGAGCTACTCCGACGATGAGAAGACCTTTGCCGAGCTCAAGGTGCGCATCGCCAAGACGGCGAAATTCGTAGAGGGCTTCAAGGCGAAGGACATCGACGGCTCCGAGGATCGCGACATCACGCTCAAGATCGGCGGCCAGGAAATGCACTTCAAGGGCGAGCCTTATCTCGTGCATTTCGCTCTGCCGAATTTCTATTTCCATGCGACCACGGCTTACGCGATCCTCCGCCGTTGCGGCGTCCCGATCGGCAAGCGCGATTTCCTGGGAGAGGTCTGAGGCGCGCCGCGCTTCGCCTCAGGCGGAGGTCTCCGAGCGGCCGCGAAACAGGAAGGTCATGGCGATCCCCGCGATGAACCCTCCGACATGCGCCATATAGGCGACGCCGCCGACATCGGCGCCGCCGATGGTGCCGACGCCGCTGATGAGCTGGAGCGCGATCCACAGCCCGAGCACGATGAAAGCCGGCATGGCGACGAGCCGCCCGCCGACCAGCACGTTCACCCGCGACTGCGGGAACATGAGGATGTAGGCGCCGAGGACGCCCGCGATCGCGCCTGAAGCGCCGACATTGGGCACTGCCGATTCGGGAGCGACGGAATATTGGGCGAAGGTCGCGGCGATGCCGGCGAGCAGATAGAAGATCAGGAAGTTGATATGGCCGAAGCGGTCCTCGACATTGTCGCCGAAGATCCACAGGAACACCATGTTGCCGATAAGATGAAACCAGCTGCCATGCATGAACATGGCGGTGAAGATGGTCACGGCGCCTTCGGCCGGGTGTTGCGAGAAGCGCGCGGGGATGAACGCCCATTGCTCGATGAACTGGTCGCCGCCGGAGAGCTCGACCAGGAAGAACAGCACGTTGAGGCCGATCAGGACGAAGGTGACGACGGGAGTTGTCCGCCGCTGACTGTCGTCATCACTGACGGGGAACATTTGGCGTCCTGCCTCGTTCGGGAGCTCAGTTGATCGATCATAGCAACCGACATTGCTAAGTCCATGCGCGACCGCCGCGAAACGCCAAAAATCTGAGCGATTTCCGAGGGGTGCGGCGTAACGGACACGCTGCAAGAGGCGATTCAAGGTGGCCCTTGCCGCCTCCAGGGGTTAACGTGTGACAGCTTACGGGGGTGAGATGGGCGGACGATTCCTAGCTGCCGGCTTGGTCGCTGTTGCGCTCGCGCTTGCGCTTGCGCTGCCGGCGATGAGCGGTACGCGTGCCGAGGAGGGGCCGGCAGTTTCAGCGACCGCAGCGCCGCCGCCGTCAAGCGGCGCCAGCCAACCTCCCGCCGACACGCAAGCTGCGACGCCAAGCGCCCAGTCCTCTTCCGGCAACGCCGCGCAACCGGACAAAGCGGCAGAGCCACCCACCAACACGGCCGCAGCCACCCCGAGCGCAGAGCCCGAGCCATCGACGCCGTCGAGTGCGAGCGCGCCTGCTCCCGATGCCGCCGCGAGCCCGCCGAGCGTGGCGGCCGAGACCCCCGCCGACCCGATCATCGTCGCTATTCGCGCCAAGCTCGCCGATCCCGCGATCCGCAAGGGCGTCGCGTCTGACGATCTCGCCGCGTTGCAATCCTTCTATGCCGAGCGCACGGGTTCGCCGCTCTGGATCACGGGCATGGGCTTCTCCGCGCGCGCGCAATCCGTCATCACCGAGATCGAGAAGGCCGACGATTGGGGCCTTTCGTCTGATGCCTTCGATCTGCCGCCCGCCGCCGATCTTCCGGCGAATGTCGAGGCGCAAGCCTCAGACGAGGTGAAGCTCGACATCGCCATCCTGAAATATGCGCGCTTCGCTCGCGGCGGACGCTTGTCACCGTCGCGAATCAGCGACCTCATCGACCAGAAGGCGGATCTGCGCGCTCCCAAGACGGTGCTCGCCGAGATCGGCGCCGCACCCGCGCCGGATGCCTATTTGCGCTCGCTCCATCCGAAGCACGCCCAATTCGAGCGTTTGCGCCAGGCGTTGCTCAAGGCGCGCGCCAGGGGCAAGAACGCCAACCCGGCATACGTCCAGCGCATCATCATCAACATGGAGCGCTGGCGCTGGATGCCCGCAGACCTCGGCGCCTATTACGTCCAGGACAACATCCCCGAGTTCGTCGGCCGCGTGGTCAAGAACGGCAAGGTGGTCTACGCCACCAAAGTGGTGGTCGGGCTTCCCAAATATGCCACGCCGATCTTCTCAGCCGACATGCGCTCGATCGTGTTCAATCCGGATTGGACCGTGCCCGAGACGATCGTCATGGAGGACCTGACGCCCGCTCTCAAGGCAGACAACGGTCCCGACCTGTCGATCCTGCGCGATCATGAGCTGAACGTCAGCCTCCAGGGCAAGCCTGTGGATCCCGCTCAGGTCGACTGGGGCCGCGCCAATGTCATGTCATACACCTTCACCCAGCCGCCAGGTCCCGACAACGTGCTCGGCAAATTGAAGTTCAATTTCCCCAACCGGCACGCCATCTACATGCACGACACCATCCAGCCCGAGGTGTTCGACGAGACGGTGCGGATGGCGAGCCATGGCTGCATCCGCGTGTTCCAGCCGGCTAAGCTCGCCACCTTCCTTCTCGCCGAGGACAAGGGCTGGTCGGAGCAGCAGGTGAGGGACATGCTCGCCACTGGCGATAACAGCGTGATCACGCTCAGCCGGAAGTTCCCGGTCCATCTCACCTATTTCACCCTGACGGTGGACGAGAAAGGGAAGCCTCAGTCCTTCGCCGACGTCTATGGCCTCGACGCCAAGATCGCCTCGGCTCTGTTCGGCAAGGGGGCCAGGCTCGATGACCTCGAGGCCGACGCGGGCAGCGCTGGGGGCCGCAGCCGTTCCGCGTGGAACTCAGGGCGTGGCGGCCTGACCGACGCGATCAACGGTCTGTTCGGCAACTAGGCCACTCGCTTCTTGCGCTATTTCGCTGGCGCCGATGCCGCCGCCTTCTCGATCGCGGCGAGGATCGCGCGGGCAAGCTCGGTGAGCGAGGGATCGCGCGCTCCCATCATGAGAACGAGGTCGCCGGCCTGCGCCTCCTCGGCAATGCGCGCGATGAGCCACTGCCGCGACGGCGCAAACTCGGCATGCGCGCCCTTCGCCACGATCTCGGCCACGATGTCGGCAGCCGAGAAGTCGCGTGTCGCCGTTCCGCCCACGTAGAACACTTCGAGCATCCATAGACGGTCGTGCGGCTCAAGCTCGCTCGCGAACGTCCTGACGAAGTCGTGGCGCAGGAAGCGCGTCGGTCCGTAGCCGTGCGGCTGATAGATGGCGAGCACGCGCTTCGCTCTCAGCCGCGCGGTCCTGATCGCGGCCGCGATCTTCTCCGCGTTGTGGGCGAAATCGTCGATCACTTCGATGCCGCGCGCGTTGCCGATGGTCTGGAACCGGCGCCCGATTCCCTTGAAGGAAGCGAGCGGCTCGGCCATGTCGGCAAGTTCGACGCCCACGACCTCCGCGGCGGCGATCGCAGCAAGCGCGTTGGCGACGTTGTGCACACCGGGAACGGGAAGCGTGAAGGCCACGTCCTGCACGCGGAAATGGCTCGCTGAGGCGTCGAGTTCGATGTCCTCACCGCGAATATCGGCTTTCTCGCTGAAACCGAATCTGATCGCTGAGCCTGCGAACCTGTCGAGATTCTCGGCATCTCCCACCACCAGAGCCTCGCGCGTCCGCGCCCGCAAGGTCGCGAACATGGCTGCCACCTCCGCCGTCTCGCGATGGTCGCGCTGGAGATTGAGGATCACGCCGATTGCCGGCGCGTAGCGGACGAGCGTGCCGTCGCTCTCATCGGCCTCGACCACGAGCAGGTCTGACGAGCCGGCAAAGGCATTTCCCGGCAGGCCTTGCGCCTGGAGCATGGGAAGATCGCCGCCGGTGATGACGGAAGGATCGAGTCCCGCGCCGCGCAGGATCTCGAAAATCATCGCGGTTACCGTCGACTTGCCGCTTGTTCCGGTGATCGCGATCGAGCGATGGGTGGCGACGAAATGGGCGAGAAGCTCCGAGCGATGAACGACGGGGATGCCAAGCTCGCGCGCTTTCGCGACGTCCGGCACATAATCCTCGACGGCTGTCGAAACCACGAGCGCCGCGCAGTCGGGACCGACCCCGCTACCGTCCTGCGGGTAGACGGCGATGCCGAGAGCTTCGAGTTCCGAGCGCAGGCCTCCGCGCTCGCCGCGATCGAAGGCGCGGTCGCTGCCGCTCGCTCTGCCGCCGGTCATCGCCTGGAACTGCGCGAGCGCGCTCATGCCCGAGCCCGCAAGCCCCGCATAGTGGAATCGGCCGCTTTCCTTGGGGTCGGGAACGGCCCGCTCCGTCGGCGCCGCGATCAGCACGAGGTCGCCTTCCCGCATGTACTCGAACAGCTCGGTGACATCGCGGTTCGACAGGCGCACGCAGCCGTGGCTGGCGGTCCGCCCGATGAGGTCCTCGTGGTTCGTCCCATGCAGATAGATGTAGCGCGAGCGCGAGTCGCGGCCGGGCCCGCAGTTCACGCCGTCCTCGAGGCCATCGAGAGTGAGGATGCGGGTGAGGATGAGATCATCCTTGCGCGGCTCGCCGCACCATCGCTCGCCCGTCCTCTGGCGCGAGACGAAGACCGCGCCTTGCGCCGCTTCCTCGCCGATCTTCCGGCGGATCGAATGCCAGCCGGGCGGCGTGCGGAACGAGCCTTCCTCTCCGCCGATCCCCTTCCGCGCAGTCGAGACGGGCCATGAGGCGACGGGTGCGCCACCCTCGATGAGGGTCGCGACCTGGCGCTCCGCATCGACCACGAGCATGCGCTCTGGCATCTCGGCGGGGGCGCCTTTGCGCAACAGGCCTTCACGCACGAGGTCGAGCGCGCGGGCAGCCGAGAGCTTGTCGATTCCGGAGGTCACGCGCGCACTCTGCCACAGCGGGCGCCGGCCGCGTTACCCTCTTATTGCAGATTTTCTTCGAGGAGGCTGTCGGGACCGGCTGGATGGCCGGCCGGTCCCCGATTAAGCCTCGCGGCTTACCACCAATAGCGGTAATAGGGCCGGCCCCAGTACCTGTACCCGTAATACGGGCGATAGCCGTAGCCGTAATAATAGGGGCGGTAATAGTACTGCGGTCCGCCGTACCAATAATTGTAACGGGGACCCCAGCCCCAGTAGCGATAGCGGCGGTGGACCTTCTCAACCGGTAAGGCCAAGCTTGCGCCGGCCTGTGTGGCGAGGCCGCTGGTAACCGGCAACGACGCCGCCTTCGCCTGGCCTGCGATGAAGGCTAGGCTGATGACGAGCGTCGCGGCGAAGAGTTTTGGGAGGTGAGGCATGGGCATTGGTCTCCTAAACGCCAACCTCCCCCGGCAATTTTTAAGCCTAACCACGGGTTAGCGGTGCCGCAACGCGGCGAGCGATCACAAGACGGTGATGAACGCGTCTTGCGATCCGCCGTGGCGAGAGACCTAGGGTTGCGCGTGCTCCCGCTTAGAACAGCGGGCCGCCATACGGGTAGTAGAACTGCCAGTAGCGATACTGGTAGGGCCGCCAATAAGGGTAGCACTGCCAGTTGCAGCGGCGCGGGACGGCCACGGCGTAGCGCTTGTATTTGGCCTTGTAATGCACGGTCTGGACAGGGGCGTTACTGGCCTCCTTGGTCAGCACGGCGTGGTCGCCGAGGGGAAGCGGCGCGGCCGAGGCCGGAGCGACGAGGAACGCGAGGATGGCAAGAGCGACGGCGATGCGCATTGGGATACTCCCTGCTGGAGGCTCGAGCTTGTTGTTCTTATCCGCAACGCAATAGCACAGGGGTAGTTTCCGTCAGGTTAGCGCGAGAGGCGCCCCCTCGACCATAGCCTTCCGGCATCACCTCGACGGTCAAGCCGCAATAGGCTCTAGAGGCCGAGGTCTAGAGCCAAGCCGAGGCGGCGAGCAGGATCAGGATCTCTCCTGTCTGCTCGACCGCGCCGAGCACGTCGCCGGTCTGCCCGCCGATCTGTCTGATGCAGAGGAGCGCAAGCAGGCCGAGGGCGCCGGCAAGCAGAAGGGTCGTGACCACCGCCCCGCCCACGCCAAGCGCAAAGACGAGCACGGTGAAGCCGATCAGCGCCGCTATCGCCGGCGTGCCTGAGGGCGGTCGCCCAGCATCGGCCGCAAGCCCGTCTGGCCGGGCCGTCGGCACCCGCCGCATGAACATGGGAAGCGTGGCGCGCGCGCCGGTATGCGCCGCGAGCAGCGCGGAGATCGCAAGCGAGGGATCGCCGAGGCTCGAGATGGCGCCCGTCTTGAACAATATCGAGAACACGAGCGCGCAGGTGCCATAGGCGCCGACCCGGCTGTCGCGCATGATCTCGAGCTTGCGCTCGCGCGTCGCTCCGCCGCCGAAGCCATCGAGCGTATCGGCGAGACCGTCCTCATGCAGGCAGCCCGTGACGAGCATGGTAGTCGCGACCGCGAGCAAGGCCGAGACGAACGGGCTGAGATCGAGCTTATAGCTGAGCCAATAGACAAGACCGGCGAGGAGGCCGATTCCGGCGCCGATGACGGGGAAGCTCCAGCTCGCTTGCGCTACGTCGGTGCCTGTTGCCGGAGCCCCGCGTGCGACGGGAAGTCTGGTCAGGAAGGCTAGGCCGGTCCAAAGCTCCGTGCTAAGGGCCCTTGGCGAAATGCCTGTCGTCATCGCTGTTGTCCTCCCTCACCCCGACACTCTACCGGAAAATGACCCGCTTCGCCTCATTCGACGATCTTCGCGCGGCATGCCTCGATTTGCCCACCGGCGATGACGAGGCGGCCACTCGGGTCGCTTCACGCGAGGGGAGCCTCACCAAGCCGCCGCGAAGCCTGGGGCGCCTCGAGGAGACCACCGCCTGGCTCGCCCGCTGGCAGGGCCAGAGCTCTCCGCGCCTCGAGATGGTTGAGATCCTCGTCTTCGCCGGCAATCACGGTGTCGTGGCGCAAGGTGTGTCGGCCTACCCGGCAGAGGTGACGGCGCAGATGGTGGCGAACTTCGCGGCCGGAGGCGCCGCCATCAATCAGCTCGCGCGCGTGGCCGAAGCCGAGCTCCGCGTCATCGCTCTCGATCTTGACAGTCCGACCGCCGATTTCACCGTGGCGCCGGCCATGGATGAGGCCGAGTTCCTCGAAGCGGTCGCAGCCGGTCATGACGCGCTCTCGCGCGACGCCGACCTCGTGGTTCTCGGCGAGATGGGCATCGGCAATACCACAGCCGCCGCCGCTATCGCCGCCGCTCTGTTCGGCGGTGGCGGGGCGCGCTTCGCCGGTCGCGGCACCGGCGTCGACGAGGCTGGGCTGAAGCGGAAGCAGGCGGCGATCGATGCCGGCCTCAAGCGTCACGATGGTGCGTTTAACGATCCGCTCCGCATCGCCGCGGCACTCGGCGGGCGCGAGCTTGCTGCGATCCTCGGCGCCTGCCTCGCCGCGCGGCGCGCGCGCATCCCGGTTCTGATCGACGGTTTCGTCTCGACCGCTGCCGTCGCCCCGCTCAAGAAACTGCGTGCCGACGCGCTCGACCATGCGCTTGCCGGGCACATGTCGGCAGAGGCCGGCCACCGCCTCCTGCTTCAGGAGCTCGGCCTCCACCCTCTGCTCGATCTCGGCATGCGGCTCGGCGAAGGGTCTGGCGCCGCGGTCGCCGTGCTCGTGTTGCGCGCGGCGCTTGCTTGCCACACCGGCATGGCGACCTTCGCCGAGGCGCATGTGTCGGACAAAGAGCTCTAGGCGGCGGCGATGGCGTGGAAGAAGGTGCCGGTGACGTTGCCCCTCCGCCCGCCCGTCGTGCCGAGCGCCCGGCCCTGCCCGTCGGCAAGCTCGGCGAAGGGAGAGTTGTTTCCGGTCGCCGTCAGCGTCGCATAGTGGAACTCGTGCCCGCGCACGCAGGAACCTTCAGGCCCGAGTACCCCATCGGCCAGCAGGCGCGCCTCGCGATAACCGAGATGAAGCTTCTTCTGCGCGAAGCTCGTGGCATGGCCGAGCAGCCCGGTCATGGCGTGGCTCACGCCATCGGCGTCCTCGAGGCTCTCGCCGAGCACCATGTAGCCGCCGCACTCGCCATGTACCTTGCGTGTCGCGGCGAAGCGCCCGAGCCCATCGCGGAAGCGCTGGGCCGCCGCAAGCCGGCCGGCATGCAGCTCGGGATATCCGCCGGGCAGCCAGCAGACGTCGCAGCTCTCCGGCGGCGTCTCATCGGCGAGGGGCGAGAAAGGGATGATCTCGGCGCCCTCCCGTCGCCAGCCTTCGATCAGATGCGGATAGACGAAGGTGAAGGCGTCGTCTTGCGCGAGAGCGATGCGCATTCCGGGCGGGCGGATCGCAGCAGCGTTCTGCGCCGGCGCGATGCGCGGTGACGCGGCGAGCTTGACGATGCCATCGAGGTCCAGATGCCGCTCTGCCAAATCGGCGAGATGCATGAGCCGCGCCTCGAGGTCGCCATGCTCGGAAGCCTGCACGAGACCGAGATGACGCTCGGGCAGGGAGAGCGCCTCGTCGCGGGTGATAGAGCCGAGGATCGGTATCCCGAGAACGGAGATTGCGCCTGACACAAAACTCCGATGCCGCTCGCTGCCGACGCGATTGAGCACGACGCCGCCGATCGCGACCTCGGGATCATGCGTGGCGAAGCCCTGCACCAGCGCCGCGGCCGATTGCGCTTGCCCCGACACATCGACCACGAGCAGCACGGGCAAGCCAAAGCGGGCTGCGAGGTCTGCGGTCGATCCGCTCCGACGCGGCGCGGTCTCGATCCCGTCGAATAACCCCATGGCGCCTTCGACGACGAGCATCTCCGCGCGTGACGCGGCCTCGCCCATGAGGGCATCGAGGAGCGACGGCGGCATGGCCCAGCTGTCGAGATTGACGCTCGGCCGCCCGGTCGCCGCTTCATGGAAGGCGGGATCGATATAGTCGGGTCCGGCCTTGGCGGCTTGAACCCCGATTCCGCGCCGCCTAAGCGCCGCGAGCAGAGAGAGGGTGACGGTGGTCTTGCCCGCGCCAGAGCGGGGCGCGGCAACGATGAGCCCGCGCGCGGTCATTGCGCTTGCCTCCCGCCGTGACGTAGGCCGCGCGCCGCTCTATAGCGGGGGGCATGGCAGGACACGAAAGCCCCCTCCGCCGCGGCTGGACCACCGGCACCTGCGCCACGGCAGCCGCCAAGGCGGCCTACACGGCGCTGCTGACCGGCGCCTTTCCCGATCCGGTCGAGGTGACCTTGCCGGGCGGCGGCCGTCCCGCCTTCGCTCTCGCCACCACGGCCAAGGCTGACGGCACGGCGAGGGCGGGCGTGGTCAAGGACGCGGGCGACGACCCCGACGTGACGCATGGCGCGCTCATCCTCGCCACCGTTCGGCGTGGCGCGGCCGGGAGCGGTGTGGTCTTCCGCGCAGGCGAAGGGGTCGGCACGGTCACGCGCCCCGGTCTTCCGCTGCCTCCCGGAGAGCCGGCCATCAACCCCGTGCCCCGGCAGATGATGCGCGCGGCGATCGAAGAGGTCGCGGAGGCCTATGGCGACAAGGGCGATGTCGAGATCGAGATCGCCATTCCCGGCGGAGAGGCGCTTGCCGCCAAGACTCTGAACGGCCGCCTCGGCATCGTCGGCGGGCTCTCGATCCTCGGCACGACAGGGATCGTCGTTCCCTATTCCTGCTCGGCCTGGATCCACTCGATCCATCGCGGCATCGATGTCGCCCGCGCCGCAGGCCTCACCCATATCGCCGGCGCGACCGGCACTGCTTCCGAAGCGGCGGTGAAGGAGCTGCATGACCTGCAAGAGATCGCGCTGATCGACATGGGCGATTTCGTCGGCGGCATGCTGAAATATTTGCGGGCTCATCCGGTCGCGCGCGTCACCGTTGCCGGTGGTGTAGGCAAGATGACGAAGCTCGCGCAAGGATTGCTCGATCTCCATTCGCGGCGTGGGCAGGTCGATCTCGCAGTCCTCGCCGAGCTCGCCAAAGGCGCCGGCGGTTCCGAAGCCCTCGCCCAGCGCATTCTCGCCGCCAACACTGCGGCCGAAGCATTCGGCCACGCGGAGAAAGACGGCATCGCGCTCGGCGATGCGGTCGCGCGCGCCGCGCGAGCAACGGCGGCAAAGGTCGTTGCCGGCAAGCCGATAGAGATCGAAATCGCGGTGTTCGACCGCGACGGGCGTCTGGTCGGCCATGCGCCGTTCGCGCCCGCTCATGCCGCGCCTCCCCTGAAGCGGCGGCGATAGTCCACATTGTAGAGCGCGCTCTCGCGGAAGTCCTCGGTGGCCAAGGCGCGCCCGACCAGGATCAGAGCCGTGCGCTCGATCGGCGCGGCAGCGAGCTTCTTCTCGATGTCGCCGAGCGTTCCGCGCACGATCTTCTCATTGGGGCGGCTCGCCTCGGCCACCACGGCGACCGGGCAGTCAGCGCCATAGAACGGGATCAGCTCGGCGACGATCTTGTCGAGCGCGTGGATGGCGAGATGGATGGCGAGCGTGGCACCGGTCGCGGCGAAAGCTGCAAGGCTCTCTCCCTTTGGCATCTGCGAGGCGCGGCCAGAGACGCGGGTGAGCACAACGCTTTGCGCCACCTCAGGCACTGTCAGCTCGCGCCCGAGCGCCGCTGCGGCCGCCGCGAAGGCTGGGACGCCCGGCGTGAGCGTATAGGGAATGCCGCGCGCATCGAGCCGACGGAGTTGCTCGGCAAGGGCGCTGAACACCGCGAGATCTCCCGATTGGAGCCGCGCGACGTCATGCCCCGCCGCATGCGCCGCCACGAACTCGGCCTCGATCTCGTCGAGCGCAAGCGGCGCCGTGTCGACGATGCGCGCGCCTTCAGGGCAATAGGACAGAAGCTCGCGCGGCACGATCGAGCCGGCATAGAGACAGACCGGGCAGCGCGCGATGAGATCGCGGCCGCGGAGGGTGATGAGGTCCGGAGCACCTGGCCCTGCGCCGATGAAGTGCACCGTCATGGCGCCCCCGTCTCGGCCAGCGCACAGGTGACCGGGCCGACCGTGACGCGCGGCAGGATGAGCTTGGCCGTTGGGCCTGAAGCGGCAAGGGCCGCCGCTTCGGCGACCGACGGCACGCCGGCGAGCGCCTTGACGCGCGGGGACGAGGATTGCGTCCGGCTTCCCGCCGCTTCGAGGTCGCCGGGCGCCACGCGCACGAGCGGCACGCCGCGCGCCTTAGCCGCCGCGACGATCCCCGGTTCGCTCGCTTTTCCGTCGGAGGTGGCGATCAGCCCGAGCGCCTCCCGCGCCTGCTTGGCCTCGGCAAACGCGACCTCTATGGCCGCCTCGACCTCGGCCTGCGACGCGCCCTTGCGGCAGCCGATCCCGGCAACGATCATGGCTTCTCCCACACGAATTGCGTCACGGGCATCGCCGCGCGCCACCCCGTTTTGCCGCCGACCGCATCGGCGCGCGAGATTGCGATGTGCGTCAGCATCCCGCCCAGCGCAGCGTGCCGCGCGATCAGCTCGGCCTCCGTCTCAAGCGTCACAGCATTGGCGACCAAACGGCCGCCGGGGCGAAGCGCGCGGATTGCCGCATCGACCAGGCCCGGTTCGCTTGCGCCGCCGCCGATGAAGATCGCATCAGGCGTAGCGAGGCCGGCGAGTACTTCCGGCGCATGCCCTTCGACCAGTTCGAGCCCCGGTACGCCGAGCGCCGCAGCGTTGCGGCTGATGCGGGCAGTGCGGTCGGGACGCGTCTCTATGGCAATCGCGCGCATCGAAGGGTGCGCCAGCATCCACTCGATGGCGACCGAGCCAGAGCCGGCGCCGATGTCCCACAACAATTGCCCGCGCGTCGGCGCGAGAGAGGACAGCGTCACGGCGCGGATCTCGCGCTTGGTGATCTGTCCGTCATGCTCGAACAGCGCATCGTCGAGGCCTGTGCTGAACGGGATCACGCACGCGTTTGGGCCGGCTTCGACCTCGATGGCGACAGTGTTGAGGGCGGCAATCCCCGAGAGGACGAAACTATCGGCCGTCGCCGAGCTTACGCGCTCGTTCCCGCCGCCGAGCGCTTCGAGCACGGTCATGCGCGATGGGCCGAAGCCGGTCTCGGCGAGGAGACGCGCGAGCGCCGCCGGCCCTTCGCTATCTGAGGTGAGCGCGAGGATGCGGGCGCCGGGATGAAGATGCGGGCGGATGCGGGAAAGCTCGCGCCCATGGAGCGAGACGAGCGCCGTCTCGGGCAGCGCCCAGCAGAGCCGCGCCGCGGCGAGGCTGAAGGCCGAGGGGGCGGGCACCACCAGCGTCTCCTCGGGCGGAACGCGTCCGGCGAGCACCGAGCCCACGCCGTAGTTGAAGGGATCGCCCGAGGCGAGCACGCAGACCTGGCTCCCGCGCGCTGCCAGCACCTCCTCGACGCCGCGCGCGAAGGGGCTTGGCCACGCGCTCGCGCGCCCCTTGATCAGCGGGGCAGCAAGCTTGAGATGGCGCTCTCCGCCAAACACGATATCGGCGCCAGAGACGAGCGCGCGGGCCGTCGCGCTCAAGCCCTCAATGCCGTCCTCGCCGATGCCGACGATGGACAGCCAGCGCCTCGATGAGGCAGGTTCCGGCATGGCACGCTCAGCGCGCATCGGGCGCATCCTCATTCTTGGCGGCACGGCGGAGGCACGCGCGCTCGCCAGCGCGCTCGCCGAGCGCAAGGGTCTCGCCGTGACGCTGTCGCTTGCCGGCCGTACCGCGGAGCCTTTGCCGCAGCCCGTTCCGGTACGCATTGGCGGCTTTGGCGGCGCTCAAGGTCTCAGCCGCTATCTCCGCACCGAACGCATCGACGTGCTGATCGATGCCACACACCCGTATGCTGCCGCCATCTCCGCCAATGCCGCAGAGGCGGTGCGCAGCGCCAAGGTCCCATTGCTTGCGCTGCGCCGGGCGCCATGGAGCAAAGCTCCCGGCGACATATGGACCGAGGTCGACACGATGGAGGACGCGGTGAAGGCGCTCGGCCAGGCGCCGCGCCGCGTGTTCCTCGCGCTCGGGCGCAAGGAGATTCGTCCGTTCGAGGCGGCGCCGCAGCATGTCTATCTCGTGCGGAGCGTCGATCCGGTCGATCCACCTCTCGCCGTGCCGCATGCGATCTATGTCACCGCGCGCGGGCCGTTCAGCGAGGAGGAGGATCGCGCGCTGCTCGAGCGCCATCGCATCGATGCGATCGTCGCCAAGAACAGCGGCGGGGAGGCGACCTACGGCAAGATCGCCGCGGCGAGGGCGCTGCATCTCCCCGTCATCATGCTGAAGCGCCCAATGCTCCCCAAAGTCGAAAGCGTGGCGAGTATCGAGGACGTGCTCGCGTGGCTCGATCATGCGATCACCTTCTCGACGGCGCGCGGCGTGTAGACGAGAGGCGCGCGGCCCTCGCGCGCGATGAGGCGCGTTTCGGCCGATCCGACGATGACGAGCGTCGCCATATCCGCGGCAATGCGCTCAGCCTCTGCGAGCGTCGTCACCGTGACGCTTTCCTCCTCCCGCCCGACGGCTCGGCCGAAAATGACGGGTGTCGCATCGGGGAGATGGCGAGCAAGCCGCGCCAAGGCGTCGGCGAGCTGCCAGGGCCGCGCGCGAGAGACAGGATTATAGAGCGCGACCACGAAGCCCGCTCCCGCAGCGGCGTCGAGCCGCTTCAGGATCAGATCCCACGGCTTCAGATTGTCTGAGAGCGAGATCGCGCAGAAATCATGGCCGAGCGGAGCGCCAGCGCGCGCAGCGACCGCGAGCATGGCGGTGATGCCGGGAACGACCCTGATATCGAGTGCGCGCCAGCTTTCCGGCCCGGCAGCGATCTCCTCGCAGACCGAGGCCGCCATGGCGAACACGCCGGGGTCTCCACCCGAGACGATTCCGACATGCGCCCCTTGAGCCGCGTGGCTGAGCGCGGCCTTGGCGCGCGCGCTCTCCTCGCGATTGTCCGAAGGGTGCCGCGCCTGCCCGGCCCTCATCGGCACGCGGCCGAGATAAGGGCCATAGCCGTAAAGCGCTTCCGCGCCTTCGAGCGTCTCTTCCGCCTCGCGCGTGAGGTAGCAGTCGCCGCCGGGGCCAAGGCCGATGATGGCGAGGCTGCCGCTCACGGCCGTCCCTCCCAGCCCGGCACCAGCACGATGGCGAAATAGGGGGCCGGCGTATCGAGCTTGTCGGCGAGCTTCATCGTTAGCGCGTTCGCCATGGTGCCGCGCTCGACATAGATGGCGCGGTCAAGGCGGCCAGCGCGGTCGAGAGCGCGCCGCACCTTGGGCAGATTGCGCCCGATCTTCATCACCACGGCGGCGTCGGCATCGGCGAGGCGGCGCTCGAGCTCATATTCGGGCAGCGTCGCCGGCAGCACGGTGAACACGTCGTCGCCTTGCGCGATCGGGGTCGCGATCGAAGACCAGCAGCCCGACATGCCGGTCACGCCTGCGATCACCTCTGTCTGATACCGGGGGCTAAGCCGCACATGGAGATGCATGTAGGAGCCGTAAAACAGGGGATCGCCCTCGGCGATTACGGCGACCACGCGGCCCTCGTCGAGCCGCGCGGCGATTGACGAGGCCGACGCATCGTAGAACGCGGTGAGCGCCTGGCGATAGGCGGCATCGGCCTTCGGGATCTCGGTGGTGACGGGATAGAGTAGGGGCAGCTCCTCGACGCCAGGCTTGAGATGCGAGGCGGCGATGGTCCGCGCGTTGCCCGCGTTCCCCGCCTTGGCGAAATGGGCAACGACGTCAGCCTTGTTCAAAGCTGCAATGGCATTCAGTGTGAGCAGGCCGGGATCGCCTGGGCCGACGCCGACACCGATGAGACGGCCGCTCATACACCCTCCTTGGCGAGCGCATTGACCGCAGCCGCCGTCATTGCGCTGCCGCCCATCCGCCCGCGCACGATGAGATAAGGCACGCCGCGTGGATCGGCGGCAAGCGCCTCCTTGGACTCGGCCGCGCCGACGAAGCCGACCGGGATGCCGAGGATCACGGCGGGCCTGGCCACGCCCTCGTCGAGCATCTCGAGCAGGCGGAAGAGCGCGGTCGGCGCATTGCCGATAGCGACGACGGCGCCTGCGAGCTTTTCGCGCCACAGCTCGAGCGCAGCGGCCGAGCGGGTCGTGCCGAGCCGCGCGGCGAGTTCGGGAACACGGGGATCGCGGAGGGCGCAGATCACCTCGTTCCTGGCGGGAAGCCGCGCGCGGGTGACACCGTGCGCCACCATCTCGGCGTCGCACAGGATGGGCGCGCCGCGCTTGAGCGCGTCGCGCGCCGCTGTGACCAGGCCCGGCGTGAATTGAATCGAGTTCTGCAACCGAAACCTGGCCGCTAGCATGGATCATGCGCACGGCGATCTCGGCTTCATCTTTGGAGAAGCGCGAGAGGTCAGCTTCCTCGCGAATGATGGCGAAGGAGCGCTCATAGATGGCGGCGCCGTCGCGGAGATAAGAGGGGCGCTCAAGCATGGGCGGCCTCGCGCGTCTTGGTCAGGCGGCTGAGCAGGGCGGGAAGGTTATCCGCGGCGACGTAGATTTCCGACATGTCGCGGGCCGTGCCGTCGCGGACTATGCCGCAGCCTTGGCTCGTGCCGACGATGGTGAGCGGGGCAGGGGCGGGATGAGCGCAGCCTTTGGCGCAGCCCGAGACATGCACTACGCTCAGGGCAGCGGGTAGATTAGGCGCGAGTTCCGCGGCGATCGACCGCGCCGCGATCAGCCCTGAGGTGCAAGAAGGCGCTCCGGGGCAGGCGACGATGCGGCGGCGCGGATCGCGCGCATCGACGATGAAGCCGAGCCGCTCGGCGGCCTTTCGCACCGCCACGGCCTTCGCCTCGACGAGCGGGCCGAGTAAAAGCGCGCGGTCGGGTGCAAGCCGCACCCAGCGAGCGCCATTTGCTTCCGCAATGGAGGCAAGCTCGACCAGTGCCCCAGCCTGCGCATGGCCGAAAGCAACGCCAAGACCGAGCGCACATGTGCCGCTCTTGAGACGGTGAACCGCGATGGGCTCGGCAGGCGGACGCATTGGCAAGGGAGCGGCCGGGACGATGCGAGTCCCTAGCGCTGCCCAGAGCCTGCCGATGCCGTTATCGCGCAGCAGGTCCGCAGCGCGGGCCTCAGGGCCAAGTGCCGCGATCGCTGCGAGTAAATCGCTCACGATCTCTACGGCAGCATCTTGAGCCGCCAAGCCGAGCGGCGTCGCCGAGGCGCCGCCGCCCCCGAGCGCGACGTGCAGCATCGTCTCCGCCGCCGTGCTTATGGCGCGCAAGCGGATGTCTGCGGCAAGCGCATCGAGATGCAACGAGCCCCCGCTATCGACGATCACCGAGGTTTTCGGGGCCAGCGTCAGATTTCTCTCAGCGATCACGCGCCGGAGATCCCTTGCCAAAGCGTCGGCGTCGATCAGCGAAGCAGGATCGCCCGCAAGCGGGCCGGCGAGTACCGGCACGTCGTCGCAAAGCGCGATGGCGAGGTCGGCAACGGCAGAAGCGAACAGCGGCGCCGAAATCGGCGTGAGCCCGCGCACTTGCAAACTGCCGCGCGCGCTGATTTCCATGACGCCGTTGCCGTGCTCGCGCGCTGCTGCGCAGAGAAGCGCGAATTGATCGAGCGGAATCGGCCCGACCGTTACGATGCGCGCGAGCAGGCCGTCTCCGGTCTGCATCGGCTCTGACAGGCGCGGGCAGGCACCGCGTGTGAAATCCGAGGTCATGACATGGCCTCCGCCCGAGGCTCACTCAAGTCGGTGTCGAGGTCGTTGCGGCGGGGATGCCACAGCCCCTTGCGGCGCGCCGCCTCCAGCCGCTCGGCGATGGCGCGGGCCGCTTGCGGGTTCTCGCGCATGAGGAACTCCCGCACGCGTTGATCGCCGAGATAGGCGTCATGCACGAGATCGAACAGAGCGTTTGCGACTTTGCCGGTGGTCTCGGCGAAATCGACCAGCCGGTCGACCGTCTCGGCAAGCTCGGCCGCGCCGCGCGCGCCGTGGCGCATCTGGCCTTCGATGAAGCGGGGATTGACGGCGCGGCTCCGAACGATGCGGGCGAGCGCCGCGTCGAGCGTCCGCGCCCGTGGGCGCTTGGCGTCGGTCACGTCGAGCACGATAAGCTCCGGCGCGTTGCCGAGTGACGCGGCGGCAGAGGCGAAGCCGCCGATGAAGGCCGCATCCTCCAAGCCCTCGAGCAGATCGCGCGCCGGGTCGTCGGAGCCATGGAGGAGAAGATCGGCGGCGGCAACGCGCTGGGCGAAACCGCCGGACAAATCACGCCCTTCGCCGTCTGCGCCGCCATAGACGTGCGAAGCTGCGGCGAGATAGGCGGCGCCGACCTCATCACGGTCTAGGTCGCGGCCGAGCAGATCCTCGGCGCCGGCGCCATAAGCGCCAGGCGCATTGCCGAAGATGCGTGTGACCGGTGAGCCGCGCGAGGCCCGTGACGCGGCGGCGAGCGGGTTTTCCTCGTCGGCCTCTTCGCGCTCCGCGATGAGCTTCGTCGCGGCATCGATCAGCGCGATCTGCGCCGGGAAGAGATCGCGGAACAGGCCCGAGATGCGCCAGGTCACATCGACCCGCGGCCGGCCCATCGAAGCGCAAGGAAGCACCTCGATGCCGGTGACGCGGCCTGTTCCGTTGTCCCAAATGGGGCGGCAGCCCATGAGCGCGAGCCCTTGCGCGATCTGCTCGCCGCCGGTCCGAAGCGTGGCGCTCCCCCACAGGTCGATGACGAGAGAGCGCGGCATCTCGCCGTGGGTCTGGAGATAGAGGCGGATGACCTCGTCGGCGCCGAGCCTGCCGAGATCACAGGCGGTCGGCGTCGGCAGCATGCGCGGGTCAGCGGCGAAGAGATTGCGCCCGGTCGGAAGCACGTCGCGGCGCCCGCGTTGCGGCGAGCCGGCAGGCCCCGGCGTCACGCGCTTGCCGTCGAGCGCTGCGATCAGAGCCTCGCGCTCGGCAGCGGCACTCGCAGCCCATTGCCGATCGTCGCTGTCGGCTCCGGCGCGGCCATAGACGTGCAGCCCGTCCTTGATGGCGAGGTCCTTGAGGTCGCAGAGCCAGGAATCGATCTTGCGCAGCGCCTCGTCGGGGTGAAGGTGCGACGCCACCCCCGCCTCGCGCGCAAGCCCGCTTCGTTCGGCGCTTTCCACGATGAGCCGCGCCAGAAGCTCGCGCCGCCTGTGGTCGAGCCCGTCGGCGATGGCATATTCGTCGACAAGTCGCTCGAGCTCCTGCGCCGCGCCCGACAGCCCGGCCTCGACGAGGGGAGGCGGCAGATGGCCTATGGTCACGCCGGCAATGCGCCGCTTCGCTTGCGCCGCCTCTCCCGGGTTCGAGACGAGGAATGGATAGATCACCGGAAGCGGCCCGCTCACGGCTTCCGGGAAGCAAGAGCCGGTCAGCGCCACGGCCTTGCCCGGCAGCCATTCGAGCGTGCCATGCGCGCCCATATGCACCAGCGCATCGGCCTTGAAGACGTGGCGGAGCCAGAGCGCGAAGGCGAGCAGTGCGTGGCGCGGCGGCAGCGCTGGATTGTGATAGGCGGCGCGGCGGTCGCTCGTACGGCCGCGGTCAGGCGGAAGCGCGACCAGCACATTGCCGAAGCGCGCGGCGCGGAAGCGGAAGGTGCCGTCACGGCAATCGGGATCATCGGCCGGATCGCCCCATGACGCTTCGATACGCTCGGCGATCTCCGTTGGTAGTTCGGCGAGGAGCTGCGTGTAGCGCGTCAAAGAGAGCGTCGCTCCATCGTTGCCGCGTTCAACGGCCTCAAGCAGCGCGCGTGGCTCTTGCGGAGCATCGCTCACCGCGTAGCCCGCTTCGGCCAGGTCTTCGAGCAGAGCCACGATGCTGGCGGGCACGTCGAGGCCAACCGCATAGGAAGCGCGGCCCGATGCGCCCGGATAGTCGGGCATCAGCACGGCGACGCGCTTCTCCGAACGCGGCGGTGCGCGAAGCCGCGCCCACGCGGCGATCCGATCAGCCACCATCGCGATGCGGTCGGGCTCTGGGCGGCTTCCGAAGGGAGTGAAGCCGAGCGCGGCGTCAGAGGGGAGCGCGTCCTTGAAGGCAAGCGCTCCGGCGAGCACGCGCCCGTCCAGCTCGGGAAGAACCACATGCATGGCGAGGTCGGCAGGGCCTAGCCCGCGCGGGCTTTCCTGCCAAGCCGCCCGCCGCGTGGTGGCGATCACCGCCTGAAGCACCGGCGCGTCGGTGCCATCGAGCGCCGAGGCCTCGCCCTCTCCGCCCGCGGCAAAGGCCGTGGTGGTGACGACGACCGAAGGCTCAAGCCGCTGCAACGCGCCGCGCACGAAGCTCACCGCCTCATCGTCCTTGAGGCTCGGCACGAAGAGCGGCGCGGGCGAGAGACCACGCGAACGGAGAACCTCGCAGAGCGCATCTATCGGTGCGGTGTCTGCCGCGAGCAGTGCGGAGCGATAGAACAGGATCGGCACCACCGGCCAGCCTGGCGCGCTTTCAGCTTGAAGCCGGTCGAGAGTGACCGCGCCAAGGCCCGGGAGATGGAAACCCATCCGCGGAAGGGGTGCGGGTTCGGAGACCGGTAGCGAAGACCCCGCATAGGCGGCAAGTCTCCGCAATAGCCTGCGCAGATTCTCAGCCCCGCCTTCGCGGAAATAAGCGAGCAGTGAGGCAAGCTCGTCGGAGGGAAGCGTCGAGGCCTCATCGAGGCGGCGATCGTCGCGATCCTCTCCGGGCAAGACGGCGAGAGCAATGCCGTTCTCAAGGGCCATGGCGGAAAGCGCGTCGACCCCGTAGCGCCACCAGTCGAGCCCACCGAGGAGCCGCACCACGATGACCTTGGCGTGGCGCGCGCACCTGTCGATCCAAAGGTCGATCGACATCGGATGGCGCAAATCGCGGAGGTGAGCGAGCCGGAGCGAGGTCAGGGCGTCCTTGTCGGCGACGTAAGCCGCCGCGAGCCCGGCGAGATCGCTATCGGCGAACGACAGCACAACAATATCGCCCGGCGTCTGACCGAGATCGACCGGCTCGACGATGTCGTCGAATGTCGATGAGCTGGTCTGGAGGAGGTGCATCGCCTAGCCCGCGAGTGACTTCGCTACCGCCGCGCGGTCGAGACCTTTCAGCCCGATCACCACGAGGCTTCCCTGGCGCGCCTCCGACGCCGCCCACGGCCTATCGTAATAATGGCTGACGCGCGGGCCCACGGCTTGGATCAGGAGGCGCATGGGCTTGCCCGAAACCGCCAAAAAACCCTTCATGCGCAAGACGTTATGCGCTTCGGCCGTCGCCGCGACCCGTAAAGCAATGGTCGCAGGATCGCCGATCTCGCCAAGCTCGACGACGAAGCTCTCGAAATCGTCGTGGTCGTGATCGAGCTCATCGTCGTGATGGGTCTTGCGGTTCTCGATATCGTCCTCGGTGCCGACGCCAAGCCCGAGCAGCGCCGCGGGATCGATCTTGCCTTCAGCCACGATGACGATCTTGACCGCGCGAGGCAGCGCGCCGGCGATAGTGGCGATCGCCCTGTTCATGCCGTCGGCATCGAGCAGGTCGCGCTTGTTGAGCACGACGAGATCGGCGCAGGCGATCTGGTCCTCGAACACCTCCTCGATCGGGTCGTCGTGATCGAGCGCCATGTCGTTCTTGCGCTGTTGTGATAGGGCATCGAGATCGGCGGAGACCTGACCATCGGCGAGCGCCGCGCCGTCCACCACCGCCACCACGCCATCGACCGTGACGCGGCTCTTGATCGCCGGCCAATGAAAGGCCTGCACCAGAGGCTTCGGCAGGGCGAGGCCGGAGGTCTCGATGACGATATGCTCGACTTGCGGCGTTCGCGCGAGGATCTGGTCGAGCGCCGGAATGAACTCGTCGGCGACGGTACAGCAGAGACAGCCATTGGCGAGCTCGACGATGTTCTCCTCAGGGCAGGCGGCATCGCCGCAGCCTTTCAGAATCTCGCCGTCGATGCCGACATCGCCGAACTCGTTGACGATGACGGCGAGCCGCCGCCCGTTCGCGTTCTCGAGCACATGACGGATCAGCGTCGTTTTCCCTGAGCCGAGGAAGCCGGTGACGATGGTGCAGGGGATACGCGCTAACGAGCTCATTCACTCTCCTCCGGAAAATCGATCGGCGGCACGCGCGCGATCAGCCCGCGCTTCAGGACTTCGGGTCGGCCACGCCAGGGCATGAGCCCATCCTCGGCGCGCGCGAAGAGCTTAGCGCCTTCGATCAGGGCCTCGGCGTCGCGGTCGGCTTCGAGCCCACCGAACACATAGGCCCAGCCGCCGTCGCGACGCATGGCGCAGCTCAAGGCGCGATTGCAATTGGCGAGGCAGCGGACGCGCTGCACTTTGAGCCCGGTGCCCTCGGCCGCGCGCTTGGTCGCCCGCGCCAGCATGAGTCCAGGCCGCGGCGCATCTTCAGGATCGCTCGGCCGCCGGCAGGTGATGCAAACATAGATCGTGGTCGCGTTCGACGCCTCGATCTCGTCGTCCTCAGTCTTGGCAATGTCGGTGAGTGTCACCCTGAACGTCGCTCCGCAGGCCTCGCCCGCAACTCTTGAGGGTGCTCAAGGTGGTCTTGCTGAAGGCAAGGCCGCCGGCTAACCAACCGATGCCGAGGCACCCCGCCCGGCGGCCGACTGCATCGACGGTAGGTCTCCTGGCTCGCGGGTCTTTGCCCGTGCCGCCTTCCCGGGAGTCCCTCCCAGTGGCTTTTAGGCTCGGGCTCGCCGCTTACAGTTGCGGGGGCAGCCGCGGATTTCGGAGTTTCGCTCCGTACCGCGTTCCCTGTTCGCTCTCATCGTGAGAGACCGCCGAATAGAGGCACTTAAGGGGCCCGCGCGGCCCTTTGTCAATGCGAAGCCTTGCGCCCGCTTGCCAATGCCCGCGCTGCGGCTATAGTCGTCCCGTCGTCGGTTCCCGCATGGGGCGGGACGTAAAAGGGAACGCGGTGAGGGTCTCGTGGCCGAAGCCGCGGCTGCCCCCGCAACTGTAAGCGGCGAGCCTCCCTCAGTCAGCCACTGGAGCCGGAAAGCTCCGGGAAGGCCGAGGGGAGGGCTAGGACCCGCGAGCCAGGAGACCTGCCGGCGGCGTAACCTAGCCAGCGTCCTCGGGTGGAGGGCGAAAGGGGGATCGAATGAATAGCCTGCCGACCGATATCGAAGGCGCCAAGCAAGGCGCCGCCGCTTCGCTCATCGCGTCCCGCGCCATCTCCATCTTCGCCGCAGCTCTGCTCGGCGCGTTCCTGGTCGGGGGCGTGGGCTTCTCCCACATCATGGCTGTCCATAACGCCGCCCACGACTACCGGCATTCCATGGGCTTTCCCTGCCACTAGGGGGGCGCGACATGGACTATTTCCGCAACATCGTTCTCGTTGCCGCCATCGCCGGCGTGCTCGCCGGTCTTGGCATGACGGTCGCGCAGCAACTCACCACCGTGCCGCTCATCCTCAAGGCCGAAATCTATGAAGGAGAGGGCGCGGCAACGCCCGCCCACGACCATGGCGATGCCGCCGCGCCATCCGCGGTGCATGAGCATGGCGATGAGGGCTGGCAGCCCGCCGACGGCTTCGAGCGCACGGCATTCACGCTTCTCGCCAATATCGTGACGGGTGTCGGCTTCGCGCTTTTGCTCATCGCCGCGAGCGAGCTCGCCGGCGGCATCGCCGGTTGGCGTCAGGGCGTGTTCTGGGGCTTGGCGGGCTTTGCCGTGTTCACGCTCGCCCCTGGGCTTGGCCTTCCGCCCGAGCTTCCCGCCATGCCGGCGGCTGAGCTTGGCGCGCGCCAGCTTTGGTGGGTCGCGACTGTGCTCTCGGCGGCAGGGGCGCTTGCGCTCATCTTCTACGGCCGTTCGCCGCTCGCCATCGTCGCCGCAATCGCGCTCCTGGTCGCGCCGCATCTAATCGGCGCGCCAGAACAGGTAAGCTACGACACGCCGATCCCCGAAGGCCTGCATCACAGCTTCGTCGTCGCCGTGGTGCTGACGGCGCTGCTGTTCTGGGTGCTGCTCGGCGCCCTTGCCGGCCTGTTCAGGGAACGGTTCATTCACGCAAGCTAGCGCGGATGGCCGCCGGCCAGGGCCTTGTGACGCTCGTGCTCGGCGGCGCCCGCTCAGGGAAAAGCCGCTACGCCGAAGCGCTGATCGCAAAATCGCCCAAGCCCTGGGTCTATGTGGCGACGGCCGAGGCGCGGGACGAGGAGATGGCGGAGCGCATCGCCGTTCATAGAGCGCGCCGGGCCCAAGGCTGGCAAACGATCGAGGCGCCGCACGATCTCGCCGACGCATTGAAGCAGGTGCCGGCAGAGGCGGCGGTCCTGGTCGATTGCCTGACGCTCTGGCTCTCGAACCTGATGGAAGGAAGCTTCGACATCGAGGCACAGACCGTGCGCCTGCAAGAGGCTCTCGCCGCACGAACGGGTCCGACCGTTCTCGTCTCTAACGAGGTCGGCTTGGGGCTCGTGCCCGACAATACGCTCGCCCGGCGCTTCCGCGATCTGCAAGGTACGCTCAATCAGAGGATGGCGGCTGAAGCGCAGCGCGTGGTGATGATGGTGGCCGGCATCCCAATCGCGGTGAAAAGCCCATGACCAAGCCAGTCGACGACAAGGAAGCCGAGCGCCATCGCGCCAAGATGGCGAAGCGCAAGGCGGTCCAGGACGAGGAGGTGGCCGGCAAGCAGGTCGAGAAGGGGCTCCTCATCGTGCATACCGGCACCGGCAAAGGCAAATCGACCGCGGCCTTTGGCTTGGCGCTCCGCATGATCGGCCGCGGAAAACGCGTGGGCGTTGTGCAGTTCATCAAGGGCGCCTGGCATTCCGCCGAGCGCGATGCGCTCGAGAGATTTGGCGACCAGGTCTCCTGGCATTCGATGGGCGAGGGCTTCACCTGGGAGACCCAAGATTTGGCGCGCGACATTGCCGCGGCGACCCGCGCCTTCGAGAAGGCGCAAGAGCTGATGGCGGATCCGAGCTTCGCGCTCGTCATTCTCGATGAGCTCAACATCGCGCTCCGCTACGATTATCTCCCGCTCGATCAAGTCATCGCCACGGTGCAAGCGCGCAGGCCCGATCTGCATGTCATCGTCACCGGGCGGAACGCGAAGCAGCCTCTGATCGAGGCGGCAGACCTCGTCACCGAGATGACTCTGGTGAAGCATCACTTCGCTTCAGGCGTGAAGGCGCAGGAAGGCATCGAGTTCTGATCGATGCCCGCCCGCGCGATCATGTTCCAGGGCACGGGCTCCGATGTCGGCAAGTCTCTGATCGTGGCCGGGCTTGCCCGCGCGCTTGTCGCGCGTGGGCTCAAGGTTGCGCCGTTCAAGCCGCAGAACATGTCGAATAACGCGGCGGTGACGGAGGACGGCGGCGAGATCGGCCGCGCGCAGGCGCTCCAGGCGCGTGCCGCGCGCGTCGAGCCGAGCGTGCACATGAATCCCGTCCTGCTCAAGCCGCAGAGCGAGGTCGGCGCTCAGCTCGTGGTGCAAGGCCGCGTCTATGGCCGCGCCAGCGCCGCCGAATATCAGCTCGTCAAGCCTGAGCTGATGCCCTTCGTGCTCGACAGCTTCGCGCGACTGAAGGAGGAGGCCGATATCATCCTCGTCGAGGGCGCGGGCAGCGCGTCGGAGATCAATCTGCGCGGCGGCGACATCGCCAATATGGGCTTCGCCCGCGCGGCCGACGTGCCGGTGGTTCTCATCGGCGACATCGACCGGGGCGGGGTGATCGCGAGCCTCGTCGGTACCAAGGCGGTGATCGAGGCCGAGGACGCCGCTCTGATCAAGGCCTTCCTGGTGAACAAGTTCCGCGGTGATCCTAAGCTTTTCGCAAGCGGCATGGCGCTGATCGCCGCGGCGACAGGCTGGGAAGCGCTCGGGCTCATCCCCTTCTTCGCCGAGGCGCGCCTGCTTCCCGCCGAGGACGCGCTCGCGCTTTCAGCCGAGCGCGCGACCAAGACTGGCGCGCGCATTAGGATCGCGGTCCCGATCCTTCCGCATATCGCCAATTTCGACGATCTCGATCCGCTTGATGCCGAGCCGGAAGTCGAGCTCGTGCGCGTGAAGCCCGGAAACGCTCTGCCTGGAGATGCTGCGCTCGTCATCCTTCCGGGCTCGAAGACCACCCTCGCCGATCTCGCCGCGTTCCGCGATGCCGGCTTTGACATCGACCTCGTGGCGCATCTTCGCCGCGGCGGCAGCGCGCTCGGGCTCTGCGGCGGCTACCAGATGCTCGGCCACACCATCAACGATCCCAATGGTGTCGAAGGCGAGGCTGGATTGGTCGAAGGACTAGGCCTTCTCGACGTCGAGACCACGCTTGCCGGAGAGAAGCGGCTCGAGAAGGTCGAGGGCGAAACCTCAGATGGGGTGCCCTTCGCCGGCTACGAGATGCATATGGGCGTGAGCGAAGGTCCCGATCGCGTGCGGCCCTTCGCCAAGCTTTCCGGCGGTGTAGCGGAAGGTGCCGTATCACGAGATGGGCGCGTCCTCGGCACCTATATCCATGGCCTCTTCGCCGACGACCGCCAGCGCTCGGCATGGCTCAAGCGGCTCGGCGCGGGCAAGACTGCGATCGCCTATGACAGCCTCGTCGAGGAGACCCTCGACAAGCTCGCAAGCCACCTTGCCGCCAATATCGATATCGACCGACTGCTCGCGCTCGCTAGATAGCGACCGCGATGAGTGTCGCGAGCAGAGCCACGGTCCCGATCAGGACCATGTCGGCGCGCCGGTAGAGCGTGAGCGCGGCGCGAATATCGTCGGCGTTGACGGCGTAGCGCCCATCTCCCATCCACACATCCTCGACCAGCTTGCCGCCGTAATAGCGGGGGCCGGCAAGGGCAAGTCCGAGCGCGCCGGCAAAAGCCGCTTCTGGATAGCCGGCATTGGGTGAACGATGGCCGTTGGCATCGCGCAGCACCGCGCCGAACGCGTTCGAGACCGACGCTCCCGGCGTGAGATAAGCGGCCGCCATGATAAGCAGCGCCGAAAGGCGCGAGGCGGGCAGATTGACGAGATCGTCGAGCCGTGCCGACGCCCAGCCGAATTGCTCATATCGCTCCGAGTGATGACCGATCATGCTGTCTGCCGTGTTGATCGCCTTGTAGACCGCCGCTCCCGGAAGTCCGCCGATCACCATCCACAAGGCGGGCGCCACCACCCCGTCGGAGAAATTCTCGGCGAGGCTCTCGATCGCCGCGCGCGAGACGCCCGCCTCATCGAGCGAGGCGGTATCGCGGCCGACGATCTCAGACACTCTTGCGCGCGCGCTCTCGATCCCCTCATCTTCCAGCGCGAGCGCGACTCGCTCTACATGAGCGTGCAGGCTCCGTTGGGCGAGCAGGGTGCTGGCGAGGATGGCGAGGGGGATCATCCCGAGGGGTAGGAGCAAGAGCCAATGCTGGATGAGATAGGCCACGCCGCCAGAGACCAGGATGAGCACAAGCAGCGCCGCGGCGCCGGCAAGCTTCCGTCGCCATGGCGGGGTGCCTTTGCGGTTCAGCCCGCGGTCCAGCGCGCCGACAAGCGCCCCCATCCACATCACCGGATGACCGATTGCGCGCGAGACCCGCTCCGGGTAACCGAGCATGGCCTCGAACAGCAGGGCCAGCAATGTCAGTAGAGCGGTCATGACCCTCAAAGCTGATCTCGCGCCGCCGGATCATGGCGGCAATCTTGGCGCTGCGCGGCAGATGTTTCCGGCTGCGCCAGAACCTTTCCTCGACCTGTCGACCGGGATCAATCCCTATCCCTATCCCCTCCTGACGCTTCCACCGGACGCCTTCACCCGCCTTCCCGATCCGGCCGGGCTCGCCAAGCTCACGGCAACCGCCGCCGGGGCCTATCGCGCTCCGTCGCCCGCCCATGTCGTGGCGGCATCGGGCACGCAGATCCTGGTGGCGCTGACGGCCTTCTTGCTGGCGCGCGGCCGCGCCTCGATTCTTGCCCCGACCTATGCCGAGCATGCCCGCGCGGCCGAGCTTGCCGGCCATAACGTGGTCGAGGTCGCCGACGTGACGCAGCTCGCCGAGTCGCGCATCGCCATCGTGGTCAATCCCAACAATCCCGACGGGCGGGTCGTCGCCAAGGACGCTCTGCTTGCGCTCGCCGAGCGTCTGCGGCGGCGGGGCGGCCTCCTGCTCGTCGACGAGGCCTTCATGGATGTCGGGCCCTACGGCGTGAGCCTCGCCGACCAGGTCGGGCGCGGCAACATCGTGGTGCTGCGCTCCTTCGGCAAGTTCTATGGGCTCCCCGGGCTTAGGCTCAGCTTCGCCATCGCTCCACCCGAGATCGCGACGCGGATCGCGACGGGAGTCGGGCCCTGGCCGGTTGGAGGCGCTGCCCTTGATGTCGGCGCCGCGGCCCTTGCCGATATGGCCTGGCGGGAGAAGACCCGTGGGACTCTCGCCGAGGCGGCGGCACGGCTCGACGGCCTGCTCGCCAAGTCCGGGCTCGAGATTGTCGGAGGGACGTCGCTGTTCCGCTTGGTGCGTACAAAAGATGCGGCTCAGCTCTTTCAGCGTCTAGGCGAGGCTGGAATTCTCGTGCGGCGCTTCGCCGAGCATCCGGCCTGGCTGCGCTTCGGGCTTCCAGATGGCGAAGCGGCATGGCAGCGGCTCGCGGCGGCGCTTACCTCGCGGAGCTGACGCTCAAGGAAGGGGCTCAGTGGGCCCAGCGGCGGGCGTATTGCTGGGCTGCTTCCAGGCTGCCTTGCGCCTCTTCGGGCAAGAGCCTGGCGATTACCCCCATGGCAAGCTCGACCGATATCTCGCTCGCCCCGCACTCCTTGAGCTGCTCGCGCAGCCAGCCGTAGATCTCCTCGTCACCGGCCTTGAGGCCGACGGCGATCTCTTCCAGCATTTGCACCAACGATTCTGCTGCCATCGTGCCCCTCCAATCTACTCAAGCCAAAAGGCTCATGGCTCGCCGTGACGCTTAGTTCGCGCTTCTCCTGGTGCTCTCTCCCCCAACTCACCAATCATACTGTGTCTTGTGCGCTCGCGAAGTTGCCGACGGGCCACAGTTCCCAAGTCTTTTCGCCTAGTCGGGGCCCGGGCCGACGAAGGGAATGGGCATGACAGAGGCCGTATTCCTCGGCTCGCTGGCCGCGTCGGCGACCGGTTGGCCTGGATAGGGCCGGCAATAGTGGCGCCCGCGCGAGGCGTTGCTCAGCAGCAGATCGACATGGATGTGGTTGTAGTGGAAACGGTCGGAGCCAGGGCCGAGCACGGTGTAGAACTCATCGCAGGCACCGGCGAAGATCGCCTGGAGGAAGGCCCGCTCGCGCGGGCTGCCGCGCCACCAGGCGTTGACCACCACGATTTGTTGCCCGTTCGCCAGCCGGAATGCGGCCATGTCGAGCGCATTGCCGAAGGCATGCTCAGAGATTTTGCCCCAGTTGTTCCCGTCCCGCCCGCGGCAGCCATAGGAGGCGATCTGCGTGATCTCGACCACGCGGCTGCCGAAATAGCGTTGTGCCGCAGGCTGGACAGAGTTCCGGACCCAGCGGTCGAGTTCTGCCGTCAGCGTGCAATCGATCAAGGCGGGTGGAGAGACGGCAACCGACCCTCCGGACAGGCCAGAGACGCGGAGCGGTCGCTCAAGCCCGCACACGCCCGGCCCGTCGATCGGTGTCATCTGCACCACATAGGCCGAAGCCTGCACGGCGCCGCTTGCGACGCAGGAATCTTCCGCGGCCTGGCGCCAAGGCGCGCGCTGGCCGTCGTTGAAGGTGCCGCCGCCGGCACAGCCTACGAGCGCCCCAAGACATGCGGCCACGGCGATGCCGGCGGCGAGATACGCAATACGTGCCCCCATGGCGCTTAAGATGCCGCCAGGGTCTGAACAATCTTTCAATGAGAGTTAACGGGCGGGCTAAAGGCAAGAAGCACCCGCCCGTCGAGACCAATCCGCAACGTCTCGCCTGAACTTACTCGCCAGGTTTGACGGCATCTCCACAACGGAACGTCACATCCCTGCCTGGGGTCGGGACGATAACAAGCTTCTGCCCTTTCGTGCGGCAATACTGGCCCGCCTGCTCCACGGCGGCATTCGATGCGTCGTTTCCCCCAATGAGGACAGAGTTGCCGGCGGCGCCGACGCCGATCTTATAAGTCCCGGGCTCGATCTCTTTCACTTGCCCGACACCCGACGAGGATGTGGCGCAACCCGCAAGTAGAGCCGCTATCAAGACAACTAAGTAAACGTTGGACACGCTCAACACCTAGTTCCCCACCGCGGGGATAGCCGCCCCCGCCGCCGTAAGGCCAGCAGTGACCGAGCGGCGGGAATCGCTTCGCCTGTACGGTCTTTCGTCCCTCCGGGCTGCCGGGAGGCTGTAGGCAAAACAAAACGGCGGCGCCCTAAGGGGGTGCGCCACCGTTCGGTTTCTGGCCATTGGCTCCTCCATCGGTGTTCACCTTACCGGTTACCTTCGGAGGGGATGGCGAAGGGCATCAAGGCATTAAGCCATTGAAGCGCTTGGTGATCCATCCTCTAGCCGGATCGTAGGCCCATAACCTTGAGACACTGGATCACCTCCTTTCGATTGTTGTGGAGTGCCCCATATAGGGGGTCCGGCACGAAAAGGGAACAGGCGCTTCTCGATCTCCGGGGTTGTCACCATTTAGCCCACAGCGCGAGCAGGCCGAGCGGCACGGCGACCACGGTCCACTCGGCCACGTTCGAGAGTATGACGCCTTGCAGTATCGATTGCCGTGCTGCCTCGGTTGCCAGCGCTGGATTGGCTGCAACAATCGAGGCGTAGGTATCGTTAAATCCGCTGAAGGCCTCGATCATCCCCCATATCGAGAGGAGGGTCCACGCCGCGAGAAACCCAATCGAGCAAATGAAAACCGTGTTCCGGATCATGTGGTCCCGCACAAACGCCGCACCGTACCGGTGCGAGACCGGCCCTAGCCCATAAGAGAACTGTCACGGCATGATGGTCGTTGCCACTTACCACGCATTCAGGTGAGGAGCAGCCAGGCACCGATGCCGATCAGCGCCGCGCTCCAGATGAGGTCGAGATTGATCCAGCCGCGCCTCAAGAAATCGAGACCGACCCATTGATAGACGACGAGAGCTACGATGCCGGTCGTAATCAGCATGGCGAGGCTGTGCACGATGACGGCAAGCGTCGCGATCCATAGCGATCCCGTCGCCGGCATATGGTGCGCATGCTCGCCGGCCTGATCGAGCATCGCCGCATGCTCGAGCGGCATCAACACGGGGATCAGCATCGCGCCGGCCCCATGCGCCGTCGCCATGACGAAGGACCAGACGGCGAGGCCGAGAAGCCCGGTGCGCAGCCCGACATGAACGCGATGCCGGTGCCCATAGAGGAGATGAAAGATGCCCCAGCCGATCAGGAGCACGCCGGAGAAGATGCGGAATGCATTCTCGTCGATCGCCATGCCGAGAAAGACCACGGCATAGACGACGACGGCGATTGAAGCAGCGTGACCGAGCGCGATGGGGATGAGCGAGACGAGGACCACGCTGCGGCTCTTGCGGTAGAGCCCGAGGGCGACCGCGAACAGCCAGCCCATGGCGGGGTTGAGTCCGTGAAAGGCGCCGAGCGCGATCAGGATCAGCCATGGCGAGATGTCGGTCATGCCTTACCGCGTGAATGCCCGGCACCGGAAAGTCCTTGATCGAACTCAATGCCGCCATGTGGCATCATCGCCGCGCTGGCGACGGTGGGCAAGAAAGGGAATTGTTAGCCGAGACCGAGCGCCTTCTTGGCCTTTGCCGTGATCGATTGGCGGGTGGAAAAAAATCCCTCCCAAGGATCGCTCTTCAGCTTCTTGAGACGCGCGGGCAGGGTGGCGACGCTATAGGGCGAAGCGGTCTTCAGCCCCTTGAGCTCGTCCCAGCGGAGCGGACAGGCGCACGGCGCGCCCTTCTTGGCGCGGGTCGAGTAGTTGACGATGGCCGAGCCGCCGCGCTGATTGCGGAGATAGTCGACGAAGATCTTGTCCTCGCGCGTCTTCTTGAGCGGGTTCGCCGTGTAGCGGTCGGAGCGGGCGGCGACGAGAGCATCGGCGATCGCCTTGGCGAAGGCCTTCACCTCCGGCCAGCCGAGTTTCGGGTTAAGGGGCGCCACCACATGCAGACCTTTCCCGCCTGTGGATTTGAGGAAGGTCGTGAAGCCGAGATCGGCGAGGAAATCGCGCACCTCGATGGCCGCCGCCTTGAGCGTGGCAAGATCGAGCCCTTCGTCAGGATCGAGATCGAACACCAGCCGGTCGGGCTCGTTGATTGGGTCGAGCGAGATGCCCCAATCGTGAATTTCGAGCGTGCCGATCTGCACGAGGCCGAACAGGCCTTCCTCATCTTCGATATAGAGATAGGGCTTGTTGGTTTCGCCGCCGGGAATGGGGACCTGCTTGATCGCGTCGCTCATGCCCTTCATGGCATGGCGCTGGAAGAAGCGCTCGCCATCGATGCCCTCAGGGCAGCGCACCAGGCTGATCGGCCGCCTCGCGACGTAAGGAAGGATGAAGGGTGCGACCGTCTCGTAATAGCGGGCGATGTCTAATTTCGTAATGCCGCTATCGGGGTAATAGACCTTGCCGGGATTGCTGATCGTGATCCCCGCGAAGACGGGATTTCGAGCCTTCTTCGCCGGCGCGCTTTTCGTCGTAGCCATCGCCCGATCCTCATCGTTTGACTGCTCGCGATGCACCTCGCGCGCCTTCTTGTCCTCACGCAGCCCCTTGAAGCTCGGATGACGGAGCCGTCCGTCGCGCGTTCGCTCGGCAAAGGCGATCTCGGCGACGAGCTTGGGTTCGAGCCAGACCGCGTCCTTGCGCTCGGCCTGAGGCACCTCCTCGAAAGGCGAACGCGCGCGCTCGAGCGGCTTGAACTTGCGCGCAAGCCTGTCGAAATCGGCCGAGACGAACCCGGTGCCGACCTTGCCGGAATAAACGAGCTTGCCGTCCTCGAAGCTCCCGAGCAGGAGCGATGAGAAGGGCTTGGCCTTCACGCTCGAGCGGCTATAGCCGCCGATGACGAATTCCTCGCCCTTGAGGCATTTGATCTTGAGCCAGTCCTTGCCGCGCCCCGAGCGGTACGGCGAGTCGGCGCGTTTCGACATGATGCCTTCGAGCCCGGCGAGGCAGGCTTGCGCGAAGAACTCTGGCCCCGAGCCTTCGACATAGTCGCCATAGACGAGAAGGTTCGAGATGCCCTTGGCCGCCATCAGCTTGGCGAGACGCGCGCGCCGCTCCTTAAGCGGCTTCTTGCGCCAATCCTTGCCGTCGAGGTTGAGCAGGTCGAACACGAAATAGCGGATGGCAGGGTGGGGTGTGTCGATATGCTCTTGCAGCGACTTGAAGTCGGTGATGCCGGTCGGCAGCACGAAGGCGACCTCGCCGTCGATCATGGCGCGGTCAGCTGGAAAGCTCTGCAGCGCCTTGGCGATCAGAGGAAAGCGTACCGTCCAGTCGAGCCCGCTCCGGCTGAAGAGGGTGACCTCGTCGCCAGCTTTGCGCGCGATGATGCGGTAGCCGTCGTACTTCGCTTCGTGCAGCCAGGAGCGCCCTGTCGGCACCTCGCTGACGAGCGTCGCGAGCTCGGGCTCTATGAACTCGGGCGCTTTCGCGCGGCGGGCTTGCGGCGGGGCTTTGCCGTGCCACTTTTTGGCGCGGCCGTCTTGCGCGCTGTTGGAGTTTTTTTTTGAGCCTTATTGGAGGTCCACACGGCAGAGTCGCCGTGCAGGATCTGGTCCATGGTCCGCCCGGTCTTCACGCTCGTGTCGTAGGTTTCCGTGGGCTCGTCGCCGTCGCCCGCAAAGTCGTCGCGCTTCTTGATGAGGAGCCAGTTCTGCCGGCCGCGATCCTCCTTGCGCGGCTTCATGCGCACGAGCACGAAGTCGCCGTTCAGCCGGTGGCCGTGCAGGCGGAATTTGAGATCGCCCTTGGCGAGGCCCTCGTCGGGGCCGCCGATCGGCTCCCACGTGCCTTCGTCCCAGATCATCACCGGGCCGCCGCCATACTCGCCCTTGGGGATAACCCCCTCGAAGCCGCCATATTCGAGCGGGTGGTCCTCGGTCATGACCGCAAGCCGCTTCTGGCTCGGATCGAGGCTCGGGCCCTTGGTCACGGCCCAGCTCTTCAGCACTCCGTCATGTTCCAGCCGGAAGTCGAAATGGGTGCGGGTCGCCGCATGCTTCTGGATGACGAAGCTGTTGCCCGTGGCCTTGCCGCGCTTCGGTCCGGGCTCTGGCGTCTTGGCGAAGTCGCGCCTTGCCTTATATTCGGCAAGCAGGTCTTTCGCTTCGCCACGCGCCATGACTTAAGCCGACTTCCGTCTGGCCGCGCTCTTCGCCGTCTTCTTGCCGGCACTCGATTTGGCTGACGCGGCACCGCGCTTTGCCGCTGTCTTGGCGGCGGGAGCGCCTTTGCCCTGCTGCACGCTCTTCTTCAGAGCATCCATGATGTTGATGACCTTGGCGGTGCCAGGCTGCTCGGTCACGATCTCCGGCGCGCGCTTCTCGAGCTTCGCGTGGATCAGCTCCCACACCGCCTCGTTATATTGATCCTTGAACTGCTCCGGCTCGAACTTGCCGGCCTTGCGCTCGATGAGCTCCTTGGCGAGGTCGAGCGCTTCCTTGTCGATCTTGACGTCGGCGATCTCTTTGAAGATCGGCTCTGCCGCGCGGATCTCGTTGGCGTGGCGCAGCACCTCGAGGATCAGGCCCTTGCCCAGCGGCTTGATGGCGACGATATTGCCGTGGCCGCGCAGGATGAACTGGCCGACGCCGATCTTGCCGGTGTCCTTCAGCGCCTTCTGGATGATGATGTAGCCTTCGTCGGCAAGCTCGCCGTCGGGCAGGAGGTAATAGGGCGTCTCGTAATAGCGGTCGTCGATCGCATCCTCGTCGACGAAGCGAACGAGCTCGATGGTCTGCTTCGCCTCGAGCTTCAGATCGTCGATCTCCTTGGGATCGATCAGGACATATTTGCCCTTCTCGTATTCGTAGCCCTTGATGATCTCCTCGTTCTCGACGGGGCCGACGCCCGGCGCGACCTTCTGGTAGCGGATGCGCTTACCGGTCGGCTCGTGGATCTGGTGCAGCTCGATGCGCTTCTCCGAGCTGGTTGCTGGGTAGAGCTTGACCGGGATGTTGACGAGCGAAAGCCGCAAATGGCCGGTCCAGAATGCGCGGGGTGCCATACTCGCTACTCCTAGGAGGCAGGAGGCCAGGTTCTAGGTGAGCCCGGCCAAGACCAAACGGAGCCCGAACCCCAAGGGTTCCGGCCGGGCTGCCGGCCGCAATCCTTGGAGCTTGGGCTATTTCTCTATCTTATAACCATTTTCCTTAAGCATGCGTTCGAGCGCGTCGGGGAAGGTCAGCTTGATCGTCTGGCCCGGGCACTCTCCGTTCTCGTCGAGCGGCTTGTCGCAGGTCTCGAGTTCCCAGTCCGACGCCTTGTCGTAATAGTTCAGCATGAGCGCCCAGGCGCCCTTGCTCTCGCCGAGCAGGCTCTTCTCGCCCACATAGCCGGCGAGGTACCCGTTTGCGTCGGCTTCCTCCTCGGGCGCGTCGCTGATCATCGACTTGAGATAGGCCGCATGCACCGGCTTGAAGCGCTCATCGCTCGTCACATTCTTGACCGCGCCGGTCTCGATGGCGAGGATTTCGAGCGGCGCCGTGGAGCAGGCATAGCAGCCGAAGGCGTAAAGGAAGGCGTTGTCGCGCGTCTCGAACTCGTAGCGACCGTCGCCGTCGAGATCGGTCGCAAGCAGCGGACCGCCGTCGAACTCGCCGACATCGATGGTTTTCCAGGCCGACCCGTCCGCGCTGCTCGCCACCACGCTCGTTTCCGAGCAGCAATGCGCGCCGCCTGAATAGAACGACACCACCACCTCAGGGGTCTGATTGGAGGGATCGAGCTCGGCGATCTGCAGGCTCACCGGAGGATCGGCATAGAACGTGTCCTCGCCTTCGAGCTTCGCGACCTCCTTGCCGTTCGCGAAGATGGTGATGATCGGCACGCGCGTGACCTGGCCGTCGTCGCCCTTGGCTTCGGTATAGCTGAGCGCGGCCTTCACCGCGCCTTGGCCGATCTCCTGCGGCTTCGGCGCTTGGCCTTCCTCGCCGCCGCCCGCCTCGATCTTCGGCGCATCGTCTTTGGCCGTCACGTCGGGTGCGTCGAGATATTTCGCATCCTCCTGCTTGAGCGCCTCGGCCAGGCTCATCGCCGCCAAGGCCGAACCGGGAAGGACAAGAACGAGCAGAGCAGCGAGGAGGTGGCAAGCTGAATTGGTGACGGACATCGCGAACGGCCCTCTTGGGTCGGTTGGGGTCGGATGCGCCGAACAGGCGGTGGGTGCTGCTTAACTCTACTCTGTCGAAGGCCGTCTTTCCCAGTCCCCTCCGGGGCGCCCCTCAATTACCCGACCGAATGTGTATCGCGCGCGTCGCCACGCCCTATTAGCTGTTTGCTTGCCATGCCAAATGTGCTTGCCTGCGACAGCCGGATGGCGGGGATGCGAGTTGAATGAATCATGAATGGGCAGAACAAGAACACTGAACCATCCGATCCCGCCGTGGTCATTACCGGTGCGACGCATGGTGTCGGCCGCGCCTTGGCCGACGAGTTCGCCTGCGGCGGCTATGCCCTTCTTCTCGTCGCCCGCGATGAGGCAGGTCTTACAAAGGCCGCTGAGGAGCTGTCGTCCACCTACGATGTCGAGGTGAAGGTCCTCGCCGCGGACCTCAGCACCGAGGAGGGCTGCGCTGCCGTCGAGCAGGCTCTGCAAAGCTATGGCCTTTACGCCGACATGCTCGTCAACAACGCCGCGATGATGATGGCCGGTTTCTTTCAGGATCAGGATCCGGAGAAGCTCCGCAAGCTTGTCGATCTCGATGTGCGCGCCGTGGTCGATCTCACGCGCCGCCTCTTGCCCGGAATGATCGCGCGCCGCAGCGGCGGGGTGCTCAACGTCGCCTCGGTCGAAGGCTTCATGCCGGTGCCCTATCAGGCGACCTATGCCGCCGCCAAGGGCTTCGTTCTCTCCTTCACTCGCGCGCTCGCCTACGAGACCATGGGCACCGGTGTCCGCGTCTCGTCGCTCGCGCCGGGTACCGTCGCGACGGAGATGCACGCCAAGGCCGGCGCGAAATATTCGCGCTACGTGCATTACCTTCCGGCGATGAGCGCTGAAGACGTCGCGCGTATCGGCTACCGCAAATTCATGCGCGGGCGGAAGGTGATCGTGCCGGGGTTGTTCAACCGCCTCAGTGCGCTGGTGGCGCCATTCGTGCCCAAGCTCCTGCTCGTCCCGTTCATGGGTTTATTGTTCCGCGTGCTCGACGCCGAAGGCAATCCGCAATGGCCTCGCGCGCTGCCCCGCCCAGAGCCAGCCAAGAAGCGCGCGAAGCCAAAGGTCGCGGCCGAGGACGCGCGTCGCACCGCGCCCTGAGCGCGCCCACGCCTCAGCGGCATTTTTTCTCCATCCATGCCGCGAGGTCGTCCAGCAACTCCGATCTAACATCGGCATCTGTGCGTCCTGTTCGAGCCGAGACGTGGAAGGAATGGTCGGCATCCGGAAGCAACTTCAGCGTTGCTCGGCTGCCAAGCTGCTGCACCAGGGCCTCCAAGAGAACGACGTCTGCGAGCGCGTCGCAAGTCCCCTGAAGAAAAAGCATCGGAATTTTCACCTGGAAAAGGTGTTGTCCACGCTCGTCCGAGGGTCGGCCCGCGGGATGGAGTGGGAATCCGAGAAACGCCAATCCGCGGACTTTCGGCAACGGCGAGGCCGCTTGAGCCTGAGAGGTCATTCGGCCACCGAACGACTTGCCGCCGGCCACCAGCATAAGATCAGGAGCGAGCTTGGATGCCGCGCTGACGGCTGCCCGCACGGTCGCCTGAGCGACTTTGGGGCTATCCGGGCGCTTCGATCGCTGCTCCATGTAGGGGAACTGATAACGCAGGGTGGCAATGCCGCGCTCGGCAAGGCCGTTCGCAATGGCTGCCATGAACGGGTGCGCCATGCCCGCCCCGGCCCCATGCGCCAGCACATAACAGATGCGCGCCTCGGCTGGCGCGAGCAGGATGCCGGAGACCTGCCTTTGGTCGTCGACCGCGATGCTCACGGCTTGCGGGCTGATAGGGGTCATGCTTCCGGAGGTCGAGGAGGTGCGCTGCAATTCGCCGTGAGGATTGGGAAAGCTTCAACCCGTGCGGATCACCACCTCTTCCAAATCGTGCCGTCGTCCTGCTTGCAATAGCAATGGCAGACATCGTTCTTGCACGATCTGTAGCATCTGCCGCTCGGGCCCGAGCAGGCGCAGGCACCGTTCGGGCAGGAGTAGCCCAAAGTAGCGCTCCTTGCCGCCGCGTCCTCCGAAGAGAGCGCGAAGCCAAGCGCCACCAGGGCCAAGACGCCGGTTATCGTCAGCACCTTCATTGCAAGGACATTGAGGGCTCCGTCACCAGTTAGCTGTTCGACGGCAACAGTTTGCCCGGCGAATTTTGTCCGGGGTTTGACAACGGCTGAACCTGAGCAGCGGTTCTGCCTAATGAAGCGTGGAAGATCATGGTGGAGCCGAGGGGGATCGAACCCCTGACCTCAGCAGTGCGATTGCTGCGCTCTCCCAACTGAGCTACGGCCCCAGGCCGGGGCATTTAGGGATCGGGCTTCCGCCCTGTCAAGCGAGCCCAACCGTCTTTGACGCGACGCTTGCCCTTTTCGCCCTCCCTCCGCTACATGGTCGGCGCGGAGCGAGGAGGTTCTCTCTATGGTGCCTTTGATCTCATTCATCGTTCTCGTCATCGACCTCTATATCTGGGTCGTCATCGCGGGCGCGATTCTGAGCTGGCTGATCGCCTTCAACGTGGTGAACACCAATAACCGCTTCGTCTATCAGGTGGCCGATATGCTCTACCGGCTGACCGAGCCCGCGCTGCGCCCGATCAGGAGCATCCTGCCCAATCTCGGCGGTATCGACATCTCGCCGGTGATCCTGATCCTGTTCCTGCTCTTCATCCGCGACGTGGTGCTGCTCGGCTGGGTCTTGCCGCTATTCGCGCCGTCAGGCATTTGAGCGAGCTCAAGCTCCGCCATACGAACACCGGCGTCATCTTGCCGGTGCGGCTCACGCCGAAATCGGGCCGCGACGAGATCGTGGGCATAGAGACGTTCGGCGAGGAGGCGGTGCTGAAGGCGCGCGTGCGCGCGGCGCCGGAAGCCGGCCGCGCCAACGAGGCGCTTGAGAGGCTCATTGCGCACTGGCTGAAGGTTCCGCCATCGTCCGTATCGGTGACGCAAGGCGGCAAGTCGCGCTCGAAGCACGTGCTGATCGAGGGTGATGCGGGAACGCTTGCGCTCCTGATCGAAGCGCGTCTCGGCGAGCTAGCTGGGTAGAGCGGCAGCGATCTCCGCCACGATGGCCTCGGCGGCAGCGCGCGGGTTGTCCGCGCGGGTGATGGGGCGGCCGACCACGAGATAGTCGGCGCCCGCCGCGATCGCTCTTACCGGCGTCACCGCACGGGCCTGGTCCTGGGCGGGCGCACCTTGCGGCCTCACCCCCGGTGTGACGATGAGGAAATCGGCACTTGAGGTCTTGCGGATCGACGCCGCCTCGTGGCCCGAGGCGATCACGCCGTCGAAGCCCGCTTCCTTGGCGAGCTTTGCGCGATGCAGCACCACTTCCTGCAACGGATGATCGATGCCTTGTTGGGCGAGATCGGAAGCCGAGAGATTGGTGAGCACGGTCACGCCGAGCAGCTTGAGCGGGCTGTCGCCTCGCCCGCGCACCGCAGCCTCGAGCGTCTTTCGGTCGAGCGCATGCACGGTGAGGAACGTGACGCCCATTCGCGCCACGGCCGCCGTTGCCCGCTCGATCGTCGCCTCGATGTCGAGCAGCTTCGCATCGACGAACACCGCATGGCCGTGGCCAGCAAGCTCCTCTGCCAAGGCAAAACCGCCGGAGAACAGGAGCTCTAGCCCGATCTTGTAAACGCCGACGCTGTCGCCGAGCTTATCGACGAGCGCGCGCGCCTCATCGACGCTTGGCACGTCGAGCGCGACGATGAGCCTGCGGCCTGCCTCAGTCATGCGTGGCGTTCAGGCATCGTCATGGGCACCTGTTCGTCTGTGCCGCCTCAAACTGGCGGACGATCCGGCCGTGGCTGTGCCGACATTCGCACGAACCGTTACCGAGATCGTCATAAGCACCGCAAAGGCACTTCGCGCTATCGATAAGACAATAGGTCGGCCCTAGTCGGACTGCATTGCGGCTGACTTTACCCTGTGCCGCTCCGACAGGAACGAGGATAGCCGCGATAAGGAGCAGGACGTTCTTCATTTTCGCCACTCCCGCTAGTGTATGTCCCTTGCGTCAGTCGATTTGCGGGACGGTCGAGAGGATCACCCCCATTGTCGTGACCCGCCCCGGATTTTGCTGGTGGTTGCGGCAATAGCAACTGGTTGATTCAGCTGTCCTCTTCGAATAGTCGCTGCACCAGCCGATGCTCGTGAGGCATACCTTCTGCACGCGGAGCGCCTGATTGATCCTGGAATTCTTCGAATCGGCCGCTCCGATCCCGGCGAGCAGGATTGGCAGGGCTAAAAAAGTCAGGGCGAGTTTGTTCATCGTCTACCTCCTCCTTCAGGAGCGTATCCTCGCGCGATTCTATGCCGAAAACCGTCTGCGTCGCGCCCGAATAGTACCGCGCGATCTGCCTAAACGAGCTTCCGCGCGGCAACGGCGAGCGCCTCGACCACGCTCTTGCATAGAGCCTGCTGTGCCTTGTCCTTCAGGCTGCCGTCGGCCTCGAATGCATCCATCGCGCGGGGCACCGCGATCTGCTCGGGGATTACGAGCGCACCGAGCCCGATTACGAGGATCTGGCGGAGGTTCAGCAGGCTCCGCATCGCACCGTAATAGCCGGGAGAGGCACCCGAGATGGCGAACACTCTGGTTTTGAACACTTCGAGCCCGGTCTCACCCTTCTCCTTGACCCGGCTCACCCAGTCGAGCGTGTTCTTGAGCAGCGGCGTGATCGAGGAATTGTATTCGGGGCTCGCGATGAACACGCCCTGATACTCGCCGAGCAGCGCCTTGAATTCGCGCGCCTTCACCGGCGGCCCCTCGGCGGCTTCGAGATCGCCGTCATAGATCGGCATGGGATAGTCCCTGAGATCGACGAACACCGCCTCGATACCGTTCGCCTCGGCGATGTGCTGGCCAAGTCTCGCGAGCTTTTTGTTGTAGGAGGCTTCCCGGTTAGAGCCGGCGAAGAACAGGAGACGCATCGATTGCTCCCTAACTGTCCGGCGCTTGCGTCTTGGCCGGCTCGCGCTTGTCCATCCCGAAGATATAGCGGAGCGGCACGGTCGAGGCTGCGGCAAGCGGCGTGGCCAGCGCGAGGCCGAGAAGCCTGAACACGGCGCCGAGCACGAGCTGGCTCAAGATGACGACCGCAGGCGGCATCGACACGGCGCGCGCCTGGATCAGCGGCGTGAGCAGATAGCTCTCGAGGAACTGGATGATCATGTAGAGCCCGACTACCCAAAGCGCGAGATTGAGGCTCTCGCCGCCCGCGACCAGCACCATGGGGATGGCGCCGATGATCGGCCCGAGATAGGGCAGGAAGCCCGCGAGCCCGGCGAACAGCGCGAGCACGAAGGCAATCGGCACGCCGAGAATGAGGAGGCCGATATAGGTGAGGGTCCCGATCGTCGCCATGGAGATGCCCTGGCCGATCAGCCAGCGCCTGAGCCGGTTGCCGGTCTCGTACATCACCTCGAGGATGGCGGCGCGCCGCTCGAGCGGCGATAGCCGCGCGACGATGTCGACATAGGTGTCGGGGTCGGCGGCGAAGTAGATGCCGAAGAAGAGCACGATCAGGCCCGCGCTGAACAATCCGACGATCGAGAGCGCGACCGAGGTCGCGCCCGTCGCGATGCCCCACGGGCTCAGGAATTTGCCGACCACCTCCACGAGGTCGATATTCTGGAGTATGGAAGACTGGTCGGCAAAACTCGCGAGCTCCTTGGTCAGGCTGGTGGCGCCCACGGCGATGCGCGCGAGCTGGACGATCTGCTGGGTGAGGGTGGGGCCGGCGGTCGAGAACACGATGACGAAGAAGAGCGCCGTCGACAGCACCACCACCGCAAGCATCAGGAGCCGTGGCATCTTGGTGAGCTCGGCGAGCGCCTTGCTCGCGCCGTAGAACACGATGGCAAGCAGGATGCCGGCGAAGGCGAGCAGGATGGCAGTCCGCGCATACCAAAGACCGACTGCGGCAGCGATGACGGCGATCACCGCGGAGGTGATCTTGGCGGCCCGCGCCGCGTCGCGCGCGCCGCTCCGCCGTGTCTCGCTCGCAACCGGCGCTTTCGGGTCACGCAAGCCGGGCTCAACGGGCATTGGCGGTCTCCCTTGCTAGCGCTCATCAGCCGGGAGCGCGCGGGCCTGTCGCGCCAATCTACGGCAAAGACGACGATGAACGGTAGGCGCTACTCGCCGATGCCCTCGAAGAACTCCTTGACCCGCGCGAAGAAACCGGTTGAGGCCGGGCTCGTGCTCGGATTGGAGGCCTCCTCGAAGGACTTGAGCAGGTCGCGCTGCTTGCGCGACAGGTTCTTCGGCGTCTCGACCTCGACCTGGATATAGAGGTCGCCCTGCTGCTTCGAGCGGAGCACCGGCATGCCCTTCGCCTTGAGGCGGAACTGCTTGCCGCTCTCGGTCCCCTCGGGGATTTTCACCCGCGTCTTGCCGCCATCGATGGTCGGTACTTCGATCTGGCCGCCGAGCGCGGCCGCTGTCATGGCGATCGGCACACGGCAGAAGAGATCGGCGCCGTCCCGCTGGAAGAACTCATGCGGCTTGATGGAGAGGAAGATATAGAGGTCGCCAGGCGGCCCGCCGCGCAGGCCCGCTTCGCCTTCGCCGGCGAGCCTGATGCGCGTCCCGTCCTCGACTCCGACCGGAATAGTGACTGACAGCGTTCGCTCGCGCGTGACGCGGCCTGCGCCCGAGCAGGACGGGCAGGGGGTCTCGATCGTCTCGCCGCGCCCCTGGCAGGTCGGACAGGTGCGCTCGATGGTGAAGAAGCCTTGGCTCGCGCGCACCTTGCCGATGCCGCCGCATGTCCGGCAGGAGGTGGGCGAGGTGCCGGCCTTGGCCCCCGAGCCCGAGCAGTCGTCGCAAGTGACGGAGGTCGGCACCCTGATCTGCGCCGTCTTGCCTTCATAGGCTTCGGCCAGCGTGATCTCCATGTTGTATCGAAGATCGGCGCCCCGCTCGCGCGCCGAGCGCTGGCGAGGCCGGCGCTGCGCGCCCATGAACTCGCCGAATAGATCGTCGAACATGGCCGACATGGAGGCCGAGAAATCGGCGCCGAAGCCATGCGCGCCGCCGCCGCCAAGCCCATTGTCGAAGGCGGCGTGGCCGTAGCGGTCATAGGCCGCGCGGCGCTGCGGATCCTTCAAGGCCTCGTAGGCCTCGTTGAGTTCCTTGAAGCGCTTCTCGGCGTTGGGATCGCCGTTGCAACTGTCGGGATGACATTCCTTGGCGAGGCGGCGGAACGCAGACTTGATCTCGTTCTCACGAGCGCTGCGGGTTACGCCAAGGACGTCGTAGTAGCATCGTTTAGCCATCGCCCCTCCGGCCCTTTACACCGCGCTCAGCCTAGCGGCGCGTAAGCCTCTTGTTTTGGGCAAGTGCGCCGGATTCATTTCAACCCGGCGCCCCACCATGAACCTTATGCCGACTTCTTGCTGTCGTCGTCCTTGACCTCTTCGAAGTCGACGTCGACGACCTTGTCGTCGTCGCCCGGAGCGGAGGCCTGAGGCCCGCCACCCGCGGCGGCGGCGCCCTGGCTCGCCTGATACATCGCCTCGCCGAGCTTCATCGAGGCCTGCGCCAGCGCGTCGACCTTCTGCTTGATCGCGTCCTTGTCGTCGCCCTCGATCACCGACTTCAAGTCGGAGACCGCGCTCTCGACCAGGGCCTTGTCGCCGGCCGGGACCTTGTCGCCGTAATCCTTGAGCATCCGCTCGGTCGAGTGGACGAGCGCCTCGGCCTGGTTCTTGATCTCGACCAGCTCGCGACGCTTCTTGTCTTCCTCGGCGTGGCTCTCCGCTTCCTTGACCATGCGGTTGATGTCGGCCTCGGTGAGACCGCCAGAGGCCTGGATGCGGATCGACTGCTCCTTGCCGGTGGCCTTATCGGACGCGGACACGTTGACGATGCCGTTCGCGTCGATGTCGAAGGTCACCTCGATCTGCGGCACGCCGCGTGGGGCCGGCGGAATGCCGACGAGATCGAACTGTCCGAGCAGCTTGTTGTCGGCAGCCATCTCGCGCTCGCCCTGGAAGACGCGGATGGTGACCGCGTTCTGATTGTCCTCGGCGGTCGAGAACACCTGGCTCTTCTTGGTGGGGATCGTGGTGTTACGGTCGATGAGGCGCGTGAACACGCCGCCCAAGGTCTCGATGCCGAGCGAGAGCGGCGTCACGTCGAGCAGGAGCACGTCCTTGACGTCGCCCTGCAGCACGCCCGCCTGGATGGCGGCGCCGATGGCGACCACCTCGTCAGGGTTCACGCCCTTATGCGGCTCGCGGCCGAAGAAATTCTTCACCGTCTCGACGACCTTCGGCATGCGCGTCATGCCACCGACGAGAACGACCTCCTCGATCTCGGCGGGCTTCAGCCCAGCATCCTTGAGAGCGTTCTGGCATGGGCCGATCGTCTTCTGGATGAGGTCGTCCACCAGGCTCTCGAGCTTGGCGCGCGTGAGCTTCATGGTGAGATGCTTCGGTCCCGACTTGTCGGCGGTGATGAAGGGCAGGTTGATCTCGGTCTGGGTGGTCGACGAGAGCTCGATCTTCGCTTTCTCGGCCGCCTCTTTCAGACGCTGCAGCGCGAGCTTGTCGCCGCGGAGATCGATGCCGGTCTCCTTCTTGAACTCGTTGGCGAGGTAATCGACGATGCGCATGTCGAAGTCTTCGCCGCCGAGGAAGGTGTCGCCGTTGGTCGACTTCACCTCGAACACGCCGTCGCCGATCTCGAGAATGGAGATGTCGAACGTGCCGCCGCCGAGGTCGTAGACGGCGATGGTCTTGCCCTCTTTCTTCTCAAGCCCGTAGGCGAGCGCCGCAGCAGTCGGCTCGTTGATGATGCGCAACACTTCGAGGCCCGCGATCTTGCCGGCGTCCTTGGTCGCCTGGCGCTGGGCGTCGTTGAAATAAGCGGGGACGGTGATGACCGCCTGCTCGACCTTCTGGCCGAGATAGGCCTCTGCGGTCTCTTTCATCTTCTGCAGGATGAAGGCGGAGATCTGCGAGGGCGAATATTTCTTGCCGTGGGACTCGACCCAGGCGTCGCCGTTGTCGCCGCGGATGATTTTGTAGGGAACGAGCTTCTTGTCCTTCTCGACCATCGGGTCGTCGTAGCGGCGCCCGATCAGGCGCTTGATGGCGAAGAACGTGTTCTCGGGGTTGGTGACGGCTTGTCGCTTGGCGGGAAGTCCTACGATGATCTCGCCGTCATCGGTGAAGGCGACCATCGATGGGGTGGTGCGCATGCCTTCCGCATTCTCGATGACCTTGGGATTCTTCCCCTCCATCACCGCAACGCACGAATTGGTCGTGCCGAGATCGATTCCGATCACTTTCGCCATTTACGTCCTCTCTTTCTGGCAGACCGTGCGGGCCCTAGAGCGGCACCCGGCATCCCCTCCCGCAAGCGGACCGTCGGTCCCCAAGGATTTCGGCAAGCCCGCCAACTCATGCGGCTGGGTTCCGCGGTTATATAGGTGGCAACCCTATGGCCCGCAAGGAGAAGGGGGAGAATGCTGCGCCTCGCGCGAGCGCATTTCATCACAGACGCTTCCATGCGCCGATGAGAATGGGGGTGAGGCAGTAATAGCGACCGTCCTCCGCGGCCTCTGCCATGTCAGCCTTGAAGGCTTCGGCGCGCGCGCTGTCGACGATGCCGAGTTCGGCGCCAGCGGCGAACAGCCCTTGGTAAACGCCGATCAACATTGGCGCGATGTCCTTGAGCGGCAGGAACTTCGCCTCGGCGGACGTGCCAGGGGGAAGGCCTATTCCCGCCGCTTCGAACTGCATGGGGAGCTGGCGGCCGGCCCTGAGGTTTCGCCCATGGGCCCTGAACACGCTCTCGAACAGGCGATTGAACTCGCCCATGGCAGGGCAGAGCGGCTCGACGGCGATCGAGCCGAAATCGAACTCCTGTGCCGCGACCACGCCGCCGGGCTTGGTCCAGGATTGCATCTTCTCGAGCACCGCGACGGGATCCTGCATATGCATGAGAAAGAGGCGGCAGTAGACGAGGTCGAACGGCGCTCCCGGCACGGTCTCGAGCTCGAGCACATTGGCGTCGACCTGGCTGAACTTGGCGCCGCCTTGAGCGCGGAGATCGGCCAGCGCTTGGGCGCCGAGTTTCGCATCGATCTCGATGCCCGTGACGCTGCCCTCGGGGCCGACGCGATCTGCCATCAGCCGCATCACCGCGCCCGGACCTGACCCGACGTCGAGCGCGCTCATGCCCGGGGTGAGGCCGATCCGATCGAGCACCTGCTCGGTCGCGCTTTGCCACATCAGAGCCTGATCGCGCAGACGCTGATATTCCTCGGCGTCCCGCGCGTGGATATAGCCGTCGGGATTGAGCTTGCGCGCCTCGCTCGCCACGTGAGCTTGCTCCTTGGTTTTGCCGCCTCTTGATGCGCTATAGCGTGAAGGTACGGCAACCATGCGGCGGAGCAAAGGGACGTGGAGTATTTTCCTCAACGGCTGGATCGAGCGGCGCAAGGCGCGTTGCTGACGGAAATCAGGCGGATCATCGCCGAGGCGCCGTTGTTCACGCCCACCATGCCGCGCTCGGGCAAACCTATGTCGGTGCGCATGACGAATTGCGGGCCGCTCGGCTGGGTCACCGACAAGGAGCGCGGCTATCGTTACCAGCCGACCCATCCCGTCACGGGCAAGCCGTGGCCGAAGATGCCGCAAGTTCTGCTTGACCTGTGGAATGAGGTCTCTGGGTATCCCGCGCCTCCAGAGGCCTGCCTCATTAACTATTATGCCGGCGCCGCCAAGATGGGCCTGCACCAGGACAAGGACGAGGAGGATTTCGTGGCGCCGGTGCTCTCTGTGTCGCTCGGCGACACGGGCATCTTCCGCGTGGGGGGAAAGTCGCGCAAGGACGCCACGCAGACAATCGAGCTCAAGTCAGGCGATGTCGTGGTTCTCGGCGGCGAGGACCGGCTCGCTCATCACGGCATCGACCGCATCTTTCCCGGCACGTCTGACCTGCTCGCTGAAGGCGGCCGCTTCAATCTCACGCTGAGGCGCGTGACGAAGCCGAAGTAAACCCTGGAGCCGTGGCGCTACTCGCCCAAACAACAGAACGCGTCATGCCCGGCCTTGTGCCGGGCATCCACGTCTTCTTTTTTCTTTAATGGGAAATCGTGGATGGCCGGGACAAGCCCGGCCATGACCGTTGATTGGGCGAATCAGTCGCCAGGCGCGCCGCCGCCCGGGAAGTCGTCATTGGCGGCTTTGCGCTGCGGCGCGCCATCGCCTTGCGTCTGCGCCGCGGGCTTTGCGCCGCCTTTGGCGATGGCGACGAGGGCGGGCCGCAGGCAGCGGTCGCCGATCATGTAGCCCGACTGCATGACGTCGACCACCGTGCCATCGGGCACCTCGGCATTCTGCACCTCGTACATCGCCTGGTGGCAGTTCGGGTCGAAGCGCTGACCGAGCGGCTCGATCTGCGTGACGCCGTGGCGCTCGAGCACGTTCAGAAGCTCGCGCTCGGTGATCTCGACGCCTTCGAGAAAGCTCTTCAGCGCGGGATCCTGAGAAGCGGCCTCGGCGGGCACGTGCTGAATGGTGCGCTTCAGGTTGTCGCCGACTGTCAGCACGTCGCGGGCGAAATTGGAGATGGCGTAGCGCGCCGTATCGGTTTTCTCGCGCTCAGTACGGCGGCGCAAATTCTCCATGTCGGCCATGGTGCGCAGCAGGCGGTCGCGCATGTCCGCGTTCTCGAGGAGGAGCGCGTTCAGCTCGGCGCCGAGCTGAGCGCCCTCATCGACTGCGGCATCTTGGGTGTCGGCTTTCGGGGAATCGGCAGGTCTTGCCTGATCCTCGTCGGCCTCACGCGGATCGGTCTTGTCGTCGGGCATCCTCGCCTCGGCGAAGGTAGTCGGTTGAAAATTGAGAAGTCAAAGCGGGATATCGACCGTAGAGCGGCAAAAATCAAGGGACAAGGCGGCCCAACAGCCTTGCCGTGTAGTCAACCATGGGGATGATGCGCGCATAATTCAGCCGCGTCGGGCCGATGACCCCAAGGACCCCGACGATCTTCTGCTCGGTATCCTCGAAGGGCGAGACGATCAGGGCCGAGCCCGACAGCGAGAACAGCTTGTTCTCCGAGCCGATGAAGATGCGCACGCCGTCGGCCCGCTCGGCAAGCCCGAGCAGCTGGATGAGGTCCTTCTTGGCGTCCAGATCCTCGAACAGGTGCCGCACGCGTTCGAGGTCCTCCATCGCCTTGACGTCCTCCAGCAGATGCGCCCGGCCGCACACGATGAGGCTCTTGCGCTCGTCGCTGCTGCCCGACCAGGTGGCGAGCCCCTCGGTCACGATCCGCGCGGTCAGCTCATCGAGCTGGGCGCGGCGCTGCTCGATCTCGGTCTCGATGCGGTCGCGCGCCTCGGCAAGCGTCAGCCCGCCGATGCGTGCGTTGATGTAGTTCGAGGCCTCGTTCAGCGAGGACAGCGGCAGTCCCTCAGGGACGGCGATGATGCGGTTCTCGACGTCGCCGTCCTCGCTCACGAGCACGGCGAGCGCCTTGCCTTCGCCGAGATTGACGAACTCGACCTGCTTCAGCTGCTTGCTCTGCTTGTCGACCAAGACGACGCCGGCGCAGCGCGAGAGGCCCGACAACATCTCTCCCGCCTCGGCGAGAAAATCTTCCGCCGCGCGGCGGCGTCCGGCACCGGCCATGCGGCTCTCGATCTGGCCACGCTCCTCCTCGCTGATGTCGCCGATCTCGAGCAGGCCGTCGACGAAGAGGCGCAAGCCGGTTTGCGTCGGCAGGCGACCCGCGCTCGTATGCGGCGCATAGATGAGGCCAAGGCTCTCCAAGTCGGACATGACGTTGCGCACGGAGGCCGGCGACAGCGTCATCGGCAGCGCGCGCGAGAGATTGCGCGAGCCGACCGGCTCGCCGGTCGTAAGATAGGCCTCGACGATGCGCTTGAAGATCTCGCGCGAGCGTTCGTTGAGCTGGCGGAGCGGCAAAGCGGCTTCCGCCGCTGCCCTCAACTCGTTGGCGTCGGCATGTCGCATGATGGAGCGAATTTAGGATCGCCCCACCGGCCCGTCAAACGAGCCGAGCCGCGCGGCGGCCTAGTTCAGCGGTCCTGACACCGCCGTGCCAGCCGAGACCAGCTCGTCGGGAGCGCCAAAATGGTCGAAATAGCGCGATTTGATCGCCTCGACCGGCATGATGACGAAGACGTCCGTCGTGCCGAACTGATGGTCGATCACCGCGCCGTCGCCGACATAGGCACCCACTCGCAAATAGCCCTTGATGAGGGGCGGAAGCGCCTTCATCGCTGCGCGCACGTTGACCGCCTCGCGCGGCATCATGTTCATGTCGACGCGCAAATGCTGATGCGCGCGCACCCGCCAATCCTCGGGCGCGAGCGCGGTGTGATGCAGGAAACTCAGCGCCTCGGCATGCGCCGAAGGATCGGTGCCCTCGAAGCTCGCGCAGCCGATCATCACGTCGGCGCCGTGCTCGCGCACATAGGACCACACGCCCTGCCACAGCAGCTCGAGCGTGCGCTTGTTGCGGTAGGGCTTGAGCACGCAGGACCTGCCAAGCTCCATGAAGCTGTAATCGGGCTTCGCGGCTAGCAGCGGGGCGATGTCGTATTCGCCTTGCGTGTAGAAGCCGTCATTGAGGTCTGCCACCTCCTGCCGCATCATGCGGTAGGTGCCTACCACCTTGGAGCGCCGCCACCTCCGCCCGTCGCCAGGGTCGCCGCGGTCAATCACGAGGAGATGGTCGAACACGGCGTCATAGGCGTCCTCGTCGCGCCGCGACAGCATGGCGAGTGCGCTGGGAACGGCGGACATCTCCTCGTAGAACACCTTGTAGCGCAGCCGCTGGGCGTGTCTGATCTCGCTGCGCTTGCGCGCGAGCCTTACTTCGAGAGAGCCGAGCCGTCCGTAGATCTTGGGAGGCTGGAAGCGCGTGCCGAGCGCGCCGACCGTGAAGCGCCGCTTGCCGAGGAAGGGCAGAGCGCCTCCCGGGCCCGGCTTGAACATCAGCCCTGGAAACATCGAACCGCCGCGAAATCTGCCTGCAAATCGTCCTGACGCTGGCTTCATCGGCATGGAAAGAGCCCGCTGGAGGGATTCACACTCCGGGTGTTCCGCGGGCGACCGATGCAACTCTGCCCGCAGGGACTGAACCCGATTCGGCCATAACGAAAGCCGGTTAGCAAACCAATTCGAACCCTATGTGACAGTCTGGGGAAGAACGCACAGCTTCATTTGGCGTGTCACAAGAAAAGGTCAAGCGGCGCCGAGCCCTGCGTCTTGATCTGCCTCGCGTTTCTCGACGCTCCAGCGGGCAAACAACGCCGCGAGGTCCGTCTTCTCGAAGGGCTTGGCAAGATAATCGTCGAGGCCCGCGGCGAGATAGGCGGCGCGGTCCTCGGCAAAGGCATTCGCGGTCAGCGCCACGATCGGCGGACGCCCGGCGCCCGCGCGTGCCGCCTCGGGGTAGAGTTCCCTGATGCGTCGCGCCGCCTCGACCCCATCCATGTCGGGCATGTGGATGTCCATGAGTACGAGGTCGAAGCCCTTGCCTTGGGAGAGCTCGTTACGCGCCTTGGCGACGGCCTCTGCGCCGTTTCGCGCGCGGACGACGCGCGCGCCGGATTTCTCGAGCACGGTCGATGCGAGAAGCGCATTGATGTCGTTGTCCTCGGCAAGCAGGATCGAGGCGCCGACGCTTTCGGCCTCCGCCGCGCGCTCTACGGACCCTTCCACGACGCGGAGCTCGGCTGCTTGGGCAGGCTGCGGCTCGCGCGCGAAGAGCTGGGTCAGAAGCGAAAGCGGCCTGACCGGCCTCACGAGATAGCCGTTGAACCCTTGGGCGCGGAAGGCCGGAATGTCGCCGCGCTCGGCCGGATCGACGATGATCACGGCGCGGGTGGAATCGCTCTCGTCTCCTCCGCGGCGAAGCTGGGCGAGGAGGCGCGCGGCGCCTGCCGCAATGGACGCCCGGTCGGTCAGGAGCGCGGTGAAGGGGATTCCGCTTGCAGCCGCGCCTTCGGCGATCCGCTCGGCATCCTTGAGCCTGACGCGGGCGACTGCCGCTCCCATGGCGACCAGGAGGTCGCTGACAAGCGCGGCTTCAATGATGCCGTCGAGCACGAGAAGAACCTTCTCGGCCGGAAGCCTGCTTCGGCGCCATCGAGAGTCGCCGAGAGCATCGGCCGGCATCGCGCAGCAGCGTCAGCGACGCGGGCCGATCGACGGTGAAGCCTCGGCGCCGGCGCCGGCGCACGCTCGCCAGTGCTGATGCGCCCGCCCGAGTCTCGTCGTATCAGCTCGGACTTGGATGAATCGGCGTAGCGCTCGAGACCGGATGCCACCGTGACGCCGAGCGACGCGGGCCCGAACGTCAGCGCTTCGCTCAGAGGCCGTCGGCAAAGATGCGCTCGGCGGCGGAGACGGCCGGCACCTCGATCTGGAGATCGATGCGGTCGAGCAACGGGCCTGAGATGCGCGCCTGATAGCGCTCGGCACATGATCTGCCCTGGCGGCAGACATAGCCCGGCTCGCCCGCGCGGCCGCAGCGGCAAGGATTTATGGCGGCGATGAGCTGGATGCGCGAGGGGTAGGCGATGCGGTGGTTGGCGCGCGCGATCACCGTCTCTCCGGTCTCGAGCGGCTCGCCGAGCGCATCGCAGAAGCCTTCGATCGCGTCGCGCGCGATGGCACCGACCGCCGCCATCAGCCCGAGCGCGATGGGGAGATCGTAATGGCTCCCCTCCTTGGGCAAATCGGCAGGCGCGAGATTGACGGTGATGCGTTTGGGAGGAAGGCCAAGCCCGATCGCGTTCAGCGCGCCGCGCACGCGCTCGCGGCTCTCGGCCACGGCCTTGTCGGGAAGGCCGACAATAGTGAAGGCGGGCACGCCGGGCCCGATCTGGACTTGCACATCGACGCCGCGCGCCTCGATCCCCTCGAAAGCGACCGTGGTGACCCGCGCGAACATCGCTCAACCCCCGTACCCAGCTTCAGCACTCTAGCGAAGGCCAACAATTAGAGCAAGAACAATCAGCGAACATCGCGCTTGAAGTGGATCAACGCGCTCGTCCGTCGCAAGACTAGGATAGCGTGTGACTTAGCCGAGACGAGGGACGATCGCATGTTCAAAGACCTGTCGATGCGCATCTTCCTCGGCCATCTCGTGGCCTATGTCGTGGTCACGGCGATCTGCGCCGCGATCAATCTCTGGCTCAGCCCAAGCACGCTCTGGTTCCCCTGGGTGCTGATCGGCTGGGGCGTTGTGGTCGCCATCCACGCCTTCGCGCTTCTGTTGCGTAAGACGAGGCGGCGCGAGCGCATCTTCATCGACCGGAAAGCGCGCGCCTTCGCCGTGCATCTCTTCGCCTATGTGGCGGTCGTGCTCGTGCTGCTGTTCGTGAATCTCACGCTCACGCCGAAAGTCTGGTGGTTCCATTGGGTGGCGCTTGGCTGGGGCGCAGGCGTCTTGGCGCAAGGGCTTTGCGTCTTCCTCAAGAACCGCAAGAAGACGCCGGCAAGCGTGCCGCAACAGGCCGAGGCCAAGCAGGTCGAGAGCAAATCTCAGCCGCCGGAAAAGAAGAAGCCCCGCAAGCCCGCGCCGCGGAAGCCAAAGCCGAAAGCCTGACGCGGGTTCAGCTTTTGGGGATCAGTGTATTGGACGGAAGGCTCGGATCGAGCAGGCGCGCCGCCTGCTCTGCGCCTGAGACCGGGAGCCCCGCTCTGTCGATCAGCCCGAGCTGAACGAGCAGGCTTGCCTGGTCCCAATAGATGCGCTCGAAGGCGACTTTGCCACCTTCGAAGCCGACCACCACCACGAACGGGATCGTCACTTTGCGCCCCGTCGGCTTCACCCCGGGCAGGATTGCCGGCATGTCGCAATCATGGGTGAAGCTAATCAGCACCTCATCGACGAGCTGGCTCTCGCCCACCGTGCGCGAGATCAGCTTGACCGTCCAATCCTCGGGCACGCGACGCACGAAGTAATTCTCGTAGAAATGCCGAACCGCGTCGTAGCCCGAGCCGCCGGTCATGGTCGGCACATGGGTGACATGCGGGCAGTCGCCCATGGTGGCCATGGTCGCCTCGATGTCGCGCGTGTTGAACTCGGCGTCGCAATGGGCGTCGAACTTGGCACCAAGGCCCTTGGGGTCGAGATCCTTGGGGTCAGAGGTCGTCACGCCGTCCTCTTCCGCTTCTGCGCTGCCACCTTCTTCTCGATCACGTCCCAGATCATGGCGGCGATGTCGGGCCCGCCGAAAGCGGCTATCTGCCTGATGCCGGTCGGCGACGTGACGTTGATCTCGGTGAGATAGTCGCCGATCACGTCGATGCCGGTGAAGATCAGGCCGCGCTGCTTGAGCTCTGGCCCTAACCGCGCGCAGATCTCCTTGTCGCGCTTGGTGAGCGTGGTCGGCTTGGCCGTTCCGCCGACATGCAGGTTCGAGCGGCTTTCGTCCGGCGCCGGCACGCGGTTGATCGCGCCTGCCGCCTCGCCATCGACCAAAATGATGCGCTTGTCGCCCTTGCGCACCGCCGGCACGTAGCGCTGCACCATGATCGGCTCGCGGAAGGTCAGTCCCATCAGCTCGATCAGCGAGTTGAGATTGGTATCGCCGGGCTGGATGCGGAAGATGGCAGCGCCGCCGTTGCCGTAAAGCGGCTTCACCACGATGTCCTTGTGCTTGTTGCGGAAGGCGCGGATCTGCTCCGGCGAGCGGGTGACAAGGGTCGGCGGCATGAGATCGAGAAAGTCGAGCACGAAGACCTTCTCGGGCGAATTCCGCACGCTCGCCGGGTCGTTGACCACGAGCGTGTTGGGCTTCAGCCGCTCGAGCAGATGCGTCGTGGTGATATAGGCCATGTCGAATGGCGGATCCTGACGGAGATGGACCACGTCGAACTCGGAAAGATCGACGGTGCGGGGATGGGCAAGCCGGTAGTGGTCGCCGGGGCGGTCCTCGACGGTGAGGCTGTGGCCTTCCGCCATGAGCTTCCCGTCGCGGAGCGAGAGATTGGCGGGCGTGTAATAGAACACGTCGTGCCCGCGCCATTGCGCTTCGAGCAGGAGCGCGAAGGTGGAATCGCCCCTGATATCGATGCGCTCGATCGGGTCCATCTGGAAGGCGACCTTGAGGGCCATGGCGCTCCTTATAGGCAGAGTCTCGCCAAAGGGAAATGAACCTGGTCAGACCGGAAATGCGTTGGCGATGTAGCGCGGCCAAGCCCAAGGCGCCGCGAGCACCACATCAAAGGCGATGTCATGGCCGGCATAAGAGGGATGGCCGGCGAGCCAATATTGCGCGGCGCGCACGATCCGCCGCCTTTGCTTGGCGGGGATCGTCCAGGCGGCATCATCGGCCGTCTTGCGCCGCTTCACTTCGATGAAGGCGAGCCGCTTGCCTTTGATCGCGACGAGGTCGATCTCGCCGACCGGTGTCTTGTAGCGCTGGGCGACGATGCGGTGTCCTTTGAGCCGGAGGAGAAGCGCGGCAATCGTCTCGGCGAAGAGACCCCTGCGGTAAGCCCTGACGCGCGCCTCACGCATGGTCAGTCGCGCTTGCGGGGGAGCTTCAGCCCGAGCTCGTAGACGCGCGAGCGCGGCACTTGCAGCACCTCTGCGACGCTCCGCACCGCGTCGCGGAAGCTCTCCATGTTGAGCGCCTTCTCGAGCTGCTCGACGATCTTGGCGTCGCTGACCTCGCTCTCGTCCTCTCGCGGCGGCGCGACCACCACCACGAACTCGCCTTTCAGCGTCTCGCTCGCTTCGACCTCGACAGCAAGCCGGTCGAGCGAGCCCCGCGTCACGCCCTCATGCAGCTTAGTCAGCTCCTTGGCGGTCGCTGCTTCGCGTGGACCGAGGACCACTGCCATGTCGGCAAGGCTCTTGGCGAGCCGTGGCGCCGTCTCGAAGAAGATGAGAGTGGCGGGGACGGCCTTCAGCTCGTCGAGCCTGCTCCTTCGCGCGCCCTGCTTCGGCGGAAGGAAGCCGGCAAACAGAAATGTGTCGGTGGGTAGCCCCGAATTGGTCAGAGCGGCAAGCACGGATGAGGGACCGGGGATGCTCGTCACGAGGAGTCCGGCATCGAGCGCCTCGCGCACGAGCTTATAGCCGGGATCGGAGATGAGCGGCGTGCCGGCATCAGAGATCAGCGCAACTGATTGACCGGCGCGGAGGCGAGCGATCAGCTTGGGCCGTTCGCGCTCGGCGTTGTGCTCGTGATAAGGCGTCATCTCGCCTGGGACGCCGAAATGGGTGAGGAGCTTCTTGGAGTGGCGCGTGTCCTCTGCGGCGATGAGATCGGCGCGGGCGAGCACGGCGAGAGCGCGGAGCGAGATGTCGGCGAGATTGCCGATCGGCGTCGCCACGAGATAGAGACCGGGCTGAAGCGGCCGCGAGATCAACTCGGAGAGCGCTTCGCTTGCGCGCGCGACCGTCCGGCGCAACGCCGCTTCGTCCCGCTCCTCGTCACGCTCCTGTGGCACGGTGCAATCGCCCGCTCTAGGCGCAAAAACGTTACGTGATATAGTTGCAGCTCGTCCATCACGTTTGAGCCATAGTTGCGGGCAAGGTTCGGCCTCTGGCGAAGCGGCTCCGGGCCTTGCGATTCGAAGAAGCGCTGCAACCGCCGCCCAAGGGCTAAGGCCGGCGCGAAGGCTCGCCCCGCCCTGGAGCAAAAGAGACTCTATGCGGTTTCCATTCGGCATCGGTCGTTGGCGTTGCGCCATCAGGCTCGTGCTCGCGATGGCCGTGGCGCTGCTGTCCACCTCATGCGGCGGCGGGAGCGGGGGATTGCCGTCTGGCCCAAGCATCACCGGCTCCGCTGGTGCGGTGAAGGTCGCGCTGCTTCTGCCGATCGGCGCGGGCGGATCGACGCAAGGCGTGGCCAAGGCGCTGAAGCAGGCGGCAGAGCTTGCCCTGTTCGACTTCGACAATCCCAACATCGTGCTCGTGCCGAAGGATACGCAAGGAACGCCCGGAGGCGCCCGCGCCGCCGCCGAGGCCGCTTTGCGCGAGGGCGCCGAGTTGATCCTGGGGCCCCTCTTCGCGCAGGAGGTCGAGGCCGTGGCGCCCGTCGCGCGCCAGGCCAACATCCCGGTGATCGCCTTTTCGAGCGACGAGAAGGTTGCTGGCGGCGGCGTCTATCTCTTGAGCTTCCTCGCCGGGCGCGACGTGCCGCGCATCGTCTCCTTCGCGCTGTCGCGGGGGAAGCACAACTTCGCCGAGCTTGTGCCGCAGTCGCCTTATGGCCGGATCGCCGAAGCCTCGTTGGGCAGAGCGGTCTCTTCAGGTGGCGGACAGATCGCGGTCAACGCGCCGTTCCCGGCCGGAGATTCGAACGGCATGCTCGGGCCCGTGCGCCAGGTTGCCAATGCGATAAAGGGCGGCCAGCCGATCGATGCGGTGTTCATCCCGGCGGGGCGCGAGGAGCTTCCCTCTCTCGCTCCCCTCCTCGCCTCGACCGATGTCACCAGCTCGCGCGCGCAGCTCCTCGGCACGGGGCAATGGGACTATCCCAATATCGGCGCGGAGAAGGCTCTGGTCGGCGGCTGGTATCCCGCGCCCGATCCCAAGGGCTGGAGCGATTTCACCCAGCGTTATGCCAAGACCTATGGCGCGGCGCCGCCCAGGCTCGCGAGCCTCGCTTACGACGCGGTGAGCCTCGCCGTTTCGCTCTCGCAAGGCGCGCCGGGAGAGCGCTATGCGCCGGGGCAGCTCACGCGGCCGAGCGGCTTTGCCGGCGTCGACGGTCTGTTCCGGCTCTTGCCTGACGGCACCTCAGAGCGGGGGCTCGCCATTCTCGAAGTGCATGAGGGTGGCCCGGTCGTGATCGACCCGGCGCCGTCGAGCTTCGCCACCGCCTCGTCCTATTAGGCGGCGAGCTCGAGGATCAGGCGATTCAGCACGAGGCGCCCTTCGTGTGTGGCGGCGAGGCGCGAGCCGCTTCGCGTGATGAGCCCGTCGCTTTCGAGCGCATCGAGACGACCCTCGTCGAGAGCAGAGCCGCCGATGGCGGCAAGCCGCGCAAGGTCGATTCCTTCGGCGAGGCGCAGTCCCATGAGCAGATATTCCTCCGCTGCGTCCTCTGGGCTCAGAGTCTCTTCGCTCATGATTCCGTGGTTTGACGCCTCGACTTGCGTGAGCCAGCCTTCCGGCGATTTGATCGTGGAACGCGCGCGCTTCGCGCCGTCGGCCGTAATGCGGCTATGCGCGCCGGCGCCGATGCCCGCATAGTCGTGCCCGCGCCAATAGATGAGATTGTGCCGCGACTCGGATCCCGGCCGCGCATGGTTCGAGATTTCGTAGGCCGGCAATCCCGCCGCCTCGCAAAGCTCCTGGGTGAGCGAAAAGAGCTCGCCCGCAAGGTCGTTGTCCGGAATACGCAGCGAGCCGGCTTCATGGCGCGCGGCAAACGGCGTGCCCTCCTCGATGGTGAGCTGATAGAGCGAGAGGTGGTCGGCGGCATGATCGAGGGCTAGCGTAAGCTCCTCACGCCACTCGCGCGCGGTCTGCCCCTCGCGCGCATAGATCAGATCGAAGGACACGCGATCGAAATGGCGCTTGGCGAGCGCGAGGGCTGCAAGCGCTTCGTCGGCACTGTGCATACGGCCGAGTGCCTTCAGGCTCTGATCGTCGAGCGCCTGCACGCCGAGCGACAGCCGGTTGACGCCGGCTGAGCGGTAGCCCGCGAAGTTCTTGGCCTCGACGGATGTCGGATTGGCCTCGAGCGTGATCTCGGTATCCGGCGCGATGCCCCAATGTTTGGCGATGGCGTTGATGATGGCGGCGACGCTGCTAGGACGCATCAGCGACGGCGTGCCGCCGCCGAAGAAGATGCTGCTGACGGCGCGTCCCGGCGCGAGCGACGCGAAATGCGAAAGCTCGGTGAGATAGGCGGCGAGGAACCGGCCCTCGTCGATGCCGCCGTGGCGGACGTGCGAGTTGAAGTCGCAATAAGGGCATTTCGCGCGGCAGAACGGCCAATGCACATAGACCCCGAACGGCTCTACCGTTCTTGCCGCGAGTGCTTGCCCCGCGGTTCTCCTTCCCCCTTGCGGGGGAGGGTCAGGGACGGGGGTGACGGCGCTAGTCCTCATCGTAAGGCCAGGTCGACCGGATCAGCTTCTCGAAGGCGCGCATGCGATGCGACATGTCGTTCTTGAACACCGGGTCCATCTCGCCAAACGTCTCGGTGTAGCCGTCGGGCACGAAGATCGGATCATAACCGAAACCACGGTCCCCGCGCGGCGGCCAGACGATTGTTCCGTTGATCTTGCCAATGCGCACCATCGTCACGCCGCTCGGCTGGCCAAGGGCGAGCGCGCAGACGAATTGGGCGCTCCGATCGGTCGAGCCACTCGCCTCGAGCTCGCGATTGACGCGCTCCATGGCGAGCCGAAAGTCCCTGGTAGGGCCGCTCCAGCGTGCCGAGTGGATGCCGGGCGCACCGCCAAGGGCCGCGACCTCGAGCCCCGAGTCGTCGGCTACCGCCAGCATGCCAGAGGCGGTCGAGGCGGCCACCGCCTTGATCTTGGCGTTCTCGGCAAAGCTTGCGCCGGTCTCCTCGGGCTCAGGCAGTCCGAGCGCGCCGGCCGAGACGGTGTCGATGCCGATCGGCGCGAACAACTCGGCGAGCTCGCGCGCCTTGCCTTGGTTGTGGGTAGCGATCACGACTGTGTCGCCGCGCCTCAGTTCTCCTATCATGGCTTATGCAACGGTGAGCTTTTGCAGCGCGACGAGCTCGGCGATGCCTTTGCGGGCAAGCTCCATCAGCCGGTCGAATTCCTCCTGGCTGAACGGCTCGGTCTCAGCCGTTCCTTGCACCTCGACGATGCCGCCAGAGCCGGTCATCACGAAATTCGCGTCGGCATCGGCTTCCGAATCCTCGGCATAGTCGAGATCGAGCACCGCCTCGCCGCCATAGAGCCCGCACGACACCGCTGCGACGTGGTCGCGCAGCACTTTCGTCTTGATCATGTTGCGCGCCTGCATCCAGGCAGTGGCGTCATGCAGAGCGATCCACGCGCCGGTGATCGAGGCGGTGCGCGTGCCGCCATCGGCCTGGAGCACGTCGCAATCGACGATGATCTGCTTCTCGCCGAGCGCGGCGAGGTCGGTGACGGCGCGGAGCGAGCGGCCGATCAGGCGCTGGATCTCTTGGGTGCGGCCCGTCTGCTTGCCGGCCGAAGCCTCGCGCCGCGTGCGCTCGGTCGTGGCGCGCGGCAGCATGCCGTATTCCGCCGTTACCCAGCCGCGTCCCTGACCTTTGAGCCATGGCGGAACGGGCTCACCCGCCGTCGCGGTGCAGAGCACGTGGGTCTCGCCGAAGCGGACGAGGCAGGAGCCTTCGGCGTGGCGCGATACCGCGCGCTCGAAGCTGATGGGGCGAAGCGCGTCGGGCGCGCGTTTTGACGGGCGGACGATGGTGAAATCTCCTCGAGACGATTGTCCTGTTCGCGAGCGGCGCACCCTAGAGGAGCCTCACGCCAGGGAAAAGCCCTTTCCCCCAGTCCGGTGGAGGCACGCCTTGTCGCGCGACCAAGGAGAAGCTACCACCCTTGAGCATGGCCGAGATGGAGACGAGGGCAGGGGGGTCTGGCGCCACAGGTAGAGCCGCCTCAGGCGCCGCGCGGGGAGAAGACGCTGCCGGCGCCACGCCGGTGATCGCACAATATCTCGAGATCAAGGCGGCGAACGCCGATTGCCTCCTGTTCTACCGCATGGGCGATTTCTACGAGCTGTTCTTCGAGGACGCCGAGATCGCTTCGCGCGCGCTCGGCATCGCGCTCACCAAGCGGGGCAAGCATCAGGGCGAGGACATTCCGATGTGCGGCGTGCCGGTGCGCGCGGCTGACGACTATCTCCAGCGTCTCATCGCCCAAGGTCATCGTGTCGCCGTGTGCGAGCAGCTCGAGGATCCTGCCGAGGCGAGGAAGCGAGGGGCGAAGGCGGTGGTTCGCCGTGACGTCGTCCGCCTTGTTACGCCGGGGACGCTTACCGAGGAGAGCCTGCTCGACGCGCGCGCGCATAATTTCCTGACCTCGCTCTTCCGCGCCGCCCAGCAAGAAGGCGGAGAGCAGATGCTGGCGCTTGCCTCTCTCGACATCTCGACCGGTGAGCTGATCGCGGCCTCGGTCAAAGCGAGCGATCTTCCCGGCGAGCTTGCGCGGCTGAAGCCGGGCGAGGTGCTGGTCGGCGACGACATTGCGGGTGATCCCGAAATTCGCAAATGGATCGGAGAGGCGGGCGCAGCGCTGACGCCATGCCCGCGCGCCCACTTCGACTCGCTCCGAGGCGAGCGCGCTCTGAAGCAGCGGCTTGGCGTCGCCGCGCTCGACGCGTTCGGCGAGTTCACCCGCGCCGAGCTCGCCGCGCTTTCTGGCCTCCTCACTTATGTCGAGATCACCCAGGTGGGACGTGCGCCTCTGCTTCGCCCGCCGCGAAAAGAGGGCGCTGGCAGCCTGCTGGTCATCGACGCGGCGACGCGCGCCAATCTCGAGCTGATCCGCTCGAACCAGGGCTCGCGTGCTGGCAGCCTGCTCGCCGCGATCGATCGCACGGTGACGGCCGCCGGGGCGCGCGAGCTAGCAAGCCGTATCGGCAGTCCGTTGACCGACGTCGAGGTGCTGAATGCGCGGCTCGACGCCGTCGCCTATCTGGCCGATGAGCCCAGGCTCCGCCAGACCTTGCGCGAGGAGCTGAAGGCAGCACCCGACCTTGCCCGAGCGCTGGCGCGGCTCGCTTTGGGGCGAGGGGGCCCGCGCGATCTCGGCGCCGTGCGCGCGGCCATAACCTCCGCTCATGCACTTGCCGCGAGCCTCATCCGCGCCGGAAGCGCGCTCGGTTTGCCGCCCGAGCTTGCATCGATCGCCTCGCGGCTCGAAGCGTCGCCTCCTCGCATCGAGCAGGCGCTTGCCGGGGCCCTTGCCGAGAGTCTCCCTCTGAACGCGCGTGACGGCGGCTTCATCAGAGAGGGCGCGAGCGCCGATCTCGACGAGCAGCGGAAATTGAGCGATGGGAGCCGCCAGGTGATCGCCGGCTTGCAGGCGACCTATGCCGAGGCGGCCGGCATCAAGTCGCTGAAAGTCCGCCACAACAACGTGCTCGGCTATTTCGTCGAGGTCACCGCGACCAATGCCTCCATGCTGTCGAAGCCGCCGCATCCCGAGACCTTCGTCCACCGCCAGACCCTTGCCAATGTCACGCGCTTCTCGACGCGCGAGCTTGCCGAGCTCGAGGCGCGCATCACCCAGGCCGCAGACCGCGCGCTCGCGCTCGAGCTCGAATACTTTGCGCGGCTCTGCGACGACGTGCTGGCCGAGCAGCAGGCGCTCGCCGCGGCAAGCGCGGCACTTGCCGAGCTCGACCACTATGCCGGCCTCGCCGAGCTTGCGGTTGAGCAGAGCTTTGTGCGCCCCAGGATCGACAACAGTCTCATCTTCGCCGTCGAGGAGGGACGTCACCCGATGGTCGAGCAGAATTTGCGGCGCGGCGACGGCGCAAGCTTCGTGGGCAACGACTGCAGGCTCGGCGACGGTCCTGATGCCACGCACATCCTCGTGGTGACCGGACCCAATATGGCGGGCAAATCGACCTTCCTTCGCCAGAACGCGCTCATCGTCGTTCTCGCCCAGTCCGGCTCGTTCGTGCCGGCGAAGAGCGCTTCGCTCGGCATCGTCGACCGTCTGTTCAGCCGCGTCGGAGCGGCCGACGACCTCGCCCGCGGCCGCTCGACCTTCATGGTCGAGATGGTCGAGACTGCTGCCATCCTCAATCAGGCGACCGCGCGCTCATTCGTGGTGCTGGATGAGATCGGCCGCGGCACGGCGACCTTCGACGGGCTCTCGATCGCCTGGGCGGCGCTCGAATATCTACACGAGGTCAACCGCTCCCGCGTCCTGTTCGCGACCCACTATCACGAGCTGACCGCTCTTGCCGACAAGCTGCCGCGTGCGGCCAATGCGACGGTCGAGGTCAAGGAATGGCGCGACGAGATCGTGTTCCTCTATCGCGTGGTGCGGGGCACCGCCGATCGCTCCTATGGCATCCACGTGGCGAAGCTCGCCGGTCTTCCCCCCGACGTGCTGGCCCGTGCGAACGAGGTTCTGACCGCGCTGGAAAAGGCCGACGGGCGCCCCAAGCCCACCGAGCTTGCCGACGATCTCCCTCTGTTCAGGGCGGCGAAGGGTGGGGCGGCGCCGAGGGAGAGCCAAGCCTCGCTCATCGAGCAGGCGCTTTCGGGATTGTCGCCCGACGCCATGACCCCTAAGGAGGCGCTGGAGGCCCTCTACCGCCTGAAGGCCCTGCTTGCTAGCGAGGCGTAAAGGGCCCATGTGCTAGATTACTGCCCGACGACCATGGACCAGCCTGCACTCAGAAAAGCCCCCTATTTCGACCTCGATGTCTTGCGCGAGGAAACTTCCCGGCTTGCGCACGCCTATTCCGGGCAGGACAACTCGCTGCGCAAGGCTCTGGTCGAGCGCTTACGCCAGCTCGTTGATGAGGCCCTTGCGTCCGCCAAACGCCAGCTCGAGCACGACGGCGACGGCAGGACCTGCGCGGAGGGGCTATCGGCCTTTCAGGACGCGCTGATCAAGCTCGCCTACGATTTCACCACCACTCACATCTACCGCGCCGACAACCCCTCGACCGCCGAGCGCATGGCGGTCGTGGCGCAAGGCGGCTACGGGCGCGGCCTGCTCGCACCCGGCTCTGACATCGATCTCCTGTTCCTGCTTCCCTACAAGCAGACCGCGTGGGGCGAGAGCGTCGCCGAATACATGCTCTACCTGCTCTGGGACCTCGGCTTCAAAGTTGGCCATGCGACGCGCACCATCGACCAATGCGTACGGCTGAGCCACTCCGACATGACCATCCGCACGGCGCTGCTCGATGCGCGGCTGATTCTTGGCGATGAAACGCTCTACGAAGATTTCGAGAGGCGCTTTCGCAAGGAAGTGCTAGAGGGCAACGCGCGGCCGTTCATCGAGGCGAAGCTCGCCGAGCAGAACGCCCGTCATGCCCGCGCCGGCGCCTCGCGTTACCTAGTCGAGCCGAATATCAAAGACGGCAAGGGCGGCTTGCGCGACCTGCATACTCTGCACTGGCTCGCCAAGCATCTCTATCCGGACAAGGCCGAGGCCGAGTTCGTCGAGGCCGGCGTGTTCACGCCGCAGGAATATCGGAGCTTCCGTCGCTGCGAGAGCTTCCTGTGGACGGTGCGCTGCGAGCTGCACTTCCTCACCGACCGGCCCGAGGAGCGTCTCGCCTTCGATGTGCAGCAGCCGATGGCCGAGCAGCTCGGCTATCGGGGCAAAGGCGGCCTGAGCGGGGTAGAGCGCTTCATGCGCCACTATTTCCTCGTGGCGAAGGAGGTCGGCGATCTCACCGGGATCGTCTGCTCGGCGCTCGAGATGAAGCAGCTGAAATCGCTGCCGTCCCTCGACACGCTGCTCGCGCCGTTCAGCTGGCGCCGACGCGCGAGGCTCCGCCGCACCTCCGACTTCCGCATCGAGAACGGCCGCATCTACGCCATCAACAAGGACGTCTTCGCCAAGGACCCGGTCAATTTCATCCGCCTGTTCGTGGCGGCCGACGAGAATCACGCCTCGTTCTCGCCAGAGGTGCTGCGCCAGGTGCGCGCCAATTTCCGGCTGATCGACGACAGTCTGCGCGATAGCCCGGCCGCGAACCGGCTCTTCCTGCGCATCCTGACCGACTCGCGGGATCCGGAAGGCGTGTTGCGCAAGATGAACGAGGCCGGCGTGCTCGGCCGCTTCATCGGCGATTTCGGCCGCGTCGTCTCGATGATGCAGTTCAACATGTATCATCACTTCACGGTGGACGAGCACCTCATCCGCGCCATCGGATATCTGTCAGGTATCGAGCGCGGCAAGCATGCGATCGAGCACCCGGTCTCGACCGAGATCGTCCGCACCATCGACAATCGCCGCGCGCTCTACGTCGCCGCTTTCCTGCACGACATCGCCAAGGGCCGCGCGGAGGATCACTCGATCGCCGGCGCCCGCATCGCGCGCGAGCTTGGGCCCCGCTTCGGGCTGACCCCGTCGGAGACCGAAACTGCCGCCTGGCTCGTCGAGCATCATCTCGCCATGAGCCTGTTCGCCCAAAGCCGCGACTTGAACGACCCCAAGACCATCCGCGACTTCGCCGCTCTGGTGCAGAGCCGCGAGCGGCTGAAGCTCCTGCTGCTGCTCACAGTCGCCGACATCCAGGCGGTCGGGCCCGGAGTGTGGACCGGCTGGAAGGGCCAGCTCCTGCGCACGCTTTATTTCGAGACCGAGCCTCTGCTCGGCGGCGGACATTTGACGCTCAGCCGGAGCGAGCGCGTTTCCCGCGCCCAGGATGCCTTGCGCGAGCGGCTGGCGGGCTGGCCGCGCCATGATCTCGAGCACTTCATCGACCGCCACTACCCGTCTTATTGGCTGAGGACCGATCTCGACGTGATCGCCGAGCACGCCAAGCTCATCCGCGACGCCGAGGCGCAAGGCAGGCAGCTTGTCACTCATATCGCCACCGACGCCTTCCGCGGCGTCACCGAGATCACCCTGCTCGCGCCGAACCACCCGCGCCTGCTTGCGCTGGTCGCAGGCGCCTGCACCGGCGCCGGAGCCAACATCGTCGACGCGCAAATCTCGACCACGCGCGACGGCATGGCGCTCGACACCATCCATCTCGAGCGCGAGTTCGATCAGGCCGAGGACGAGGAGCGCCGCGCCAAGCGCATCGCCGTAACCATCGAACGCCTGCTGAAGGGCGAGGCCCGCCTCGCCGAGGTGCTATCCGCCAAGCGCAAACCGAAGCCGAGGCTCTCCGCCTTCACCGTCGAGCCGCAAGTGGTCATCGACAACACGCTGTCTGACGCTCTCACCGTGATCGAGATCAACGGGCTCGACCGCCCCGGCCTGCTCTATGACGTGACCCGCGAGATCTCAGACATGAATCTCGACATCGCCTCGGCGCATATCGCGACCTTCGGCGAGAAGGCGGTCGACGTGTTCTACGTGACCGATCTCACCGGCAAGAAGATCACGAGCACGAGCCGGGAGTCATCGATCCGCGAGCGCCTGACCAAGGCGCTGCAAGCCCGCCACGACACCCCTCTCGTTCCTGCCTGATAGCGAATGAAGCTCTATCGCGGGTTCGCAACGGTCGGCGCGATGACGATCCTGAGCCGCGTGCTCGGTTTCGTGCGCGACGTGCTGATCGCGGCCGTACTCGGCACCTCCTTCGTGGCCGACGCCTTCTTCGTTGCATTCCGCGTGCCCAACATGTTTCGGCGCCTATTCGCCGAGGGCGCCTTCGATGCGGCCTTCATCCCGCTCTTCGCCAAACGCCTCCATGAGGAGGGGCCAGATGCGGCGCGTGCCTTCGCCGGCCAAGCTCTGGCCGGGCTGACGGTCCTTCTCGTCGCTTTCACCATTCTCGGCGAGATCGCCATGCCCTGGCTCATGCTTCTGCTCGCGCCTGGCTTTCGCGACGACCCGGAGAAATTCGCGCTGGTGGTGATGCTCGCGCGCATCGCGCTTCCCTATCTCGTCTGTATGTCTCTGGTCGCGCTCTATACCGGCGTGCTCAACGCGCTCGGGCGTTTCGCCATCGCCGCCTTCACGCCGAGCCTGCTCAATGTCGTGCTCATCGTCGTCCTGCTCGGTCTCGTCGCCACAGGAAACACCGAGAAAGGCCAAGCCGGCGTGATGCTCGCTTGGGGCGTGGCCGCCTCAGGCCTGTTGCAGGTCATCGTCATCGCTTGGGCCGCAGCGCGATTCGGCATGAGCGTGCCCATCGAGCGCCCGCGCCTCACCCCCGAGATGGAGCGCCTGATCGCGCTTGCGCTGCCCGGCATCGTCGCCGGCGGGATCGGCCAGCTCACCGGGGTGATCTCGACCATCATCGCCACGTTGCAAGACCGCGTCGTTTCCTGGCTCTATTACGCCGAGCGCATCGTGCAGCTTCCGCTCGGCGTGATCGGCGTCGCCGTCGGCGTCGTTCTGCTCCCCGATCTCAGCCACAAGCTCCGCGCGGGCGATCATCAGGCGGTGATCGCGAGCGAGAACCGCGCGCTCGAATTTGCGCTCCTGCTGACGCTGCCTGCCGCCACCGCGCTTCTCCTCGCCGCCACCCCCATCATGCGCGTGCTGTTCGAGCACGGCGCTTTTGCCGCCGCCGATACTGAAGCGACCGCCAAGATGCTCGGCGCGCTTTCGCTCGGCCTTCCGGCCTATGTGATCATTAAGGTGCTGCATCCGAGCTTCTTCGCCCGCGAGGACACCAAGACGCCGATGGTCTTCGCCGCGATCGCAATGCTCGCGAATGTCGTGCTGAGCCTTGGCCTGTTCATGGCGATCGGCGGGACCGGCATCGCCATCGCCGCCACGCTCTCGGGCTGGATCAACGTCGCCCTCCTCGTCTTGGAATTGAAGCGAAGGGGAGAGTTCGCCCTCGACTCTCAGTTCCGCAGGGCGCTGCTCGGCATCCTGCTTGCCACGCTCTGCATGGGGATCGCCGTATTCGGGATCGAGCGCCTGCTCGAGCCCTATCTCGCGCCCTCTAACGGTATACCCATGCAGGTGGCGGCCCTGTTCGCTCTCGTGGCAAGCGGGCTCCTCGTCTATATGGTGAGTGCCGAGCCGCTCGGCGCCGCCAAATGGCGCAAGCTTTTCAAGGACATCAGGGCCTAGGAGGTTGGCGAAAGCCTCCCGCCTCGTCTATGTTGCAATGCAACAGGGGTGATTGGAGGTATTGCCATGCAGGGGCGGCCGCGCAGGAGCGTCTTGTACATGCCCGGCTCTAATGAGCGGGCCCTGGAAAAGGCCAAGGACATTCCCGCCGACGCGTTGATCTTCGACTTGGAAGATGCCGTCGCGCCCGACGCCAAGCCCTTCGCCCGCGCCCGGGTCTGCGCCGCCGTCAAAGGCGGCGGCTATGGCGGCCGCGAGGTGGTGATCCGCGTCAACGCGCTCGAGACGCCGTGGGGCACCGACGATTTGATTGCAGCCTGCGATGCCGCGCCCGACGCGATCCTCGTGCCGAAGGTGGTGCATTCCGGCGACATCATCAGCGTCGCCAAGATCCTGCAAGGAGTGCATGCGCCTGAGAAGATCAGGCTGTGGGCGATGATGGAGACGCCGATGGCGATCCTGAACGCGCGCACCATCGCCGCGACCGCGGTGCATGAGGAGAACAGGCTTTGCTGTCTGGTCATGGGCACCAACGACCTGATCAAGGAATCGCGCGCCCGCGATCTGCATGACCGCTTCGCCGTGGTGCCGTGGCTCGCCATGACGCTCGTCGCCGCGCGCGCCTACCGGCTCGACATCATCGATGGGGTCTATAACGAATTCAGGGACGAAAAGGGCTTGCGCGAGGAATGCGAGCGTGGCCGGACGCTCGGCATGGACGGCAAGACCTTGATCCACCCGAGCCAGGTCGCCCCCTGCAACGAGATCTTCTCGCCAACGCAGGATGAGGTCGACTGGTCGCGCAAGGTGATCGATGCCTTCGGCCAGCCCGAGAATGCGACCAAGGGCGTGATCGTGGTCGAGCGACGCATGGTCGAGCGGCTGCATTTCTCCATGGCCCAGCGCACCGTCCAGATCGCCGAGCAGATCCGCGAGATGGAGAAGGCTTGCGGGTAACCCACTGCTGGCGCGCGTCGGAATGCCTGGCGACCAGATCTTCCCCGTGGTCGCCACCATCGTCGTCCGCGACGATCCCAAAGAGGCTACCGAAACGGCTTAAGATCACGACGCCGTCCTTCGCGGGCGGCGTCGTACCGCAATCACGGGATCTTGAATTTTGGGCGCGCTCATTTCCCCCCTCCGACGGGAGGGGGACGCAGCCAGCTCTGAGCCCTACATGCGCCCCCGACCGCCGTCAAAGGACGCGCGGTTGACGCAGCAAACCCCTAAGGAGATAACCATGCATAAAGCCTTTATCATTGCGCTTGCCCTCACCAGCCTCGGTGCGTTGACCACGCCGGCCTTCGCCTCGAAGAAGTGCCGCAGCACGCTCTCGCATTGCCTCTATAAGAGCAACCACTGCACCGACAAGAAGGATTGCCAGATAGAGTGCCTCGACGAGTACAACTATTGCACCATGAGCCACGACATGAGCAGCAGCGGCAAGCCCGCCGAGCAGCCGGAAAAAATGTAGCCAAGGAGTTGCGACGATCCGAAGGAAGCAACCGAAACGGCTTGAGATCGCGACGCCAACCTCAGCGGGCGGCGTCGCCCCTCTTTGCGAAAGCTTGCGCCCGCCCTTGGGCCACGCCATAACCCGCGGGGACCGAAGGCTAAGCGATGCAAAAGACCAAGACCAAGACCCGCGTCTTCTCGGGCGTGCAGCCGACCGGCAATCTGCATCTCGGCAATTATCTCGGCGCCATCACGCGCTTCGTGGCGCTGCAGGCCGAGCATGACTGCCTCTATTGCGTGGTCGATCTGCACGCCATCACGGTGTTCCAGGATCCCGACGAGCTCACCCGCAACACCCGCGAGGTGACTGCGGCCTTCATCGCCTCAGGCATCGACCCCGAGCGGCACATCATCTTCAACCAGAGCCAGGTGTCGGGCCATGCCGAGCTCGCCTGGATCTTCAACTGCGTGGCGCGGGTCGGCTGGCTGAACCGCATGACGCAGTTCAAGGAGAAGGCCGGCAAGGACCGTGAGAACGCGTCCGCCGGCCTCTATGTCTATCCCAACCTGATGGCCGCCGACATTCTGCTCTACCACGCGACCCACGTTCCGGTCGGCGAGGACCAGAAGCAGCATCTCGAGCTTGCCCGCGACATCGCGCAGAAATTCAACAACGACTTCGCCAAGACCATCGCGCGCGAAGGCTATGCCGAAGGCTTCTTCCCGCTGCCCGAGCCGCTCATCACCGGGCCCGCCACCCGCGTCATGAGCTTGCGCGACGGCACGCGCAAGATGTCGAAGTCAGACGAATCCGACATGACGCGCATCAACCTGACCGACGATGCCGATGCCATCGCCAAGAAGATCAGGAAGGCGAAGACCGATCCCGAGCCGTTGCCGTCAGACGTGAAGGGGCTCGAGATCCGTGCAGAGGCCGATAATCTCGTCGGCATCTTCGCGGGCCTTGCCGAGACGTCGAAGGACGCGGTGTTGCGCGATTTCGGCAACGCGCCCTTCTCGAAGTTCAAGGAGGCTCTCGCCGAGATTGCCACGGCGAAGCTCACGCCGATCGGCGATGAGATGCGCCGCCTGATGGCCGACCCGGTCGAGATCGACCGTATCCTCGCTGACGGCGCCAAGCGCGCTCACGCCATCGCCGACCCGATCCTTGCCAAGACCAAGGACATCGTCGGTTTCATTCGGAGCTGACGGCTAAGCCTCGACGCCGGTTCCGATTTGGCAGGTGACACCGGTCCCGCCGAGCCCGCAATAGCCGTGCGGGTTCTTGGCGAGATATTGCTGGTGGTAATCCTCGGCAAAATAGAACTCGGGCGCGTCCTTGATCTCGGTGGTGATGGGCCCGAGCCCACGCGCCTTGAGCGCCTTCTCGTAGGCTACCTTCGACGCCTCAGCGGCGCGGCGCTGCTCGTCGGAGTAGACGTAGATGCCCGAGCGATATTGCGTGCCGACGTCGTTGCCCTGGCGCATGCCTTGCGTCGGGTCGTGCGCCTCGAAGAACGTCTTGAGCAGCGTCTCATAGCTGACCTTGGCGGGGTTATAGACCACGAGCACGGCCTCGTTATGCCCGGTCATGCCGGAGCAGACCTCCTCGTAGGTCGGGTTCGGCGTGACGCCGCCCGCATAGCCGACGGCGGTAACGTAGACGCCAGGGATCTGCCAGAACTTCCGCTCGGCGCCCCAGAAGCAGCCGAGCCCGAACATGGCCTTCATCGCGCCCTGCGGGTAGGGGCCTTTCAGCGCGGCTCCGCTGACGTGGTGCGAGGTAGCTGAAGGAATGGGATTGGCGCGACCGGGCAAGGCCTGGTCGGGCGAGGGGAGGGTTGAGGGTTTGCGCTTCAGCGTGAACATGTGATCTCCGTTTCTAGCGGCTGCACGACCCCCGACTGAATTCCCCTAATTGATGAACACCTCGACCGGTTTCCGCTTCTGCCCGAGCCAATAGAGCAGCACGCCGAGGATGCCGAACACGACCCAGGTCGGCGCGTGCAGGATGGTCGTGATCACCGGGTCCCACAGGAAGGGGCCGGCATTGGTCTCGACGAAGGCCTTGGCGGCGTCGAGGCTTTGCGCGTTGAGGGCCTTCCATTGCTCGCCCATGGGGGTGACGACCCACGTGCCGCCGCCCGCGAGGCTCTTGGTGGCATCGACGACGGCGGCGACCATGGCGATCAGAAGAAGCCAGACGCCGATAAAGCGCAGCAGAAGAAGCATGGCTCGAATTCTTGGCAGATTGGATATCCGGCTCCTACATAAGCCATCGGCCGCTCACGTTCAAACCGGCGTTGCTTCAGGATTGCGTGAGCCTATGCCGAGGGCATCGCCAGATCCCGAACATATTGAACGAAAAGGTCGCTTCGCTATAGTGCGGCACTTTTCGAGGAGGGGTGGCCGAGTGGTCGAAGGCGCACGCCTGGAAAGTGTGTAGGCGGGCAACCGTCTCAAGGGTTCGAATCC
>CAVVDW010000021.1:0-65522 GCA_963747175.1 uncultured Alphaproteobacteria bacterium | reverse complement strand
TCGAAACACGCCGGCAGCTCGGGATATGCGTGTTTGTCCTAGCTCATAGCTAAGCCGGAACATGAGGGCTCTGCTGACGTTATCGCAATACGGAGCGGGCACTCGAAGGGAATTGCTATGATCAACTTATCGCTGAGGCGTTACCTGCCCGGGTGGTTCAGGTCGGAAACCGGTGACTTCTACCTCACCATGCTCTTCGCCGCGGCAGTTACGGCTGAGCTGACTTACTGGTGCCTCTCTCTGCCCTTGTAACTATGGCGCTTGCCTACGGCACCGGGCCACTCGTGCTACGCACCAGGCCCTTTGGTCTGGCCATACGGCGAGTGTCCCTAGCGCGTAAAGTGTTTCCTCACCGAGCGGTTCGTTGCCACCATGGACGAGATTCGACAAACGCGAGAAGCCACATTGCAAAAGAGCGTCTTGTTCAATCCGCCGATTTTCAGGATGAACGTAGAAGGCGCTGTAGCGGCGTTCTACGCCCTCATGTGCTTCGTCTTGGTGAACCTGTTGGGTTTTGCTTTCGTGGGTGTGCGTGCCGTTGTCCGTTGGGTTGCTGAGGGCTTCAAGGCCAGCGCTTAATGCGCGCCCCCAACTTGAGCGAGTGTTCATTTTGGACACTCGCACTTGGGTGAGAAGTGGTTGTTCATTTTGAACAAAAGACCAAGACGAGTGATCCTCATGCGTAAACCATTCGTGTTCATCGTTGCTGCATTGTCGAGCGGCTTGTTGCTTGTGCTGGCCGACGAAGCGCGCTCCGGATTATCACACAGCGAGATCGGTGCGATTCAGGCGGCCTGTCAAAAACATGGGTGTGGCACGTCGTGTCAGGAAATGGCCAGCGGTGTGCTTTGGTGCTATTGCAACTGTGCGGGTAAGGGTTCCCGCGTCCGGCCGCAAATTCCTAGTTCACCCAATAAACAGCAATAAAGCTGGTTCGCATCAACTGAAGTGCGACTAACTGCCGGTGAAGGGTCTTGGGCTTGGTCACTAAGTCCATCGGTGCCCTGCCCTTACCCCCATCGGGTGAATTAACCCCGCCCATTGCCAAGCTGCCAACGCTGTGAAAAAGCGAGGAAGCCCACGCCGGAATTGGGAACGGCCTGGGCTCCTCTAGCCAGACAGCAAAAGTTGGCTATGCTGCCTAACTCACGACCAGTCTTGAGCGGCGTACCAGTCGTCTACGTCTCGCTTGACTTGATCTTTGGCCAAGCCATACCGCTCCTAAATCTTTCCTTCGAGTTGATCGCGGCGGCCATTGATGGTGGTTAGGTCATCGTCCGTGAGTTTGCCCCACTTCTCTTTGACCTTCCCCTTCGCCTGCTTCCAGTTACCTTCGACCCGGTTCCAATCCATGTTTGGCGTCCTTTCCACTCCGCACTCAGGGCGTGACGCGCGTGATCTTGGAGCCTTCGAGGCTCAAGCTGTACATCAGCCCCGTCTCATCCGTGACGAAGCCGAGGATCGGGCTCGTCAGGTTGTTGGTGTCGATCGAGCCGGACGCGCCGAGCGTGACGACCACGATCGAACCGTCGACGCCGACCTTCCATCCATAAGACTGCTCGAATTGGTTCAAGGCCTCTTCCGTCATGAACAGGACGATGAGCGACTGAGATTGTACCCCCATTTGAAAGCCGAATGAGGCCGACACGATGTTGTAGTAGCCGGCGGCATTGCCATGGACGATGAGAACGCCCTCTCCATACGCGCCGCCTAATCCAAAGCCGGCCTTGATGATGGAGGGAAACACCAAGGCCCCCGCCGCCTTGCGGCCAAGCTCCTCGGCGCTTGTATTTTGCTCGACGAACCGGTGAAGAGTGGCGTTGGCGGACGTGTTTATCTCATCCGCCGTGGCGGCCGCGGCAATGTCCGGCGCGGCGAGCGTCGCGAGCGAAATGAGGAACAGCGCTATTAAGGATTTCATTTTGCCTGCTCTATGGAGATCTCAGAATCGAGGGCGGCGAGACAGTATTTTTCCATCGCGGCAACAATGAGCCCAAGTCTGTCGGCGAGAGCCTAAGAGTCCAATTCCTGTAGGGGGAACTTTCGGGCATGGGGCCGAGTTCAACGAGTCCTTTGGCCATCGGCGCCCGCCTTCCCACCCAGCACCAGCCGATGGTCCGCTCAGGTCAGCGAAAAGAGAAAGCCCGGTCTCCATCCCGCCGGGCTTTTTCTTTGCGCCGGCGGCCGACGCTAGGGCGCGCCATATTGCCGTGATACTGTACTCCTCAGGTGCCGCTCGCGGGGAAATCCGCATCATGCGAGCGTTCAGACGCAGTTTTTGAACTACGAGTTTGAGGGACATGATCAGACGGGGATTGTCGGCTCTTCTTCTATTGCTGTTGCTCCAGTCCGGTGCGCTCGCGCAAACGAGCTTGCAAGGAACACAAGGTACCCAAGGGACGCAGGGCCAGTCGTTCGGCAATCCGATCCCGCCGGCGCAGTCGACTGCGCCTCCGCCTTCGGTGTGCGGCCCGGGCAGCCAGAGCGTGCGCGTCTGCAACAACGACTTTCAGTCTTGTAACAGCGTGTGCACGGCCACAGCGCTCGATCCCACGGCCGACGTCGCCGGCTGCGGCACGCGCTGTTGCAGCCAGTTCAGGGCCTGTCTCAGCATCAGGGGGTGTGGCGCGCTGACCTCGGTCAACTGCTTCTGAGGGGCGGAACCGTCGCCAGCTAGGAGCCGTCGGCCTCGTGCTGAATCTCGGTGAGCTGCGCCTTCAGCATCTCCGGCGACAAATAATGAATGAGCGATTTCTGCGTGCCGGCCACGTTATAGCGAAGCTTCAGCATCAAGCCGCCATAAGCGGCGATGAAGTCGTTGAGCGCGATGCCAGGCTCCTCGCCATGCGCCTCGGGCGGGAAGGAGAACACGAGCCTGAAGAAGGCGTGCGGAGGAATGACGCCGTTCCCCTGCACCGCCGCTGCCGCGGCACCTTCTGTCCCCTCGGCCGGGACCATGTCGACCTTCACCTCGAGCTTGAGGTCGAGCCGCTTCGCGTCGGGCTTGACCACGCCTTCCAGCCCCGACAGCGGGTCATCGGAATTGTTCTCGGCCTTGATGGCGAGCCCGGTGAGGCGCACGCCGTGCGGCGTAAGCTCTGCCGAGAAAACCGACCGCTCGACGATCGGAAGCTCCGGCTCCTCGAAGAACCAGGCGACGGCATGCGGCGACGGCGGCTTCTCGACCGCCGCCGTCCCGAGCAAGGGTCCCGAGCCGCTCCCGGCGGCGCGCAGCACGAGGCCGCTCCCCACCAGGAGCCCACCGCAGACGAGCAATACGACGCCAGAGATGATCAGCATTTGACTAAGGTCGTAGCCCCCTACGCGCGCCGGAGCCTGCGAGGATAGCGCGTCAGGCGACGAAGATACTTCGTTTTCGTGCGCGCTCGGAGAGGGCTTGATCCTGGCGAGCAGGGCGCCAGATCGCGCGGCAGCCTCCTTCGCATAGAGCCCGGCCGTCTCCGTGCCCTTGCGAAACGCGCCATGAAGCTGCGGCGAAGCCGTGCGCACCTTCGCGGAGATCGCCGAGAGACCGGCCGACACCCGTTCAGCGCTGGAACGCGCGAGAGGAGCCGCCTTGGCCGATAGCGCCGCTATCAGACGCGCGAGCGTTTCCACGCTCGTGCGCACGGTCGTCGCCACGCGCGCGAAAATGGGGGCGAGCCGCGCTGCGATCGCTGTCCCTGCCGTGGGCACCGCGGCGCCTTCAACTGGTTGGACGGGAGCAGATTCCTCCGCAAGAGGCGCAGCGGGTTCCTCTGCGAGAGCGACGGGAGCTGCTTCGGCGAGAGCATAAGGTGTGCCTGCCGGAATTGGCTCGGCCGGGGCGACCGCAGCCTGATCGCCACCGACATCCGCGAGCTCTGCGGGAGCCGGCGAACTCGCGGCTGTGGAATGGAGGCCAGCCGCCTCTGCAATCTCGGCCGATTTGGCTGCGACCGAAGAGCCCGCTGCCGAAAGCGCATTGCCGGTCGAGCGCGCCATCTCGGCGGACTTTGCCGCGACCAATGAGCTTGCGGCGGTAAGCGCGCTTCCTGTGAACCGCGCAAGCTCGCCGGATTTGGCGGCGACAGAGGAGCCTGCCGCCGAGAGCGCGCTCCCCGCTGAGCCCGCGAGCGCGCGTGTCTTGCCGGCGATGGCCGAGGCGCCGGCCTTGGCCAGTCGCGTGACGTGCGCGGCGAGGTCGCGGAGCCGTGCACCGACCCAGGCGAAGCCACGTAAGATCGAGTCGCGCAGATAGGCGAAGAAGGCAGCGATCTTGCCGACGCAGGTCCAGAACAGCGACAGCACCGAGTTCGAGGACAGCAAAGGCCGCGTTCTCGACGGCGCGCATGGCATTCTGGCGCATCAGTTGGCGCCGGCGCTTGGCGCGCTCGCGCCTATCAAGCGCCTCCTGCTTCTCCTGCTGCTTCAGAAGCCAACGCTCATGACGCGCGCGGTCGGCCTGAACCGCCGCGCGCTGCGCCTCGAGCCAGCGCTTATGGTCGGTTAGGTCCTCCTTCGCCGAGACAAGGACCTCGCCGGACCTGACAACGGTCTCCTTGACGACGGCAACGGTCGCCTCGAACGCGGCGGACTCTGCCGAGTCCGCGTCCTTTTCCCGCGGAGGCCAAGTGCGTTTCTCACGCAAAGGGCTTGCCATGCGGTGATGCTCCGCTACCGCCCGGGTTCATGGCGAGCCTCATGTCTCGTAGGACGCATGAAGATGCCAACTCCAAGGACACTGAACGAACGCGCCGCTACTCCCCGGCCGACGCCGAAGGCTTGGATCGCGAGAAGGCCACCGAATGTCCCTCAATTGCGCGCCCTTGAGGCGCTAATGCGAGCCAATGCCGAACCGTGCCGGACCGCGCGGCCGTCTGCTCTCCCGCTTAACACCCTACATTAGCGGCCAAATGGGCCCTTCGCATATCACTTTATCTAAGTGACGGGGCCAAAGAGGCGCGGCCGAATCCGCGGGCAGGCTGGAGGGGGTATGCTCGAAGAGTTGAACGGGCGCAACCTGGCCAAATACCTGAATTCTGTTGCGCTTCGGCAACCTCGGGCTGATTGTAAGCGCTTGGAGCCGCAAATAGCTGATTGCTGGTGATCTGAATGACCCCGACCGCGCTCATGTTCGTCGTGTGTCACGCCCTCTCCAATCAGGGGCCATTGGACGTGAACGGCAATCCCGTCGACGGCATTAAGCTCGACGAGGCGACCTGCCGCAACGAGATCATTCAGATGTACGACCCGAACGATTTCGGCAACGGCGCGCCCACGCCCAATTTCGCCGATCCTTATGTCTGCTCGCGCGCCAGCCTGATGGAGACGCCGCGCTGGGAATTGGACCACCCGGGCTGGTACGTGAAAAGGGTGAAGTGTCCGCATCCCGACGGCAGCTTCCCCGGCGACACCAACGTCTAGGGTCGAGCATTTAGCCGTTCTCGGCACTCGGCCGTCAGTAGCTTCCGCCCGAGTCCGACGTGCCGGCGCCGAGGACGCGATCGAAATCCCGCCGCTTCTGATATTGCGCCGCGTTCCTCTCGGCGCGCGCTTGCGCCAGTTGCTGGCGGCATTCGTCGTAAGGTTTGGTTCCCGGAGTGCCCTTGGGCCGGCAGGCGGCATCGTCGGCGCTCGCCGTATCCGCCTCCTCGGCAACCTGCTTGGCGCGGATCTGCTCGCGGTCGGCGCAGCCGGCGGCGCCAAGCAAAGGGAGGAGCAGGGCAATGGTCAGAACGGTCCTCGGCATCAAGCGTAAGTCCCGCATAATCATGGCACCCAGATGGTCGAAGCTTAATGTTCGGTCGCCTTGAGACTGCCCGGTCTGCTGCTTAAGTCTTTGCTCGAAAAGCCCCTGCCCCACTCTCCCCCAAAATGGAGCAAAGCTCAGTGACAAAGGCTTACCGCCGCATCGCTTGCGTCTTGGGCCTCGGTGCGTGCCTTCTGATGCTCGCATCGCTCGCGCCCGCCCCCGCAGAGGACGCCGCGCAGGCGATCGCCACCGAGGTCAGCCAGGCGAGCGCGCCCAGTGGAAAGGAGGGGCAGGCTGAGGCGAAGTCCGAGCATGAAGCGGCTCCCGATCTCCTGCCGCCAACTTCGGTCACGCATCACACGATCACCCTCTCCGGAGAGACGATCCATTACGCCGCGACGGCCGGAACGCTTCCCGTGCGCGATGAGCAGGGCAAGCCGCTCGCCTCGATCTTCTATGTCGCCTATGCGCGGGAGCCGGGCGACAGCAAGCGTCCCATCACCTTCGTGTTCAACGGCGGTCCCGGCGCCGCCTCCGCCTATCTCCATCTCGGCGCTCTCGGACCGAAGGCGATCGAGGTCTCGGCCAAGGGCGAGGTGCAAGGCCCCCCTCCCCACCTCGTCGATAACGATTCGAGCTGGCTCGACTTCACCGACCTCGTCTTCGTCGATCCGGTCGGCACCGGCTACAGCCGCGTGGCTGACGGCAAGGACGAGCGCGACTTCTTCGGCATCGAGCACGACACCGAATATCTCGCTGATTTCATTCGCACGTATCTTATCGACAACGGGCGGATGTCCTCGCCGGTGTTCCTGACCGGAGAGAGCTATGGCGGCTTCCGCGCCGTCACCATCACGCGCGATCTGCAGAAAAAGGGCGGCGTGTCGCCGAGCGGGTTCGTTCTCATCTCGCCCGCGCTCGAATTCGCGCTTCTCAATGGCGAGGATTACGACCCGCTCTCCTGGGCGCTCGCGCTCCCCTCTTATGCGGCGGTCAATCTCGAGAGCAAAGGCGTCACCGGGCGGGAGGCGCTTGGGACCGCGCTCAAGGACGCCGAGCATTATGCGCTGTCGGACTATCTGGTGGATCTCGCCTCCGGAGCCGAGGAAGGCGGGAAGCTCGCGAGCGGCAAGGTTGCCGAGTTGACCGGACTCCCGGCGGAGGTGGTCGAGCGGCATCTCGCCCGCATCGAGCCGCCCGTCTTCATCAAGGAGTTCGACCGCTCCCACGGTCAGGTGTTGAGCCGCTATGACGGAAGTGTCGGCGGGCCCGATCCGAACCCTGCAAGCTCATGGCCGCGCGGGCCCGACCCGGTTCTCGACTCGACCGTGCCGCTATGGACCGCGGCCTTCATCCAATATGCGCAGGACGAGCTCTCGTATAAGACCGAAGCCACCTATCGGCTGCTCAATCGCGATGTTCGCTCGAAATGGGATTTCGGCACGAGCCCGACCCATCAAGGCTACGCCGGGGTGATCGACGACATCCAGGATGCGCGCACCGCCAACCGCTCGCTCGGCGTTCTCATCGCCGCGGGCTACACGGATCTGATCACGCCCTATCTCGCCCCGTCTTATCTCGTGAACCAGCTTCCGCCGCTTCAAGGCGCGACCCCGATCACGGTCGAGGATTATGCCGGTGGCCACATGCTCTATCTCCGCCCGGATTCCCGGCGCGCGCTGAAGCAGGACGCCGAGGCGATGTATGAGAAGGTCCTGAAGTCCCAGCCGCAAGGCTAAGGATCACTCCCTCGGCGGGATGGACCCTCCGTCACGATGAGCTAAGATGGGCGAATCGGGCGGTAATCGACGAAGGGAAGCGCGATGTCGATCAGAAGCTTGACCTTGGCTTCGCTGCTGCTGTTGGCCGCGGTCTCGCCGGTGGCCGCGGAGGACCAGCCCACGACACAGCCAGCGCCGGCGAGCGAGCCGCAATGGAGCGAGTTCCAATCGCCCGAGCGCGGTTTCGCCATTGAGTTTCCCGGCGCGCCCAAGGTGACGAGCACACCGGTCGAGGGGCAGAACCCGCTCCTGCAATACGATTTCCAGGTGAACGTCGGCGAGGACACCATCTACTCGGTGGTCGTGTTCGAATATCCTCCGGGCAAGGCGCCGAACCCGATCACCAACGACTTCTATGTGAAGCTCGTGAACGCCTACGCCAAGGGGAGCGACTCGCGGCTGCGCAAGAGAGGCGAGGCGACGCTCGCCGGACGTCCGGGCTTCGAGGCTATCGCGGACGGCGACAGCGGCAAGGGCAAGCTCAATCACCTCGTCGACGTCGTTCCGGCCGGCGACCGCATCTATATGCTCGTGTCGGCGGGTCCCAAGGGCCACGCCACCGACGACGATGCCGAGCGCTTCCGCAACTCCTTCCGCATTCTCGGCGATCAGACCGAGCAGCAGCCCGAGGCGCAATCGGCGGCCAATCCCGCGGCGCAATAGCGTTGCATTGCCGCTAAGCGGGCTGCGGCTTGCGCAGATCCTCGACGAAGCTCTGCACGTCCTCTGACGGCGCCGGCGTGAGCAGGCTGACGGCGATCGTCACGACCAGGCCGACCGGCACGCCGAACACACCTGCGAAGATGCCCCTCACCCCCCACCAATTGGCGATCGCGCGCACATTCAGCTCCCACAGCATGGCCACCGCCGGCCGGTTGGCGGGATCGGCGAGGTAGTACATCCGCTGCAGCAGGTCGTAAGCGGAGGCTTGCTGCTCGGATGCGCTCGAGAAGAGACGCGAGGTCTCGTAGAAGGCGTAAGGGAAATAGCGCGGCACGATCATGTAATAGAGACAGACGATAAGGCCCGCGATCATCCCCGCGAGCGCCCCCTGCCCGTTGGCGCGCTTCCACCACACTCCGAGCAGAAGCGCCGGCAGAAACGCGCTCGCGGCAACCGAGAACGATGCGCCGGCAAATGCGAGCATCGTGCGTGGGAGAAAAAACGCGGCGAGAGCTGCTAGCGCGGCCACGAGCAGGATTGCACCGCGCGCGACGAGAAGCCTCCTGTCGGCTGGCGCCGTGAGATGCCACGACTTGTAATAAAGGTCGTAAGAGATCGCGTTCGCCATGGCAAGGAGGAGCCCGCTTCCGAGCGCAAGCAAGGCCGCGATCGCAGCGGTCGCGATGAGCCCCATCGAGACGCCCGACAGCGTATCGCCGGCCGCCACAGCCTCTCCGGAGAAGAGCGGCGCATAGGCCGGCGCGGCAAGGAAGAAGAGCACCAAGAGCAAGGGCACGGCGTAGAGAAACGAGCTTCGCGCCTCCTCGATCGAACGCGCGGTGAAAGTGCGCACCACGAGATGGGGCAGCGCGGCCGTTCCGGCGACGAGGCAAAAGACGAGCGCGATCCGGTTCACGCGGTCAGGCGCCACGAACATGTCGAGGTTAAGCGCCGCGAGCGCATCGAGCAGGGCGCTGGCATCGAGTGCGCCCGAGGTGGCACGGCGCTGCCAAAGCAGGATGGTGAGCGCGGCCACTGAGCCCGCAAGCATGACGGCATATTGCAAAACGCCAGCGCGAGACGCTGAGCGCATCCCGCCAAGGAAGGTACAGAGAAAGAGCATCGCCACGGCCGCGCCAAGGCTGCTCGGGAGATCGAGCGCGAAGAGGCGGGTGACGATGACGGCAAGAGCAAGAAGCACAGCGGCAAGTGCGGGAAACGAGCAGAGAAAGACCGCAGCGACTGCGAGTGGCCGCAAGCCGGCGGAGCCGAAGCGCTCGCCGAGGAAATCGGGAAGGGTGTAGCCGCCAAACCTGCGAAGGTAAGGCGCGAGCAAGAAAGCGATGGCGAGAAGCGCCCCTGCCCCGCCGGCAAGGACGAGGAGCGAGCCCTGCCATCCCGGGCCCAGGACGCCGGCAAGAGTTGGGTAAGCGAGCGCCGCGACGAAGCAGGCGGCGATCGCCATCCCATTATAGGCAGCCGGAATCGCGTGCCCCGCCGCATAGAAATCGGAGATCGGCCGCGCGAGAGCGACGGCCCCTGCCCAGGCGTAGACCAGCAACGCCACGAGCACCATGATTTGGATGGTCAGCGTCTCCCTGCCTCCTTCTTTTTATGCGCCACCGTGCTTTGTGCACCTTGTCTTTAACGCGCTACTTGAGCGCCTGTTTCTATGCGCTACCGCGCTTTGCGCTACTTGAGCGCGTGTTTTCCGGGTCGCGGGGCGACATCGCGCAGCAACTCGGCGAGCTGCTCAAAGTCCGCCTTGCGCGGTGAGGTCTTGCGCCAGGCAAGCCCGATCTCGCGTTTAGGCTCGGGCGCGCGAAACCGCAACAGGCGGATGTCGCCGCGATGCACCTCGCTCGCAATCGCCATCTCCGGCAGGAGCGTGATGCCATAGCCGTTGGCGACCATCTGCACGATGGTGGCGAGGCTCGAGGCGCCGAACGACTCGCGCGCCTCAGGCGTCAGCATATGGCAGTAGGAGAGCGCCTGGTCGCGCAGGCAGTGGCCCTCCTCGAGGAGCAGCAGGCGCTCTTCGCCGAGCATGTCCGCGTTGGCGTGACGGAGCCGCTTGTTGCGCGGGGACGCCTTGGTCGCAAGGATGAACCGGTCGTCGAAGAGAGAAAGCGTCTCGACCTCGGGGTCCTCGATCGGCAGCGCGACGAGGATCACGTCGAGATCGCCGGTCACGAGCTCGCGCACGAGATTGGCAGTCAGCGTCTCGCGGAGTTGCAGGTTGAGAGCGGGGAAGCGGCGATGCAGCTCGGGCAAAGCTGCCGGCAAGAGATAGGGCGCGATCGAGGGAATGGCGCCGAGCTTGAGGGTGCCCGACAGCACGCCCTCCTGATGCTTGGCGTAATCGACGAGGTCGCGCACGGAGGCGAGGATGGTCCGCGCGCGCCTGACGATCTCCTCGCCCTGGTCGGTGAGCTCGACCCCCGACTTGCGCCGCTCGACGAGGCTCAAGCGAAGCTCGTCCTCGAGTTCCTTGATCTGCATGCTGAGCGCCGGCTGGCTCACGGCGCAAGCCTCCGCTGCATGGCCGAAATGGCGCGTTTCGGCCAAAGATTCGAGGTAGCGCAACTGCCTAAGCGAGACCATGACGATAAGGTGACCTTATCCTTCCTATAAGGAAATACGATTTAAAATTATCATAGTCGGCACTCATGGTGAAAGTGCAGAGCCGGTTCGGCCGAAATCCGGGTTCGCAAAACGCCGGCCGCACCGGCCATGCTTGGCCCAAACTCGCGGAAGGAGAGCCTACATGCGTGAGTGGCACAAGCCGACGATCGAGGAGACGGAGTCTGGCATGGAAGTGACGAGCTACCTGCCGGCTGAGCTGGATCGCGCTTAATCCGCCCTTCTCATCTCGGAACCGAAGCGAACGGCGATCCGGCGAAAAGCCCGATCGCCGTTCGTGATTCTTGGCGCTCACTTCCCCTTCAGAATTTCTTAATGAGGCATAGAGGCAGTGTTCATGGGCTGCTCATGCAACTCTCATCGCGCCGCCCTATATTGCATTCGTCGGATTACGCCCCAAGTTTCCGTTGCCAAGGTCTTCAGTTATTGTAGAGGCCTGCCAAGCAGTTGACGCCCATCAAGGCGGTCGCATCCACGAACCGCCATGGGAGGTGCCTGATCGCCACTCGGGTAGGACAAGAGGTAAACGCCGTGACCAAGATCATGAGTCCCGAGGAGCTGGAGCAAGAGCTTCGCGCCATTGGCGCCGAGCGCTATCACGACAAGCATCCGTTTCATAAGCTGCTGCATGGCGGGAAGCTCAACAAGGGCCAGGTTCAGGCCTGGGCTCTGAACCGCTATTGCTATCAGTCCGCCGTGCCGCGCAAGGACGCGGCCCTGATGAGCCGCTGCCATGACCGCCAGCTCCGCCGCGACTGGATTCATCGCATCATGGATCATGACGGCTATGGCGAGGAAGAAGGCGGCATCGAGCGCTGGCTGGTGTTGACCGACGGGCTCGGGCTCGACCGCGACTACGTCATCTCCATGAAGGGCGCGCTGCCCGAGACGCGCTTCGCCGTCGAGGCCTATGTCAATTTCGTGCGGGAGAAGACCCTGGTCGAGGCCGTCGCCTCCTCGCTCACCGAGCTGTTCGCGCCGAAGATCCACAAGGAGCGCATCTCGGGCATGCTCGAGAGCTACGACTTCATCAGCGACGAGGTGATGGCGTATTTCAAGCGCCGCCTCACCCAGGCACCTGATGATGCCGATTTCGCCCTGCAATACGTGAAGCGCAACGCGCGCACGCCTGAGGCGCAGCAAGGCGCGCTGGATGCGCTCAGATTCAAATGCAACGTGCTGTGGGCGCAGCTCGACGCGCTTTATCTCGCTTATGTCGATCCGGGCATGATTCCGCCCGGCGCCTTCGTTCCGGGCAAAGCGTGATGAACGACGCCGCATTGCCGGAGCGTCTCGTTGTCGGTCGTGAGACGCGGCCCCATTTGCCCACCTATCTCAAGCTCCGCTTCGATGCGGGGCGCGACCGGTGGGTGTTGCTGGCGCCGGAGCGCGTGCTCACACCGGACCAGACCGCCGTTGCGGTGCTCAAGCTCTGCGACGGCAAGAGAAGCGTAGAGGAAATCGTCGAGGCTCTGGCCAAGGAATATTCGGCACCGGCCGACGTGATCCGCGCCGACGTGCTGGACTTGCTCCAGGGCCTGGCTGACAAAGGGTACATAAAGGGATGAGCGAAGAGCTTAAGGGCAACGGGCATTGTCCGTCGGTGACCGTCGATGACGAGCCGACGGAAGGCGTGGTCGGCACCAAGAACGCGACGGCGGCGCTATGCGCCCGCGCGCCGGTCGGCCTTCTTGCCGAGCTGACCCATCGCTGCCCGCTGCAATGCTCCTATTGCTCGAACCCGATCGAGCTCGAGCGCGTCAACAAGGAGCTCTCGACCGAGATGTGGATCTCGGTGATGAAACAGGCCGGCGAGATGGGCATCCTGCAGGTGCACCTCTCGGGTGGCGAGCCGACCGCGCGCAAGGACCTCGAGGACATCGTCTCGGCCGCGTCAGAGGCGGGCCTCTACTCGAACCTGATCACCGCCGCTGTTACGCTCAACCGCGCACGCCTCGAGGACCTCGCCAAGCGCGGCCTCGATCACGTGCAGATCTCGTTCCAGGACGTCGACGCCGAAAACGCCGAGCGGATCGGCGCATATCCCGGCGCCACACAAAAGAAGCTCGACGTCGCCCGCTGGGTGACCGAGCTCGGGCTTCCTCTGACCGTCAACGCCCCCATCCATCGCCAGAACATCCACAATGTCCCCCGCTATATCGAGCTTGCGGTGAAACTTGGCGCTCAGCGCCTCGAGGTTGCCCATGTGCAATATTACGGCTGGGCTTATCTCAACCGCGCCGCCCTGATCCCGACTTACGAGCAGACACTCGAATCGATCGAGTTCGTCGAGCGCGAGCGCGAGCGGCTCAAGGGCGTGCTGACCATCGACATGGTGGTGCCCGATTACTACGCGAAGCGCCCGAAGCCCTGCATGGGCGGATGGGGCAAAGGCTTCATGAACATCACGCCAGCAGGCAAGGTGCTCCCCTGCCATGCGGCCGAGACGATCAAGGGCCTCGAGTTCGACAATGTGCTCGACCGGCCTCTGCTCGACATCTGGCTGAACGGCAAGGCGTTCAACGCCTTCCGCGGCACCGAGTGGATGAAGGAGCCCTGCCGCTCTTGCGCGTTCAAGGAAATCGACTTCGGTGGCTGCCGCTGCCAAGCCATGGCCATCACCGGCGACGCTCGCAATACGGATCCTGCCTGCGCGCTGTCGCCCTATCACGGCGAGATGGTGGCGCTTGCCCGCGCCGAAGCGGCCAAGCCACCTGCGCCCTTCGTCTATCGCAATCCGCGCAATGCGGCCGAAGCCGCCAAGATCGCGCAGCGCCCGCTCGTCCCTGCCGAATAAGCATTCACTCCCTCTTCCGAGTGGTGAGAGCCCAGGACGGCTGCATCAAGGAGAAGACGATGACCGCAGCCGCCCGCTCTCGAATACATTCAAAGAGTCGCTTGGTCATGAGACGCGCGCTCATAACGGCGGCAACCGGTCTTGCTTTGGCGCTGGCAGCTACAGCCCCGTCGATCGCCGCCGAGCAGGTCGACACCTGCGGGGAGATCTCCGGGACGGATGCGGCAAAACTGCAGAACCGGCCCGCTGTCCTAGCCGATATCGATGGCGTGCTCAGCCAGTATGTCCTGCTGGACTACGGCCCGACCAATGCCGCATTTCTCGACCTGGGTGTCGCCTATCCGCGCGAGGATGCCGCCTTGATGATGAACATCTATCTCCGTCGCGGATATTTAATCGTCTACATGGCGGGACGCCCCCGCCAAATGAACGTGCTCGGCAAAAGCATGTGCGAGGCGACGCTTGACTGGCTCAAGGCGAACGGATTTCCGACCGACCCAGGCGACACGCTGCTTTTACTGAGAGATGGTTCGCAAGCCGTCGTCGACGCCAAGGACAGAGGCACGGCGATGGCGGAGTGGATGGACGAACACGGCACTGACTTGTTTCGTTCGATGGTCGAGGGGGTGAAGGAGAAGTATGCCATCGTGCCGAGTTATGGCTATGTCGACTCCGATGTGGTCGCGGACGCCTTTCTGGCTACCGGCGTACCGGCCGCGCATATCTTCACCATCGGTAACAAGGGCGTCAGCCGCCTTGGATATAAGGGTACGAACGCCATCGTCGGGCCGGAATCGAACCCCGGCTTTGGAAGTCACGTCCGCGATTTCGTCGTTCCCAACGTTCCGAGCGTGAAATAAGCCTCGCGCGGATGTCAGGTAACCGGCGTCGCCTGAGGCGCCATGACCGCGGGAGGCGCACCAGCGTTGGCGGTCAGCGCGCGATAAGCGTGCACGAAGGCGAGCGACGTGACCGGTATGGTGACGAGAAGCCCGACCAAAACGGCCAGCGCGCCGACTAGGTTGATGAGCGTCAGCACCAGAACGAAACCGAGCAGCTGCCATTTGTAGCCGCGCGTGATGCGCCTGCTCTCTTTCATCGCCACGATCGGGCCGAGCCCACGGTCGATGACGATGAACATCGTGAACATGAACATCAACATGAAGATGATGCCCGGCACGATGAGCAGGATAAACCCGGCAATGATCGCAAGGCCTGTGAGAATCGTCGCCGCGAGAAAGTTCCAAAACGACTGCGGGTGCCAGAGCGATGACAGCGTGACGGTTTCGGGATTGTCGTGCGCGTTCAGGTAAAACGCGGTCACACCCATGTTGATCAGGGTGCTCAAAGCGAGATTGAGCACCGAGCCGACAAGGGAGGGATCCTTCGGGTTGCCCGAAAAGGCGCTGTCGATGGCCTCGACGAGCGATCCGGCCACAAGATAAACGATCAGGACGACGACGCTCGCGCCGATGAAGAACCACGGGCGCTTCTTGAAGGTTTCCCAGCCGAAGCTGACGAACGATCCGGTCGAGAGTTCCATGCGCAGACCATAAGCGAGGCCGCTTCTTTTGTCTGGCAAGACTTCATGACAGCAGATCAGCTTTCCCCAAGAAACGCGTGACGCCTGCCGGGCATATTATGGCCAAGGATATTATGGCCGCGGATATTATGGCCACAGCGGTCACGTCGCGTCGCAGGCGGCAGCGCCAGCGTCACTCACCTGTAAGGAGGCGGCCAAGCTCGAATTCCCGACGGATAGGAAGGGCCGCCACGCCTACAGGCACGAGTGCAAGCTAGCCTGGAAGGCTCAGAAGGCCCCCAAAGCATAATCAGCAGACTAAGATCGAGATTGCGAAGAAAGGGACCCGCTTCGGTCCCTTTCTCATTTCTTGCAAGGTTGGTTGCAGTGAGGCGTGGTGAGGGTGTAATTTGCAGGTTGCATCAAAAAAGCCTCCTTGACGGCCCGTACTCCTGCGGGCCGTTTTTTTGCCCATGACCGCGGCCTATGGTGGGATTTCTCTATGAGCTCGAGAGCCCCCACACAAACCGAGGTGCGGTCTGCCTGTTTACGCGACGTACCCGCTGCTAATCACAGCGTCAAGGCGAAGCAACTCTATGGCACCCTGGCTGGTTCCCCCGTTAGGAACCGGAGAGCCCTGGCTCTCCCCCGTGAGCTGGGGCTCTCCACTTTCTCTCCCACGCTTCGCCTCGATGTTGCCGCGCTCACAGAGCCTACTTTCGTAGCAGAATGAGGAACCGCCAATGGACACCGAAGTCTGGCAGAAAAGGCTCGCCACACTCCCGCTTGCAAGCTACGGCGCGGGTGAGACCGTGTTCTCGGACGGCACCAAAACCGGGCGGCTGCTGATTCTCAAAACCGGCCTGGTAAGCATCGTCAAGGGTGGCACTGAGATTGCAAAAGTGGCGGAACCCGGCGTGGTCTTCGGCGAGATCTCCGCGCTGCTCGATAAACCGCATACCGCGGACGTGCTCACCTTGGCGCCCTCGCAGTTTCACGTTGCCGACGCTGCCGCATTTCTTGTGCAAGACCCAGCCGCGCTCCTTTACGTTGCGACAAACTTGGCCCGGCGTCTTGATGGCACCAACCAAGCCTTCCTCGAACTAAAGGCCCAGCTTAAGGCCGGCGAGCCGCCTGGTCTGATCGACAAAACAGTCGAGAGGATCGAAGGATTGCTAAGTCTCGATTGGCGAAAATATTACGACAAGCAAACTCAGGAGAAACTGTTAGCGGGATATGAAATATAGCCCGCTACGGCACGTTGTTGACCAAGGTGGGGTCGTCCAACAGGTACGCCTAGAAACACGGTTCAGGCTTCGCGATTCGAGGCCGTCATAGAGCGTTGATCGCGCTGAGTAAGAGCGTTATCTCTTCGAGGCGACCTCGGCCTTCTGCCGCCAGCTTTGATCCTCTCGGCGAGATTGAAGACCTATCGCAAGCGCAAGGGGCCAAGCGCAACGCGTGCCTTCGGGTCGGCGCGCTTCGATCGCCAGCTCGACTGGCAGCCGCTTGGGATCGTGTGATGGCGGTGACCTGCTTCACCATTCAAACACACCTCATCCAAGAAAATAGCGTGCAATAAAATCTTGAAGATCACGAGGAAGCGGTTCGCCCCCTGCGATCAAATCGCAAATGCAAATCCGAAAACCAGCGCGGCTAGGATGAGAATTTGTCGAAACCTTAAGGGGCGGTCGGTGGGTTTCGATCTGTCATCGCTATTATCAGACATCTCTTCATCAAAACCCTCAGGAGGGCATGGGAAGCGAGCGCCTGCCCATTTTAAGCCGAAGCGCTGAGCCGACGGCACTCCAATCGCAGGCTGGGACTATCAGCCGCTCTGGATTGTGTGCGTCATCTTGGGAGGATTATCCGACAGATGCGTGCGTGGGGCATTCGCCGATGAAAGTTCTTGCCCTACATTCGTGCCCGTTGGCTTTCGGATCACCGCGGCGATGGCAGAGGACTCCTGTTGGGCTCAAGCGGCGGCGAACGAGTTGCGCGCTGAAGAACTCAAAAACTTCATGGCCAATTGCAAAGACCTTATGGTGATCGCTTGCGAAGGGCGCGCGATAGACCAAAAGATCCCGGATCAAGACAAAGACTCCTTCATCAAGCAATGTGTGAAGGATGCAGTCGGAAGATAGTCGACTAGCTCCCCATGTCTGAGCACTGCGACCGCTGTAAGCGCCCGCTCATCGAGATCGATCGCTACGGCGAGCGGTGCTCATCGGCTGCGTAGAATGCAATCGCTGGGTTGGCCCGGGGGCGATGACCTTTTCATGGAGTTGCCTGAGGAGGATCTTCGCGCGCTTCAAAAGATTAGGAAGCGCGAAAGCGAAGAGTAGCAGCGCGCCGAGAACGTCCGCCGAACAGCTAAACACGACCTCGTCCACGCGGGTCATCACTCCACGGACACGCAGATGAACCGCTTTTGTTCCTCTTGTGTCAGCCAGTTACGCGACCAGATTCGGAACTCTTCGTCATGTTCAGTTCTGAGTTTGCGTTATGGCACCTCCTTCCCTCTGGTCGGGCAATCTCCGCCTCTCCCTCGTTCTGATCCCCGTCAGGCTTGTCCCGGCCGTTTCAACCGAGGAGGCGATTAGCTTCCGACAAATTCATGAGCCCTCTGGCGAGCCGATCAAATACGTCAAGGGCATTCGCGAGGGAGACACCTTTACTGACGTGCCAGACGAGGAAGTCGTCAAAGGCTACGAGTACGCCAAAGGGCAGTCACGTCCTGCTTCACCCCAAGGAGATTGACGAGCTCAAGCTCGAAGCCAAGCACACAATCGACATGGCGCGTTTCGTCGATGAGGCTGAAATCGACACGTCGCTATTGGGAGAAGCCGTATTACCTCGTGCCGGACGGTGACGAGGCCGACGAAGGCTATGCGTCATCCGCGATGCGCTAAAGGCACCGCAAGGTCGCCATTGGCCAGCTCATCATGCAGGCGCGAGCACCTAGTGGCATCAAGGCGCTGCGTCGCGGGCTGGTGCTTGCATCCTCCGTTATGCGAACGAGATGCCGTCCCGCCGAGCCTTATTTTGAGAACTTAACGCGGAAGCCAATCAGCAAGCCGTCACTCTCGCGGCCGAGTTGATGGAGCGTGAGAGCGGGCGGTTTGAGCCCGAGAAGATGCCCGATCAGTTCGCTGCCGCTGTCCGTGAGTTGATCCAAGCGAAGATCGAACAGCGGGCGCCGGAGATAATAGTCGCGGAGGAAGGTAAGTCACAGCCGAAGGTCATCAACATCATGGCCGCTCTCAAGGAGAGCATGGAAGCGAAGGGTCGGGGCAAAGTGCGAGATGTAGTGCGTAAGCGAACGGGCAAGGCTGCTCCAAAGGAGAGGTCCATCACATCGTCACCATCCGCGCGGCCGCGTGCCCGTCCGGCGCATTGATCGCCATCCTCACTGGCGCGCCCTGAGCCCGCACCGGAACTGATCACGTTCTTCCCAAACGCAAACATTTTGTTAGAGTAACTGGCGGATGAGAGCGCTGGTGCTTATTGGCCAAATTTTGGACAGTAACCAGTAACTCATTGAATTATTTGGACGATGGTAGTGGTATTGTAGGCTTGCAATGCCTATTTTTTTATCGCTACCATGAACACGACCCCTCGCTCCTCCATAACCGGCGCGGCGTTTCGCGCCTCCAGGCCATCGCGATGCAGCTGTCATTCACCGACAAAGGTCGTCTCTTCGGCTATGCACCGGCGCTTCTCGTTTCGTTCTTTCTCGGTAGCGCGCTGTCGAGCCTTGCGGCGAGCGCCGAGGACGCGCCAGCGGTTGACAAGCCCGGCGGCGTATCGGTCGAGATCCCGCAATCGCCGCCGCTGACGCCTCTGCCCATCGGCTATATCCGCGAGGTGACCGAGCACCCGCGTCCCGCCTCCCGCGTTGATGTCGAGCCTATCGATGCCGGAATCGCCGGCGCCAAGATGGCTATCGATGAGGACAATGCCGGCGGCAAGTTCGTCGGCGACCTCTACTCGCTCGACGTCAGCACGGTCGCTTCGCCCGACAAGGCGGTCGAGGCCTTGGGCAAGTTGCTCGAGAGCGGCCATCATTATTTCATCGTAGATGCCTCGGCGGACACGCTGCTCAAGCTCTCGGACTTCGCCAAGGACAAGGATGTGCTCCTGTTCAACATCCGCGCTCCCGACGTGTCGCTCCGACAAGAGGACTGCCGCAAGAACATCATGCATGTCGTGCCCGACCGCTACATGATGGCCGACGCGCTTGCCCAATATCTCGTGCTGCAGAAATGGACGAACTGGCTTGTCGTGCGCGGCTCGACGCCCGGCGACATCGCCTATGCCGACGCGATCAAGCGCGCCGCCGCTCGCTTCGGCGCGACGCTCGTCGATGTGCGCGAGTACAAGGACAATTCAGGCGGCAGGCGCGACGACGTCGGTACCATTCCGCCGGGCAAGCAGGCAAGCACCGATGAGAATTTTGCCGGTCAGGACTATCAGGTCATCATCGTCGCCGACGAGGATCAGCTCTTCGGTCCCTATATGCCTTATCGCGGCGGGGCCGATCCAAGACCCGTCGCCGGCACCACGGGCTTGACCGCGACCACCTGGAGCCCCGGCCATGAGAAATGGGGGGCGACACAGGCCAACAACCATTTCGAGAAGGACTATAAGCGCCTGATGCTGCCGATCGACTATCAGGCCTACGTCGCCGCGCGCACGGTCGGCGAGGCCGTGACCCGGAACCACGGTGCCGATTTCGCCACCGTCGCCGCCTTCATCCACGGGCCCGACCTCCAGCTCGCACCCTTCAAGGGCATCAAACAGCAATACCGTCCCTGGGACGGCCAGTTCCGCCAGCCGATCCTGATCGCGACCGACAAGGTTCCCGTCTCGATGTCGCCGCAGCGGGGCTTCCCGCATGCCTCCCACGCCGAGATCGAGGTCGACACGCTCGGCATCGACGAGCCGGAGAGCAAGTGCAAGATGTAACGGAAGCCGCCGATCTAGCGCTCGGCGGCTGAGGGCGCGATCAGATTGCCGTCCTGGTCCAACACCGGCACGTTATAGCTCTGCAGGATCCCGTCGATCTCGCGCTCGTTCTCGGCAATCACCTTGTTGATCTGGTGCTTCCATTGCGGGTCGTTCGGGCGAAGCCCGAGCGTGATGCCATAGATCGTGCTCGGCCCCGCGTTCTCCTTGACGAGCGGCACCAGCGCGAGCGCCACCGAGGAGCGCTGTGCGTAATAACCCCCGACCGGGCCCCACAAGAGCCCAGCATCGAGCTTGCCGGAGGCGATCTCTCCGATCATGGCTTCCGCCGCCTTAGACGCGCTCTCGCCGGCATTGACCTCGACCGGCTTGGCGTATGCCACCAAGCCATACAAAGCGAGCATGCTCGCTGGCGGCGTGCGAGCGAAGAGGCCGATCCTTTTTCCCTTCAGCCTCGGATCGGAGAGACGGTCGACACCGGCAAGATTGGGATCGTTCTGCCGGTAAATGAGGACATAGGACGTGCGGTAATAGGGGTTCGAGTCGTCGATCAGCCCCGTGCCTTGGGCATAGCCCATGATGAGGTCGCAAGCATCCGTCCCGACCGCGTTCGGAACATAGCCGCTCGATTCGGAGAACCAGGTGTAGTCGACCGCGTCGTCGAGCTTGGCCGCGATCAGCTCGGCGAGCTTGTTCTCGAAGCCCTCGCCCTTGTCGTTGGAGAACGGCATGTTGTCGGGATCGGCGCACACGCGGATCACGCCGGCCGACGCCTCGCCGCTGAAGCCGCTAGCGCCCACAACGAGCACGGCGAGGATGACACGGCGCAGCCAAGCCCCGACCGGCTTCGTCGCTAGGCCTATGATCGCAATGATGCGCACGGCTAACTCTTGAGCCATCTCGGAAGCCTAGAACATAGCATATAGGTGTGGCGCGGGCGGCACCGCGCCAGAGCTAATGGCTCATTGTGGGGAAACGGCCTCAAGGTCAAATTAAAGGCCGGTAACGCGAGCTCAGTCGCCCGCCGCGCATTTGTCGATATTGTCCGCGCGCTCGATCCCGGTCGGGTAGTAAGCACCCGTTGGCTCGGCGCCAAATCCCATCATGGTCTGCCGCGCCGCATCGATGCTGTCGGTCTCGTGCAGCGATTTCAGCATCTTCACCGCGCAGCAATCGGCATCGAGCTCCATCTGCTTCAGCTGAGGCGCGATATAGAAGAAAGGCTGCGGACCGACATGCCCGAACCCTTCGTGGTAGCGCTGCACATGGCCGAGCGTTTGATGGCAACATTCATGCGCCATGAGGAAGCGGCCATAGGCCGGCGTTTGGGTCAGCACCGAGGAGCTCACCACGATCACCGGGCGACCGCTTGAATCGAGCGTTGACATGGCCTGCTCGGGCAAATCGCGCAACGTGTAAGTGGTGACATCGCAGTAGGGATTGTCGGTGGTCGACAGGCCCCTCCCCGCGTGCGCCCCGCTGCAATTGAGCCCGAGAGCCGCGATAGCAGCCAGGGCGATGATCGGAAGACGCATGATGAGCCCTCCGCCACGAGTCGCTTTCTTGAGAAAGCCTATCCTCCAAAGCGGGCAGCGCAAACGCTTTTTGTCAATCGCGCCCATGATCTCCATATTATCCCGGAGCCGCGCGGGCGGGGATTAACTTTGGCGCGATCGGTACGGCGATTTCTACCGCGCTTTGCCAAAGCGGAGGCGGAGCGGACCTAGCGGCCGATGCCGGAATAGGTGAAGCCAGCGGCGCGCGCCTGCGCCGGCGCATAGACGTTGCGGAGATCGACGAGAACGTCTCCCTTCATGCGACGCTTGAGAGCTTCCAAGTCGAGCGCGCGGAACTCATTCCATTCGGTCACGACCACGGTCACGTCGGCCGCTTCCGCCGCTGCAAGCGCGCTCTCGCACCACTCGATGCCAGGTAGCAGCGGCTCGGCGTTCTCCCGCGCGTGCGGATCGTAAGCGCGCACCTTGGCGCCCCTCTCCTGCAGCATGGGAATGAGGATGAGGCTCGGCGCGTCGCGCACGTCGTCGGTGTCCGGCTTGAAGGCGACGCCGAGCACGGCGACGGTCTTGCCCTCGAGCGAGCCGCCCGCCGCGCGCTCGACCCGGCCTGCCATGGCGATCTTCCGCTCCGAGTTGACCGTCTGCACCTGCTCGATCAGCGAGAGCGGCGAGCGCTCCTCGCGCGCAGTGCGGATCAGCGCCGCCACATCCTTTGGAAAGCATGAGCCGCCATAGCCGGGACCCGGATGCAGGAACTTGTTGCCGATGCGCCCGTCGGCGCCGATCGCCGTCGCCACCTCCTGCACGTCGGCGCCGACCGCCTCGCAAAGTTCGGCGACCTCATTGATGAAGCTGATCTTCATGGCGAGGAAGGCATTGGCCGTGTACTTGGCGAGCTCCGCCAATTCACGGGCGACGAACATGACAAGCGCGTTACGCAAAGTGAGCGGCTTGTAGAGGCGCTCCATCAGCGCCTTGGCACGCTCCTCGTCGCAGCCGACCAGGACGCGGTCGGGATGGGTGAAATCGTAGATGGCCGAGCCCTCGCGCAGGAACTCGGGATTGGAGCAGACGGCGAAATCCGCGTCGGGCCTAAGCAGCCGTAAGCGCCGCTCGATCTCCCGGCTCGTTCCGACCGGCACCGTCGATTTCGTCGCGATCACGGTGAAGCCGCGAAGATGCGGCGCAAGCTCCTCGACCGCCTGGAAGACGAAGGAGAGGTCGGCATGGCCGTCGCCGCGGCGCATCGGCGTGCCGACGGCGAGGAACACGAGGTCGGCCTCTCCGATCGCCGGGTCAAGCTCGGTCGAGAAGCTGATCCGCCCCATGCGCAAGTTTGCGCTCGAGCAACTCCTCCAGCCGCGGCTCGAAGATCGGCACGCGCCCCTGGCACAGCTGTTCGATCCGGCCCGCATCCTTGTCGACGCAGGTCACGTTCCAGCCGAACTCGGAGAAGCAGGCGGCGGAGACGAGGCCGACATAGCCCGCCCCAATCATGCAAATGTTCACGAAATGTGCCCTTGAGTGTAAAGGTGCCCGGAGGTCCGGCTTCCTAGTTCATTCCGCCGTTCCGTTCAATGCCGTGAGCCTTGAACGGAGTAAATTCGCCCCGCACATGACCCCCGAATATGACACTGTAGCTACCGGGCCACCTTTGCCTAGGTTCTGGCATCCTCGGCCGGTCGGCACGCTTTCCTAGGGTAAAAAATGCAAAGTTCAGGCAACGGGATGGGTTCTCGTCTTCTTTATGTCACTTATCGTGGGGCGGTCATTTCGCCGCGCTCGCTCTGCGTGTCTGGGATCCGAGCCCGGTCGCGACGGCTAAGCTCGCTCGTGTTCGATGCTTATCAGCAGGTAAGCCCACGCGCCTTCAACCCCGACCTGCCCGTGCGCATCATCGATATCGACGAGGAGTCGTTGAAGGAGATCGGGCAATGGCCCTGGCCACGCACCGTACTTGCCGACCTCGTCGATAAGCTCGCGGCGGGTGGCGCGGCAGCGATCGGTTTCGACACGGTATTCCCCGAGCCCGACCGCATGTCGCCGTCCAATGCGCTGCATCTCTTGGCCGAAGTCGGATGCGCTTGCGAGCCTCAGGGAGGAGGTCGAGAAGCTTCCGTCCAACGATCATGTGTTCGCCGATGCGATCGGCAAGGCCCCGGTCGTGCTCGGCTTCATCGCCGCCCCGCCGGCACCTCGATTCCGAGACCAAGGCTGGCTTCGCCCATGGCGGCGACGACCCTAAGCCCTTTCGCCCCTTACTACTCGGGCGCGGCTGCAAGCCTCAAAGAACTTCAGGACAAGGCAAAGGGTGCTGGCTCGCTGAACTGGATCCCGGAGCATGACCAGATCATCCGCCGCATGCCCATGGTGGTCAGGGTCGGCGACACGCTCTACCCGTCTTTCGCCGCCGAATTGCTGCGCCTCGCCCAAGGGGCAACCAGCTACTTCGTGAAATGCTCGGGCGCGAGCGGCGAGAAGGCCTTCGGCGAGAAGACCGGAATCGTCGGCGTCAAGGTCGGCGACTACGAGGTGCCGACCGAAGCGCACGGCCAGATGTGGATGAAGTTCACGCCTCAGCTCGAAACAACGCTACCTGTCGGCCGCCAAAGTGCTGAACGGCGAGATCGGCAAGGACGAAATCGCAGGCCGCATCCTCATCATTGGCACGAGCGCTGCGGGTCTGCTCGATCTGCAGAGCAACCCCTCTGGACGCCTCGGTCCCTGGCGTCGAGCTGCACGCGCAAGCCGCTGGAGCAGATTCTTGAAAGCTCCTTCCTGCAGCGTCCCGACTTCGCAACCCCCGCCGAGCTCTTCTATATCCTCGCGCTTGGCATCATGATTGCCGTCCTTATCTATCGCTCTGGAGCTTTTGGCAGCGCCGTGCTCGGCGGCATTGCCGTTGCCACCGTGATCGGGATCTCCTGGTATGCTTTCGATGCTCTCGGCTGGCTCGTCGACCCGATCTATCCGGCCATCGCGCTCACTGCGATCTATCTTGCCGGCACGCTGTTCGTATTCCTGCGCACGGAGCGAGAGCGGAATCGCGTCCGCCATGCCTTCTCTCATTATATGGCGCCGGCGCTGGTCGAGCGCCTAGCTGGCGACCCTTCGCGGCTCAAGCTCGGCGGAGAGACACGCGACATGACGCTCCTCTTCAGCGATGTGCGCGGCTTCACCACCATCTCCGAAGGGCTCGATGCCGAGGAGCTGACCCAGTTCCTCAACAGCCTGTTCACGCCGCTTGAGCAACATCATCCTCGACGAGCAAGGCACGATCGACAAGTTCATGGGCGATGCGGTGATGGCCTTCTGGAACGCGCCGCTAGACGACAACGCTCATCCGAGCCACGCCTGTAGCGCGGCACTCCGCATGATGCGCGAGATGCACACGCTGAACGAGCTCTGGCGCGAAGAGGCAGAAGCCAAGGGTCGGCCTTACAAGCCCGTCAAGCTCGGCATCGGGCTTAATACGGGGCTTTGCTGCGTCGGCAATCTCGGCTCCGAGACGCGCTTCGATTATTCGGTGATCGGCGACAACGTCAACGTGGCCTCTCGCCTTGAGGGACAATCGAAAACCTACGACGTCGGCACCGTCGTGGGCGAAACCACCACGGCACGGGCGCCCGATTTTGCTTTCCTCGAGCTCGACCTCCTGAAGGTGAAGGGCAAGACAGAGGCGACGCGCATCTTCGCGCTGCTCGGCGATAACGGCATGAAACAGAGCAAGGCGTTCATCGAGCTCGCCGAGGCCCACGCCGAGTTCTTGGCGCGCTACCGGGCGATGGACTGGGATGGGGCCGAGACGCTCGCCCACGAATGCCAAAAGCTGAACAGCGCCCCCCTCGATCGCCTCTATGCGCTCTACCGCGAGCGCATCGCCTTCTTCCGCATCAACCCGCCCCCGCCCCATTGGGACGGTACGGCCGAAGCCTTGTCGAAATAGCGCCCATGCCCAAGCTTACACTGCTCACCCTCGCCGCCATCGCAGTGTTGATGCTCAAGCACACCATCGCCGATTTCTTTCTGCAGACCCCCTATCAATATTTGAACAAGGGGACTTACGGCCATCCGGGTGGCCTCGTTCATGCCGGGATCCATGTGGCGCTCACCCCGCTCGTTTATCTCCTGTTGGTGCCGAGCTCGCTTCTGCTCGCCGGTGCCATCGCCCTCGGCGAGTTTGCTGTTCACTACCACGTCGACTGGTTGAAGGAGCAGGTTACCCACCGCAATGGCTGGACGACGCGCGATCCGGGCTTCTGGCACGCGCTCGGCGCCGACCAACTGGTGCACGGGGTGACCTATCTCACCTTGGTCGCCATCCTCCTCGCAGCCACGTCCTAAGCGCTAGAGCAGCGCCGAGATCTCGCGATTGGCGAATTCGAGCCGATCGGACAACAAGCGGATGATCAGCTTGTGGAGAGCTGCCGCAGCCTCAGGGTCTGCTGCCTGCATTCTGTCGAAGGCCTCGCGGCGGAGCCTGTAGACCACTGTCGGCACCTCGGCGATCACGCTCGCCGTGCGCGGCACGTGGCGGTAGAACCCCATCTCGCCCACCACGGTGTGGCCGACCATGCGCCTTAGCCTGATCGGGCGGCCATGCTCGTCCATGATGGTGATGGCGACGCAGCCTGAGGCCTGGAGCACGACCGAATCCGACGGTTCGCCCTGACGGAACAGGAAGGCTCCCTTCTCGAGCTCCTCGCGCTCCATGAAGGAAGCGATGCGTGCAAAATCGAGCTGGCCCCCGAACTCCTTGCCGAGCCAAGACTCGAAGGTGTGCACCGAAGCATCGCCCACCTCATGGTAGAGGAGCAGCATGTCCTCGCACCATTCGATCGCCTCGTTGCGGCTGGCGAACAATTGGTGCGGCCTTTCGCTGCCGAAGAACCCTGCTTTCTCGAAGCCTTGCTGCATGATCTCGCTCAAGCCGGAGAAAGCGAGCGTGACTCCCTGCTCCTCGCAATAGTTGCGGAGCTTGACGAGGCTCAGCACCGCCGAGGTATCGAGACCTGGAACCTGGCCGAAGTCGAGCACCACATAGCCGACGGGTTTGTCCTGCTGTCCCTCGATGACCCGCTTGATGCGCTCGAACAGACCGTTGGACGAGCCGAAGAAGATGAAGCCCGAGAGCCAGAAGACGTGGACCCGCTTGCCCTCTTCGCGCAGCAGGCGCGTTTGCTCCGGCGAGCGCTCGACATTGCTGGAGAACTCGTAACGGGTAAGATGGCGCCTGATCACGCCGATACGGCTATAGCTCAGGGCGAACATGAGGCAGGCGCCGATGACGCCGAGCAGCACGCCCATGAAATAGCTGAAATTGATGATGACGAGAGTCATCACGCCGGTCAGAGCCCACTCCATCCACGAGCTCTTGGCCGGCGCTTCCCATAACTCGACGATGATCATCACGCCGAGATAAGCGAGCATTCCGCCGAGGATGGCTTTCGGCACCACGCCGCCGACGTCGACGCCGGAGAACAGGATGATGGCGCAGACGATGCCGACGATTGCGCCCGCCCAGCGCGTCGTCGCCCCCAACTCGTCGAGAAGGATGCAGGCATTCATCGACAGCGAGCCGCCAAATCCGCCGAACATCGCGGCGAGCAGATTGGCGAGACCGTTCGAGCGGAACTCCTGGTCGAGGTCGGCGGTCTTTTGCCGCGCCACCTCAAGGCTCGTGACATCGAGCAAAAGCGCGATCGCCATCACGCCGCAAAACGAGCCAATCTCGGCGCCGCTCTGGGCGATCACGCCCCAATCGACATGCTCACGCATGACGGCATTGATGGGCAGCCACAGACTGAGCTCTCCGAGGCTCGGCAAGAACCAGGCCCTGCGGACCGCCTCGTCCTTCACCAACCAGAACAGGCCCCCATCCAAAGCGATAAGAAACCCGAAGAAGGCGAGCGGCAGGGCGAGGTAGGCGGGGACAAAGCGGCCGAGAATGGGAATCGAGGTCGCGAACAGCGTGCCGATGATGATTTGAGGCCCGTAGGTCGACGAATAGAGCACCTGCCAGCTCGACGGCTGCAGCGTCAGGTTGGTCTGGGTGATGACCTCCATGCCGCCGGTGAGGAGCAGGATGCCGGAGGCGGCAAGGAAGCCGCCGATGACCGGATAAGGAATGAAGCGAAGCCACTGACCGAGCCGGAGCGCGCCGGTGCCGTAGAGCAGGATGCCGGTGAGCAGCGTGCTGACCGTTAGGGCCACGAGCACGTTGAGGATGATGGCATCAGTGCTCGCGCCCTTGGCTTGAAGCGCGGCAGCGATCGAAGCGGCCAGCACGCTCATCACCGCCACCGCCGGTGAATCCGGACCGCCGACCACCGGCGAGAAAGTCGAGGTGAGCGCGATCACCAAGCAGGTGACCACGGTACCCATAATAAGTCCGGCAAGTCCGAGCGAGAAACCGCCGGCAAGATCACCGGTGAAGATGAGGGCGGCGAAGGAGATGCAGTAGGCGATCTGCACGACGGCCGAGATCGCCCCCGCTACGGCATCGCGCCCCAGCGTCGGCATATCGACGTTGCGAGGGCGCCGGAGGGCCAAATTTTCAAACGATAACATACGCGGAAGCCGTTGGGGGATGACGTGCCCGATCATGGCTTCCGCAAGCGGCAATAGCAAGACGGAGGTGGAAAGGAGATTAGACCTCTTGCGCCAAGTGCGTTCCTAGGCCGCGCGCCTTAGCCGCTCGGCGAGCGTCCGCATCACGGCGATGGCGAAGAACGGCGTCTCGTGCACGAGGAAGAGGAAGCTCTTCTCAGTAATCGGGGCAACCTCGCAAGTCGTCTTGGCCCGCGCGGTGGCAGCCCGGCGCGAACCGTCGATCAGGGCCATCTCGCCAAAAATCCCCCCCGATGACAGCGTCTCGACGATTTTGCCGTCCCGCTCGATCTCGATCTCGCCCGAGCGGATCACGTACATCTTGTCGCCCTTGTCGCCCTTGGCGAAGATCACCTCGCCGGGAGCAAAATTTGCGGGCGGGAACCCCGCATTGGCAAGAAGCTGGAAATCGATTGCAGCGATCGTCATGCGTCTACCCCACTCTGCCCCCTGTCGCGGACAAGCCCTGATAGAAAACTATGACAGTGCCAAGACGGTTCTATGACGCTTCACAGGGCGTTGCCCAACGCCGATTTTAGCATGCCTCTATCTCGCTCCTGACCCGAGCGACCGCATCGAGCCAGCCGCCATAGCGTGCTTCACGCTCGGATGCGCTCATGATTGGCTCGAAGGCAGCGCCCGGCTTCCACATCGCCTCGAGCTCCGCCGCATCCCCATAAAGGCCGAGCGCCTGCCCCGCGTGATAGGCGGCGCCGAGAGCCGTCGTCTCAGGGTACAGCGCGACCTCGACACGCTCGCCGAGAATGTCGGCAAGCCGTTGCAGGAACCAACCATTGCTGGTCATGCCGCCATCCACGCGGAGCACTGGCGGAAGAGGTATTGCGCTCACCGCCATGTCGCGGCGCATGGCGATGAGCAGATCGCGCGTCTGGAAGGCCACGGCCTCGAGCCCAGCGGCCACGAGATCGGCCTTTGATGCGGCGAGCGTCATGCCGAGCACCGCCCCCTTGGCGCCTGCATCCCAGAACGGCGCGCCGAGCCCTTGGAAGGCTGGGACGAGATAGACGCCCGAGCTTGGGTCGGCTTGCCGCGCCAGCGCCTCGCTCTCGGCAGCGGTGGCAATCAGCCCAAGACTGTCTCGGAGCCACTGCACCGTGGCGCCCGCCATGAAGATCGCGCCTTCGAGCGCGAAGCTCCGCTTGCCATCGAGCTGATGGAACACGGTCGACAGCATGCGCGTCGCCGAGGCGATCTTCTCCGCGCCCGTGTTGGCGAGCACGAAGCAGCCTGTGCCATAAGTCGCCTTCAGCATTCCGGGCTTGAAGCAGGCCTGACCATAGGCGGCGGCCTGCTGGTCTCCGGCGACGGCTCGAAGAGGAAGCGCCGCGCCGAAATGCTCAGGTGAGGTCTCACCATAATCGCCCTGGCTGTCGCGAACTTCCGGCAGCATAGCCCGCGGCACGTCGAGCCGGTCGAGCAGCCTCTCGTCCCACCACCCGGACCTGATGTCGTAGAGCATGGTGCGCGCGGCGTTAGAGGCGTCGGTCACATGCAGTCTGCCGCCGGTCAGCCTGAACACGAGAAAGCTGTCGACGGTCCCGAAGCAGACTTCGCCTTTTCTTGCCCGCGCCTCCAATCCCGGCACATGGCGCAACAGAAAGGCGAGCTTGGTCGCTGAGAAATAAGGATCGATGATCAGCCCCGTCGTCTCGGCGACATGAGCACCCCAGCCCTCCTCGCGAAGCTCGGCGCAAAGATCGGCCGTGCGGCGGTCCTGCCAGACGATGGCATTGGCAAGCGGCCTCCCCGTCGCCCTTTCCCACACGACGGTCGTCTCGCGCTGATTGGTGATGCCGATAGCCGCAATGGCGCTCGCGCCCACCTCGGCAACGGCCGCGCGCCCCGTTTCGATCACCGAACGGAAAATCTCCTCAGGGGCGTGCTCGACGAACCCCGGCGCTGGATAGATCTGCGTGAGTTGAGTTTGCGCGGTCGCGCAGGGGCTCGCCTTGGCATCGAACAGGATGGCGCGCGTGCTGGTCGTGCCCTGATCGATGGCGAGCACGTAGCGCTCGCTCATCGCGCCGCCCCGCCTCCGGTCTCGCTTACGATCCAGCCGCAATATTCCGCACTGCCGCCTTCGGTCGGCAAAACGAGCAGCGCCGGCAGCTCGTAAGGATGGAGCCGCTTCATCTCGGCAAGCACGTCATCGGCCAGAGCGGCGCGCGTTTTGATGATCATGGCGACCTCGCTCGCCTCCTCGCGCACGCCCTTCCACTCGAAGATCGAGATCATGCCCGGGAACATGTTGACGCACGCTGCGAGCTTGGCCGCGACCAGCGCTTCGCCCACGCGCCTGGCGTCGTCGAGCGTCGGCAAGGTCGTATAGATCAGGACGACCCGATCAGCGTTCGCCATGGATTCACCATCCTCGCCCATCGAGGGACTTGCATTGAGGGCGCGCGGTCGCGTTTATACTGCCCGCTTCTTAAGCAAGCTCCAAGCGCATCGACATGGTCATGGCCCGCTTCGACAAAATCGCCTTCGTCGCCAGCGACACGCAAGAAGCCCAAGAGGCGCGCGTGGCGCTGACCAAGCGTTATGGCGACGCATCCCCGGAAGGCGCCGACGCCATCGTCGCCCTTGGTGGGGACGGGCTGATGTTGCAGACCATGCACGCCCACCTCAATAGCCGCATCCCGATTTACGGCATGAACCGGGGCTCGGTCGGCTTCCTGCTCAACGACTATAGCGAGGATGGGCTGAAAGAGCGGCTGACGAAGGCTGAGATCACCGTGATCCATCCGCTGCGCATGACGACGCACGATGCCAAGGGCGTCAAGCGGGAGGCTCTCGCCATCAACGAGGTCTCGCTGTTCCGCCAGATTTATCAAGCAGCCAAACTGAAGATCTCGGTCGACAGCACCGTGCGCCTCGCCGAGCTGATCTGCGATGGCGTGCTCGTCTCAACTCCTGCCGGCTCGACCGCCTATAATCTCTCGGCGCACGGGCCGATCCTGCCGATCAATGCCGGCCTGCTCGCGCTCACCCCGATCAGCCCGTTCCGTCCGCGCCGCTGGCGTGGCGCGCTCCTGCCGAATGGCGCCAAGGTCATGATCGAGGTGCTCGAGCCCGACAAACGCCCGGTGAGCGCAACCGCCGACCATACCGAGTTCCGCAACGTGGTGCGCGTCGAGGTGATGGAGGAGAGCGGCATCGACATCTTCATGATGTTCGATCCTGGCCACACACTTGCCGAGCGCATCTTGGCCGAGCAGTTCGGCTTCTGACGTCAGACCTCTGACGTCGGGGTGGGGCGCTTTATGGTGAACACCTTGTCGATCACCGCGTAGTCGCCATAGCCGAGCCGCGCGATCGGCTTCAGCCGCGTGATATCGACCTTGCCATTGACGATCGCCTCGTTTGCGATATGGATGCCGACCACCTGGCCGAGCACGATCGCATGCGTGCTAGGCCCACCATCCTTGCCTGGCAGATCGATCGTGCGCCAATAGCGGCACTCGAAGGCAACCGGAGACTCCTTCACCCGCGGCGGCGCGACGAAGCGGCAAGGCGCGGGCGTCAGTCCGACGAGCTTCATCTCGTCGACGTCTGGCGCGACCGGAGCCGAAGTGCGGCTCATCACCTCGCGCAGCTCGTAGGTCGCGAGAGAACAGACGAACTCTCCCGTCTCCTCGGCGTTGCGCTGGCTGTCCTTGCGTCCGCCCGAGGCGAACATCACGAAATGCGGGTCTTCCGACACGGCGTTGAAGAAGCTGTAGGGCGCGAGATTGACGATGCCGTTCTTGCCGAGCGTCGAGATCCAGCCGATCGGCCGCGGCGCGACGAGCGCCTTGAAGGGGTCCGCGGCAAGTCCGTGAGTGTTGGCGACCGCGTCGTAGAACATGGCAATTGTCCCCGCCCGCTATGGACGCCAAGGCGCAACGATATTGGCAAGGCTCGGCCGCTCGCGCTCGTCGGGCTTCTCCTTCGCCGTACCGATATAGATGAAGCCGGCGACGCGCTCGTTTTCCGCCAGAGACAGAGCCTTTCGCACACCCTCGCTATAGCCGTACCACTCGGTGATCCATTGCACCCCATAGCCGAGCGCGGTCGCAGCGAGGACGAGGTTCTGGCAGGAGGCGCCGGCCGAAAGCACCTGCTCCCATTCCGGCGCCGCCGGGTTCTTCACCACGCGTGAGATCACGGCGATGACGAGCGGCGCGCGCAAGAAACGCTTCGCCTCGTTCTCCAGCCGGAACTGCCCGGGATCGCTCTCCTCGGCGGCGCAAACCTCCGCCAGCACCTTGCCGAAAGCCTCCCGCGCCTCGCCTTGGAACAACAAGAAGCGCCACGGCACGAGCTTCTTGTGGTCGGAGACGCGCGAGGCAGCGCGCAGGATCAGCTCAAGCTCGGCAGGGCTTGGCCCGGGCTCGCCGAGGCTGTTGGCCGAAACGGAGCGGCGAGTGAGGAGAAGGTCGATAACGGGATTGGTCATGAAGGTCGCCGCGTGGGCCAAAAGGTCGCGTTCCCTATCGCGAAAACACGGCTGGAACAATGGCGGATTTCAGCGCTTTGCCGCAGCGTCGGACTCCGCCAAACCTCCCCAAATCGGCCTCATTCCCAAAGGAATTTCGCGCGAATATGCGTGCCGGAAAAAGGTATAACAGCGCGCGGCCAGACTATCGGAGCAGACGCCATGCGGGGGAAACGCTGCGCGGGGCTTAGGCTTGCGCTCCTGCCCGCCGCTCTTCTTGGAGCGGGGGCGGCCGCTCTCGCCAAGGACGCGCCAGCCCCGGTCACCGATCCCGGACTCCCCTCGACCATCATCGTGCTCGATGCCTCGAGCAGCATGAACGAGAAGGTCGGGGGCGCGAGCAAGATCACGACCGTCCGCTCCGAGCTCGGCAAGGCCATCAGCACTTACGGCGACCGGCTGTCGTTCGGCCTCGTCGCCTTCGGCCACCGCAAGGCCTCGAACTGCGCCGACAGCGAGCTGTTGGCGAAGCCCGGAGTGCTCACCGCGGAGACGCAAGCGAAAATGCTCGGCGCGATCAAGCCGAAGGGCGCGGCTCCGGTCGCAGCAGCCCTGAGCGACGCCGCCAAAAACACGCAAGCGGCAAACGCGAAGCTCGAAATCGTGCTGATCGCCGACGGTGGCGATAGCTGCGACGCCGATATCTGCGCAACCGCCGCCTCTCTGAAACAGAAGACCCAAGGCCTGCGCATCCATGTGATCGGGCTCGACGACAAGGAGGCGAGCCTCAAGCCGCTCGCTTGTGTGGCGGCTGTGACCGGCGGCACCTTCGTCGCGGCGACCAATCAGGACGAGTTCAAGCAAGGCCTCGCCACGGTTCTCGATGCCGCATCCAGCGCAGACGCCGCGCAGCCTGAAGTGGCGAGCGAAGCCGCCGACCAAGACGCCGAGAGCGGCGGCGATGACGATGCGGCCGCTCCCGCTGTTCCGGCGCCAAATGCGGGAGACGCGCCGGTGCCGTCCCGCGTCCGCACCATCGACATCCCTCCCCCTGTTATCGAGCCGCAAGCTACCGGGGAAAGTTCGGCCGCGGTGAAATCGCAGCCACAAGCCGCGCCGCCGCCAGCAGCGAGCGGCGAGACCGCGGTAAACAAATCGGTACCGGCTCAAAGCCAGTCGCTCCTGCTCGCCAGGCCCGTGGCGCCTCCCAAGCCAACGGCGCCAGAGCTCAAGCTGCCGGTCCCCGTCACCTTCAAGGCGCTCGTCACCGAGCAGGGACCGAAGCTCGATTCAGGGCTCGTGTGGCGCGTCTATTCCGCGGCGCTCTCTCCCGACGGCACGCGCAAACTTATCGCCACCCATCGCGAGGCGATGCCGACGGCGGCTCTCCTTCCCGGCGACTACCTGGTCAACGCCGCTTACGGTCTCTCCAACCTCACCAAGAAGATCACGGTGGAAAGCGGGAAGTCGATCGAGGAAACCTTCGTGCTCAATACCGGCGCGCTGAAGCTCTCGGCGACGCTGCCGAACGGCGATCCGCTGCCGGAGGGAAGCGTCCGCTTCGACATCTTCTCGGACGAGGAGGATCAGTTCGGCAATCGCCACAGGATCCTCGGCAACGCCAAGCCCGGCGTGGTCATCCGCCTCAATGCCGGCGCCTATCACATCGTCAGCCTCTACGGCGATGCGAATGCGAAGGTTAAGTGCGACGTGACGGTCGAGCCCGGCAAGATCACCGAGGCGACGGTGAAGCAGACCGGGGCCAAGGTCACCTTCAGGCTGGTGCAGACCTTGGGAGGCGAGGCGCTCGCTGATACCAAATGGAAGATTCTCACCTCGGCGGGCGACGTGGTGAAGGAAAACGCCGGCGCGTTGCCGACCCACATTCTCGCAACCGGCAGCTACGCGGTCGTCGCCGATCATAGCGGGCTGGACTACACGCGGAAGTTCTCGATCGAGTCCAGTGAACCGAAGCAGATCGAGGTCGTGGTCGAGGACGGCCCCACGACGCCAGAGGCCCTCAAGGAATTGCTCGATCCGCCGCCGCCCCCGCCACCGCCATCGCCGCCGTCCGGCGGCATCGCCGGCGACGGCGCTCCGTCGGGCAACACAGGCCTCGGCTTCGATAGCGGCCCCGCCGATCCGAACGCGCCCCTCATCAATCCCGGCGCGCTCTTCCGCCCTTCGCGCTGACCGACGCCTTCCGCACGGCATAAGCGGCCTTTCGCGCGCGGGCGCGATAAGCTTCGGCCAGACGCTCGCCACGTGAGGCGGCCAGCAGGTTTTCATCGGTGAGCCCGGCCAGATCGAGCAGCCGATCCTCGATCTCCGCGTGGGTAAGCACCTGTCCTGAGGACAGGATATGGCCGACATCGACGCCTTCCTCGGCCAAGGCCCGTCCGACGAGCAGGCAGCGATGGCAGTCGAGCGGATCGGCCTCGGCACACATTGTTGCGACGCGATGGCTTTCGGCACCCGTGATGAGCCGGTCGATTCCGGCCTGGAACGAGGGGAGCGCAGCCATCTTCTCGTAATCGGCGACGCCGTCGCTGAACAGTTCGGGCAGCTGCGGGCGCCCCCCGAGCTCCTTGCCGAGAAAGACATAGGCAATGCCTTGCTCGGCAAGCGAGGTCGCCAAGCGATCTTTGTTGAAGTGAGGCGCGAAGCGCGAGACCGGCGCCGAGCGCACATCAGCGATCGCCGTCACCTCAGCGCCCTGCAACAGCGCAATGAACTTCGCGAGCGCGTGGTTCGAATGCCCGATGGTGAAGATCGAGTGCGGCCTTGCCATTCGCTAGGCTAAGCCGCCTTGGCCTTGGCCGCCTCGCGGAGATCAGGCGGCACCGACTCATCGAGAAGCGTCTTCACGGCTACATCGAGGCTCATCACCTCCTGCTTCTGCGAGCCGAGCCGCCGCACCGAGACGGTCTTCTCCTCGGCCTCGAGCTTGCCGACCACGAGCAGCACCGGCACCTTGGCGAGCGAATGCTCGCGCACCTTGTAGTTGATCTTCTCGTTGCGGAGATCGGCCTCGGCTCTGAGCCCGGCCTTCTTCAGCTTCTCCAGCACCTCGCCGGCATAGTCGTCGGCGTCGGACACGATAGTGGCGACGATCGCCTGCGTCGGCGCGAGCCAGAGCGGCAGGTGACCCGCATAATGCTCGATGAGGATGCCGGTGAAGCGCTCGAGCGAACCGAACATGGCGCGATGGATCATCACTGGGAGCTTCTTCTCGCCGTCCGGGCCGATATAGAAGGCGCCGAGCCGGCCCGGCATATTGAGATCGACCTGGATCGTGCCGCATTGCCAATCGCGCCCGATCGCGTCGCGCAACACATATTCGAGCTTGGGCCCATAGAAGGCGCCCTCACCCGGGTTGAGCTCGTAGCTCAGACCCGCCGCCTCCACCGCGCGCTTGAGCGCAGGTTCCGCCTTGTCCCACACCTCATCCGAGCCGACCCGCTTTTCCGGCCGGTCCGAGAATTTGATGCGCACATCGGTGAAGCCAAAGTCGCGATAGATCGACAGCATCTGCTCATTGAGTCTGATGCATTCCTCTGTGATCTGGTCCTCGGTCGCGAAGATATGCGCATCGTCCTGCGTGAAGTGACGCACGCGCAAGAGTCCGTGCAGCGCGCCTGACGGCTCATAGCGATGCACCTTGCCGAACTCGGCGATGCACAAGGGAAGATCGCGATAGCTCTTGAGCCCGTGCTTGAAGATCTGCACGTGCCCCGGACAGTTCATGGGCTTGCAGCAATAGATGCGCTCGTCGGGCGTCTCGGTGACGTACATATGGTCGCCGAACTTCTCCCAATGGCCCGACTGCTCCCACAGCGTCCGCTCCATCATGTCGGGCGAGTTGACCTCGACATAGCCCCATTGGTTCTGGCGGCGGCGCATATAGCCGATCAGAGCGGTGAACAGCGCCCAGCCCTTGGCGTGCCAGAACACGGCGCCGGGCGCTTCCTCCTGGAAGTGGAACAGGTCCATCTCGCGCCCCAGGCGGCGGTGGTCGCGCTTCTCCGCCTCTTCGAGCTGATTGAGATAGGCCTTGAGGTCTTCCTCGCTTGCCCAGGCAGTGCCGTAGATGCGCTGGAGCATCGGCTTCGACGAATCCCCGCGCCAATAGGCGCCGGCGATCTTAAGCAGCTTGAATCCCTTGCCGACCTTGCCGGTCGAGGTCATATGCGGCCCGCGGCAGAGATCGAGCCAATCGCCTTGCGAATAGAGCTTGACCTCCTCGCCCTCGGGGATGGCGTCGATCAGCTCGAGCTTGAAGGTCTCGCCCTTCTTCTTGAACAACGCTTTCGCCTTATTGCGATCCACCACCTCGCACGTGAAGGGGCGGTCGCGAGCGACAATCTCGGCCATCTTCGCCTCGATCCTCGGCAGATCGTCCGGCGTAAACGGCTCCTTCCGCGCGAAGTCGTAATAGAAGCCGTTCTCGATGACCGGGCCGATAGTGACCTGCGTGCCGGGATAGAGCTCCTGCACCGCTTCGGCCATCACGTGTGCCGCGTCGTGGCGGATCAGATCAAGCGCCTCCTTATCCTCGCGCGTCAGGATGCGGATCTTGGCGTTGTCCTTGATCGGCTCGGCAAGGTCGCGCGTCTTGCCGTCGAGCTGGACGGCGACGGCCTTTTTGGCAAGGGATTTGGAGATCTGCTCGGCAATGTCGCGCCCCGTGATGCCTTGCTTGAAGGCGCGGGCGGAACCATCGGGGAACGTCAGGCAGATTTGCGACATCGAGTCTCTCCTCTCACTCCTGCGTACCAGCGCAGGTAAGGGGTGGTTGAAGGCGAGCGTTCTACCCGGATTTCAACCTCATGTCACGAGGCATGCGCCATCTCCCGTAGCGCCACGGAGCTAAAGGATGACGCTCGGCACGAAGATCGGGAACCGGGTCGAAGCCGTGGCTGCCCCAAGGGTGGCAGCGGCAGAGTCTCGCGAGCGTGAGCCAGCCGCCCTTCCATGCGCCGTTCTTGTCGATGGCCTCGCGCGCATAGTCCGAGCAGGTCGGGAGATGCCGGCAATTCGCCCCGACAAGCGGTGACAGTGTGACGCGATAAAGCGCGATCGCCGCCAGAAGCGGCGCTCTTGCGATGGTGCCGAGCGGACTCACGGATAGGGCTCGCCGTTCTTGCGTGTGAACACGAAGCGGCCGCCTTCCTTGCGCCCGCCGAGATTGATGTCGCTGTAATGGGCAACTTCTGTAGGCAGGCGCGTTCCAATTTCGAGATAGTGCGCAGGCTTGTCAGTGCGATTGATCAAATGATGTCCGTCAGGATTGCCAGCTGGGAAGCCGGCGGCCATTCCTGGACGCAGTACCGTCTCGCCGACATCGGTGACGAGGGTGATCTCCCCCTCAAGGACATAGACAAACTCGTCCTCGTTCTCATGCCAATGTCGCTGCGACGACCAGGCGCCGGGGCGAAGCGTTGTAAGGTTGACGCCGAACTGCGTCAGCCCGAGCGGATCGCCGAGCGCGCGTTTCTCGCGGCCCGCGAGCGGCTCGCCGAAGGGCGCCGGGTACATGCTCCCGCGCCTCGGGGTCACGCTTTCGGGGTCGAGCGAATTACCCATGCGCGAACTCCTTCGTCCGTTTCGCCTCGATCTGGCGGATAGCGTCCTCGACGGCGTCGAACACGAGCAGCGTCGATGCGTGGCGTGCGCGATAGTCGCGCACCGGCTCGAGCGTGGCGAGGTCGGCCCATTTGCCGGAGGGGGGCGGACCTCCCTGCTTCAGCATCTTCCGCATTGCCGCGCCAACCGCTCTGAGCTCATCAGAGCTCGAGCCCACGATCTCGCGCCCCATCACCGAGGCCGCTGACTGCCCGAGCAAGCAAGCCTTAACGCTCTGGCCATAGTCGGTCACTAGGTCACCGTCCATTGAGAGGTCGACGCTGACCGTGCTGCCGCACAGCTTGGAGTGCGCGGTGGCCGAGGCTTGCGGCGAGGCGAGCCGCGTGGTGCGCGGAGTGGCAGCGGCAAGCTCGAGGATGCGCTGGGTATAGATGTCTTCTGGCAGTGTCATTCTGGTCGCAGTCACCCTTAAGCTCGCCTTGCGGGCCGAAATCACGCATTATATATGCAGCCGGGCTAGGGAATGGAGGGCCTGTAACCAAATGGGGCTACGTGGCATCTATAGTTGACGTGCCCTCTCGGCGACGGCAACCCACACATTCCTCCCGCGTTGAAGCCCTAAAGGAACGTTTCATTCATGGACGCCACGGTGAAGAAGTTGAAAACACGGCCGCAAATCGAGGTTGGCCGCGGGCCGGCCATCGTGCGGCCGTCGCGTGAGGAGGCCGAGGAGGCGGTGCGCACGCTGATCGCCTATGCCGGCGATAACCCCGACCGTGAGGGGCTGCGCGAGACGCCGCGCCGCGTCACCTCTGCCTATGACGAGTTCTTCTCGGGCTATCGCGAGGACCCGCTCGAGGTGCTATCCCGCACCTTCGACGAAGTGGCGGGCTATGACGACATCGTGATGCTTCGCGACATCGAGCTCAACTCGCATTGCGAGCACCACATGATCCCCTTCGTCGGCAAGGCGCATGTCGCCTATTTTCCGACCGACCGGGTGGTCGGCATCTCCAAGCTCGCCCGTGTGGTCGACGTGTTCGCCCACCGGCTCCAGACCCAGGAGACCATGACCGCGCAGATCGCCGAGACCATCGACAAGGCGCTCAAGCCCAAGGGCGTTGCGGTGATGATCGAGGCCGTGCATCAATGCATGTCGATCCGCGGCGTGAAGAAGCCGGACGTCGCTACCATCACCACTCAGTTCACCGGTATCTTCAAAGAGGATCCGGCGCAGCAGGCGCGCTTCATGATGCTTGCCGCGGACCGCGGGCGCGGCTGATCGAATTGGCCGCGAAGGACATATCGCGGTGAGCAAGCCTGCCGTCTTTCCCCCTCCGGGAAACAACAAGTCAGAGATCGAGGAAGGGACCGTGTTCGCGCCGCGCTTCGACGCGGACGGCCTCATCACCGTGGTCGCAACCTCGGCCTCGACCGGCGAGGTGCTGATGCTCGCTTATATGAACGCAGAGGCGCTCGCCCGCACCATCGAGACCGGAGAAGCGCATTACTGGTCGCGCTCGCGGGGAAAACTCTGGCGCAAGGGCGAGACGAGCGGCAACTCTCAGCGCGTCGTCGAGCTCCGTACCGACTGCGACCAGGACGCCCTCCTGCTCAAGGTCGAGATGACCGGCTCTGAGGCGTGTTGCCACACGGGCCGCAGGTCCTGTTTCTATCGCGCCGTCCGCGTCGGCGAGGCGATCGGCAAGGGTGGTGTTGCACTGCACATGGTCGATGCGGAGCGTCAGTTCGACCCAGAGAGCGTCTACCGTCACGCTGGTGCCGCAAAGGGAACCTTAAAGAAGTCGGAGTAAGGTACTTGGCGGCTAGACGAGTTCGCATTCGGCCAAGCCCATCGAGCACGCGAGCGAAGCTTGCGCATGGCCGCCTGCGGCCAAGCTGCCGGACAAAATCCGGCATGAGGCTTGCGTGATGAGTGATACCCGCAGACCGAAACTTGGGATCGCGCTTGGCGGCGGCGCCGCGCGCGGCTGGGCCCATATCGGCGTGCTCAAGACCCTGGTCGAGGCCGGGCTCGAGCCCGATATCGTGGCCGGCACCTCGATCGGCGCGGTGGCCGGCGCCTGCTACATCACGAAGAGGCTCGACGCGCTTGAGGAGTTCGCGAACGCGCTTACACGCCGCCGCGTCTTCGGCTTTCTCGACGTCAATTTCGCAGGCTCAGGCCTGATCACTGGGCAGCGCTTGAGCGCCCGGCTCGAGCATCATTTGCAAGAATTCCAGATCGAGAAGCTCGACCGAAGGTTCATCGCGGTTGCGACCGAGCTCGGCACCGGTCACGAGGTCTGGCTCAACAAAGGAAGCCTGGTGGATGCGCTCAAAGCCTCGTTCGCGCTCCCGGGCATTTTCCGTCCCGTGCAAATCAACGGCCGGTGGCTGATCGACGGCGCGCTCGTCAACCCTATTCCCGTGTCGGTCTGCCGCGCGCTCGGCGCCCGCATCGTCATCGCCGTCAATCTCTCTAACGACGTCTTCAGCAAGGGCGGCGTGATCCACGATCATGAGGCTTTGGCGGAGCCGCCATCGGCGTCCGAGGGCCATGAGCTGCTCGGCTCGAACGGCCGTGCGGCGGTCCACCTCTTGCACCGGCAAATCTTCGGCAGAAGCGGCGCGCCGGGCATGTCGGCGGTAATGATGGACGCCGTGAACATCACGCAGGACCGGATCGCCCGCTCACGCCTCGCCGGCGATCCGCCAGACATCGCCATCAGCCCAAGGCTTGGAGACATCGGGCTGTTCGACTTCCACCGTGGGAGCGAAGCGATCGCGCAAGGAGCCAAGGCCGCCGAACGGCAGATCGAGGAGATCAAGCACGCGCTCAGGATGCTGGCCGCCTAACGCATGATCCCGAAAAGTTGCGACTTTTCGGACAAGATCATGCGTCAGAGACAAAGACGTCGATCAGCACCGATCAGCCCGTGGCGATATATTCCCGCATCGCCGCGGCTTCCATCTCCGCTTCAGCGATCCGCATCCTCACCACATCGCCGATCGAGACGATCCCGCTGAGCCGTCCGCGCTCTACCACGGGCATGTGCCGGAAACGGTGGGCCGTCATCTCCGCCATGATCCGGTCGATAGTGTCCGCCTCACGGCATGTCACCACGGTCTTGGTCATGCAGGTCTCGACGGGCTCCTTGAGGACCTTCGATCCGGCTCGCGCGATTTCGCGGACGACGTCCCGCTCGCTGACGATGCCGACGACCTTTCCCTCGATCCCGGTGATGACCACGCAGCCGATGCCGTGCAGGCCGAGCAGCTTGGTGATGTCGAGCAGCGTCGTATCGGGCGTGGTGGTGAAAACCTCCCTGCCCTTCTGCTTCAGAATTGCAGCGACGTTCATTAGCGTTTCCTCCAGTCCGAGAGCTTCCGTCCCGTGACTGCGACATTCTGTCCCGTCGTTGACGCCGACGCAAGGGACAGCGAATGCAGGCAAAACGCCCCAGCGGCTCAAATGATCCGCCGTTCCTCCCTGGGCGAGCGGCTCTCCGTGTCGAAGAAGCCGAAGGTCAGCAACCCGAACAGGAAGCCGCCGATATGCGCTTCCCAGGCGATGCCTCCTTCCTGGCCCGCGATCCTGATGACGGTCAGCCCGAAATAGGCGTTGATCGCCACCCACAGAGCGAGAAAGACGAGGATGCGCGGATCGCGCACGGTCTCGCCGAGCGGCATCAGCGGCGCTGATAGCAAATCGGAAGTGCGCCCTACCCGCGACGGCTGGGCCTTGAAAATGAATCTGAGCGCTCCAGCCATCTGGCCCGAAATCGCCGCGGAGGCCCCGACCACAGGGGCCATCTCGCCGAAGTGGCAGACGAGATGCGTGACGGCGCCGGCCACACCACACATCACCGAGAAGACCACGAATTTGCGGTCGCCGACGCGACGCGCCACCGCGCTGCCGAAGGCGAGCATCCAGAGCACATTCACAACGAGATGCACCCAGCCCGCATGCACCACCATGTAGGTGAAGAAGGACGTGACGCAGGTAAGATAGCCGCCCGGCAGCTCCGCCGCCGCGCCGCTATAGCGCGCCGGGATGAAGGCCAGCGCGAGTAGAACGGTCAGATCGACATCGTCGGGCAGCAGACCCCTGACGAGCTGGATCGCGACCATTAGGCCTGCGGCGGCGCTGACCCCGCGTGGCACGTTAAGGATAGGCTCAGTCGCGGCCATCGGACGAAGCGCTCCAAGGAGGCGACCCCGAAAGCCGCCCGCAGCAACCATAATGGCGCGGAATGAGATCCCCGACGCCCAATTCCCCGGCCCTGGCACACTCCCTGCTTAGTCAGCCCACGAGCATCGCAAGCTCAATCTCTGTGCCAAAGAGGGATGTTTACCCTCCCATGGCCGAAGAATGGGCGTGCGCAGGACCACGGTGTAGCGTTTTGCGTCGGGTGGGTTATGCAGCAGCCAACGAGCAGGCAGCTTTACGCGTATTGGGATCGCGTACGCAATGGCCGCGTTGCGCCGCGCCGGTTCGAGATCGAGCCGGCGAGGATCCCTGCTCTGTTGCCGGAGACCTTCATTGCCGAAGGCGCCGGACTGCTCGGTTTCCGCTTCCGGCTGGCCGGCACCAAAATCTGCGAGCAATTCGGTAAGGAGCTGAGAGGCATCGATCTTTTGAGCCTCTTTAGCGATGACGACCGCGAGCAGCTCGCAGCCATGCTGCATGCCGTGTTTACCGATGGGGCGGTCGGACATGGGTCGTTCCGCTCCTTTACCGGCACCAACCGGCAAGTGACATTCGAGCTCGTCCTTTTGCCCCTCATCCATACCGGTGAGACGATCAATCGACTGCTCGGCGTGATCACGGCCATCGAGCCGCCGTTCTGGCTCGGCGGGGATCCCCTGCTCCGCCACGAACTCGTCGAATTGCACTTGCATTGGCCTGATGGCCCCCCGGCTCACGCCACGCGGGAAAGCGCCGAGATCGTGCGTCTGTCGCCGCGGCGCTTCCGCGTCCTCGACGGGGGCCTCGCCGAGGGCCGCGACTGACCATTACGGTTAAAACTAACGTAGACTGACGATATCATTTTGGACCATGAATTTATGCGCTCCTTAACAGGAGCCACCTAGGTTTTCGCCTGCCACGAACCCCCGCGCATGGCAGGACGATGAATACCGCACCCCCTGAGGAATCGACGCTCGCGACGCCGTTGCGACTGCGAACGCTCAAGTCCACCGCTCATCGCCTTGCCACGATCGTCCCCGATCGCCGCCGCTTCCGGCGCGTGGCCGTCACGCTGTTCGGACGCTTCATGCGCGAGAACAGGGAGGAGTACCTCTGCCAAGTGACCCAGATGTCCGCAGGAGGTATGGCCCTGCTCGCTCCCGTGAAATGCGAGGAAGGCGAGCGGATCGTCGCCTATCTCGACCATGTAGGGCGCATCGAGGGCATCGTGGTCAGAGTGGTCGAAGGCGGATTTGCCGTGCGCATCCTGGCAAGCGCTGCCAAGCGCGAGCGCATCGTCAATCTCCTGACCTGGCTCATCAACCAAGAGTCGCTCGGCTTGAGCGAGGAGCGGAAGCACGAGCGCGTCGTGCCGCGCATCAGCGCCTCTAAGCTCATCCTGCCGAATGGCGATGTGCATAGTTGCCGCGTGCTCGACGTTTCGTTGAGCGGCGCTTCGATCGCCTGCGCCGTCAAGCCGCCGATCGACACCGTGGTGGTTCTTGGTCGTATGCGGGGCCGCGTCGTCCGCCATCACGATCAGGGCGTGGCAATAAAATTCGTCGAGCTTCAAGATCCCGACAGTATTGCGCGTTCCTTCAGTTAGGGCGCACGCTGCCCTCACTTCTATCGTGAATCGATGCTTTCCGGACGAGGCAAGCCCATCCCATAAATCCCAGATTTCCGCCAAAAATCGCGGTTTGTTCTTAAGTTCGCTAAAATTTTAGCGATTCCCGGAACATCCCGCTAACTCTGCCCTCTTCAGGTTTGAGTAGTTCTCACTAAAAAACCCCTACCAATACTGCTTTAAACCGATCCCTTCTTTTATCGGGTTCTCAAAATCTTTCTGACATAGTGCATCCCAATAAAATGGGGGGTGCAATGAAACAGTTTGTTCTAGGCTCAGCCTTCTTGATGTTTATTTCGTCTTTGCCGTCAGGCGCGAGCAACGATCACGCGATCAGCGTCGCGCCGTCAAAGATCGAGCCTCAGAAGGTGGCGTTCTTGCAGTCGTTCGGCGATACCTTGCCACCTATCGGCTATGTGAATTTCTGCCGCGAGCATCAGGCCGACTGCTTGCCGGAGGCGAAGTTCGCCGACCGCGTTCAGCTCACGGGCGCAAAGTTCCGCGAGCTCGAGCAGGTCAATGACCAAATCAATACTTCGATCCAGCCGGTGACCGACATCGATCTCTACGGCAAGGTCGAGTATTGGACCTATCCGACCCACAACAAGGGCGATTGCGAGGATTACGTCCTGCTCAAGCAGCGCATCCTGATGGAGCGCGGCTGGCCGGAGAGCACGCTTCTCATCACTGTCGTGCGCGACGAGAACAACGAGGGCCACGCGGTGTTGACTGTCCGCACCGACAAGGGCGACTTCGTTCTCGACAACAAGCGCCGCGAGATCCTGCGCTTCGCCGACACGCCCTACACCTACATCAAGCGGCAGTCAGAGCGTAACCCGCTGGTTTGGATTTCTCTCTTGCCGCCCGACAGCGTGCCGCAGACGGCGGTGTCGGCCTCGAGCAGCCATTGAGGAGTTTTTCGACCCCCTAAATCCCCCGTTTGGGGACAGCAATAAGGCCCGGTGATCATCCCCCACCCATCCCCGACCCAACCGGGCCTTTCCTCGAGCCGGTCTCGCAAGAGACCGGCTCCTTTTTTGCGACAACAGGTGGGGTGCAATTCCAGGCGCTGCAGTTCAGCTAACAGGGAACGCAACGGCAGCAGCGGCGACGGCAGGAGCTGACCCAACCAGGCGCGCAACCACAGCCGCCAGTATATCCATTGCATGCTGCCAGCTTGACAATCGGGCTTTGATTCTTGAGCGCGTGAAGGCTGGGAGCGTCTTGCGCCCCTGCCTGTCCCTGCCAAGCCAATACTCCGAGCACGACACCCAGAACGAGCGCCGACGATGCCAAGATCATCATGATTTTTCACATATCCTCTCCTCCTTGCAGGACTCCGAAAGCAGAACGGCCCACGCAAGTTACATCATGTTTGAAAGTCGCGGAGGGCGGCGCGAAGCCGCGGCGCGGCGTCAAGGCCCGGTGGGTGATGATCGCTAGAGTTTGACGATCAGATCAAGCAGGAGAGCGCCAGAGAACAGGCTCCACAGGGCGGCGATCAGCGCCGAGACCCCGAACCAGATCTTCGGCCGGCCTTGAATGATCTGTCCCCGCCAGGCGTTGCGCATCAGGATAGCCGGGCCCGCCAGCACGCGAAGCAGGACGCCGGCGAGCGAGTCGAGGATCGATTTGGGCTCGACGGAGAAGCGCATCGGCTCGCCAGAGACGAGCTGGACGAAGCTCGACAAGACCCCGGCAGCGACGAAGCCGACCGCCATCACATAAAGATAAATTGCCAGGAATTGCATCGGGCACCCCCTCGCCGCCGTGCTCGTTGTCCGCAACGACCACTCTAGCTTCGGGGCTCTGGCCCTTGGATCGAATTCTTAAGGACTAGTTAACGCTCGTGCCACGCTAGCACGGAAAGCACCGCTCACTCCTTGAGGTCGTAGTCGAGGATGGCCATCTGGAACTGGTAGGCGGTCTCGCCCTCCTCGTCGTCGCGGAAGATGACGCCGATGAACTCATCGCCGACGAAGACCTCGGCTGAGTCCTCTTTGCGCGGCCGCTGCTTCACCTCGAGCACGGGAAGGCGAAACACCTTCTTCAGATAGCGCTCGAGCTTGATGATCTCGTCCCTTGTCACCACCCCTCCAATCAAAGCCCGATCGAACGGGCGTCAGCGTTGCTACCGGCCCTATTGGCAGCCGCAGTCCTCGTCAGGGATCATCTGGTCCATCGCAAGCGCCGGCTCCTCGCAACCGGAAGAGCCGATCTCGCGCGCTGGCACGCCAGCGACAGTGCGCCTCGGCGGAACGTCGTGGAGAACCACGCTACCCGCCGCCACCCGCGCGCAATCGCCGACCTTGATATTGCCGAGGATCTTGGCCCCCGCGCCCATCATGACGCCGCGCCCGATCTTGGGATGGCGATTGCCGCGCTCGTTACCGGTGCCGCCGAGCGTCACGCCATGCAGCATCGAGCAATTGTCGCCGATCACCGCGGTCTCGCCGATGACGATGCCCGTGGCGTGGTCGAACATGATGCCCTTGCCGATCACCGCCGCCGGGTGGATGTCGACTTGCAGGAAGCGCGAGGTCAGGCTTTGCAGGTAAAGGGCGAAGTCCTTGCGCCCGGCCAGCCAAAGAGCATGCGCAATGCGGTAGGTCTCGAGCGCGTGGAAGCCCTTGTAATAGAGCAGAGGCTCGATCAGACGGCTGCACGCGGGGTCGCGCTTGGCGACCGCGACGAGGTCGGCGCGGAAGGCTTCGCCGAGCGACGGCTCGGAATCGAGCACCTCGTGGAACATCTTGTGCATGAGGCCTGAATCGAGCGCCGCATGCTGGAGCCGGCGCGCAAGCCGGTGGCAGACGGCATCCTCGAGACGCTTGTGGTCGAGCACCGTCGCATAGATGAAGCCGCCGAGCGCGGGCTCTGACGCGCTGATCTCCTCGGCCTCGCGCCTGACCTGGCTCCAGACCGGATCGTAGCTCTTGATCTCGCGCTCTGCCGTAGCGAAGGTCTTTTGCATCGCATCCTCACTGACTCCCCCGTTAAAGGGGAACTTTCAGCATAATTAGCATATGGCCTTAAGGCCGCTGGGTTAAAAAGTCGAGCACGCCCTGCCTGAAGGTGGCATCGCCCACTGCCCGCATATGGTCGCGGCCCGGAATATCGAGAAATTTGGCGCCCGGGATCAAGGATGCAAGCTCGGCGGCTGAGCCCGCGATCACGTCGTTGCTACCGACGGCAACGAGGGTTGGAACGGCGATGGTCGCGAGCTGCTCGGGCGTGATTCTCTCGCGCGGTCCCCTGATGCAGGCGGCAAGGGCCTTGAGATCGCTTCTCGTCTGCTCGGCGAAGGCCCTGAAGCTTCGCGCCGTTTCGTTGACGACGTCCTCGATGCGCGGTGCTTCGAGCGCCTTGGCGATCGGGCCGCTCCCGACCGTGCCCTTCACCATATTGATGCCGAGCCCGCCAAGGACCGCGCTCCGCACGCGGCCTTGATGCGCCAGAACGAGGAAGGCGGCGATGCGGGCCCCCATCGAATAGCCCATGACGTCGACCTGCGCGATGGCAAGGTGATCGAGCAGCCGCCGCGCGTCCTCCGCCATCGACGCCGCGCCATAGACCTCCGGATCGTAGAGCTTCTCGCTCCTGCCATGACCTCTGTTGTCATAGGCGATGACCCTGCGCCCGCTTTGCGCGAGCATGCGCACCCAGCCCGGATCGACCCAATTCGTCACGACATTGGAGGCAAAGCCGTGGACGAGCAGGATGGGCGCGCCCTCCCCCTCGTCCATATAGGCGATCTCGACGCCGTCAGAATCGAAGCTCGGCATTCCGCTCTACCGCTTTCTCCAAAGGGTCACTATGCTGCGCGCCACTGTTAAGAAGATTGGAACCGGCAGGGTCATGGCGGCGCAAACTGAGGTGCCACATTTCGTAAACGACAAGGGCGTCGACAAGATCAAGATCGGCGTCAAGGAATTTCAGTGCATGGGCGCGGCGCCGCCCCACGACCATCCTCACGTCTATCTCGACATGGGGCACGACGCACAGATCGTCTGTCCCTATTGCTCGACGCTGTTCGTGCACGATGCGGCCCTCTCGGACGGAGAGAGCGACCCGCCTTCTTGCGTCTACGTGGCGACCTCGCCGCCTGGCGCGCCGGCGGCCTGAGCCCGGGACTTCATGACCACGCGGACGCCGGAGACCGAGTTCCTGATAGCCGGCGGCGGGATCGGCGGACTTAGCGCTGCAATCGCGCTCACGCGGCAGGATTTGAGCGTAACGGTATTGGAGCGCTCGGACTTCCAGGAAGAGAGCGGGGCCGGAATCCAGCTTGGACCGAATGCCACGCGCCTCCTCGAGCGGCTCGGCATGCTAGAGGCGATCGAGCAGGTCGCGTTCAGGCCGGCAGCAATCTTCATCTTCGATGGGCTCTCGGGCAAGCGCCTCGCCGAGATTCCACTCGGCACCTATGCCGAGGCGCGCTACGGCGCCCCCTATCTCACGCTTCACCGCGCCGACCTCCACGCGGCGCTTCACGCCGCCTGCAAGGCGGCTCCTGGCGTAACGCTGAGGGGAGGCTTTGACCTGACCGGCGTCGAGGAGCTCGACGCAAGCGTCCTCGATGCAAGCGTCAAGGCAATCGCCGCCGATGGGCGCGTCGCTGCAGCCCCCGCGCTGATCGGCGCCGACGGCATCTGGTCGGAGGTGCGCAAGCTGATCGCGCCGGACGCGCGGCTACTCTTCACCGGCGCCACCGCCTGGCGCACCCTCCTTCCCCGCGGTGAGCTCACGCATCCCTTCGACGCGCCGGTCGTCTCGATATGGCTCGGGCCTGACACGCATCTCGTGCATTACCCGGTGCGCGGCGGCAAGGAGCTCAATGTCGTCGCCGTCACCGAAGGCGGTTCCGACACGCGCAGCTGGAACCAGGCCGGCGATGCAGCGGTCTTGAGGTCCGCCTTCGCAGGCTGGTGCAAGAAGGCGAGATCATTGCTGGGAAGAGCGCCAGGCTGGCGGTGCTGGTCGCTTTATCGTCTGACCGGCTTGCCCTCGTGGACGAGCGGCAGGATCACGCTTCTAGGCGATGCCGCCCACCCCATTCTTCCCTATCTCGCCCAAGGCGCCGCTCTCGCCATCGAGGATGCTGTCGCTCTGGCGAAGACTTTGGCTGAGAGTGGCGGAGACGCTCTGAGGGGCTTTCCGCTCTACGAAGCGATGTGCAAGGAGCGCGCTGCGCGTGTCGCCGAACGCTCACAGCGAAACGGGAAGCACTATCACATGGCGGGCGCCATGCGGCTCGCCCGGAACCTTGTGCTGCGCTCCCGGCGGGGCGAGCGTCTGCTCAGCAGATTCGATTGGCTCTATGCGGCGCCCGACTGACTCAAACGCTGAGCCGCGCCTCTCAAGCCCCTGAAACAATTCCTCTACAGGCAACAGCAAGAGCGCCTCATTGAGCGAGCTTCTTGGCCTCCTCGAGATGCTGATTGATGACCGGCAGCGTCTTCGCGGCGAAGGCTTTCACCACGGCGTCGTCGCCCTTGTCGGAATATTGCGAGAACAGATCGACGGCCTTCTCATGCGCGCTGACCTGCTGCCTGGCGTAGGTCTTGTCGAAATCCGCGTCATGCGCGGCATTCAGATCCTCGATCATGCGCTGATGCTTCTCGTCGAGGTGGGAAGAGCGACATCGATCTTCTCCGCCTCGACGACGCCCTTCAGTTCGGCTGTGGTCTGCGCGTGGGCCTCGACCATATGCTGGCCGAACTGCTTCACCGCGTCAGACTGGCCCTTGGCGGCTGCGATCTTGCCCGCCTCCACCTCGTACAGGTCGCTCATGGCAACCTGCTGGACGAAGTCCGGAGTGCTGGGCGCCCCGCAGGCTGCTAGCGCGAGCGGAACGAGCATGGCCAAGGCTGCCGCCGACCAAGGATGTCTCATGGCGTTCTCCGAATGGCGGTGGGGATGGCCCCGGGCGGGCCATTTGGCAAGAAAAAGCCCGGAAACCGCGAAAAAGTTCCCGGGCTGATGATCCCGCACGCTTCGTCGCGCACTAGTGACCGGTCGGATCGCCCCTGCGGCTCGCCTCATAGAGGAACCACACGCGCCGCTCGGCCTGATCGATCCACACTTCGAGCAGGCTCGTGGTCGCCACGTCGTTCTCCTCGTCGCAAAGATCATGCGCCTCGCGCATGCTTGCGATCAGCGCCTGGTTGTCGGACCTGAGCTCGGCCAGCATATCGAGGGGATCGACATAGTCGGCATCGTTGTCCGGGATGCGCTGGAGCCGCGCGATATTGCCGATCGAATGCAACGTGATGCCGCCCACCTTGCGCACCCGCTCGGCAATGTCGTCGGTGATGGCGAAGATCTGGTCGGCCTGCTCGTCGAGGAGCAAATGATAGTCGCGGAAGTGTGGCCCGCTCACATGCCAATGGAAGTTCTTGGTCTTGAGATAGAGCGCGAACACGTCGGCCAGCAGCGCGTTCAGCGCGCCGGTGATGTCCTTGCGGGCATTGTCGCCGAGGTCGGTCGGCGTGGTCAGCGGCGCCTTGCGGCGCTCCTTGACAGTCGTTTCCTTACTCATGGGTTCTCCTCGAAGAATGGGCGGGAAAAGCGCGAAAACCTGCGCTCTCGGCAACAAGATGGGGTGCGCTCGCGGAAAAGGCCAGCTTGCAGAACGAATCCCATCCCTGAGGCCACTTGTCACGCCTTGATAAAAATCACGATGTGGAGTGGCTTAAGCTCTTACCGAAAATGCTACGGGGGCCAACGCCTGTCGGCTATCCTTGGTTCAGCCCGTCATGAGTGCAAGTGAAGGAGTGCGTCAATGTTCATTGCCATGAACCGGTTCAAGGTCAAGAAAGGGTCCGAGCGTGACTTCGAGCAGGTCTGGCTCAGCCGCAAGACGCATCTCGAAGAGGTCCCGGGCTTCATCGAGTTTCATCTGCTCAAAGGTCCCGAGCAGGACGGCCATGTGTTGTACGCCTCGCATTCGACATGGCGCTCGGAGGCAAATTTCCGCGCCTGGACGCAATCTGAGGCCTTCCGCAAGGCGCATGCGGGTGCCGGCGGAAACAAGCCGCTCTATCTCGGCCATCCCGAGTTCGAGGGGTTCACCTCCCTGCAAAAGGTGAAGGCCAAAGGCGCAAAGATCGCCGCGGAATAGTGCGCCAGTCATGACGGCTTTTGACGAGAAGACAATTCTCGTGCTCCAGGGCGGCGGAGCGCTCGGTGCCTATCAGGCCGGAGCTTACGAGGCTCTTGCGGAGGCCGGCGAGATGCCCAGCTGGGTCGCGGGTGTCTCGATCGGCGCCGTCAATTCCTCGATCATCGCCGGCAATCCACCGGAGAAGCGCGTCGAACGCTTGCGAGCCTTTTGGGATGGCGTGTCGAGCTGGCTCCCTGGCCGGCCACTTGCCAAGGATGACAATTCCCGGCGCGTGTTCAACGAGACGAGCGCCGCGCTTGCGGCGCTGTCCGGCGTACCGGGGTTCTTCGCACCGCGCATACCGCCAGCCGTGCTGAGCCCGCAAGGAACGAAAGCGGCGATCAGCATCTACGACACGGCTCCGCTCCGAGACACTTTGCTCGACCTCGTCGATTTCGACCTGCTGAATTCCGGAGCGGTTCGCCTCAGCATCGGCGCCGTCCAGGTGCTCACTGGCAACCACCAATATTTCGACACCAGCCACCAGAGGATCGGGCCCGACCATGTGATGGCGAGCGGCGCGCTGCCTCCGGGCTTTCCCCCGATAGAGATCGACGGAGAGCCTTATTGGGACGGGGGGCTCGTGTCGAACACGCCGCTCCAGCAAGTGCTCGAACATAGTGGCCCGCGCGAGAACATGTGCATCTTCCAGATCGACCTCTTCAGCGCGAGAGGCTGCTTGCCCGACAACCTGTTCGAGGTTCCGCAACGCGAGAAGGAAATCCGCTATTCGAGCCGCACGCGGCTCAACACCGATATCTTCTGCAAGCTTCAAGCCATGCGCCGCGCCATCCGCCATTTGCGCGGCAAGCTGCCCCCCGAGTTCGACGACAACCCACACTGGCAACTGCTCGACCGCTTGAGCTGCGACGCCGCCGTCACCATCGTGCAGCTCATCCATCGCCGCGCTGCCTATTGGACCGAGTCGAACGATTACGAGTTCTCGCGCTATTCGATCGAGGAGCATTGGCAGGCAGGGCGCGCCGACGTGATGCGCACGTTGAACCATCCGGCCTGGAAGAACCGCAAACCACCGGAGGAGGGCGTGCGCGTGTTCGACCTCACGCGCGAGATCGATACCGACCCGAAAGAGCGCGCGATGTAAGGCGCCTCAGTTGACGCGCGACACCTCGACCAGATTGTCGGAGAAGGTCGGCGCGCGCCCGAGCCCGCAATGCGCGTCGGATGAGATCGAATTCACCGATCCGTCGGAGCGGTTGAGGCTTCGCCAATAGCCGAGCGTCGCCACGACGATGCCGGGATTGACGTCGTCGGTAACCTTGGCCACGCCCTCGAAATCGCCGCGGTCGTTGTAGACCCGCACCGGGTCGCCCTCGCGGATATTCCGCTTGGCGGCGTCGGCCGGCGAGATTAGCACGAACTGCTCGCCCTGCCCCTTGATCTTGTGCTTCTCGTTGGCGTAGCACGAGTTCAGGAATCCGTGGCTCTTCGGCGAGATGATGCTGAGCGCATAGAGCTTGGCTCGCTCGGGATTAGTCTCCGGCGCCTCGCGGTTGGGCAGATAGCCCGGCAGCGGATCGACCGGCGAGCCGTCCTGATCGCCCTCGTACATAGCGCGGAACGGACCCGCCACGAAGTTCTTGGCATCGTGCAGCAGGAATTCCACCTTGCCTGATGGGGTGGGGAACTTGCCGTCCTTGTGCGGCGCCCGCGTATCGGCCGAGCCGACGTCGATCTTGTAATAGCCGTGCGTCTTGAAATGCTCCATGTCGATGCCGCCCATCTTGGGATCGGTCCAGTTGATGTAGTGAGCGGCAAGCTCGCTGTCGGTCATTTTGAAGATGGGATCGTCGAAGCCCATTTCCTTGGCGAGCAGCCGCCACATCTCGGATGTCGGCTTGCATTCGCCCGGCGCATCGACCGCCTTCTGGTTATAGGTGAAATAGAAATGTCCCCAGGACCACATCATGTCCTCGGCTTCGCCCGCCATGGCGGCGGGGAGCACGATGTCGGCGTATTTCGCGGTGTCGGTGAGGAAATGCTCGGCGACGACTGTGAAGAGATCCTCGCGCTGCAACCCCTTGACGATCTTGTTGGTCTCAGGCGCCTGGCTCACCGGGTTGGTGCAGAACACGAACAGGCTCTTCAGCGGTGGATCGAGCTTCATCTCGCCGGTCAGCGCCGCACCAAGCTTGAGATTGTTGATCGCGCGCGTGCCGGGTTTGATCCAATCCCCGCGCGAGACCTTCATCCAATCGACGGGGAAGTCCCAGAGCGGCATCTGCAGCAGACCGCCGCCGACGTGGCGCCATGAGCCGACGAGAGCCGGCAGCGCGCACACCGCCCGGATCGCCTGGCCCCCGCCCGCATGTCGCTCGAGCGCGACGCCGATGCGGATGACCGAAGGCTGTGTGGTCGCGAACTCTTTGGCAAACGTCGTGACGTCCGCCGCTTTGACGCCGGTGATCTTCTCGACATAGTCCGGGGTGAACTCCGCGGCGCGCGCCTTCAGCGCCTCGAAGCCATACGTGTGCTGATCGACGTAATCGCGATCGACGAGGCCCTGGCTGATGATCGAATTGATGAAGCCCATGGCCAAGGCGCCGTCGGTGCCGGGCCGCGGGCAGATATGCCAGTCGGCGGCCTTGGCCGTGCGCGACCGGTAAGAATCGATCACCACCACCTTGGCGCCCTTCTTCTGCGCTTCGAGCACAAATGGCCAATGATGCAGATTGGTCGAGATCGAGTTGCAGGCCCAGATCACGATATAGCGAGAGTGCACGAAGCTCTCGGGGTCGACGCCGCCGGTCGGGCCGACGGTGAGAAGCCATGCGGTCGATGAGCCCGACGCGCAGAAGGTCTTCTCGTTCACCGTCGTGCCGAGCCGGTTGAAGAACGGATCGCCGGAATTGATGCCCTGCACGAGGCCCATATTGCCGAGATAGGAGTAGGGCATGATCGCCTGGCTGCCATGGGTCGCGATGATCTCGCGCCAGCGCTTGCCGATCTCCCCGATCGCCTCATCCCAGGAGATGCGCTCGAACTGCTTCGAGCCCTTCGGTCCAGTCCGGCGCAAGGGATATTTGAGCCGATCCGGGTTGGCGTGGTGGTCGTGAAAGTCCTTCAGCTTCACGCAGAGCCCGCCGCGGGTCATGGGATGCTCGCGATTGCCCCTGACCTCGACCAGCTTGCCGTCGTCAACCTCGTAGATCATGGCGCAGGTGTCGGGGCAGTCATGCGGACAGGCGCCGAAAAAGGTTTGGCGTTGCGGCTGGTCATTCATGGGCTTAGCCCCTCCCCTTTGCATTGCCCTTTGCGGGACTGATCCAGATCAGCCTACGAAGCGGGAGAAGCGTTGTCGATTGGGTTTTCAAATGGCCCGATCGAAAAACGCGTGCAGGACGAGGGGAGCTATCGCTCAGACGAGAAGCAGGACGGCGACGAAGGCCGAAGCCACCCCCATCGCATAGACGGCGATCTCGGGCAGGCTGACCCTCGAGCGACGCCACAGGAGGATTGCCGCCGACAGGAGGATCAGGCCTCCAAGGATACCGGCGGCCAGGTGAAGAACGGCGAGTGTGTCTGTCCGGAGGGTTACGATACCAAGCAGACCGGAACTAACGCCTATGCGTGCGTCAAGACTCCGCCTGAAATCACCTGCACCGGCGGAAAGGTGAAGGACGGCAGGTGCGTCTGCCCCAAGGGCACGAACCTCACATCGACCGGGAACAACGCGTTTGCTTGCGTCAAACCCTCGACTGGCGGAGCGTCAGAAGGCTCGACGGGAGGGACGGGCGGGACCTCAGGAGGATCGACTGGCGGTCCGCCGACGTTCAAGCTGCCCCAAGGTGGGCTGGTCCCGCGCTAGCCTAGAGGCTTCGCTCACACGTCGCGGTTATAGTCGTAGATGACGCGGCCATAAGGCAGCGTGAGGTCGGCCAAGAAATGATGCGCGACGATGATCTTCTTCACGGGAAGATCGGCGACCGGCGCGTTGACATGGGGCACGAGATGGAGCCGCCCCGGTCCGATCCATGACCCCTTCACATTGATCTCGGTGAGATTATAGGCGACGAGCTGGCAGATCTCGGGCGACCCGTCGACCCCCGGGATGAGCTTCAGATTGACTTGCGTCTTCGACAGAGCGGCGCGCGTCCGCTCGCCGTTTCCCGCCATCGCCTCGTGCTTATATCCCATCGTGCCCATCGCCACGAGCTGCCCGCCATATTCGAGCGTGCCGGTCAGCGTGTCCTTGACGATTTCGAGCTTGGGGTGAGCGTATTTCTTGGGAAAGCCCCAGATCTCGCGCCCCGCGGCGATCGGCGGATCGTCGTCGAGATACATCTGCGAGACGAAATTGACCTCCTCGTCCTTAAATCGGCACGGGATGACCAAACCCAACTCCGTGTAGCTGCCGAAGCCGGAGCTGTCCGGCATCTTGATCCATTCGTAGTGGACCAGGGATCCTTCGAGCGGCTCGAGCGGCTCAGGCAGTTGCGCGCGGATGGCCTGCGCGTCCGTCTCGTAGGTTATGACCATGTATTCCCGATTGACGAAGCGATAGGGCCCCGCCGGGTAGCTCGGACCTGCCGCCGGCATCGATGGCAGCTTCAGCACGTCTTCCTTGCGCATGCCGCCTCCTACTCCGCGGTCCAGCCGCCATCGATGGGCAGCATGGCGCCGGTGATCGATTTGGCGTCGTCGCCGCAGAGGAAGTGGACGAGGCCCGCGATCTCAGGCACCGTCACGAAACGCTTGGTGGGTTGCGCGGCAAGCAGCACGTTGCGGACGACGTCCTCCTCGGAGATGCCGCGCGCCTTGGCCTGCTCCGGGATCTGATGCTCGACGAGCGGCGTCAGGACGTAGCCCGGGCACACGGCATTGACGGTGATGCCATGCGTGGCGACCTCGAGGGCGACAGTCTTGGTTAAGCCGGCGAGGCCATGCTTGGCGGCGACATAGGCCGATTTGAACGGAGAGGCGACGAGCGCGTGCGCCGAGGCGATATTGATGATCCGCCCCCAATTCTGCTGCTTCATCGAGGGCACGACGAGGCGGGTCGCGTGGAACGCGGCCGAGAGCGTAATGGCGATGATGGCGTCCCACTTGTCGGTGGGAAAGTCCTCGATCGGATCGACATGCTGGATGCCGGCATTGTTGACCAGGATGTCGACGCGCCCGAACTCCTTCGCGGCGAGCGCCATCATGGCCTCGATTTCGGCCGGGCGGCTCATATCTGCGGCGCTGTAGACGACGCCGACATTCGTGGCGCGGGCGAGCTTGGCTCTCGTCTCCTCGATGGCCTTGGGGTCGCCAAAACCGTTGAGCACGATATTGGCGCCCGAGGCGGCAAGGCTCTCAGCGATGCCAAGCCCGATGCCGCTGGTCGATCCGGTGATGACCGCAGTCTTGCCAGAGAGCATGGGAGGTCTCCTGGTAATGACAAAGACGAATTGTCATAGCCCTACCCCCTGACGGGTCCATGACAAAGCGGTTTACCGCCGCACGGCGATTTATGCCCGCGCAGCGATTAATCCCCCGTCATGAGGCGTCGGCATTGCCGTGCACGACGGGGCATCGAGAGGACGACCGGTAAGGGCGGCCTTCGCGATTGGTGCGGACGGAGGGAGTCGAACCCTCGCGGCCTTGCGGCCTTCGACCCACGCGGTGCATTCGTTCAGTTCCAGCGTTAGGCGGGGTGATCAGTTACCCGCCCTTACTCTGAGTTCGTGTAAGAATCGCCCGCGACTAAGAGCCAGCCATTAGGGGTGTTTTCGTACAATTGGCCACGACCGATGCCGAGCCCAGTGCCCCCCACACTAGCCCCACTCCATCTACAGTCCAGGCCCGCGCCACGGACAACACCCCGAGCGTGATTGCCAAAGAAGCCAGCCGCCAACGCGGGAACCACTGGAGCGAGATCGAGCGCCTGCCTGAAGCCGCCTAGCGTCGGGCTCGCTCCAGCGGGATAACGTTGGGAAGAACGTCCGGGCGGAACGCCTCTGCGCGTTCCAGCTCGCCTGCTAAGCGCAACCACGTCGCGGCTAGGCTCTCAAACTCACGTGCCAGCGCAGGCGGCGCGTCCTCTGCCATCTTGCGACAGTGGTCGGCATGTTCTCGGCATTGTTGCGGCGTGGAACGCATGTTCAGGGAACGGCCTTCCCCGCGGTGAGTTCCCAACACCGACAGGGAAGAAGCCCCGGAGGTGTCGCTTCGGGGCTTCCCCACAACTCGCGCCTCGGGTCTGCTCGACGACCCTGGCAGCTGGGCTGTGTGCATATTGTAGCGACACGCGAGGGCCTGACTGTGGCATTGCCCACATGGGAACGGCCCGGGGTCATGGGTCCGGGCCGTTGCAGGATACCCTAGCGGTGGGTTGGATTGGCTAGGGCTAGCGCTCAACGTCGGCCGCCCGCACTGAGTTCCCGACGAGGTCACTAGGAAAGAGCCCCGAACGCGGTGGACTGGCGCGGGGCTCTCCGGTCGCCACAGGGAGGAAGCGACCTCGCGATGGGGGTAATATCATCGCTGCCGGTTAGGTAGTGCCCCGAGCGGCGCGATCAACCCTCGCCGGGCTAGGCCATGCCACGAAGGCATGAGTTCGTCTTGACGTCCCACATTCCACCAGCCCTCTGGCACTCGACCTTGGTCTTTGCCTGGGTCGGGTCGGCTGCAAAGCCGGGCGCTGAAAATGCGGTCCCGAGAGCAAGGGCGAAGAGGACAGCAACGATGGCCCTCATGATTTCCTCCTGTTGGCTATACGGGGCCAACTTGTCGTCTGACGGAAGGTTCCCCCCAAGTTCACCGGTTCGGGCAACATGGCGGGGCCCCAGTCCTAGCCCGGCCGGGAGGTAGGGCCTGGGGAGAAGCCGACGCTGGGGGTAGCGGCCAGCGCGGCGGCTCGGCGCCAGAAGCGGGCACATATTAGAGAAGTGTGCTTCGGGTCTGTACGGGGTCTGAAGCCAGTCAGGTCCAGCGCATCATCACCCGGAAAGCGTTGGTGCGGACGCCGGGAGTCGAACCCGGACGGGGTTTCCCCCTCAGGATTTTAAGTCGTGCGTTTTTAGTTACCTTGAATCACGCGCCACCCGCGGACTAGTCCACCTCGGCAAAAGCTGTGCAGTGGGAATTTAAAGCTGATCAATTGGCGCTGGTGAAGTCGGCGAAATTGCGCTCACTCGTGGTCTCGCGGGTGCCCTCGAGGCGGCGCTCGATGCGCTCGGCGTGAAGGAAGGTCGCGTCGATGCGTCGGTGCGCGGCGAGCGCGGCGTGCTGACGGTGAGTTGGGCGTAAGGCGACGGTTTGGGTTGCTTCCCTCACCCGCGAGGGACTTCGTCCCTGGTCGGCCTCTCCCTTCTGGAAAGGAATTAGCCGCCGTAGTTCCAGCCGACTTCGGCCAGCACCAGCGGCTGCGCCTTGTCGTCGCTCACGCCCGCTTCGACCACTTGCGCGACGAAGAGCGAGTGGTCGCCGCGGCGCACCACGTCGGTCACCTTCGCTCCTGCCCACGCGCTGAAGCCTTCGAGCAGCGGAGCCCCCGTCACCGGCGCGGGCTTGAACGCGATGCCGCCGATCTTGCCGCCGCCCACCGTGGTCGGCTTGGTGAACGCCTCGGCGAGCGCCTTCTGCTGCTTGGTTAATAGGTGAATCGCGAACGCCTGGTGCCGCTCGATCACTTGCGCGAGGTGGCTGTCGACCTTCACCGCGACCACCACCAGCGGCGGGTTGAACGACGTCTGCATCACCCAGGTGACGCTCGAGCCCTCAAGGTCGTCGCCCTTGCCCGCGGTGAGCACCCACATGCCGTAGGTCATCTTTCGCAGCGCCGTCTTCTTCGCTTCCTCGAAGTCGGAATCTTCTGGCAGAACACCCGCCGTCACATTATCCATCTGCTCCTCCGTCATCTGAGTTGGTTTGGTGGCCTCTCCGGCAAAGGCAGCGCCCAATAAGCCGATGGCAGTCAAAGCCGCCAATCCAATATGTGGCTTTTCATGATTTCCCCCTATCGAGACGCGCGCAGGGACGCGCACCCACTTATTTACCATATGTTGCCCGCCGCGTATGCGGACTGGCTCGAAGTTGGTTAGCGGGTGTTGCCCAAACAGCAGCACAGACGGGTCGCCGCAGTCATCTACGCCTCATCTAAAGTTCGATGGTCTCTCGCGGCCGAGACCCTCGCCATATGGATGGGGCCCCGTTGCAACTGGACCCACTGTGGGACTCCGGCTGGGGGAAGCACACCGCGAATAGCCTCGCCCGGGCGACGCGATCTGTTGCCTTTGGGTAAGCGCGTGGGTAAGCAAAAAAATCGGCTCTGCCGACTTTAATTGTAGGATAATGCCAAATAACGCTTGATCTTGTGGTGCGGACGGAGGGAGTCGAACCCTCACGGCCTTGCGGCCTCAGGATTTTAAGTCCTGCGTTTCACCACTTTCCTGCTGCTGTATGTTGCCCCAAAACGCTTTTCTCCTAGGGCTTTTGCCCTTCAGCTTGACTTTCTGCGAGGCTTGGTTAATGCATGGTCAACGAGGTCGCCACCATGAGAACCAGTTCTGCAAGCATCACTTACAGGCGCCTGTTCAAACTCAAACCCAATATGACCATGGCGGACCCAGCCGTTCGAGGGTTGCGCTATCGCTGTGTGGCTTCCTCGTCAGGGAAGTTCGCTGTGTACGCCCAGTTCCGGTACAGCTTCACAACGGTTGTCGACCAGTTGAGCTTGGTCGGCTACCAACCGAAGATGAAATCACGTCTTTGGCCGATGCAAGGTTGGAGAGCATTGGACCTGACGAAAGCGGCTCTGCCGGAACGAGCTTTCACCTCGATGACGCACTCGAACCCTTTCGGAAAGGCGCGAGAGCTTATCAGCGTAAGCTGCGTGCGGGGCTGGACCCGAAGGGAGAGCGGGGTGTCGAGGGCTTCACACTCCGACAAGCCATGGCTCGGCACGTCCAACGGATGCGAAACAAAGGCAAGTCAGAAAGTTCGATAACTGAATACATCTGGCACATCGAACACGGGCTGCGAGATTGGCTCGACCTGCCCTTGGGGAAGCTCACGCCCACGATGCTTCGTGAAAGACATGAGGCAATCGGCAAAGAGCCGCGGTCACTACGCTGCTAACAAGACGATGCGGTATTTCCGAGCCATCTGGAACACCGCTCAGAAGGAAGATACGTCGCTCACGGTGTCACCTACCATCGCCGTTGAAATGTACAAGGAGAATTGCCGGGATGCTGCCATCCCTCTCCGGCGACTATCCAAATGGTTCGCGGAAGTAGACGAGCTTAGCAACAACGTAATCCGTGACCTTCTTTTCCTGACCGTCCTCACTGGTCTTCGCAAGGCAACCGTGTGTGCAATCCGTTGGGAGGATGTCAGTTTACAGAAGGCTACTCTACCCATCCCGAAACCCAAGGGTGGGGCTGATCGTGCCTACACCATCCCGCTTAGCAACGCTGCGATGACGATTGTGGAGCGCCGCCTTGCAGCAACTAATAGTGAGTGGCTGTTCCCGGGCAGCGGCAAAAGCGGCCACATTCGAGACCCCCGCACTCAAAAGGTTCAGGTGAACTACACTATTCACGGACTTAGGAACACATACATAAGTGCCGCCTCAGCAGCGGGCGTTTCACCTTATCATTCTAAGTTGCTCTCGAATCACTCCCTGCCGAAGAATGATGTACACGCTGGCTATGTCTCTAAGGACGTTGACGCGTTGCGGCCCTCCCAACAGCGCATAACCGACTACTTGCGGAAGCACGGTCTCCCCGTTAAACGAAGGGGTCGGACTGTCTCGCCGCAATATCTGGGTCGCTCCTTCACGATGACCGTCGGGGACGGTTCATCGAGCTTCAAGAGGCAATTGGCGAAGGCATCCGTTCCAGGCTTGAAACCATAGCTCTTGCACTGCGCCTCATGGGCCGCCCTCGTTCTGCGGGTGAAGCGACCACCGACCTAATAGAGTGATCGCCGAACCTAACGGCAGAAGCCAGCGCCCCATTCAACCACCTGGGTAAGCAGCCTAAGAAAAGCTTGCATTGGAAGTTAGGCAGACTTGGTGGCTTAGCTAACTCAGTTTATTGTACAACTTGCCACGCAATACTGACACCTCCCGAATATTATTCTGCAATACCATTGACAATTGGGGTCTAGAACAGTATAATGGTCAATTGGGGCAGACGTAACAGAGGGAATATCTTGGACCGACAGATCGAAGGTTATGGCGTGCAGGAATTCGCACGCCGGGCGGGTATTTCCCGCCAATGGCTTCATGTGCTCTGCAAACAGGGCCGAGGCCCGAGGCTCACCAACGTGTTTGCCCCTGACAAGCGAGGCCGAGTCTCAACCAGGCGGGGTCGGTTGGTGATCCCCAAGCCGGAGGGCGACCAGTGGATTGCGGATTATCGCTAAAGACGGAACTCCTAGAAACAAGCAGCCCCTCCTGAGAGGGGCCACAAGAAGGGATGAACAATGAACAACAAAGATGTAACGACTGCTACAAATATACCATGTCGGGGTCAATTTGCAACCAGGCGCTCGATCTTGGCACGCAGTTAGTCGTGGCCGAGTGCTCCAGCAATGAAGTCGACGCTGTGGAACAGGAGGTGGGCCTCTCCTCCCCTGAGGACGCAACACCGCAACGCCATGTTCCGGAATGCACCGAGCACGGGCGACGACGCTTGGCTAGCGTGTGGCAATCTCGCCTCCAAACCTCGCATCCTGGATTCGTCTAGTGGGTGAGCTAGGGAGACAAGGCTTCGTTGGTGAACAGAGGGCCGCGAAGCTGATCTTCCTAATAATGACGAGCTTGACTGCTGACCAGGCCAATATCTGGTGCCGTGAAAGGCCCTTCTAGCGCAGGCAAATCCCACACAGCCAACAAAGTACTGGCCTTCTTCCCCTCCTCCGCGTTCTCTGACGTTACCAGCACCAGCGAGAAAGCGCTGATCTACGATGACGAGCCCTTGGAACATCGCACAATGTTATGGCTGAAGCGGCCGGAATGATGCCGGCTTCGGAAAGCTTACATCATGAGAAGCCTGCTGACTGAGGGCCGCATCAAGTACAAGACGGTAGTTTGCGGCTCGGAGGGTCCTGAGCCGAAGACCATCGAACGTGAAGGGCCGACCAACTTGCTCGTTACTACGACGGCCATCCACCTCGATAGTGAGCTTGAGACCAAAATGCTGAGCATCCCCATTGACGATAGCCGAGAACAAACCTCTGCGGTCATACGCGCTCAGGCCTCTAGCTCTACACCGGAAATATGTCACGCTTGGAACCTGATTTGTCTGAGTGGCATCGCCTTCAAGAGTGGCTCGAAGACGGCGATCGCAATGTCGTAATTCCGTTCGCCGATGTGTTAGCGAGTTTAGTGCCACCCGTCACCCTCCGGCTGCGCCGCGACATTCCAGCCGTTCTAGGGCTCATCACCACCCATGCCCTGTTGCATCAGGCGGCACGCCAACGAGACGCTCAAGGCAGAATTGTAGCGAGCTTAGACGACTACGCTGTGGTCAGAGAACTCGTAGCCGATTTGGTGGCCGAAAGTGCGGGTGCCAGCGTGGACGACAGTGTGCGTGAAACTGTGGAAGCGGTCCGTTACCTGACTCTGAGAATGTCATGGTAATAGTATCGACAGGTACCCGAGCGGGGTGTCATGCACAGCGCTTGCAAAGTGGATGAAACTCGACAAATCCACTGTGTCACGTCGCGTTAGCAGGGCTATCGAGCTAGGTTATTTCGCGCAGGAGTAGCTGCAGAAGGGCTGCCCTGGCGCTCATTCTGCCCAATGAAGCTCTGCCCGAAGAAAGTGACGTCCTACCCCCAATAGAAGCGTTGCAGCGTTGCATCGTCGCAGGTGGGGGAGGCTCTGGGTGTCACTTGATGCATTAGTGCCACCTAACGAGGCGGGCCGGACTTAAGCCCGGCCACCGCCTATTGGATCGTTACAGCGGAGCGCGTGGGGTGCATGACGCGCGTCGCGTCGCCAGGCTGGCGCAGGCCGTGACACCCGTTACAGGCGTTACAAAGCCCGACCCCCTGTGGTCTCAGAAGGCCCATGTTCTGACCGCCGCGCCAATGGGTTAGGGTTACAGAGTGTGTGCCACAACTAGGAAACGGACCAAGGGCTCCTATGAACCCGCGGGGAAAGTCAGCGTCGAGCTACGACTGTGAGGGTCTAGGCACGGAGGGGGTCAGTCCTCCAGTCCTCCTATCGACCCTCGAAATCTCGCACCTCCAAAGCTCGTGGTCGGTCCACTAAGGGCCGCTCACGCTGAGGGTTCGGGTTGCATCTAGTAAGGAGAAGAGAGGAACCCCACCGAGGGGGCCTCGAACAGTTTTCCCAGTTGCGAGTTTACCCGGCAGCCTAAGGCACCAGGGGGGCTCGTCATGCGTAAGGTGTCGGAATATGAGCTTCGCGCCGTAGAGTGTCGAAGGCTCGCGTCTCAAATGAAGGACCCAGAAGCAGAAACAGCAGTTCGAAGAAATGGCGCATGCTTGGGAGCTACTTGCCAGAGCCCGCATCAAGCATCTTCAAAGGGGCTGGAACGAACCGCCACGCAGTAGAGTAGCCGCTACCCATCACCAAGGCGGCTGGAAGCCGTATCTCCGCAAAGCGAGGAACGCGATGAAGGCTACTGCCTCGCTGCCATCATTGCCCAGCCGCGAGAACAACAGAGCAGGACCTCGGTCCGCGAAGGCGTCAACACGAAGCACTACCGGGCGTCGCTCGGGGGCCAATTGCAAGACCCTACTGCAATTCCTTTTTCTTCTTGCTGCTCGTCATTTGAAAAAGCCTTGTGCGCGGCGTCTACGATATGCGTTCCGTGGTGGATTGCCTCAAACACCTCTGCGCCCTTGCCTCCAGTCGCTTCACTGGCGCTTTTGCCACCCTCGACTTTCGTCCAAGCCTTGACAGCCTCGCTCTCAGTGAAAGCATGTGTTGCTTTCGGTGCGGTCTTTTCAAGCTCACCTGCAACCTTTGGTGCAGCCTTTTCGAGCACGGCGGCCCCTTTCGTGGCGGCGTTCACAAGTTCTTGCCACCACCAAGCCTGCGCAGGAATGGATGCGGCGAGAGTCACTGCCCCGGCCAGTACGAAGATCGCTTGCCTGTGCATTTGTCACCTCATGACGAGGCCCACATTTGATGGCGGAATGATAGTCCCACTCCGGGAACGCCAGCAATCCCGCGCGCGACGCCGAGCTTTGCTACTTCAGACCGAGGGACCCGATGGGGGAAGCACAATGCGAGGGGGAGCCTCTCCGACCGCAACACCGCAACACTTCAACAGCACAGCACGGACAAACGCCGCGAATGGGGACCCTGCAAGGTGCAGCATGGTCACCCGCCCCGCCTGGCTCGGACCGGACAAGAGCCCTTCAACCGTGCATCACCCGCAAAATCTGTGCAGATTTCGATCTTCTTCAGCGGATTGTTGTGAACCTCAGAAGCGGACACATGCCAGCCGCGGCTCTGGGCCACGAGTGCGATCTGCTCCTCCTCGCAATATGGCGTGGCAATCGGGCCGTATTTGGTGATCTGGAAATTGCCCTGGCACGGGACGCTGGCGTCGGCTGGTTTGAGTGACGCCACCGCTAACAGCACGACGACAACCGGACTGGCAAGGTTGAGTTTTGGTTTCGGCGCATGTCGTCTTCTGCTGGTTAGCCGCCCTCCATATGCCCCATCCGCTCTTTGCCAGTCTTCTCTAATGCGGCTTCCTTTTGACCAAGGTCGCCTTGTGAAACAGGTGCTTCACCTCGCATAGTCTCTCTCGTCGGCTTAGGTTCTTCCCCGCGTACGGCCAGCAAAGAGACAGCAGATTGATCGAAGTAGGTTCATGCGATCCATCCTCCATTTTCTTGGAGATAATGGGCCAGTGGCTAAGCCTCAAGTTCAATGGTCTAGGCGCGGACTTTGGTTGACGCTCCCCGGGGGTCTAGGCACGGGCCTTCCGTCTGTTAGCCGACCATTGTGCTGAGACCCCCAGAAGATGGATGGGACTTTTTGCCCGTGACTCCTGTCTAGAGGCTCCAATGGGGGAAGCACACCGCCACGGTGATGTATAGGAACGGCGTGGCTTACCTAGTGTTCACTTGATAGCCCGAACGGCTTGGCGGCAGTGCTATTGGTTCCCGAGTAGTCTGTGTTGCGTCACGCTCCCGCTGCTCTTTCCACCAAAGGGAAAATCGAGATGCCCTACCTAGCGGGTCTCCTAACTGGGGTAGTCCTCACAGTCCTTGTTGTCTTCCTTGTGGACAATTTCGCTGTCGTGAATGCGCCAGCAGGAACCGAACCACAGCAAATTGTGA
>CAVVDW010000020.1:0-89230 GCA_963747175.1 uncultured Alphaproteobacteria bacterium | reverse complement strand
GAAAGGAAAGCCGTCGGGAGGTGCGCTCGAGGGTCTAGACTGCATTTTCGTTGATGGTGGTGACGACAACAGTTGGGGCGAAGGTGCTTGTTTGTGGCAGCCTGCCAACACAATACTGACCGCAAGAGCAATGGCCGCGAAGACACGCACGTTTATTTCCTGAGTCATCGTGCTAGTGAAGGTGTCCCTCTCGAAAAGGCTATGGCTCAAATCCTTGCCCAGTGGTTAAGTTGCTCATGGGTGATGATGTCGCCTGAAGCCCGATCAAGCCTTCTCGATGAAGCGCCGGAGCGCCGCGATCATCGAATGCTCCGCTGATGGCATCTGGAGGGGTGTAAAGAGGGTTCATTGGAGAATCCCGGTTTAGGGAGGTCCTGTCATGACTGACACTTGGAAAGTCAATGCGTTCGCGCTGGCGACGACTACGGGTGTGGCATATGTCTTATGCGCCCTTTTCGATCTTCTGTTCCCGCCCTTCGGCATGCTTGCTGCACTTGCGCCCTCCAGTCCTTGGCCGATCACTGGCAGTCCCATCGGTTTCCTGATCGGATTTGTCACGTTCACCATCGCTGGTTTTGTGCTCGGCGCACTCTATGGAATCGCGTGGGAGTTCTGGGACAGACGACTGCAGTGAGATGAGGTCGTTCACGCTGCGGGCACAGGCAGCGTGCTACGTCGGCCATGTTTAGCACCCGGCTAGAGCGACGCCGTCAGTTTAACCGCCTAGCTGTGCTGGTCGCCGCGACCCTGCTCGCGGTCGGCATCGCCTTGATCGCGGTCTGGGCGGTGCGGGCATTCAACATGCTCGGGGCGGCGGAGGCGGATCGTGCGCCGATTATAATCGGGGTGCTCATCGCATTGGCCGTTCTTGTCGTCCTGTGCCTTATCGCCTACGCCGCAGTCCGGGCTGTCGGCCGCTTCACATCGCGTTGATAGAAGGGGCGGCGGCGGCTCCGAGAATCACCGCCACCCACGCATCTTCCTACGAGACAGCAAAAAGCCCCCGTCAAGGACGAGGGCTTCTGCTTCAGACTAACGAGCCGTTCGAGCTTAGTAATAGCCAGTGCACTGGTAGTAGCGGTTCCACCAGTAGGGGTCACCTGTGGCTAAAGCGTTGCGATACAGCCAGCCGCATCCGCCACCGTAATACCCGTAAGAGTAGGAGGGGTAGTAGCCGTAATAGCGGTAATGGCGATAGTGACCGGCATAGTGGCCATAGTTGTAATGCCTACCTTCATAGTGGCCGTGACCATGACCACCGTGCTTACCGCCGCTATAGGCGTAATGTCGGCCACCATGTCCGCCGTGGCTGAAGCTGCGCCCATAGACATTGATTCCGCCGTGGCCACCATGTCCGCCGTGACCGCCACGAGCAAAATGGCCACCATGACCGCCACCATGACCGCCGCCGTGACCACCGTGACCGCCGCCGTGACCGCCGCCGTGACCACCGTGACCGCCGCCGTGACCACCGTGACCCACAAGCGTCACCATTCCGGGAGTGGCATCGCCTTTCAGGACGGGCAAAGAAGTTGCCTGTGCCGACGCCGATATCAAACCTGTGGCGAGTAGGGTGCCCGCAAGGGCAGTCGCCACGGTTAGCTTGGTCCTCATGAGGAACCTCCTTTAACCCCCGTCCAACCCTCAAAGGAGATTCTAGTTAGGCAACCTTTGAACCCGCTCTGAACGGCCTGTTCATCTGACATTCATTTCCCTCTACCTCCTGCAAGCGGGGCGACTTTCCAAAAAGGAAGGCGGCGAGCATTGCCCGCCGCCCGTGCCCGCGTACCCAGCTGACGACAATGTCCCGCAGGCGTGATTAACCGACGATTTAGGGGCGTGTAATATCGTGCTGGAGAGAGGGCAGCACATGAAAAGCCGAGTAACGATCATAATCGCAGCAAGCGCAGGGCTGGCAGGCTTGATCACGGCAGGACCCGCGCAGGCCGGCACTGGTAACCTCGTCGGTGCGGGTCTCCTGGGTCTTGGCATTGGGGCAATCATAGGCAGCGCGCTAACACCCACCGAAGTCTATGTGGCTCCTCCTCCTGCCTACGGGCCACCCGCGTGGACGCCGGCTTGGTATCGTTATTGTCGGGCAGTGCACGGTCCTTACTTCGACCCTCGATCCGGCTATTTTGAAGCTGCGGATGGCGGCTTCTACTTCTGCCAATAGCGCAGCCCAACTAGCTATCAGTCGCACGTAACCCTCTGACTGTTTCGTGGCAGAGATGCAAGATGGCGCACTCGGGCGACGACTAGCGGCTGTATCTCATTGCCGGATAGATAACTCGGTCACTGAGTTGAAAACGAAACCTCTCTCCAATTCAATAAATCGTAAGGACTTCAGCGCGAGCCTTGCGTCCAGCGTGCGGGGCGTATCCATGCAACACGCAGTCGAAGCGTTTGCGCTGATTATTTTCGGCACTATTGCGGCCATCGTTGTGACGCTGATGTTTGCGCGTCCTGACCGAAACCTGACGGAAGGCGAGTTGCGCTGTGAAGACGCTGGCGCGGTGATCGTAAACGTCGCCGGCGAAGACTATGCCGTAAATAGCTTGGCAGGATGGCGCTTCCCTCCGATCCAGCTCATCTGGAACAAAGACAGCTTTCCCGAAACGAATATCGACAATCTCATTTTGCGGGGACTCACGTTGTGCGACCGGAAAAATTTCGCCACGAAAAGATGAGGCGGATCCCTCTTAAGCATTGTGTCAATTCTGATTGTGGGAACGGGCGTGATTTCGTGCGATGCGCCTCGATCACAGTCGCCCTCCGCGCCTTCAGTCGGTTCTAGCTCCGCCAGTCGAAAATCCAGAGTGCAATGAGCGCCAAAGTAAACAGAGTGAGCCGCTCCAAACCTGACACCCCCTGGCCGTAGTAAGCAGTCGCAAGGGCAAACCCAGCCCCGTTAAGCCATAGCCATTTCATGCAATACGTTTAGCGCTGGAAAGTTGAAAAGAGCGTCAAGGCCGGAATGCGGCCCCTAGCCCCGCGAACTCTCCGGCTTCACCCTCGACGCCCCTGTGGCTTACCTAGGGCGTGAACCCATAAACACGCCCTGATGGCGTCGGGGAGTCCGAGGGGCCTAGGCGTGAAGAAGCGTGAAGCAGCTAAGCGGCGGTCTCGACGGACGGCGATGCTGGCGCACCCCGCGTTATGTGGTCATTGTTGCTAGTGCGTCTCATCGAGAAGGAGGCTTTATGTCGTTCTCCTTGGCTGGCCGCTTGCGCTCGACGACACCGGAGCATTTGTCGAGTTTGCCCTCTAGAGTACCGCTTCTACACGTGGTGCCATCAAGTCCGGTGCAGGCTTTTGGATCCCCGCCAGGTGCGGCAAAACTCTTCGAACCCAAAATCTCAAGTATGACATTCCCGCTATTATCCTCGTGAGGCTTCACACATCTGCACTCGCACTTAACTTGGGAAAGCGGTTGCTTCTGTAACGCCATTGCTGGTGCGCATAAGCCTGCGACGCCAATTCCTGTCGCTAAGTAGGCCGAAAACATTCGTGGTAGCAGGGTTGGCATTTCAACGCTCCTTTTTCCGAGAGTGCCAATAGCGTGCCAACGACTCTGTCCCCTGACTAGAAGACCCCACCAAAAAGTATGTTCCCAAACAAACGGGCCTGTCGGCTCGGGCGAAGATTGGGAGAGACACACCATCCTGGCCTCCACTAACCGCTGCTTACCGATTTATGAGTTCACGGCCTAGTACGGCGGCCTGCCGCCACGGTTTTACCGATAGCAGTGGGCCGGAGCACTCGGCGCAGCGAAGCCGTTGGGCGAGCTGCTCAAGCGTGAGCCCCATCGAGATTTTTGGAAGCCAACTCATCGGCCGCAGCCGGATCACGCGGCATCGCGGGCAGAAGCGCTCGATGTGCGTGTAGCCCTCGGCTGCGAACTCCTCGATAGTGGCGTGCAGCGGGTCCATGGGGCGACCGTAGAGGCGAGGATCAGTAGTGTGATGTCGGTCGACAAGTGGTTCTCGTTTCTGTCGCTCCCGCTCCACCTGCACAAGTCTGAGAGCATACCTCTTTAGTACACGTCTGCGTCGAGGTGCTTGTCGTGGTTACTGTACAATGCTTCCCTCCTTTGCCAGCGCACGGGTTCTTTTGAAGGGCATCGGCAAGAGTTGGGGTCAACGAAATAGCTGCAACAATTAACACGGGTAGGGCCTTCATTGCGTCTACCTCCTGGTGCGAGCGGGGCTTCCGATAGACTGTCTAGGCCAACGCGTGATGTTACAACAAAAAGGGCGCCGACCGAAGCCGACGCCCTGTAGATCGTAAGCTGCGCACTCTAGATCGCTGTGGAGGCGACATAGTTTCTCACCGCGCGTATGAGCGATGTAACGACCCTAGTGTGATTGCCGCAATCATCGTCGCCGAAGCGAGCCGCGGTTCATGACCATCCCGCCTCAGCGAGGCGACAGCAAAGCGCACTACACCGACGAGCAGCTTACCGTCATGCGCGGCGGCCTCCCGGCCAAGGAATATCGCTGGCAGACGTCGGGGCTATCTCGATGGCCTCGCGAATGCGCTCGTAGATTTCTTCGACTTTGTGAAGGTCAAAGCCGGCTTCGGTTAGCTGTGTTCTGAACAAGTCGAAGTCCACCATTAGCCGCTCCGTCGCTGAGACGATCGGCGAGCTTCAACCGCAAGCTCGAATATGCCGATCCTGCCAGTTTCGTCTAACGCGCGACGCGCATCAGCCACTCGGGATTGTGTGAGGGCGCTTCAAGCAGAGTCCCGACCTGTCGCTCTCAGACCCATAGCGGCCTGAAAGGAAAGCCGTCGGGAGGTGCGCTCGAGGGTTTAGACTGCATTTTCGTTGATGGTGGTGACGACAACAGTTGGGGCGAAGGTGCTTGTTGGTGGCAGCCCGCCAACGCAATACTGATCGCAAGGGCAATGGGCGCGAAGACACGCACGTTTAGTTCCTAAGTCACCGTGCTAGTGAAGGTGTCCCTCTCGAGAAGGCTATCGCTCAAATCCTTGCCCAGTGGTTAAGTTGCTGATGGGTGGTGATGTCGAGACCTGCTCCCGCTGCGAGCGACCGCTAATAGAAATCGACCACTACGGCGAGCGGCTCATCGGCTGCCTAGAATGCAATCGCTGGGGTTGGCCTGGGGGCAATGACCTTTTCATGGAGTTGCCTGAGGATGATCTCGAGGCGCTACCGGAGCGCGCGGAGCCGCGCACCGTGCGCGCCCCTTTACGGTGCCGCGTAGGCCTGAGTGTAGGCTGGGTGCTGGCCCTTTGAGAATATCCTTGCTAAGCAATAACTTATGATCACAGTGGGATTCCTTCCCCTCCGCCACCCGCCTTCGCTTCGGGTGGCTCGTCACCCTGAAGGCGAAGGCGTAGGGTGATCTCCCGAAGCCCGGAGGGCGAAGGGACGGCACCTTGCTCGCCAAGTAGCTGCCAAGTATCGACCCCGACGAGGCACAGAAAGTCGGTGGCGGCCCAAGACAGTTTCGGGATGATAAAGGCCCGACTTTGGTGAAGCCTCCTGCGGCATTGGAAGGGGCTGCCTCATGACCGAAAGCTATCTCCCTTGGATAACGGGTGCCTTTGGATTGATAGGCGCTCTGATCGGCGCCGGCGCGTCGGTCCTGACCATCTATTACCAACTCCGGATTCAGGATCGGCGCGCATTGCTGCGGCAGGCCGTCGAGCTCGCGCAAGCGGACTATCGTTACCGCGCTGAGCACGCTGGTCCAGGGACAACAATGCCTCCCATCGCCGTGTTCATAGCGTATGAAGTGCGGCGGCTGAAGCTGATGGAGAAAGGCCGGCTGACACCTGCTTCGTTTAGACGTCTGTCCGCCGAGCATGACGAGCTTCTCAATACAGCGTTCGACATGGCGGCGGCACGCGCGGCAGCGGGCAATCGGTGACGGCGGCTGAAGCGTGAGGGTTTGGCTCGCCCGGCCCCCGAGAAGGAAGAACTCATGAGCCAAGTGATTCAAAACGTCTCAGACACCGCCTTCATGGTGGCGGGGTTCCGCGCAGCCGAGACCGAGCGCGAGGAACCGCTGTTCCGCGATCCTCTCGCCGCCAAGCTCGCCGGCGAGCACGGCCGGAACATCCTTGCCACGGTGCCCAAGAGTTTCGTCGGCGGCTGGTCGGTCGTGATCAGGACCGTCATCATCGACGGCTTCATTGAGCAGGCGATCAGACAGGGCGTCGACACGATCCTCAATCTCGGCGCAGGCCTCGATACCCGGCCCTATCGCATGGATCTGCCGCGATCGCTTCGCTTCGTCGAGGTCGATTTTCCCGATGTGATAGCGCTCAAGGAAGCACGCCTCGCCGATGAGGAGCCGCGCTGCCGGCTCGAGCGAGTCGCGCTCAACCTCACCGATCGCGCCGCGCGAAAAGCATTTCTTGCCGGAGTGAACGCGCAAGCGGGCAAGATCCTCGTGCTGACCGAGGGCGTCACGCCCTATTTGACCGACGAAGATGTCGGCGACCTCGCCGACGATCTCCGCCGGACCGAGAGGGTTCGCTACTGGATCGTCGATTACTTTTCGCCTGAGGCGATCAAGTTCGGCGCCAAGCTCCGCCGAAAATTCATGCGTAATGCGCCGTTCCAGTTCGCGCCGAAGGATTGGTTCGCCTTCTTCGCCGCACATGGCTGGAAGGCGAGCGAGCTCCGCTACATCTCGGAGGAGGCCGAGCGGCTCGGCCGGCCCATTCCTCTGCCGCTATGGTTGAGGCTTTGGGTGAAAGCGGCCAGCGTCTTCGCCTCCCGCGCGCGCCGCGAACGCATGAGGCGCTTCGCCTCTTACGTGCTGCTGGTACCTTCAGTGACATGACCGACGACGCGAGTTTGGCCGTACTGGAAAAGCGCCTCGGGCGGCGCCATGCACGCGCGCGGCTCGGCATCGAGAAGGACCACGAGGCGCAGGTCTTCGGCCAAGGCATCAACTTCTTCCACATCGAGAACCTCACCCCCTCGCACGCCGTCATTCGCGCAATCCTGATGGCGTCCGGCCTCTATTGGCGGGGCCTCGGCAACGCTGCAAAGGTCGAGCTGCGCGAGAATCGGATTGCATCGCCACGCCTGCCGAAGGCGTTTGACGGCTTCACCATCCTTCAGCTCAGCGATCTCCATATCGAGATGAGCGAAGCCGCGATGGACCGGGTTCTCTCTCTCCTCACGGAGGTCCGCTACGATTTGTGCGTGCTCACGGGCGACTATCGCGCCAAGACCTGGGGTCCGTATGAGGCGGCGCTGTCAGGCGTTGCGCGCGTGCGTGCGGCTCTTCGCGGCGAGGTCTATGGCGTGCTCGGCAATCACGACACGATCTGGATGCTTCCGGCATTGGAGGCGATGGGAATAAGAATGCTGGTCAACGAGAGCGAGACCATAGAGCGCGGCGGCGAGCGCGTTCATTTTGCCGGCATCGACGACGCGCATTTCTATCGGATGGACAATTTGGAGAAGGCGGCCGCCGACATCCCCCATGACGCGTTCTCCATTCTCATCTCGCACACGCCGGAGATTTACAAACAGGCTGCCCACGCTGGCTTCGATCTCCTGTTGGGCGGCCATACGCATGGCGGCCAGATCTGCCTTCCCGGCGGAATTCCGATCACGCTCGATTCGGTCTTGCCGCGATACATGGCCTCCGGCCCGTGGAGATACCACGACATGATCGGCTACACCTCGGTCGGCGCCGGTTCGTCCGTCGTCCCCGTGCGCTTCAATTGCCCACCTGAGATCACCCTGCATCGGCTTCAGGCGCAGCGCTGAGGTGTGGCGCGGGGTCAATAGGGCGTGTCGCGGAGCTTCAAGCGGAACAGGATGCGCGAAAGAACAAGCTCGCCGACAAAGAAGACCGCGACCCCGGCCAGGATGTCGAGCCATCCAATGGGAAGCAGGATGCGGCTCGCGAGCAGTGGAAAGAGCGACTCCGGAATCTGATCGAGCCCGATCGCCATGCTGCTCGAGGCAAGTCCGAGCCGCCGTTTCGTAAAGCTCGAGAAGAGATCGCCGGCAATGGCGCCCGCGCCGACCAAGGCGCCCACCTCCCATTGAAGTCCCATCAATGGTGCCGCAAGCGCCGTAGCGAGAAGCGCGACCGCGGCCCCGCGGATAGTCTTGGCCGGCCCGAGCCAGGGGCGCCCATCAGGAAACATCGCGCCGCCGTCGAGCGCGCGGTCGAAACGCGTGCCCAATATTGCCTTCGCGAGCAAAGGGGCACCGTTGGCGACGGTGAGCAAGATTAGGAGCCTTGCGACCAATGCGAAATGCATGCGCGCACCCCAGTCCCAAGAATCACTTGATGCTACGGGGTCTCGCTAGCGGGGTCATTAGCCACCGGCACGGCGGCAGAGCGGATCAGGCGGCGTAAGCCACCCACACATTGGGCTCTTCGTAGGTGCCGATCTGCCGGTCGACGTCGATCTTGACGGGCGCGATGGTGCCTTCTAGCGCATAGTTGCCCGACGTCTCGAAGCGCTGCTTGGACCAATTCTCCCAGAAGGGCAGCGGCTCATGCACTACCATCGAGCGCTCGGCGAGGCCGACGATCTTTCCTCCGCTCGCGAGGTGACTGCGAAGCCATGGGTCGTACATGCGCCCGTTGGGATCGGTCCACGAGATGTAGTCGCGCAGCGGGACCCATGGGTGGTTCACTTTGGCCGACGGACGCACCGGAACCACGACACCCTTGAGTTTTTTGGTCTCGGCAAGTTCGAGCAGCGCGCGGATCATCATTCGCGCATAGCCTTTCGACCGATGGACAGCCAGCACGGAAACAGCCAGCGCGCCGAGCATGTTGGCGGGCACATTCTTCGTGCGCGCGGCGGTCTCGACGACCCAGTCCCACACTTCGGCGGGAAGGTCCTCTGGTCCTGAGCAGACGATCGGAACGCTGTTAGCGACGGCGACGGGATAGCCCGTGTCTTCATCGACGAGACACAGCTGATGACAAGGCTTTCATTTCAGAGATCGGCCGCTCGCTGCTGCTGAATGATCTAAAGCTAGAAGCGCAGCCCAATACGAGGGACGGGATTTTTTCCGAGCCATTCGTCGGAGATGACGGGATACCGATCGGCCATCTAACGTGGACCACGCGGCGGCCTGGACAGGTGCTGCTCACCATCATCCTTCCGCTCGTCGCAGCCGGCGTCATCGGCGTGGGATTGATGTCCAGGACAGTACTCGGGCGCCTTACACGTACGTCGGCGGCGCTGGCGCGCAGCGAGGCACAGGCGCGTCATGAAGCCAAGCATGATTCGCTATCGGGTCTGCCCAACCGCGTGCATATGGTCGAGAGGATCGAGGGTTTCCTCCACAGCCCCGTGGCGAAACGGACCGGCCAACGCGCGGTCGCCGCCTATATCGACATCGATCGCTTCAAGGATATCAACGACACGCTTGGCCACGAGGCCGGCGATCAATTGATCGCTGCCGTCGCCCAGCGCCTAGTCGGCCGGCTGCGCGCGCAGGATTTTCTCTCGCGCTTCGGCGGCGACGAATTTGCCATCATGTGCGCCCCGGCCGGGCACGAGGCCGCTGCCACGTTGGCTAGACGCATCGCCCAGGCCTTTAAATCGCCGTTCAGCGTCAAGGGGCAGAATATTCGCGTGACCGCCTCGGTCGGCCTCGCCATTGCTCCAGAGAACGGCACGAGCGCGGATGAGCTGATGCGCCATGCCGACATCGCCCTATACGAGGCGAAGAACCAGGGTCGCGATCGCGCCGTCTTGTTTTGCACAGAGATGGCGAAGCAGGTCGAGCACCGGCGCTCGATCGAATTGGCGCTCCGCCACGCTCTCGAGGACGATGAGCTCGAGCTCCATTACCAGCCGATCATTTCGTGCCAAACGGGCGCGGTGATCGGCGTCGAGGCGCTGCTGCGCTGGCAGCATCCGATCTATGGCGAGATGTCGCCCGCCGACTTCATTCCCATCGCGGAAAACGCTGGCCTTCTGCCCAGTCTCGGGGAATGGGTGCTCAACTGCGCGATGACGGATGCCGCGAAGTGGCCGAAGTTGGAGGTATCGGTCAACCTCTCGCCGGTGCAGATGCGCCATGTCGATCTGGAGGGGACATTGCGCAGGCTGGTCGCCGAGCATGGTGTCGACCCGCGCCGCTTCACCCTGGAGATCACCGAGGACGTGATGATGGAGGCGACCGACCGCGTCAACGCCATTCTCGATGCCATCCGCGCCATGGGCTTTAAGACGGCGCTCGACGATTTCGGCACCGGCTATTCGAGCCTCTCGTATCTGTGCAGGTTCCGCTTCGACAAGATCAAGATCGACCGCTCGTTTGTCGCCAAGATCGCCGAGATCGAACTCGACGCGGACGATCATCAAGTCGGTGGTCAGTCTCGGCCGTGCTTTGGGCATGAGCATCGTCGCCGAAGGCGTCGAGACCGAGTTCGAAGCCGAGATGATGCAGCAGTTCGGCTGCACGGAGCTCCAGGGCTACTATTTCGCTCGCCCGCTGAGTGCCGAAGCAATGGTAGACTTCCTCAAGAACTTCCAGCCCCGTCGCAAGCCGTTCGATCCTTCTCAGTACCGCGCCGCGATAAACAGCTAGACACGCGGCCTCCGGATTTGCCAGGGAAGGTCACGAAGCCATGTAGGACCGCTTCGCGGGGGCCGCTCTTGCCGACCAAGACGCCATCGCCGGATCAGCCCGCGCGCTCTGCGTCGCGCAACGCAGACTATCGCGGGCTGAGTTCGACTCCGAAGCCTATTTTCAGCATTACTACGGCGAGCCGCATCCCGACGATGACCGCGTCATTCGCCTCGCGGTTGCCGCCATGAAAGCGGCGCCGCCTCTCGGCGCCGCGCTCGATGTGGTCGATGTTGGCACTGGTCCAAATCTCTTTCCCCTCTTCTGCGCGCTCCCTCGCGCGCGCCGGCTCACCGCCTGGGAATATGCCGAGAGCAACGTCGCTTGGCTCGAGGCTGAACTCAGGCGCCAGGACACGCGGCCGCAGTGGCGCCATTTCTGGCAAGTCGCGCGCGAAGGCTATGCGCCGGACTTCAGCCTGCCTGAAGACCCGATCCCCTTGCTGCGAGAGAAATGCACGATCGCCCGCGGCTCCGTCTTCGATCTTCCCGAGCGGCAATGGCAGGCCGCAACCATGTTTTTCTGCGCCGAGTCCATTACCGAGCGACAGGATGAATTTGAAGCCGCATGTCGCGTTTATGCGCGGTGTGTAAAGCGAGGCGGCGTCTTGGCCGCAGCCTTCCTCGCACGCTCATCCGGTTACGCTGTGAAAGAAGCCCGCTATCCGGCTTTGTCTCTTTCCGCCGAAAAAATACTCAACGTGTTTGCGCCCCATGCTGACAGCCTTGACGCTGAACTTGTCGGCATCGTTCCGCGCGAGATTCGCAGTGGATATACGGGCCTCGTCTTCATCACCGGGAGGGCCCGCTAAGCGTCCTTTGGTCGCGCTTCTCCCGCACGCCGATGGTGAGAGATCAAGCCGGCTGAAAAATGTACTCTTGCTCTTCGCCAGCAGTTTTGCCCAATTCTCGCCGCGAGATCCCGTCACCACCCAACGCGCCATGAATATTCAGCCACGCAGCACGACCGCGGTCGCTAACGCCGCGCAAGGGACCGCCGTCGCCGTGCTCGCCGCGATCAGCGTCTGCCACATGCTGAACGACGTGATCCAGTCGCTGATCATGGCGATCTACCCGATGCTGAAAGAGGGACTTGCGCTCGATTTCGGCCAGATTGGGCTCATCACCTTCACCTTCCAGTTCACCGCCTCGGTGCTGCAGCCTTTGGTCGGCTATATCACCGACCGCTACCCCACGCCGTACGCGCTCGTGCTCGGCATGAGCTCTTCGCTGATGGGGCTTCTCCTCATCGCCTTTGCCACGAGTTATGCGGCGGTGCTCGCCGCAGCCGCGCTGATCGGCATGGGCTCCTCGGTGTTCCATCCCGAATCCTCGCGCGTTGCCCGGCTTGCATCGGGAGGCCGTCACGGCATGGCGCAATCGGTGTTTCAGGTCGGCGGCAATTTCGGCACTGCGCTCGGGCCCCTGCTCGCGGCTTTCATCGTGCTTCCCTATGGCCAGCAGAGCATCGCTTGGTTCAGCGTCGCGGCGCTCGTCGGCATCATGATGCTCGCAGGAATCGGCGCCTGGTACGGCAGGACGCTCAAGCTGAAGCCCGAGACGCATCCGAGCGAGCGCGAGGCGATCGCGGAAGCGACGCACGGCAAGGTCGGGCGCACGATCGCCATTCTGATGGCGCTCACCTTCTCCAAGCACTTCTATCTCGTCAGCATCACGAGCTTCTTCATCTTCTATTTGATCCACACCTACGGACTCACGGTGCAGCAGGCGCAGCTTCACCTGTTCATCTTTCTGGGCGCGGTGGCGGCCGGAACGGTGATCGGCGGACCGATCGGCGACCGCATCGGGGCGCGGCGCGTCATCTGGTGGTCGATCCTGGGCGTGCTGCCCTTCACGCTCGCGCTTCCCTATGTCGGGCTCACCGGCACGGCGATCCTCAGCGTGATCATCGGGCTCATCCTCGCCTCGGCCTTCCCCGCGATCCTCGTTTACGCGCAGGGCCTTATTCCCGGCCGGGTTGGAATGGTCGCAGGCCTGTTTTTCGGGCTCGCCTTCGGCATTGCCGGTATCGGCGCCGCCTTCCTCGGCTGGCTCGCCGACGTGACCTCGATCGATTTCGTCTATCACATCTGCGCCTTCCTTCCGGCCATCGGCCTGCTCGCGGCCTTTCTCCCCGAGACGGCAAAGCCAAAAGTTCCCGGAAAGCGAGGAAAGCGCGGCCGGCAGGTCGCCGCCCGGCCCCATTCGCAAAGATGACCGCTCGCGTCTTGCCGATTTCATTTTTTTTGTTCAGGCGAGGTCTTGAATGTGTCTTCAAGACTAGCGCCGGCCCCCTGAATTGGCCGCGTGCAGTGAGCCTCAATGTTCGCGATTTCTGCCCGAATCGGCAAAGGCGAGACAGGGCCTTTCCCGTTGGCTAATATGGCCTTACTGACGTCCGGCCGGGGCTTTGCCGGGCCCAGGAATCCGGACACTTGCCGAGCGCGGCGGCCGGCAGGCCTCAAATTGGTCTTGCGTGAAACCTGCCAGCCCGCTCGGTTGTTGGTCAAAGCCATGAGAACGAGGGGCAAGCAATGCGTGATATCCGAAATGACCTGCAAGACCGTGCCAATCTGCTAGAGGAGCAGATCAACGCCGCCGACGCTCAATTCGAGAGCCTCGTCGAGCAACTCCGCACCGAACATGAGAGCAGAATTGAGGACCTCAAGGCCGAGTTCGAGGCGGTGAGCCGGCTGCTCGAGGTCGAGCAGAGGCGGCTCGCCAACATCCCGGTCACGCCTACGCCGGCGCCAGCGCCTAAGCCGCAGCCCCAGCCGCGCGCCCAGGTCCATTCGCCGCTGCCTCATCAGCAGACGCCGGTGCATGCTCAACCCCATGCGCAGGCGCATGCTGCGACCCATGCCCAGCCTTACATGCAGACCCGGCAGCAGCGTCACGTTCAGCACGCACAGCCGGACCCGCACATCCAGCAGGCCGAGCCGGAGCCGCAAATTCAGCAGGCTCAGCCGCAACAGTCGCTCGGGGATTTCCTCGTTCGCAGGCTGAACGAGACAGGCGCCCTGTCGCGCGACGATCTGCGAATTCTTGCGGTGCAGGAGGGCTATTTCGACGACGGCGAGCTCGCCGAGCGGAGCGTGCACGCGGCCCTCGTCAGCGTCAACAAGGCCGGCCTCATTCGCCAATTGCCGAACGGAAACTTCGCGCCCGCCTCGATGATGGACGCGATCAGGCTGCGCCGCGCGATCTAAACGCCGGCACGAACAACGGGCCGTCCGCGCAACAGTTCGACGACGTCTTTGCGGACCTTCTCCTCGGCATAGCGCGCGAGCGCTTTGCGGTCGGGAAATTCGTCGAGCGGCACGGGCGGCCCGATACGGATATAGACATCGAGCGGCCCGAGCCCGAGCAGCTTCCAGGCGTGGCTCGCCATGTCCATGTCGCCATACCAGGCGACGACTGGGCGGCCGCGCCGGCACAGCGGAAGCCCGTGCAGCTTGGTGTAGGTCAGCGCAAGCGTCTGCGCCGAGACATAGTCCCCCATGGCGCGCCCGCCGACCGGCTTCGCCGCAGCGAACAGCGCGGTCTTGAACGGCACCACGCTGTTACCGTCGCTCGAGGTCCCTTCGGCGAACAGGACGACATGATCGCCGCCTTCGAGCCGGTCGAGGATCTCGTTCGCCTTGTCGCCCACCTCGTTCCGCCTGGTGCGGTCCACGAACACCGAGCGCTGTAGCTTGGCGAGCCAGCTCACGAACGGCCACGACGCCACCTCCTGCTTCGCCACGAAGGAGACCGGCGCCACCGCCGAGAGCACGGTGATGTCGAGCCAGGAGACGTGGTTCGAGATGATCAGCACGCCCTGCTCGTTTGCCACCTCGCCCTCGACATTGAGCCTAATGCCGACGATGCGGCAAACCTGGCGATGATACCAATGCGGGAAGGTGCGTGCGCGACGCGAGCCCCTCTTCAGGAAGAGGAGCTGGAGCGGCATCAGGGGCGCGGTGAAGGCGAAGAAGGCCCCAAGCACGAGGAAGGCACGCAAACGTCTCATTATCGTGTCGTCAATCGGTGGCCGGTATTCGCCTTGGGCAAGCCTCAATAGCAGGTTCTGCGGCCATAGTAGATCGTGCAGATGCCCTTGAGCGCGGGATCGGCCTTGGCCGGCGCGAGCTCCTCGGTGCGACACTCGGTGCGGATCTCGCCAAATCCGAAATCCATCGTCGAGCAGACCTCGCGCACGCCAACGGGTTGATAGCTCGGCTCGTCGACTTGAATTGCATGCTGAGCTTGAGCCGCGGTGCTGATCATTGCCGCCATGGCCGCAAAGATTATGCGCTGTCCCATCACGCCGTCCCCCTTGTCGTTGTTTTGACCCGACCCGTTAACGTTGTCGCGGGCGGGGCCGAGAGTCAAATGGGGGCGGAGAACGCCCTATTTGGGGCCCTTGATCGGCGTGCCAAACAGCTCGAGCCGGTGGCCGATGAGCCGGAAGCCGAGCTCCCGCGCGACGGCCTCTTGCAGCTTCTCGATCTGCTCGTTGCGGAACTCGATGACCTCGCCGGTCTTGACGTTGATCAGGTGGTCGTGATGGCCGTGGCCCGCGGGCTCGTAACGCGCGCGCTTCCCATCGCCGAACTCGTGGCGCTCGAGGATGCCTTCGTTCTCGAACAGCCGCACCGTCCGGTAGACGGTCGAGAGCGAGATGCGCGGGTCTTGCGCGCTCGCCCGGCGATAGACTTCCTCTACGTCGGGATGGTCCTCGGCCTCCGACAGCACGCGCGCGATGGTGCGCCGCTGCCCCGTCATGCGCATGCCTCTCTCGGCGCACAGCCGCTCAAGCCGGCTGTCTCTTGTCGCGGTCTTGGCCATGGATCGCGGCTGGCCTCTGGCTGAGACTTTAGACATCATCGGCGGCAGAGGGAGAAAGGGCAAGGCTGAAGATCGCGGCATCCGCACCGCTGTCGTAATAGCCCGGCCTGTGGCCGACCGCTTTGGCGCCAAGCGAGCGGTAGAGCGCGAGCGCCGCCGCGTTGCCCTCCTCGACTTCGAGGAACAGGCACTTAGCCCCGCTGTCGCGCAAGGCGGCAATGGCAGCTTCCAGAAGCGCTCGGCCGAGCCCCGTGTGGCGACAAGCGGGCGCGACGCCCAAGGTGAGAAGCTCCGCCTCATCGGCGGCCTTCCGTGCGATGAGAAGGCCGCCTACGACGCCGCCCGAATCGTCTGCGACAGACCCGATCAGGCAAAGCACATTGGGGCTTGCCAGGAATTGGGCCATGGTGGCTTCGTTCCAGGCGTTTACGAAGCACTCCCTGTGAATCGCCGTCATGGAAGGCGGATCGTATGGGCCCGCGGCGGAGACATGGATCTCGATCGGCATCAGCGCCTCAGGCGGGCCGGTGCTTGCGGCCGCGCATCGGGCGGACGGAGATAAAGCGGGCGCAAGATAGAAACAGTCTCGCGCGCCTTGAGCGCGATCTCCGCGAGCTGGGCGGCACTCGGCTGAAGCTCGGGGAGCGCCGCGTCGATGCGCCGGCCATGCGCCGCACTCGCTTCGGCGAGAAGCAGGGCGCCGCTCCCGACAGCGCGCTTCAGATCGCGCGGGAGCAAGCGTGCCGCATCGTCAGGAGAGATCAACAGCGGTCCTTCGCGCCGCGCTCCCGCCTGGTCGTAGAGCCCGAGATAGAGCATGCCCCTTCGCGCATCGACCGCGACGGCGAAAGGACCGTTAGGCAAGAGCCCGCTCGCGAGCGCCGTCCTCGCCATCACCGTGAGGCTGTCGGTGCCATAGAGTTTCGCGCCGGTGGCAAGGGCGAGCCCGCGCGCGGCGGCAATGGCGATGCGCACGCCGGTGAAGCTGCCTGGGCCCTCGGTCGCCGCGATCAGGTCGAGCTCGCGCGCGGCGATCCGGGCCTCTACCAGCACCTCGGCTACCATCGGCATCAGCGCCTCGGCATGGCCGCGCGCCATCAGCGCCTCACGTGCATGCAGGCTTAACGCCGCGTCATCAGCGCGCAGCACGGCGGCCGAGCAGGCGCCCATGCTCGTGTCGAGGGCGAGAATATTCATCGGCAATCTTTAGAGCATGATCCGGAAAAGTGGGAACCGGTTTTCCGAAGAGATCATGCGCAAAAAAGCGCTAAACTATTCGCGCCATCTCGTCGAAAGCGAAGCGCGGCGAGCGCGGGAACAGAACGCTCGCATCGCCATAGCCGAGAGAGCACAGGAAGTTCGATTTGATGCTGGTGCCGGCGAAGAACTCGCGATCGACGCCGTCATTGTCGAAGCCCGACATCGGCCCGCAGTCCAAGCCGAGCGCCCGCGCCGCCATGATCAGATAGGCGCCTTGCAGCGTGCCGTTGCGAAATGCCGTCTCGAAGATCTTGTCGTCTTTGCCCTCGAACCAGCTCCTGGCATTGGTATGGGGAAAGAGCTTCGGCAGATGATGGTGGAACTTGAGGTCGTAGCCGATGATGGCGCAGACCGGAGCCTTCATCGTCTTGTCGCGATTGCCTTCGGAGAGATGCGGCTTGAGCCGCTCCTTGGCCGCGCGCGATTTCACGAACAGGACTCTTGCCGGGCTCGAATTCGCTGATGTCGGCCCAAGCTTCAAGAGATCGACGATCGCATGCAGGAGAGCGTCCGGCGCGTCCTGGTCGAGCCACGCATTATGCGTGCGCGCGTTGTGAAACAGCTGGTCGAGGCAGGCTTGGGCTATTCTGCCGCTCAAACCGGGCGAACCTCTTGCACCTCGGGGATGAAGTGCCTGAGCAGGTTCTCGATGCCGTGGCGGAGCGTCGCCGTCGAGGAGGGGCAGCCTGAGCAGGCGCCGCGCATGTGAAGATAGACGATGCCCTCGCGATAGCCCTGGAAGGTGATGTCGCCGCCGTCCTGGGCGACGGCCGGGCGCACGCGCGTCTCGAGCAGCTCCTTGATGGTCTTGACCGTCTCCTCGTCCTCCGGCGCATAGAACTCGCCCGAGGAGCTCTCGGACCCCGAAGGCTCGCCCGTGGTGACGGCCTCGCCCGAGACGAAATGCTCCATGATGGCGCCGAGGATGGCGGGCTTCAGATGCTGCCACTCGCCGTCGCCCTTGGTCACGCTGATAAAGTCGGGGCCGAAGAACACGCCCTTCACGCCCTCGATCTCGAACAGCCGCGCCGCGAGCGGCGAGTCCTTGCCCTCGTTCGGATCGGTGAATTCGAGCGTTCCCTGGTCGAGCACCGGCCGTCCCGGAATGAATTTCAGGGTGGCGGGGTTCGGCGTCGCTTCGGTCTGGATGAACATGGGGTGCTCTTGCGATTCGCTGGATCGGGCTTGGCTTCCTAACGCGCGAGCGCCGCTAAAGTCTCGCGCACCAGCTTAGAATAATTCTAGTCCATACTTGGCCGTTAAGGGCCGAAAGTCAAGGCACGCGGCGGACCTCGCCGCCACGCTTCTTATCTCCTCTCCCCTTGGGGAAGAGCGGAAACCTGATGCGTTCCATCACACAAACACGAGGTAGGCGCTGAGGCCGACCAGCAGCAGCGCGAGGGTCACGCCGAAGGCGAGGTCGGGAAGGATGCCGGGCGAATGCATCGCTTGGTCGTCGAGCAGCTTGCCGGTGTGCACGAAGCGAATGGTCGCGATCAGGATGGCGGCGATGCCGACGCCGATGAAGGCGTGGCCTGCGCCGAAGCCGAAGGGCCCCGAGAATCGCTCGAGCTCTGCGTGGGCCGCCGCGCCGGGAGCGGTGGCATTGAGCATGGCGAGAACGAACAGATTGAACTTCTCGATCACGAAGCCGAAGGCGATGACGGCGATGCCGGTGCGGAGCCAGGCAAGGAAGGTCCGCTCATTGGCGGCATGGTCTGAGTAGTCACGGATCATCGAGGGCCTCGTGATTCGGATGGCGCGCGCGAGGCGAGGACTATGGGTGCGCGAACGCGCGCTCCGCAAGTGCATCGATGCGGCAATCCGCGGACGCGCGGGCGGAACTCAATCGAGGCTCCAGAGTTGTTGCCTTGGAACGGCGCTGCGGAACGTCTCCCCGTCCGTAGGTCGGACCCCGCCGACATTCGTAAAAAGCCCCGGAAGATTTCTCCGGGGCTTTTTATTTCGCGATGAGTGCCGGGATGTCCGGGCCACCCGCCGGGGAATCGATGCGCTATCGCTTCGCTACTTGAGCGCGCTTAGAAGCCGAACAGGGCGCGGGTGAAGTCGTTGTCGAACGCCTCGCGCTTCCGCTTCGTGCCCGGCCGCTCCGTCCATTGTCCGGCAACCACGTCGCTGTCGGTTGCGGGCTCCTGGTAGTAGACGGGTTTGCCGGACAGCGCGGCAGCCATGCGCGCGTCGTGCCCGTAGATGTCGCCAAAGGTCGAGATCGAGCCGTCGTCGTTCACCTTGAGGGTGAAATAGGTGATGTAGACGGGGATATGCGTCTTGAGCTGGACGTGATTGTCGTCCCTTTGCAGCGCCTGATCGATATTTGCCTCCGACCAATCTTGATCGTGATGCAGGAGGAGCAGCGCGAGCTGTTGCGGATTCTGCACCCGCATGCAGCCATGGCTCTCGGCGCGCACCGTCTCCGCGAAGAGATTCTTCTGCGTCGTGTCGTGCATGTAGACGTCATGCTTGTTGGGGAACAGGAATTTCACCGTTCCGAGCACGTTGGTGGGTCCGGGCGGCTGAACCAGATCGAAATTGCGGATGTCGTTGCGGCTCCAATCGATCGAATTGGGATCGACGTCGCGGCCGCCGAGCTTGATGCGCAGACCGTGCCGCTCGAGGATGGAGGTGTCGTAGCCGCCGAAAAAGCCGCCGCCTCCGCCGAAATAGGGCGCAATCTCCTGCATCTTGATGGAGTTCGGCACGTTCCAATAGGGATTGAACACGATCTCTTCCATCTCGTCGGAGATCACGGGCGTCTGCTTGTCCGGCTTGCCGGTGACGACGCGCGTCGAGTGGACAACCTTATCGTCCTCGACCACGTACAGCATGAATTGGGGGATGTTGACGGTCACGTAGTAGGCCCCGAGGTCGTGCGGCAGCCAGCGCCAACGCTCCATGTTCACGAGGATCTGCTGGATGCGCTGCGAGTTGTTGACCGGGCGCGCTTGCGGCGCTTGCTGGTTGTTGAGCATGCGCCGCGTGCCGGCGCCTACCACTCCGTCGGGCGCCGCGCCATGCGCGAGCTGGAACTGCCGCACGGCATTGTAGACCGCCTTGTCGAACAGCCTCTCGTCAGCGCCGGCATCGGCCGGAACCTCGAGCCGTTTGCGCAACAGCACCACTTGGTCGTCGGCCACGCCGTACTTGAGCACCGGGCCGTCGGGTATGGTGACCACGTCGGGCTTGGCGGGCTCCGGCGCCTTGCCGCCGCCGCGCGCCTCGATCAGCTTCTGGCGCAGCAGCTCGAATTGCGGCTGGTCGGGCTGAAAGCTGCGGAGATAAGCCCCGGAGTCGGACCGGATGGCGATCGAGCCCAGCACCTCGGCAGGATTGGGCAAGGTGAGAGTCGGATCGAGATTCTCGCCGCTGATGCGCTGCGGATCGAGCCGCCCGCCGCGCGCGTCGGTCGTATAGTCGAGCACCGCATAGCTGAGCTTCACCTCGGCGTCGGCGAGCCAGTCAACGGATTTAGCGTCGAGCGGGTTGAATTCCTCGGGCTTGGGCAGGGCATAGTCTGAGGCCCTGAGCCCATAGTCGTCGGCCTTGGCGATCTCGGCCATGGCCGACTTGGCTCTCGCGTTCAGGCCGTTCTCGTCGACCCAGAGCAACGGCTGGTCCGGCACCGAATAATAATCGAGGAGCGCGACTTGCTCGGTCTTTCGCGACGGGGTCTTCTCGGCGAGCCTGCCTTGCACGGCGATGCGCAGCGCCTCTGGCTGGTTGATCAGCTCTGATGGGCCGTCCGGCTCTGCCGCAAATGCCGGCAGGCTCAAGGCGCACGCGGCGATCAGCCCCAAAACGATTGGCCTCATGATCTGCTCCCTCATGGTCGAGGCGACCCACCCGGCACTTAGCATGGTAACCGATTAAAGGGCAAAACGGCTCAAATTTGGGCCGATTGGACATTCGTTCATGCCTGTTGCTGAGGGGCACAAATCGGCCCTCTCCTTAGGCAAGCGCCAAGATCTCCTCGATGCTGAGATGGCCCGGAACGACAGTAATCGGCACGGGAAACGTGCCCATATGCCTCCCGCCAGCAAGCGTTGTAACGAGCGGCCCGGGACCGGCCGGGTCCTTCGAGGCGCCGAGCACGAGCACGCCGAAATCCTGATCCTCCTCGACGAGCTTCAAGATCTCCTCAGCCTTGACGCCCTCGCGCACGATCTCCTCGGGCTCGATATGCTCGAAGCCCATCGCTTTCAATTTGCGGCCGAACAGGCGGAACACGGCGCGCGCCTTGTTGTGCCCTTCCTCGCGCGCGACCTCCTCGATGCCGAGCCAATGTTGGAACTCGACGCCGGGCTCGATGACGTAAAGCAGCGCGAGATGGCCGCCTGTGCGCTTCGCCCGGCTCGCGGCGAAGGCGAGCGCGCTTTCGCATTCCGGCGTCTCGTCGACCACGACCAGGAATTTCCGCTTGTGGCCTTCGCTGTAGATCTCGCGCTTCTTGCGCGGCTTGGCGGGCGCCGGCGATGCCGCGCTCTTGTCTTCGGCTGGCTGCTTTTTCTTGGCCATGGGTGTGGTCGCCGTCAGGCGAGATCGATCGCGTGCCGCTTCAAATCGGTGAGCGCGACGATCTCGAGCGTCGCCTCGTGGGTGGCGCCGAGAATGACGCGGGGCGCGCTTCCGGCCTCGAGCGCCTCGCGCCAGCGCTGGGCGCACAGGCACCAGCGGTCGCCGGGCTTGAGGCCGGGAAAATCGAAATCGGGCTGGGGCGTGGAAAGGTCGTTGCCGCGCGCCTTGGAAAAAGCCAGGAACTCGGCCGTCACCTCGACGCAGACCGTATGCAGCCCGACATCCTCGGGTCCGGTGTGGCAGTAGCCGGTGCGGAAGAAGCCGGTCAAGGGCCGCTCCGAGCAGCTCTTGAGCGGCTCGCCATAGACGTTCTTCTGGCCTTCGAGGGGATTTGCCCGCCGCTCCTGCATGGGGAGCGATATTGCCCGATCCATTGCCGAACGGGAAGCCTTGGCGGGTGAAATTGCGGCCAGCGGTTTTGCCGCTGTCTCTCAAAGCGCCGGCTGATTTTCCCAGATGGAGGCGAACTGCCAAGAGTTGCATGACACCTTGGCTGATTGTGACTGCTTCATAAAGTTGTGCTGTTGCCCAAAGGCACTAGCGCTCGAAAGCGCCGTTCCTCAGATTTAGCGCCAACAAGGGTTCGCATGCGCGCACTCTAGACGCGTTGGGGGCGAGTCAATGGGGCGCAAGCATCATTGCGGGCGCAACAGGTTGGTACGCGCGAAGTCTCGTGCCACGCAAATGCATTCGCCTTCGCTCCAGCCCAGGACTTTTCGGCACTGCGCTGTTCGCACCGACCGTAGATCCCTGCTGCTCGGCACCGCGCTCGCCTCGACGCTTCTGCTCGGCACCTTAACGCATCCGAGCCCCGCGTCTGCGCTCACTTGCGCCGGTGATATCGGCACGGGACCGGCGCCGATCAGCCATCTCAACGTCAACGACTTCATATACTGCATAAACACCGAGGCACGCACCAACGCCGCGGGCGATGCGATCGATCTCTCGACCATCAACGCCAACCATTACATCTATCTCAACAGCAGCGGCACGCTGACGGCCACCAACGCCGGCCCTGCTCGCGGCATTTTCACGCGAACCAACGGCAACAACAGCCCCATCGATATCATCAACGCGGGGGACATCGTTGCGACCAGCACAGGGGCCCTTGCCTATGGCATCGACGCGGTAACGCGCATCAATAGTCCCCTCACCATCACGAACAGCGGCGATTTCACCGTAACCAGTAATGCAGACATAGCTTTTGGCATTTATGCACAAACGTCATACGGCAACAGTCCCCTCACCATCACGAACAACGGCGACTTCTCGGTAAGCGCCACCAGCAGTGCATTTGGCATTTTCGGGCGAACATATGTCGGCCACAGTCGGTTCAGCATCGAGAACAGCAGCGATTTCGTCATAAACAGCACAGCGAGTAACGCCTACGGCATTTTTGCGCTGACCACCGGTGGCCACAGTCCCATCGAAATCAACAACAGCGGCGGTTTCACGATAACCAGCGCGATTAAGTCCTTCGGCATTGACGCCCGAACATTTAACGGCAGCAGTCCCATCGCATCGTGAACAGCGGCGACTTCACGGTGACCAGCACTCGGCTCTACGCTTTCGGCATTTTCGCCGAAACATTTAACGGCAGCGGTCCGCTCAGCATCGTGAACTCGGGCGGCTTTGGGGTAACCGCGGCGAATTATGCCTTCGGCATTTTCGCGCAAACGACCGGCGGCAACAGTGCCCTCGGCATCGAGAACCGCGGCGACCTCACCGTAACCTCCAACCTCAAGAATGCCATCGGCATCGATGCTCTGACTTACGGCAACAGTCCGCTCAGTATCGAGAACAGCGGCGACTTCACGGTCAATGGTGTGACTCAAGCCATAGGCATTTTCGCCAAGACGCATGACGGCTACAGTCCTATCGACATCGAGAACAGCGGCGACTTTACGGTTAGCAATGCTGTGCGCCCTGCCTCCGGCATTTACGGACGAACGCTCGACGGCCACAGCCCCCTTAGTATCGTCAACAGCGGCGATCTCGCGGTGACGGGTGCCTCGTATGGTTCCTTCGGCATTTTGGGATATGCGTCCGGCGGCTACAGTCCCGTCAGCATCGTCAACGGCGGCGATGTCAGAGTGACCTCGACCGCAGGCAACGCCAACGGCATCGCCGCGCGTTTGCGGCGGCAACAGTCCGGTCAGCATCCAGAACAGCGGGGACTTTGCAGTTACGGCTCTGCTCAATGGCTACGCCATGAATGTGACGACGTATACCGGCTACAGTCCCGTGAGCATCGTGAACAGCGGCGACTTCACGGTAAAGGCCGGGAGGGGCGTTGGCATTCGCGCGGTGACGACTGGCGGCAACAGCCCTATTAGCATCGTGAACAGCGGCGACTTCACGGTGAACGCTTCAGGGCCGAGCGCCACTGGAGATCGCCAACTACGCCGCGATCAAGGTATCGACGGCGTCGGCGGCAAGGCCGGCATGCGCGTCAGCTGGTAGCTTTTAGCGGACAGGGTTGCGATCGGGCAGCGGGATGCTGGCCGTATTGGCGCCTGCGGGATCGGCAGCTGCGGCAGTGGCGGTGCCCGCAGCGGCGGCCGTCGCCTTGCCGGTCTTATCGTTCTTCGGTGCCGTCAACTCCTTGAGCTGCTCAGGCGTCAGCGTGGGGAGCGGCGGGCCGGCATCCTTGGTGGCCATCGCCGCGAGCGCTGCCGGCGTCGGCTCCGAATCGGCAGTTGGCGGCTGGAAGCCTCCTGCCGTGAGCACCGTGCCACATTCCTTGGGGAGTTGCGCCATGGTCAGCGGCGGCTTGCCGGTCCACGGCTTGGTTCCGGGCGGAACCGGCTTCGCCGATGCGATAGCGGCCTTTTTCAGCATGGCATACCAGTTGGCGAGCTCCTGTCCGCAGCCGTCGTCACCCGAGACGTCCTTCTGGTTCTCGCAACTGTCCCAGCCGGGCGGACAGACGAGCCGCACGTGGAAATGATAGTGGTGGTTCCACCACGGACGTACCTTCCCCAGCCAAGACGTATCCTTGCCGATCTCCTTGGCGTGCTCGCACAACGCCTTCTTGATCGCGGGATGCACGAAGATGCGCGCCACCTGCGGATAGGAGGCCGCCCGCCTGATGAGCTTCATCTGCATGGTGGTGAAGATGGCGGGATCGACGGTGAACGGATCCTTCAGCATCGACACCGCGGTCATATCCTCTCGCTCCTGCGGGGTCAGGATGCGGTCAGGCATGGGGGTGAGCCAGATATCGGCGTCGAGCCCAACCTGATGGCTGGTATGGCCGGTCAGCATCGGACCGCCGCGCGGCTGCGACATGTCTCCGACAAGGAGACCCGGCCAGCCGTCGAGCGCGCGCGCGTCACTCGCCAACCGCTCCAGATAATCGAGGAGCTGCGGGGTACCCCAATTGCGGTTGCGCGAGAGCCGCATCACCTGCCAGTCGGGGCCGTTGATCGGGAGTGAGACGGCGCCGGCGAGGCAGCCCTTGGCGTAGGAGCCGATCGAGCGCGAGGCGAGCGGAGCCGGGGACGTCACTGCGCCGAACAGCTCGCGCGCTGGCGGCTGCTTGGGTTGCGCTTTCTTGGGCGCCGGCTTCTGGGTGGGCTTCTCTGGAGCAGGCGTCGTCGCAGCCGTCTTCGCCGGTCCGCTCATCACCTGCTCGGCGGCGACCGCCCCACAAAACAGCATAAGAAAAAGGCTCAACACCAGCCTTCGCATCAACCCTCGACCCGCCTTCCCCCGGGGGCCCCAAGAAGCTCCCGCGACCCCAAAGCCCCGACCCTAACACAAATGATGGCGGCATTTAGAGCTTAACGCCCTCAGGCTTGCTCGGCGATCATGAGCCGCGTGGCGCATTTGTCACCCCGTTCACGCTGCGTTCAGCCGGCACCCTGTAGGATCGAGCAATGTCTTGATTCGCGGACGGCGCGGGGCGACAACTGAAGGACGGCACGCTCGGAGTCGCGCCTCACGGGGAGGGATCCATGCGACGATCTATGCGGCTGCTGCTGGCCGCTTTGGCCTGCCTCATCCTTGTTGCGCCGAGCTTCGCCGAGGCAGGCATCGTCGCCAGGATCAACATCTCGAGCCAACGCATGGACGTCTATGTCGACGGCAGGCCGCGCTATACGTGGCTGGTCTCGACCGCACGGCCGGGCTATCGAACGCCGGTCGGCACCTTCAAGCCGACGGGTATCTTCCGCTATCACGCCTCGACCATCTATAGCGGCTCGCCGATGCCGTATTCGATCTTCTTCCTCCGCGGCTACGCGATCCACGGCTCCTACGAGACCAAATATCTCGGGCGCCCGGCCTCGCATGGCTGCGTCAGGCTGCATCCCGCCAATGCCGCCGTGCTCTATTCGCTGGTCAAGCAATACGGCACCGGCAACACGCTCATCCAGATCAGCTATTAGCCGCGAGGGAGGGGGGACATGAGTTTTTTGAAATGGGCGCTGATCTGCCTGCTGATCTCGCTCGTCGCGGGCGCGCTCGGCTACACCGGCGTGGCGCGCGGAGCCGCCCAGATCTCCAAGGTCCTGTTCTTCATCTTCCTCGTCATTTTCATCGTGATCATCATCCTCGCGATCTCAGCCAACAAGCTCATGTTCTGAGCGAGCGGCCTCAGGCTCATTCGCAGACCGACGGAGGGGGCGCCCCTTTGAAGCGGTCGGTGATCCAGTTGAGCGCCTGACCGACGCTGTCCTTGGCGGCGAAGGTATGGGTGACGCCCGGCAGCAAGACGAAGTCGACCCGTGTCCCTTGCTTGCACAGCACCTCGCCGAACTGCTTGGTGATCTCGGGTCGAACGGTCGTGTCGGCGGCCCCTTGCGCGAGGAAGACGGGCGCTCCCGCCGGCGCCTGACCCGGCGTGTTCTTCTCCATGATCGATTTCCAGGGCTCGATCTCGGTGGGATCGCCCTTCAGAAACGGCTCCCTATTCAAGGGCTTCTCCGCGTTCTCGATCGCGGCGAACTCGGCGACAAATTCGATGCAGTCATGCGCCAATTGCTCGAACACCGGCATGGCGGGGGGATCGACCAGGCTCGATGCCGGGTCGCGATAGAGATCGGACCAGGAATAGAGCGCCATGGCGGTCAGCTCCTTGCCGGCCGGGCTCGATTTGTCGGCGTCGAATAGCTCGATGAGATAGGTGGCGGGCGCCGCCGCGGCGACGCCGACGAGCTTCAGGTCGGGCGCGTAGCTCGCAGCAAGCTCGCCGGTATAGAGCGAGGCATGGCCGCCCTGGCTGTGGCCCCACACGGCGAAGCGGTTCGAAGCGCCGGCGTCGGGCAGGTCGCGCGCCGCGCGCACGCTGTCGAGCACGGCGCGCCCTTCGCTCTCCCCGATCAGATAAGGGTGCATGCCGGGCGTGCCGAGGCCGGGATAGTCGGTTGCGACCACCACATAGCCGCGCGCCATCATCTCGGAGAGCCCCCAGATCGTGCCGGCGAGGTCCGGCATCAGCGACGGCGCGCAAGCCTCGACCACACCGCTCGTCGGATGCGCCCAGGCGATGATGTTGCGGCCTCCGGCGGGCGGGGGACCCGGCGGGATGAAGATCGCGCCTGAGACCTCGATCGGGTCGCCGGATGGCCCGGTCGAGCGGTAGAGAATGCGGAAGGCGGTGCCGCCCGCGCCGCTCGGGCCGCCGCCATCGAGCGGCCAGACCCTGATGATCGATCCGGGCCCCTCGTTGGCCGCCTTGGCCTCGGCGCCGAGACATAGGCTGAAGCAAAGGGCAAATAGGACCCAGGCCAGACGTTGAAAGCGGCGTTCGACGATATGCATTTATGTCCACCAAAGTGTCCTTACGCGGCGGGATGATAGCGGCATCAGACGGCGATTCGGCAATAGCTTCCCATTTCAATCTCCAGCGTTCCGAGGCAAAATCGCAGGGAACGCATGGGCTCGTCCGGCCGGCTCGGCCCCCGAGCCTGGTAGCCGGGGAAAAGGACATGTCATCAACCGCAAGCACAATCGAGGCTTTGGTCAGCCGCGTCGGCGGGCTCGCAGTGCCCTTCTCCATCGAGTTGCCTGACGGCGAGAAGCGAAATCTGGGCGAAGGCAACCCAGAGTTCCATGTCGGCCTTCGCAACGAGAAGGCGATACGGGCGCTGCGCTCGCTCGATGAAGGCGACATCGCCGAAGCCTATCTCGCCGGCGACATCGACATCGAGGGCGACATGCTCAAGCCCTTTGCGCTCAGAGCCCATCTCGACGACAGCCATCCGCTGGTTCTCGCCTGGCGCTTCGTCCAGCCGCTCCTGTTCGGGCAGGTCTATACCAACAAGCAGGCGATCTCCTCTCACTACAACGCCGACCCGAAACTGTTCCTGAGCTTCCTCGATCCGATCTTTCCCGCCTATAGCCAAGGTGTCTATGCGCATGACGATGAGTTGCTTGCCACGGCGCTCCAGCGGAAATTCGACTGGGCGATCGAGCAATGCCGGCTCGGGCCGGGCAAGACGGTGCTCGAGATCGGACCGGGCTGGGGGGCGTTCGCCGGCCACGCGCTGCAATCGGGCGTGCGCTTCACCGGCATCACCAACTCGGAGGTGTCGCAATCCTATCTCAAGAGCAAGCTCGCCAATTTCGGCGACCGCTTCGACATCGTGCTGACCGACTTCTACGAGTTCGAGCCGAAGGAGCAGTTCGACGCCATCGTCATCATGGGCGTGATCGAGCATCTCCCCGACTACGAGCGCGTGCTGAAGAAATTCCAGCGGCTGCTCAAGCCCGGCGGCCGCGTGTTCCTCGACGGCAGCGCCGCCAAGAAGAAATACGAGCTCTCGACCTTCATGGTGCGGCACATCTATCCCGGCAACCACTCGTTCCTCGTGCTCGACGATCTCCTCAACAAGCTCGCCAAGACGGACATGGAACTGATGGAGGTGCAGAACGACCGCTGGAGCTATTTCCTCACCTTCCGCCAATGGGCGCGTAATCTCGACGCCCACCGTGAATACGTGACCAAGACCTTCGGCGAGTTCGAGTTCCGCAAGTTTAGGCTTTATCTGTGGGGCGCCACCTACGAATTCCTAACCCGCAATCTCGATTGCTACCGGCTGATCCTGGAGAAGCCGCAAGCCGCTTGATATTTCTGCACTGCCGAGGGGCTTTGGCTGGACGCTGCACGCTAGGTGGATCGAGTCTGCCTAAAGCAAACAAGGAGGACGGCCCCATGTGCGAGAGATGCGAACGCAACGATCGCCGCGTGTCGCGGCGAAGCGTGATGGTGGGCGGAGCCGCTTTGCTCGCGGCCACGTCTCTTCCCTTCGATCGGCCGAGAGCGGACCAGCCGCAAACTACCTCACCGCCGCCCAATGCCATTCCGCCCGCGGAGGCGCTGCAGCGGTTGATGCAAGGCAACGCCCGCTACGTTGCCAACGATCCTGTGCAGAAGGACTATTCGGCAGGACGCGCGGCGCGCGTCGAAGCGCAATATCCGATCGCCGCAATCCTTGGCTGCTCGGACAGTCGCGTCTCGCCCGAGCTCGCCTTCGACCAAGGACCAGGCGATCTCTTCGTGGTGCGGCTGGCGGGCAACTTCCTGGACGACGACGGCTTCGCGAGCCTCGAATATGCGGTGAAGTTTCTCGGCACGCCCCTTCTGATGGTGCTCGGCCACACCGATTGCGGCGCTGTCTCCGCGGCGGTCAAAGTGGTGATGGAACGCGTTGAGCTTCCCGGCCATCTGCCCGAGCTGATCAAGTCCATTGAGCCCGCGGTGATCGCGGCGCATGGACGTCATCCGAGCGATCTCGTGGCTGCCGCGATCGAGGAGAATGTGCGGCTGAACGTGAAGCGGCTGATCGACGACACGCCGATCGTTGCTGACGCGCTTGCTGCCGGCAAGGTCGCCATCTCCGGCGGCATCTACGATCTTGCCACGGGTAAAGTGGGCTTGATCTGAAGGCAAAGACCCATGGAAGACACGCTTGAGCGCTGGCAGTCCGAGAAGACCGCCGCTTACCTCTCGGGCGCCGTCGCCGCCGCTGAGAGCGATCCCGGCAAGGCCAAACTGTTCAGAGAGATGGCCGACGCCGCCGAGACGCAGGCCGGCATCCTCGCCAAGGAGCTGAAGCAGGTCCCGACATTCGAGCCGTCGCTGCGATCGCGTCTGACCGCATCCCTGGTCGGGTTGTTCGGCCCGCGCGCCATGAAGCCGATCCTGTCGGCCTCGAAGGTCCGCGGCGTCTCCGTCTATAGCGGGAAGCTGCCTGCGGGCCATCCCTGGCCCACCTCTGTCGAGGAAGTGGGCGGGCGCCATCGCGGCCTTGGCGGCGGCACGCTCCGGGCAGGCGTGTTCGGCGTGAATGACGGGCTCGTCTCCAACACCTGTCTGGTGATGGGCGTTGCCGGTGCTGCCGTTGAGCCCGGCATCATATTGATCACCGGCGTTGCTGGCCTGCTCGCAGGCGCCTTCTCCATGGCGGCGGGAGAATTCATCTCCATGCTCTCGCAGAAGGAGATGTTCGAGTACCAGATCGGCCAGGAGAAGGACGAGCTTGAGCGCTACCCGGCCGAGGAGGCCGAGGAGCTCGCTCTGATCTATGCCGCCCGAGGCCTGCCGCTCAACGAGGCTCGCCACATCACCAAAAAGCTGATCGCGAACCCTGAGCAGGCGCTCGATACGTTAGCCCGCGAGGAGCTCGGGCTGAATCCCGACGACCTCGGCTCGCCCATCGGCGCTGCGATCTCCTCCTTCATCGCTTTCTGCATCGGCGCGAGCCTCCCCCTCATTCCGTTTCTGTTCGGCATGAGCAACGGCGTGACCATCGCCGCACTCCTCTCCGGTGCCGCATTGTTTGTGGTGGGCGCAACCTTGAGCCTGTTCTCCGGCAAGGGAGCGCTGCTTGGCGGCTTGCGCATGCTCTTGATCGGCGCGGCCGCGGCGGCAGCGACTTACGGCATCGGATCGCTGTTCAATGTCGGGACCGGCGGCCTGTGAGTGTCGCGCGGCATGAAGCATTTTTTGCGCTTCACGCCTCCGACATGATGCCTGCGCTAAGCTCGCGCAGAACTATGGAACCCAATCGCGGGCACCCTCGGCTAGACTCTTCGCTCATCGAGCCTGAGCGAGCAAATCATGGCCAAGGTTCAATTCGTCAACCGGTTCCGGCTCGCGCCGAGCGCGGCGCCGGTCTTCATACCGCCTCCCGTATTGACGCCGATCGCTCCGGTACAAGACGCTGATCGCCGCAGCCTGAGCTTTCCGCGCGGGCCCGCGCCAGGCTCTCGTCTTGGCGTCGACTTCGTGCGCGAGATCGGCCGCTTCGCCTATCTGTGGGCGTGGCCGATGGTCAACGTCTATAACCGCTTCACCTCGCTGAGGCGCATCTGGCGGCCGATCCTGATCGGCGGCATTGCGCCGGTCGCGCCGATCAATCATCTCGCCATGCTGCACGACTATATCGGCCCGCGGCAGCGCTACCGAATGGCCGAGTTCAGGGAAATAGAGTTTCTTTTACGGGGCCTGAGAGCTTAAATCATAGGACTAGATGGAAGCGTAAAAGGCGCACCGCTACCGCCTGGATCAACGGCCACGACGATACCAAGTCTCGGCAACGCCACCTTGGACGTGACCTAAAACACGTTCGGCAATGTCCGGGCGAACACCGGCGCGAGACATAAGTCCAGACCCTTTAAGATAGAACGCCGCTCCGACAATGGTTGTCGCCTTAGGTCACGGCCATTCAGGTGCATCAAGTCGAATGCGTAAAGGATGATGGCATTAGGCCGCCACCGCATGGCGAAGCTGAGCGCATCAAAATCAGATATGCCATCGCCATCTTGCACAATGGCCTCACCATCAATGATCGCTGATTTGCACTTGAGCTTAAGCGCGGCACTTACGATGGAGGGATAGCGGTCGGTCCAATCGTGTCCGTTGCGGGTTAGGACGCGAACCTGCCCGCGCTCGATTAGCACTTGGCAGCGGTAGCCATCGTGTTTGACCTCGTGAATCCACTCAGACCCTTCGGGCGGGGTATCGACAGAGGTTGCAAGCTGGGGAGGGATGAAGTGGAGAGGAACGCGGGACACGTCCCGAATTTAGCGCGCTAACCGGAAATTGCGAGTTGGAGCAGGCCCCTGTGAAAAGGCGCCGAATGTGAAGGCTAGGGAAGCCAGCGAAAGTGGGCATGAGTACCCGGATTCGCGCCAAATCCACTGCCCAAACATCCGCTGAAATTTTTGAATTGAGCGATGAAGCTCCGGGGCGAACGCTGTATAGACGTCGCCTTGATCCCTGCACTCGTTAGGATCACCCGCCATGATCCCACCCCCACTCACGCAGCAAATCTGGACGATCTGTCCATATCACGAAGCGCCGCTCTTGTGAGGGTTAGGGTAAATACATGGTTAATACGACAAGATGCTAGTCGTCGGCTTTGGTGCGCCGCGTTCATCGGCTATGCGGTGTGGTTCTGGACTATGAAGTGGGGAAGAAATCGGCGACGACGTTTGTCTCGCAACCAAGGGCAAAAAGTGAATGGACCGCGAAGCGTTCTTTGCCGTTCTTGACCAGCTTACTCTGCCGCAAATCGAGGCGAGGCTTCCGCTGTGGGATGCCGAGCAACTCAAATTCGCAGAGGAGTATCTTGATCGAAACGGGGTGAAGTATACGCAAATGGAACAAGACACACGGCCCAACACGGAATCTGCGTCAGCCGTCACGGCAACCAAATCCTACAAGATGGCGACGATTGCCCTCATCATCGCAATTGGAGCCATGCTGGCAGCCATCGCATCTGGCTTAATTGCGCTCGAAGCCCTGCAAGCCCGCTAGTTTACGCTCCCATCTAAATGGTATGGCGACCGAGCTATCAGACAGCGGAGTTGCCGGAAGCGTACTTATGGCGCTAAGCGATCAATTAGCCCTACTACCCGCGAAGCCAGTGAAGGGTCCCGCACTACGTTTTGCCTTCCCGGAGTAAGCTTGGCAGCTTCGCAATATTGCTCCTATGCGCCTAGCCTCATCCTCGGTCAGTACCTTGCGATGAGTGCGTCACTGGGATACTCGCGTGAATAGACGTAGGCGATAGCCTGTTTATTGGCGTCCAAAACCTTGAAGCCTGCCTCTATCGCCTCAACGGTCCATGGTGCTGGGAAGCGTCTCATCGGAAGAGACTACAGGGAAGGCGCAAGCGCTACGAAACTGCAAAGCAGCAATAGCTCAGTGCGGAGTCAAGCGGCGTCGTTCCCTACCAACTCGCGCAAACTGCCCGGCGCGAGTTTGGTGGGCAGGTCGAAAAAGGGAAAAGGGAAAAGGCCGCAGCGTTGTGCTGCTGCGACCCTTGCCCTGCGGGACGGCTACTACCAATAGCGGTAATGGTGATGATACAGGCCACGATGATTGTAATAGTGGCCGTGGTAGCGATAAGCGTAATGGTGGCCGTGGTAATAATATCGGCGATGTACACGCCTATGAACACGCCTATGATGGCCATAGTAGGCCTGCGCCTTGTCCACGGACAATGACAAGCCTTTGTCTTGGGCTTGATGAAGCGATATGGGCGATGTGCACAGCACTGCTGCTCCCACTAGAGTGGCTGCAATCAGGCTTATCTTTTTCATCACATTCTCCTCCCTGTTAGGACCAAGTTGGGGTGCCCTAGCTGGCAGTCAATTCAGGCCATACAATAACTGGCTATCTTTTGGTCAGTTCCTTGCCATCCGGCCGCTAGCTATCGTGGTGGCTTTGATTGTTGGTGGTGTCTGCTCAGCGCAAGCCGCACACAAAGACGTAAAACACTGTGCAGATGATTACCGAAAGTTTTGCCATCAGTGGGGACTCGAAACTAAGGGTCTTGAAAACTGCATGCGCAAACACGGCGACACGCTAACGAATGCCTGCGTTGCGGCATTGGTCAAAGCGGGAGAAGTCTCGCAGGCTGAAGTGAATCGTCGGAAAAAAGCGCTTGGCCGCTAAAGAACCGAATCGGAATTTAAATCCGTTTTGAGAGCAGGCTTGGCAGCTTGGCGATGTTCGCCGCTATGCGTCTTTGGGCAGGGACTGTCTGATTTGCACGGTCCGAGAAGATGCAGAGACCAAGCACGATTGCGTGGACGCACTGCTTCCCTCAGCTTTGGATATTTAGGCCTATAGGAATGGAGCGCAACGGCCCGTAAGCGCGTTTAATCGAACATGGCCAAATACTCCAAGACCGAGGCTAACTACCGACCCGCTATGGGTGCCGCAAAGCGCCGTTGCAGCAACTGCATCAACTACGAAGAAGCCGAAAGCGGCTGCACTATGGTTGAAGGCAGTATCGAGCCTAACTTTGTCTGCAACCTTTGGAAGCTCAAACCTCTGGATCAGTCAGTGGACTCTGGATTAGCCGCCAAGTAATTCGGCAGCTTGGCGATGTTCGCCGCTATGCGTCTAGCTTCATCAAGAGTCAGCGCTTTGGCAATTCCAGCATCACGCGGATCAGCGTAGCCATAGACGTAAGCTAGAGCCTGTCCGTTAGCGTCCAGCACCTTGAAGCCTGCCTCTATCGCTTCAACGGTCCACGGTGGAGGGAAGCGTCTCATTGGCAGAGACTACAGGGAAGGAAACGCTACGAAGCCGCAAAGCCGCCAATGACCCAGCCTATCGCGCGGACCGCCACAGGCACGGTGAGCGCATTGGCTGTGCCGAATGATCGTTCTCGCTCATGCCTGCCGTATAGTTTGGCTCACCACGGGAGGGGGCGATGATACTTTTCCCACCCGCAAGCGCCTCCATACCAATGCGGACATGTGCACCGCGGCCACCAGAAGATGCAGTTATCGCGGATGGTGGTTCTGGCCACGCAGACACCATTAAATCGTACCGTGCCCCAACCGCATCCCATACGGACTTGCGTGATTATGCGGTCCGGCTGATGAACTGGCGCGAGCATCATTGCCTGTGCCGATGTTGCTACAACCAAGCCAAAGGCAGCAACGGCGATCAATCTGATCATTCGTCTCTCCTTTGTGAACCTACCAAGTGGCTGGCTCGCCCTCTGCTATGTCGCAAAGGCCCCTTTGCGATGTGCTCATGGATCGTGCCCCGACCGTAGAGAGGCAGAGCATAGCACGTTCAGATGTTCCCCGTGACGATCAGCGCCATGAACGCCGTTGCCCCAATGGCGATTATGTCTAGGACAAAGGCAGTCTAGGTTTTAGTTTCGCCAATCGGCGTATTGCTGCGGCCCATCATTCCGGTGATGGTCAGTGCGAGCAGGCTCAAATAGCAAACCGCCGACCGCACGGAATCTCCCCAGGTAGCTTTGGGACTGACAAGAGCGGACCCTTTCCAACTGATAGTTGCTTATCTGGTGCGGTTAGGAGCGGACCCTTTCCCCCCGCAACTGTCGGCCATGTCGGTGTCGGCCCGCCACACTGAGACAGAAGAAAGACCACTAAGATAAAAGCGCCGATACGGAACACGGTTGTCACCTTGCCCCAGGGAAGGGAGCGGAATCGTAATCGTCATCCTCATCCTCTGAGGCCATTTTATCCTCTGCTTCACCTATTTCCCCCGTGGTCTGTTGACTTTGGATGGCGAGGACGATGGACAGATGAACGTACATTTCCCCATCTATCTCTGTGTACGGTTTGATTCCCTTATCGTGTAGCTCCAGCAAGATTGGATTGTCGTCCTGGATATCAATATCAACGGTGGTCTTTTTCATCGCCTTACCTATCCTCTGTTGATGCCGAGGGCTGCCCCGTCATGGGATTACGCCCAACACGATCAGCACCATCAACACTGTCGCCCCAATGGCGATTATGTCGAGCACGAAGCAGTCTAGGTAGTCGCGCGTGGTCACGATACGGCCTCATCGAGATTGGCGGTGATGGTTTTCGGCGTGGGGGCGGTACGGGGACACTGTGACCAAAGAACAGCTACGTGCGGCTAGAGCCCTGGTTGATTGGACTGTGCGCGACCTATCGGACGCGACCGGCATTCACCGGAACACCATCACCATGATTGAACGGGGGCGCTCTCAGCCCACGGAGGAAACCATGGCAACGCTGCAACGGGCGCTAGAGAAGGCGGGAGTTGAGTTCACCAACGGCAAGAGGCCGGGGGTGCGGTTAGGCGCATGAACGGCATTTTAAACCGATAGGGCGTAGGACAATGGGCAATCAAAATCTTGTTAGCACGGCTGTTAGCACGGAGGTTTTGGCCCATGGTCAGCAAGTGGATAAGTTACTCAATTATTTTAGCTTTTTGCCTCTCAAGTAACCCCGCTCAGTCCTGCACCGGCATCAGCCTCAAATCGGCAGACGGCGCCGCCATCCGCGGCCGCACGCTCGAATTCGGCTTCCCCATGCAGTCGAAGGTGATCGTCATTCCCGCCGGCAAGGAGTTCGCCGGCACGCTGCCCGATGGCGGCAAAGGCCTCGTCTACAAAAGCAAGTACGCGATCGTCGGGGCGAACGCGCTCGGCCTTCCCGTGCTTCTCGATGGCATCAATGACCAGGGCCTCTCGGTCGGGCTGTTCTATTTCCCGAACTACGCGAAATATACCGACGTGACGCCCGAGAACGCGAGCCACGCCCTCGCGGGGTACGAGTTCGGCATCTGGGCGCTCGCCAATTTCGCCACGGTCGATGAGGTGCGCGAGGCGGTGAAGGATATCGTGTTGGTGCCGACGCCGGCGCCCGGTCTAGGCAGCGCGCAAGGCGCGGTCCCCGGCGCACATTTCTTCCTCCAGGACAGAAGCGGGAAATCGATCGCAATCGAACCGGTCGACGGCACGCTCAAAGTGCATGACGCGCCGCTCGGCGTGATGACCAATGCGCCGACTTACGACTGGCAGACGACCAATCTCGCCAACTACATCAACCTCTCGGTGAAGGACATCGAGTCTGCCAAGATGGGCCCGGTGACGCTCAATGCGTTCGGTGCGGGCGCGGGCTTGGTTGGACTTCCCGGCGATTTCACCCCGCCCTCACGCTTTGTGCGCGCCGCGATCTTCAGTCAGGCAGCCGTGCCGAACGCGACCGCCGAGGATGCGGTGCTTGCCGCCTTTCATATCCTCAACCAGTTCGACATTCCGAAAGGCTCGCTCCTGAACTCCGCCGGGGGCGAAACCCTGAATGAGATCACCGAATGGACGAGCGTCGCCGACCTCAAGAATCTCCGCTGGTACTTCCGCACCTTCACGGATCAGTCGATCCACATGGTCGATCTCAAGCAGGCGGTCGACGCCGCCAAGGGTGAGGTCGCCACAATCGAGATGGAGGGCACCAAGCAGCCGATCGCCAACGTCTCGGCCAACACCACCGCCGTCAAATGAGCGGAAAGCAGGCCCCTGGCGCCGAGCAGTAGCCAAATTCGGTGCCAAGGCCAGCCGAGGGCCCCGGGGCGTCTCCCCGGGGCCTTTGGTTGTCCGGGTGGGGGACCACAGGGAACGATAGTGCCATAAGCCTGTTATGCGGCTCGCGGAGTCTGGATGAGCCGATCCGCGGAGGCCGAAGGCCCTATCGGAACTTCGAGCGTCTTGCTATGCCGGAGGAACGCCGGCGCCCGGGAGATTCGCGACATGCCGCCCCGCTCGTCCTTGCCCTTCTTCTCCTCATCGTCCGATGAGCGCACGGCGACGCTCCAGGGCCTTCTGATCGCCACCATCGTCATCTGCGCGCTCTATTTCGGCAGCGAGATCCTGCTGCCGCTTGCGCTCGCCATTCTGTTGAGCTTCGTGCTCACTCCGCCGCTTCTCCTGCTCAGGCGCTTGAAGGTGCCGCGCGTGCTCGCCGTAGGGCTCCTGGTAGGCTTCGCCTTCGTCATCATCGCCGGTCTCGGCTGGCTCATCTCGCGCGAGGTGACGCAGCTTGCCGCCGACTTGCCGGGCTATCAGACGACGCTCTCGGCGAAGATCACCAGCCTGCGCGATTCGACCACGAGTTCGCCCGCCCTTACGAGGGCGGGCAACGTCCTCTCCAATCTTCAGAACCAGCTGTTCGGGCCGATCGACCGCGGCGCTCCGCCCGCGCCGCAAGTCGGCACCGAGGCCGAGAAGCCCGGCGACCGCCCGATCGAGGTCGTTGTCCACCCGCACCCGCCGTCGGGTCTCGAGCTGTACCAATCGATCGCGAGCCGGATCTTGCCGCCTCTCGCCACTGCCGGCATCGTGCTCCTCATCGTCGTCTTCATCCTGCTTCAGCGCGAGGATCTGCGCGACCGGCTGATCAGGCTGTTCGGTTCATCCGACCCGCAGCGCGCCACCTCGACCCTGACCGACGCCGCCACCAGGCTCAGCCGCTATTTCCTGAGCCAGGTGATGATCAACTCGGCCTACGGCACGCTCATCGCCATCGCGCTCTGGCTGATCGGCATGCCGAGCCCCATCGCCTGGGGCCTGCTCGCCATGCTGATGCGCTTCGTGCCCTATGTCGGAGCGTTCATCGCCGCGGCGCTGCCGATGTTCGTGGCAGCGGCCGTCGATCCCGACTGGTCGAGCTTCTTCTGGGTGCTCGGCATCTTTGTCGTGGGCGAGTTGACCATGGGCCAGGTGGTCGAGCCTCTCGTGTTCGGCCACGGCACCGGCGTGTCTCCGATGGCCGTGATCATCTCGACCGTATTCTGGACCTGGTTGTGGGGCCCGCTCGGCCTGATCCTCGCCATGCCGATGACGGTCTGCCTCGCCGTGCTCGGCCGCCACGTCGAGGGGCTCGAGTTCTTCGAGGTGCTGCTCGGCGATGAGCCGGCGCTCACCCCGGAGCAGCGCTTCTACCACCGGGCGCTTGCCGGCGATGCTGCCGAGGTCACCTACGAGGCCGAGCTCGCGCTCAAGGACGAAAGCCTGCAAACCTATCTCGACGCGGTGGTGCTCCCGGCCCTCAAAGTCGCCGAGCGCGACGCGAATCGCGGCTCGCTCGATTCCGAGCAGACCGACAAGATCGCAGCGACCGTGAAGGAGATGCTCGACAATCTCTCCGAGTTCGAGCCCCGCCGCTGGTTCGCCACGCTCAGGCGGAAACCCAATCACGACAAGGAGGAGGAGGCCGCTGGCGGCATTGCCTCGCTCCAAGCCGCCGAGGAGGGCGAGGAGGCCGACGCCGTAAAGCTCGTCGTACGCTCCGAGCTCGCTCCGGGATGGGTGGTCGATGAGCCCGTGCTGTGCATCGGCGGGCGCACGCCGCTTGACGAGGCTGCCGCGGCGATGCTGGCGGGCGTGCTGAAGAAGCGCGGGCTCGGCGCCAAGGCGCTGCCCCCCGAGGCGATCTCTGCCGCCCATATCGCATCGTTGACGCAGACCGAGGCGAAGCTTGTCGCGATCTCTCTTCTCGACCTCGGAAGCGGGCCCGCGGTGCTCCGCTATATGGTGCGGCGCCTCCGGCGCATCCTGCCGAAGGACACGGCCATCCTCGTCTGTCTCTGGTCGGAGGGAGAGGCGACTGCCCCGCTCAAGGCTGTGCTCGAGCAGGCAGAGGCCGACGCCTACACCACCACTCTGCCGGAGGCGGTCGAGATCTGCATCGCCTTCGCCAAGGGCGAGCGGGGCAAGAAGGAAGAGGAGGGTGCCGAGGCTGCGCCTCCGCCTGCGACTAAAACCGGGAAGCCCACGATTACGCCGCCGCCCGCGCCCGCGCCGAAATCAGAGACCGTGTCCGCGGCTGCACCAGACGCCGCAGCCAAGAGCGGCAAAAAGCAGCCCACTACCCCGCGAAAACCACAGACCGCTCCTGCTTGAAATCGTCGGTGGTGACGAGATCCGCGATGGCGCGCGCGATCTTGGCGCCGCCTTTTGACGATGGCTCGACGTCGTTGGCGTAGTCGCCATCCTCGGTGATGATCAGCCGAAGATCGATGAGCGGAAGCCCGCGCGCGAAGGCCTCGCGCGTGATGATGTCGTTGAACACCGAGAGCCCGGTCGCGGCGATCCGGTGCGTGTCGGGATCTTTGTAGTGCGCCTCGTAGATGGTGCAGACCGCGGCGGGCAGCTTCACCGCGAGCAGGCCGTCGAGCATCGCCCGGTAGTTCGCCTGGAACTCGCCTCTGATCTTGCCGAGCTTGTCGAGCACGCCCGCGACCGAGCTCGCCTTCTCGTCGAGCAGGTCTTTGTGCTTGAGCGCATCGTTGCCGCCGACGCTCACCACGAGATGGGTGGCGTCGGGGGGGAGCCGCTTGAGCTGGCCAGCCATGTCGAAGGTGGTCGAGCCGTCGAGCGCATTCAGGCTCGCCGTCCAGCCCGCTGGCAGATCCGCCTTGAGTTGGTCGATGACGTCGGGTTCCTCTCCGACATAGCGCTTGTTGTCGAAGATCGAGTCGCCGAGCAGGACCACATGCTTCATGTCGCCTCCCGCCTTGGCGCGCGAGGAGAGCGCGCCCGCCGCCGCCATGAACGCCATGCCGGCGAGAAGGGTCCGGCGGGATGTTGCGTGCGGCGTCTCATCAGTCATCGTAATCCTCTTTGTCGTTGCTGGCTTCGTTTCGCCATTCCACTAACCCAGGTTGACGCTGAGAGGCCATGGCTTCGATGGCCTAGGGGGTGGCGCGAGGAGAGGCGAGCTCCGGCTGTGCCACACGTCCAAATAGAAGCGCCATGCAGGCTCCGACGAGAAGCGCTCCGGCAAGAAACAGCAGCGCGGCCGTGAAGGTGCCCGTTGCCTCTTTCATGTTGCCGATGAGCGCGGGGCTGACAAGGCCTCCCACATTGCCGATCGAGTTGATGAGCGCGAAACCTGCGGCCGCTGCCGTGCCGGTGAGGATCGTAGGCGGCAGCGACCAGAACGGGCCCATCGCGGCGAAGATTCCGAGCGTGGCGAGGGAGAGCGCGATCATCGTGACCGTGAGATTTCCGCCCGCGGTGGCGGACCACGCGAAAGCTGCTGCTGCAAGGAGAAACGGCAGCGCGAGGTGCCACACGCGCTCGCCGGTCGCGTCCGAATGCCAGCTCCATAAGATCATGCCGATGCTCGCGACGAGATAGGGGATGGCGGTGACGAAGCCGATGGCGAGCGGGTCGAGCCCGAAGGTCTGGATCACTTGCGGCAACCAAAAGCCTATGCCGTAGAGCCCGATTGCGCCGCAGAAATAGACGAGGCTCAGCATCAGCACGCGCGGTCGAGTGAAGGCGTGCCTGAGATCGGTATAACCCGCGTTCCGCGCGGCCTCGGCTTCAGTCGCAAGGGTCGCTTCGAGCGCGTGCCGCTCCTCGCTCGAGAGCCAGTCTGCGTGGTCGGGCCGGTCGTCGAGAAAAAAGAATGCGACGATTCCGAGCGCCACGGCGGGCAGACCCTGGAGAACGAACAGCCAGTGCCAGCCTTTGAGTCCTCCGAGTCCGTGCAGCTCGAGGAGCGCGCCGGATATCGGCCCTCCCACCATCGTTGCGACCGGTACTGCCAGCATGAACAAGGCGATGATGCGCGCCCTCTCGCGCGCGGGGAACCAATAGGTGAGATAAAGGATGATGCCGGGGAAGAAGCCCGCTTCAGCCACGCCGAGCAGGAAGCGCATCACGTAGAAGCTCGTCTCGCCGCCGACCAAGGCCATGGCGGTGGCGATGATGCCCCAGCTTACCATGATGCGGGCGATCCAGATGCGTGCACCGAAATGCTGGAGCGCGAGGTTGCTCGGGACCTCGAACAGGAGATAGCCGGCGAAGAAGATGCCGGCGCCGGTGCCGAACACCGACGGCGAGAAGCCGAGATCCTCGTTCATGGCGAGTGCGGCGAAGCCGACATTCACCCGGTCGAGGAAATTCACCGCGTAGCAGAGAATCAGGAACGGCAGGAGGCGGCGCGCGGCCTTGGCGATGGCGCTCCTTGCCGCTTCATCCTGCTCCATCGCTCCTCTGCCCTCCCTTCGCCAACCCTTATCACGGGAAGCGTTGCGCCCGTTATGGGAGTATCCTCGCCCCGCCAAGCAAACTGATTCGAATGGCTCTCTGGAGGACACTCAAATGGCGATGACAATGGCACAAGCGTCGGCCGCCATGCGCGAGGCCATGCGCGAGACGGTCAAGCGTTATTCGACCTGGTATCTGCTTGAGGGCGTGTTGCTGGTGATCGCCGGCATCGTCGCGCTGGTCTATCCCTACCTTGCTTCCGTGACCCTCGTCTTTCTGCTCGGCTGGATCCTGATCATCAGCGGCGTGCTGCAGGGGATCGGTCTGATCGGGGCAAAGGACGTACCGCATTTCTGGCTGCAGCTCATCTCTGCGGTGCTCGCGGTCGTGATCGGCATATTGCTGCTGCGCAATCCCAATGCGGGATTGGTGGTCATGACGCTGCTCTTGATCGTGTTCTTCATCGTCGAGGGCATCTCCAAGATCATCTTTGCCCTCAACATCAGGCCGTTCACGGGCTGGATATGGGTGTTCCTGAGCGGGCTGATCGGCATCCTGCTCGGCGCCTATCTGTGGGCGAACATGCCGCTCGCCTCCGAAGTCGTGCTCGGCGTCCTGCTCGGCATTCAGTTGATCGTCGAAGGCGCGGCCTTGGCTTTTCTCGCCTGGATGGTGCGCAGCAGCTAGGGCTCGTCATTGATGCCGAGGCGGCGGGGAAGGACCTCGCCGCCGCTTTTACCGCAAGACGCTGGAGCAGGGCGCCGTGCCTCTCTTCGGCGCGCCTGCTCCAGGTCTCGCTAAGGACTAGGCGTCTCCTCGACGTAGCGCGAATACACCCAGCCTGTCTCCGAGGTGGAGGGATCGGTCACCTGCACCCAGTTGCCCCTGCGGCTCGCGACACGAAGCTTCGTGCCCTTCTCGGCGATCTTGATCGTCTCGGCGTTGGACGAAGGCTCCTTCCGTAGATTGGCGTAGCTCGACAGCGCCACCCACTCCTCCTTGGGCAGACCCGCCGGTGCGTCTGAGATGGTGACCTGATCGGCGGGAGCGCTTGCGCTCGCTGTCGCGTTGGCTGGCGCAGCCGCCGGCGGAGGCGGAAGAGCGCTCGGCAAGGCCGGGGGTGGCGGCGCAGCCGGTCGAGCGACTGCGCCCCTGAGCTCGATGAGCCTCGCCTCGCCATCCTCGATGCCGAGCTGCTTGGCCCGCTCGAACCAGGCTGCCGCCTCCTTGGGATCGGCCTTGATTCCCTGCGCGCCGATCTTGTCGATGAAGGCCTGGTCGTAGGTTGCGCCGACGAGCAGCGCCGCCTCGCCGCTGCCGGCTTCCGCCGCGCGTTTGAAATAGGCCCGCGCGCCGGCGAAATAGCCGACATCGATCATCTTCTGGCCATGGGCGATGAGATCGTCGATGCGTCCGCTCTCATCGGCGCGAAGGATGAGCGCCTGTTTCGGGTCGGGCGCGATGTCGAGCCGCGTCACGGCGCTCGCGAGGATCGTGCCGTCGGCGGCGACGAGATCGACATGGATGTCTGAGCCGCCGGTCGCCGTTCTGGGCAAGCGGAGGCGCAAATCGCCGATCTCGTCGGGCCTAAGACTCCATTCGCTTTCGCCATAGGGGCGCCCTTGCGAGAAAGTGGCCCCGTCGGGAATGGAGCGTATGGCGATGACGCTCCGCGACGGCAGCACCTCGTCGGTATCGAGCGTGACGTCGAAGGCGTTCTCTTCTCCGGGCTTGGCCACGAGCTTGACCGGCGCGGTGAGCGCGATGTCGGGCTCAGGCCGCGACACGTCGACGGGAGCCACGCTCGCGACCACCGAGACCTGCTGGGACGGAGGCGTCTCGACATCCGCTGTGGGCACGCCTGCGATACCCGGCTTCGGCGAAGCAATCCCGCCTTGCCAGAGCAGCATGAGCAACAGCGCCGCCGGAATGAGCGAAACGAGGAGGAGCGCGGCGATGACCCAGCGACTGAGCACCGAGACCGGTCGCGGCTCGAATCCCTGCTGCATGATCACGGTCGGCTCGATCAAGGGCTGGCCCGCGCCCGTGGCGAAGCCTTTCTGCCCCTCGGGGGCGAAGCGCTCGGCCATCGAGGAGACGGTCGCTTCGCCCCCCGGCTTTGCCTCCTCGCGGACTTCAGTGCGGACTTCGGTGGCGAGACGCTCCGCGAGGCTTCGCGGCGTTCTCGCCGATTGAGATGGACTGAGCGCCCATTGGCCCATGGCACCCTCCTACGCGGTACACTTAAAGACGGGAGTTGAGCGGCACATGCCGGTCACCTTAGGCCGTCAGTTACTGCCCTGGTTCTTGCTCCATTCGAGAAAGGCTTTGAACAGGTCGGCACGCTCGGCATCGGACAGCGGCGCTCCGCCGGCGGGCGACGCCTGCGCGAGGAACGTGTCGAAGCTCTTCTTGGTATTTGTGCCGCTCTCGGCTGCCGCAGTCGCCTTGGCATGGTCGATGAAGCTCTGCGCGAGCGGCGAGCGATGCCAGCCCTCGAGCGTCGCGGCATAATTGACCTCGCGCCATTTGGGATGATGCGGCGGCTTCAGGAACTCATCGAAATTCCCGAAGAAGCGATCCACGAAGCGGCCGATCTTCTGATAGCGGGCGCTGTCGTCGTTCCAATTGAACGACACGAGCACGGCGCACACGGCGACGGTGTCGACGCGTCCGCCTGCGGGGATCAGATCCGGGTAATCGTCATGGGTGAGGGTGGCCGGATAATAGCTGTCCTCGAGCTCCTTGGCGTATGGCACGGAGAGCAGCTTGAGCCCGCTCGCGTCCCTGAGATTGGCGAGCACCGGCGCGGGCTTGCCCGTAACCACGAGCGTGGCGGCGATCTCTCCCGATTTCAGCTTCTGTAGCGCCTCTTCGTCGCTGAGATGGACTTGCTTGACCTCGATGCCGAGCGCCTCGAACACGAGACGCCCCGTGATCTCGGTGCCGCTTCCTTCCGCGCCGAAATTCACCGGGCGCCCCTTGAGATCGTCGATCGAGGTGACCTCGTCGCGCACGAGGATATGCATCTCCTCGTTGAACAGCTTGGCGACATAGGCGATCTGGTCGATGAAGTTTGGCCCGAGCTCGCCGGTGCGAGCGAAATATTTGAGGATGTTCGCCTGGGTGACGCCCATGTCGACGCCGCGCAGGAACATCACGTCCTTGACGTTCTGCGCCGGTCCTTGCCCGACCATCGGCACCACGCGCAAGCCGTCGCCGTTCAGCACCTCGGCGATGTCCTGGACGATGGCGAGATCGGTTCCGGTCGGGCTGCCGGCCATGATCGTCACCACGTTCTCGTTCATGCGCGAGCGGAAGTTCTCGCGAACGGTATCGGCCTGTGGGGCGGGCTTGGCCTCGGGCTTCGCCTCGTCCTTGGCACGAGGCGCGGCCGTGGCGGCGAATGCGAGCAGACAGAGTCCGCAAGCGAGGGCGATACGCATGACTGATCCCTCTTTAGCGCGCTTGACGCGAAAGTGACCGATGAGCTCCCACCGTCGCGCGCCACGGGGAAGCGCAAGGGATGCAGCAAAGTTTGTCTTGGAAAAGCGAGCGGTCTCTTGACCGCTCGCAACTCCCCCTGTCCGGCCGCAACTCCCTCTGGGCGTCATGGGAAGTGATGTTTAAGACGCTGTCAAGGAGTCATCGCGCGACGGCACAACAATACCTTGAGTCTGCCTTAACTATGGCAACGAAATACTGAAATTGTCAGGAATAAGGCGTGAAAGTACAATATAGTAACCAACAAAAGCTCCGACGTTACAGCATTTAAGCCGGAACGCTTGGAGCTTTTTCTTAGAGTGCACGCTTCATCAGAAGCGCGCTCTCAGCCCCATCAACGCGACTGCGCTGCGAGGGGTTCCAACAATGTTGAGCGAGAAGCGAGGGGCGCTAATCGGCGTCCATTTTCAGCGCGGCGATGAACGCCTCTTGCGGGATGTCGACGCGGCCGAAGCTCCGCATCTTCTTCTTCCCCGCCTTCTGCTTGTCGAGCAGCTTGCGCTTGCGCGTTATGTCTCCGCCATAGCATTTTGCCGTGACGTCCTTGCGCATCGCGCTGATCGTCTCCCGCGCGATCACCTTGCCGCCGATCGCCGCCTGGATCGGGATCTTGAACAGGTGGCGGGGAATGAGGTCCTTGAGCTTCTCGACCATGGCGCGCCCGCGCTGCTCGGCGCGGCCGCGATAGACGATGATCGACAGCGCATCGACCGGCTCGTCATTGACCAGGAGCGACATCTTTACGAGGTCGCCCTCCTCGTAGCCGATGATGTGATAGTCGAACGACGCATAGCCGCGTGAGACCGATTTCAGCCGGTCGTAGAAGTCGAACACCACTTCGTTCAGCGGCAGCTCGTAGACCAGCATGGCGCGCGCGCCGGCATAGGTCAGGTCCTTCTGCCGCCCGCGCCGGTCTTCGCACAGCTTGAGCACGGCGCCCAAATACTCGTCTGGCACGAGAATGGTCGCCTCGATCCAGGGCTCCTCGATCTTGGCGATCTTTTGCGTCTCGGGCATGTCGGCTGGGTTATGCAGCTCCATCATCGTGCCGTTGGTGAGGTGCACGCGATAGATGACGCTCGGCGCCGTGGCGATCAGGTCGAGATTGAACTCGCGTTCCAGCCGCTCGCGGATGATCTCGAGGTGCAACAGCCCGAGAAAGCCGCAGCGGAAGCCGAAGCCGAGCGCGGCGGACGTCTCCATCTCATAGGTGAAGCTTGCGTCGTTGAGGCGGAGCTTGCCCACCGCCTCGCGCAACGTCTCGAACTCGCTCGCATCCACGGGGAACAGCCCGCAGAACACAACCGGCTGAGCCGGCTTGAAGCCGGCGAGAGGCGCTGCCGCCGGCTTCTTCTCGTCGGTGACGGTATCGCCCACGCGGGTGTCGGCGACCTGTCTGATCGAGGCGGTGAAGAAGCCGATCTCGCCGGGTCCGAGCCGGTCGCGCATCTCCTGCTTGGGGCGGAAGATGCCGACGCGATCGATCTGGTAGGCGCCGCCGGTCGCCATCAGCCTGATGCGCTGGCCCTTGTGCAGGGTGCCGTCGAAGATGCGCACCAGCACGACGACGCCGAGATAGGAATCGTACCAGCTGTCGATGAGGAGTGCTTTCAACGGGGCATTGGCGTCGCCCTTGGGCGCCGGAAGGCGCTGCACGATCGCCTCGAGCACCTCCGGAACGCCCTCGCCGCTCTTGGCCGAGATTTCGAGCGCGTCATGAGCGTCGAGCCCAATCACGTCCTCGATCTGCTGGCGCACGCGGTCGGGCTCCGCGGCCGGCAGGTCGATCTTGTTGAGGACCGGCACGACCTCGTGATCGTTGTCGAGCGCCTGATAGACATTGGCGAGCGTCTGCGCCTCGACCCCTTGGGTGGCGTCGACCACGAGCAGAGAGCCCTCGCAAGCCGCGAGCGAGCGGTTCACCTCATAGGCGAAATCCACATGCCCCGGCGTGTCGATCAGGTTGAGCTCGTAGAGCTCGCCGTCTCGCGCGCGATAGTCGAGCCGCACGGTCTGCGCCTTGATGGTGATGCCGCGCTCGCGCTCGATGTCCATGGAATCGAGCACCTGCTCCTTCATCTCCCGGGCACTCAAGCCGCCGCAGAGCTGGATCAGCCGGTCTGCGAGGGTCGACTTGCCGTGGTCGATGTGGGCGATGATGGAGAAGTTGCGGATGCGCGCGAGCGGCGTGACGACCTGATCATTCATGTCGCGCTTGGTACGGGAGCATCCCGCTCAGGGTCAAGCGCGGGGGCCGGAATTGCGGCAAAACATTGGGTGGAACCGCCTCATTGTGGTAGCGGTTGGAGTTTAAACGGGGCCTGTTTGACAATCGCAGACATTCAACGGAGGCATTTGATGCTCAAGAAAGTACTGTTAGCTGCCCTGGCGACCCTCCTGGTCGCTGCCGTCGCGCTCCCGATGGGACACACCTCGGTCGAGGCCGCGGTGCTCACCTGCAAAGAGGCGGCGAAGCTCAAGTTCCCGACGGATCACAAGGCCCGCCACGCCTATAAGAAGGGCTGCGTGGCAGCTTGGAAGGCCACCCAGAAGGCCTAAAAGCCAGATCGGGCCGGGCTATACGGCTACAATCGCGAAGAAAGGGGCCCGCAGGCCCCTTTCTTTTTGCCCAGTTCAAGCCGGCATTACCTCAGGCGAAGGACAACTCACGGCTGCGACATCAAGATCATCGCCGGCCGAAAACAGTTGAAGAACAGCCATTCCCGTAGAGCGCGGCCGATCAACTGAAAAGCAACAACGTTTCCCAAAGCGGAACTTCGATGTTGACGAATTTTCACCGCTAGGGCCTTATCGGGCCGCGTAACGTTGCGTAATCACTCACGGGAGTAACCGTATGCTTAAGAAAGTGTTTTTGGCCGCGGCAGCCTCGCTCATCCTGGCCGGCGCCACGATGACTGTCCCGACAGCCCCGGCGATGGCGTGCAGCGGCTGCCACAAGCTGGCGAAGGCCAAGTTCCCCGACGATAAGGCGGCCCGCCACGCCTACAAGAAGCACTGCAAGGCGCACCACAAGGCCTGGAAGAAGGCCCACAAGAAGCATCATTTGTTCGGCAAATAGGCGTCTCGCGCCTTAAGCCCATTTGACGAGATTGGAGAGGCCCGCGCCGGTATGTCGCGCGGGTCATCTCCAGCCTCGCGCCGAAGATCAGATGCCGGCGTACCACTCGTAGCCGAGGTCTTCCCAGAAGCCTCCGCGTCCGCCGCGAATGGTGGCGATCTGGTCCACCGCCTCGATCCGCATCACATATTTCGCCATCTTGTAGCCAAGCTGCCGCTCGACGCGGAGCCTGAGCGGGGCGCCATGCGCCACCGCCAGGGTCTGATCGTTCATCTCGTAGGCGAGGATCGTCTGCGGGTGGTAGGCGTCAACAAGCGCGATCGATTCGTAATATCGATCCTTCTCATCGCCCGTGTCGAACAGGTTGTCGGCGCAATAGAACACGATGTAGCGCGCGTTCTCCTTCAGCTTCGCCTTGTCCAAGACGACTGAGAGCGGCACGCCCTTCCATTTGCCGATGCAGCTCCAGCCCTCGACGCAGTCGTGCCGCGTGATCTGGGTGCGCGAGGGCATCGCGCGCAGCTCTTCGAACGAAAGTGAGAGCGGCTGCTCCACCAGGCCTCCGACGGCGAGCTTCCAATCGGCGAAGCCGGTCTTCACATGAGCGAGGTAGTCGGGCTCTTGCGGATCGGTCGAGCCGTTCGCCTTGAATTCCTTGGAGAGATCCGCCTCGCTATATTCGCGCGCAAGCGCCTGCGGCGTGAGCAACGCGCGCTGGGTGACGCGCGTCAGCTCTTCCGCCGAATTGAGCACGCGCTTGACCCAAGGTTGATCGGAGAGGTCGTCGCATCCGCCAAGCAGAGCCGTGCTCGCTGCGGCAAGCCCGCGCGCGAGGAATCCTCGCCGGTCGAGGAAGCGTTCCCCGCTCATGGCTTTTCCTCCACGGGCTCGATCTCGTAACGCCCGGTGATCATGGACCTGAGATTGTTCCAGACGCCTGTGATCAGCACCATGACGAGATGCACGACGACGAAGAGCACGATGCCGCTCGCCGCGATGAAGTGGATGGTGCGGGCCGTCTGCCGTCCGCCAAGAAGGTCGAGCAGGAATGGGAAGGCGGCATCCATGCCGGGCGACATGGCGAGCCCGGTGATCAGCATCAGCGGCAGAAGGACGAGCGCGACGAGGAGATAGGTGAGCTTCTGCAGCACGTTGTAGCGCTTGGCCTCCTCGCCCTTGGGGAACTTCAGCCGCGCATGTTCGAGGATCGATGCGCCGATATGCTTGAGATCCTTTCCTGACGGCGCGAGGTCGCGGCGGAAATGGCCGCTCAAGAGGCTCCAGGCGAGATAAGCGAGCCCATTGAACACGAACAGCCATGAGAAGAAGAAATGCCAGCGCCGCCCCATGGCGAGGTCGCGGTGGCCGGGGAGGGTGAACGACCAGGGAAAGCCGCGTTCGTCGAGCTGGCCGTCGGCGTCGGTCGCAAGTCCGAACACGCCGGTCGTGTCGAAGTCGTAGCCGAAGATGGTGGTGACGCCCGTGGCGGTATCGCCATCCTGAACCGCTCCCATCGCCATCACGGGATCGTCGAAGGTGGACTTCGGCCCGATATAAAGTGCGGGATGGGCGTTGAAGATTTGCAGGCCGCTCATCAGCAGGAAAAGCAGCACGAGCGCATTGACCCAATGGGTGATGCGCACCGCGCCCGAATGCCGATAAATGACCTCTCGTTTCTCCATGGCCCTAGCTACGGGCGGCGCCCGCGTTTGGATGCAGTCATCGAGGCTAAGAGGGCTTGCCCCAGATCTCCTCGAGCCGCTGCGCGCGACCGCAGCCCCATTTGTAGTACTTGTAAGAGACCGGATTCTGGTTGTGGTAATCCTGGTGGTAGTCCTCCGCCGCCGTGAAGGTCGTGACCGGTTTGATCTCCGTGGCGACCTTCTCTTTGAAGCGGTCGGCGATCTCCTGCTTGGTCTTGTCGGCGAGGGCCTTCTCCTCGCCGTCGCCGACGAAGACGACGCTCTGATAGGCGCTCCCCTTGTCGCAGAACTGACCGTCGGGATCGAACGGGTCGATATTGTGCCAGTAATGGTCGAGCAGGGTGGCGTAGGTGACCTTGGCCGGGTCGTAGGTCACCTTGACCGCCTCCTTGTAGCCCTCGTGGCTGCCGTAGGTGGGATTAGGCGCGGTGCCGCCGGCATAGCCCGAGATCGTCTCGGTAACGCCGGGGACCTCGTCGAACGCGGCTTCCACGCACCAAAAGCAGCCGCCGGCGAAAATCGCGGTCTTGGATTCTCCCGCTGAGGAGCTGTCAGAGCCGAAGGCAATGACCAAGGCCGCCAGCAAAGCGGCCGTCAGGCCTGCGCAGATCCATCTCGCCAACATGGGAATCTCCAGCTTGAGTTTGCATGAACCTAAGAAAGCCACCGAAGCGGGCATAGTGGCTCTCGCGCGACCGTGAAATGAATTGATCCTAGCCGCGCGCGCTTGCCGCGCTTGGGTCGGCACGCGGCTTGGGTTATTGAGGGCCATGCAACAGCGTCTGTCCTTACCTCACGACGCGATCAGACCAGCCTATGACGTGGTCGTGGTCGGCTCAGGCTATGGCGGCGGCGTCGCGGCCTCGCGGCTCGCGCGCGCCGGCCAAAGCGTGTGTGTCATCGAGAAGGGCAAGGAATTCCTGACCGGGGAGTTTCCGAGCCGCTTGCCCGAGCTTCGCCGCGAGCTGCAATTGAACGGCGGCAAGATGCGCTCGGGCTCGCGCACCGGGCTGTTCGATTTCAGGCTCGGCGCCGATATCCACGTGCTCGTCGGCTGCGGGCTCGGCGGCGGCTCTCTCATCAACGCCGGCGTGGCGCTTAAGCCCGATGCACGCGTGTTCGCCGATCCCGCCTGGCCCGATGAGGTCCGCGACGATGGGCTGCTCGCGCAAGGCTTCGAGCGGGCCTCTGCGATGCTCCGCCCCGCCCGTTATGCGAAGGCTGGAGAGCTCACCAAATTCCGCGCGCTCGAAGCGGCGAGCGCAGGTCTCGGCACGAGGCCGGTCGCGGCGCCCGTGGTGGTGAGCTTCGATGACGTGGTGAACCCTGCCGGCGTCGCGCAGCCCGCTTGCACGCTCTGCGGCGATTGCTGCTCGGGCTGCAACGTGGGCGCCAAGAACACCGTGGCGATGACCTATCTCCCCGACGCGCGCGCTCATGGCGCCGAGATCTTCACCGAGCTTGCCGTGAGCCGTGTGGTCAAGGCTGACGGCGGTTGGCATGTCTATTTCGCGCCGTCAGACGCGAAGGACGGAGGCGAGAGCTTCGTCGCGGCGAGAACCGTGGTGCTTGCCGCCGGCACGCTCGGCTCGACCGAGATCCTGCTCCGCTCGCGCGAACACGGCCTCGCCCTGTCGGACAGGCTGGGGATGCGTTTCTCCGCCAACGGCGACATCATCGCCTTTGCTCTTGGCGGCAAGGAGCGAGTGAACGGAGTCGGCGTCGGCCATCCCCCGAAATATGTGGGCGACGCGATCGGTGCCTGCGTCGCCGGGCAGATCGAGCTTCCCGACGCGCGCGATCTCGACCGCTCCATGATCGTGCAGGAGGGTGTGATGCCCTCTGCGCTCGCGCCGCTGCTGCCCGTGTTCTTCATCGCCGGCGGCAGGCTGCTCGGCGCGGCGCAGAGCCTCATCAAGGGCGTCTATCACGGGCCTCTGTCGCATCTTCACACCTTCTTCGTCGTCTCCCATGACGAGGCGAGAGGCCGCATCACCCTCGACAACGGCAACGCCAAGGTCGAATGGCCCGGTGTCGCCGACGAGCCGGTCTATGCCCGAGTCGACGAGGCGCTCACCAAGGCGGCTGAGGCGGTCGGCGCCCGCTACATCAAGAGCCCGCTCGCGGCGACCTCCATGGGCACCAAGCCCGCGACCGCGCACCCGCTCGGCGGCTGCGGCATGGGGGGAGATGCGGGAAGCGGCGTGGTCAACCACAAATGCCAGGTGTTCGACGGGACGGGCGAGAGAAGCGTGCATCCCGGCCTCTATGTGTGCGACGGCTCGGTGATCCCGCGCTCGATCGGCGTGAACCCGCTTCTGACCATCACCGCTCTCGCCGAGCGGGCCATGGTCCATCTTGCCCGCGACCGCAATCTCGGCTTCGACCACGCAAGTTCCAAGCGCGGCGAGCAGCGGCTGCCGATCGGCTCATCGTGATCGGAAGTGCCTGAGAAACTGCGCCTTTTTCAGCCATTGCTTGCGCCCATCCTTTCGCGCTTCTAACCTCTCTCCGGGCACTCACCCGCGATTTGAGGGAGGGGGGAAGTGGCTGGAAGGCGGCATCTGGCCCTGCTTGTAGGCGGAGCGGCGCTTTGTGCGACGCTGCTCGCCGGCGGCACGCTCTATGGAGCGGCGCGGACCATGCCGTGCGACTCGACCGAGCTTACCGCATCGATCGGCAACAGCCCGACCCGGGGACCCGGCCTCGATCGCCTGACCATCGTGCTCGTGGGCGACGCGGGCTTCAATCCGACCGACGCCGCCGTCGATGCCAAGGGCGTGCACAAGGGAAAGGCGGTGACGCCCTTCTCCGACATGACCTCCGGCATCGCCAAGGACATCGACGGCGACCTCGCCTTCGTCAATCTCGAAACGGTTGTCACCGACCGCAACGACCTCAAGCCCGAGAAGAAGGGAGGTGGCGACAAGGATGCGCCGTTCCACTTCAGGAGCCATCCTGCCGCGGTGAAGACCCTGATCGATCTCGGCTTCAACCTGTTCTCGCTCGCCAACAACCACGCCTCAGACTACGGCGCGCCAGGGATCGAGGAGACGCTCTATCATCTGGCGATAGCGAACACCGAGCACGCGATCGCCTTCGCCGGCATCGGCAGCAATTTCGAGGAGGCGATCAAGCCCGCATGTCTTAACCTCGACGGCACGCGCATCGGCTTCGACGCGATCGGCATCATCACCGGCGATCTCCCCCAATATCGCGCGACCGATAAGGGCGCGGGCCAGGCGTCCTATCGCAGCCGGCCCGACTTCGAGGCCGTGGTGAACAAGCTCGTCGCGCTGCCGGCAGACTACCGCATCCTCTCGATCCATTACGGGCTCGAGGGCCGCGTCGTTCCGGACGAGAGACAGATCGCCGAGTGGCGCGATTACGCCGCAGGCGAGAAGGGGATCGACCTGATCCTCGGCCACCACTCGCACGTCACGCAAGGCGTGGAGTTGGACGGGAAATCGCTGATCTTCTATGGGCTCGGCAATTTCCTCTATCCCGGCACGACCGATATGACGCGCTTCGGGCCCTGTCGCGACTATGGGCTGATGGCCAAGGTGCATCTCGCCCGCATCGACGGCGCCTGGCGCGTCGAGGCGATCGAGGCGATCCCTCTGACGAACACGCAGACGCATCCCGAGCGCTTCGCGGCGAAGGAGGCCGAGACCCGTATCTACGCGCTGAACCATCTCGCCGCCGGCCTCGATGACAACGCGAAGGGCGCCAAGGGCGTGCGCTTCACCCCGCAATCAGACGGCTCTGGCCTCTATTGCGCCGACGGCGCGGCAGCGCTCGGCGGCAAGATCGGAACTCTATGCAAAGATTGGCTGCCGGCCGCCGAGCCCATGAAGCCGGTCGCCGACAAGATCGCGCAAGCGTGCCAGGACAAGCCCTTCTACGGGGGAACAACTACGGTCAAGCGCCGCGTGCCTACGCGCCGCGACACGGGCCCCTCGCCGTTCCCCTTCGGTGGCCTCCGCCAGTTCTAGCCGCGCAATTCTCCGCCGGTCGCTTTGACCACGGCGGCCACGATCTTCGCCGCAACCGCCTCAATCTCGGCATCGGTCAGAGTCTTGTCGCGCGGCTGGAGCGTCACCTCGATAGCGAGCGACTTCTTGCCCTCGGGCACGCCCTGGCCGGTGAACACGTCGAACACGTCCACGCGGCTGATCAGCGCGCGGTCTGCTCCGGACGCTGCGCGCACCACATCGCCCGCGGCAATGTTGCGGTCGAGCAGAAAGGCGAAGTCACGCTTGACGGGCTGGAGGTCTGACGCTTCGAGCGCGGGCTTCGCCGTGCCCTTCCGCTTCGCTGCTGGCAGCGCATCGAGATAAAGCTCGAAAGCGGCAATGGGCGCATCGACCTTGAGCTCGGCGAGAAGGTCTGGATGCAGCTCTCCGAAGACGCCGAGCACGGTCTTGGGTCCGAGCTTGAGCGCGCCAGAGCGGCCGGGATGGAACCAGGCAGGCGCCTCGAGGGCAACGGTGAGATTGCTCTGGTCGATGCCAAGCGCCGAGAGTGCCGCGACCGCGTCTGCCTTCACGGCGAACACGTCCGCCTCGGGAGTCTCGCCGGACCAGTGGCGGCCTGAGCCCGCAAGGGCAGAGCGCCCGAAGCGCACGCCGGAGGCCGCGACGAACTGATCCTCGGGGTTGGCGCCACGATAGGCCTGGCCAAGCTCGAACAGGGCGCCGTCGGCGAAGCCGCGGTCGCGGTTCCTCTGCGCGGCGGTGACCAGCCCGGGCAGGAGCGAGGGCCGCATCACCGCCAGCTCCGACGAGATCGGGTTGCTGAGAACAAGCTCCGGCGCGCCGCCGCCGAACAGCCTGGCGTGCTCCGGCGCAACGAACGACCAGGTCACCGCCTCTACCAGCCCGCGCGCGGCAAGAACGCGCCGCGTGAGGCGCTGGCGCTTCTGCATCTCGGTGAGCACGGGCCGCGCGACCCCCGCGGCGCGGCGCATTGGCGTGGCAGGCACATTGGCCACTCCAGTCAGCCGCACGACCTCCTCGACGAGATCGACTGGGGCCGAGATGTCCGGCCGCCAGGACGGCGGGGCCGCCTTAATCTGCTTGCCCTTGCCGTCGAGTTCGACGCCGAGCGCTTCGAGCTGATGCTTGATCTCGCTTGTACCGAGATCGAGCCCGCTCAAGCGTGCGACCAGGCCGGGATCGAACTTGAAGGCGGCGTTCGGCTTAGGTGCCTTGCCGGCGATCTCGATCTTGCCCGGCTCTCCGCCGCAAAGCTCAAGCACGAGCCCCGTGGCAAGCTCAAGCCCAGGGACGACGAAAGCGGGATCGACACCCCGCTCGAACCTGAAGCGCGCATCGGACTGGATGTTGAGCCTGCGCCCAGTGCGCGCCGTGCGCTTCGGATCGAAATAAGCCGAACTCGATGAAGACGTTGGTGGTGGATTCCGTGACGCCCGAGCTCTCGCCGCCCATCACCCCGCCAAGCCCGAGCACGGCGCGCTCATCGGCGATGACGCACATATCGGCATCGACCTCGTAGGTCTTGCCGTCGAGCGCGACGAAGCTCTCGCCCTTGCGCCCGAGCCGCGCGCGGATCGCGCCGTGAAGCTTGTCGGCGTCATAGACATGGAGCGGCCGCCCGCGGTCGTAGGAGATGTAGTTGGTGATATCGACCAGCGCGTTGATGGGCCTGAGCCCGATTGCCTTGAGCCGCTTCTGCAGCCAGGCTGGGCTCGGACCGTTCTTGACGTTGCGCACGATCCGCCCGGCAAAGATCGGGCAGGCGCTGGCGCTCTCCTTGTCGAAATCGAGCTCGATTGGGATGGGATTGGCGAAGTTGCCTTTGAGCGGCTTGATCGTGTCCTTCTTCAGCTTGCCGAGACCTGCAGCGGCGAGATCGCGCGCGATCCCGCGCACGCCGAGGCAGTCCGGCCGGTTGGGCGTGATAGCGACGTTGAACATCGCATCGTCGAGCCCGAGCGCCGCGGCGGCAGGGCTTCCGACCTTGGCGTCAGGCTGAAGCTCAATGATGCCGGTATGCTCGTCGGACAATTCGAGCTCGCGCTCCGAGAGCAGCATGCCATTCGAACTCGACGCCTCTGATCTTCGCCTTGGTGAGGGTCAAATCGATGCCGGGCACGTAAGATCCGACGGGTGCGAACACGCCCTTGAGCCCGGCGCGCGCGTTGGGCGCCCCGCACACGACCTGCAAACGCTCGGTACCGGTATCGACCTCGCAGACCTGGAGCTTGTCGGCGTTCGGATGTTTCGCGGCGCTGATGACCTCGGCCACGCGGAAGGGGGCCAGCGCGGTCGCGAGATCGAACACTTCCTCGACCTCGAGGCCGATGCGGGTGAGCATGTCGGCGATCTCGTCCACGGATGTTTTCGTGTCGAGATGCTCCTTCAGCCATGCATAGGTGAACTTCACGACAGGCCCCCGGCGAGGGTGGGGATGGCGAGGGGCGCGAAGCCGTAATGGTCAAGCCAGCGGAGATCGCCCGCGAAGAACGCGCGCAGATCGGGCATGCCGTATTTCAGCATGGCGATGCGGTCGATGCCTAAGCCGAAGGCGAAGCCCTGATAGCGCTCTGGATCGAGCCCGACATTGCGCAACACATTCGGGTGCACCATGCCGCAGCCCAGGATCTCGAGCCACTGATCGCCTTCGCCAATCCTGATCTCGTCGCCGACCTTGGCGTAGCCGATGTCGACCTCCATCGACGGCTCGGTGAAGGGGAAGTGGCTGGCGCGGAAGCGCATCTTCACCTCCGGCACCTCGAAGAAGGCCTTGCAGAATTCTTCGAGCACCCATTTCAGATGGCCGAGATGCGTCTCCTCGTCGATGGCCAACCCCTCGACCTGGTGAAACATCGGCGTATGCGTCTGATCAGAGTCGCACCGATAGACACGGCCGGGCGCGATAATGCGAAGCGGCGGCTTCGTCTTCAGCATGGTCCTGATCTGCACCGGGCTCGTATGCGTCCTGAGCACCGGCCGCGTGCCGTCCGGGCCTTCCGCGAAATAGAACGTGTCGTGGTCCTGCCGCGCGGGGTGCTCCGGCGGGATATTGAGTGCGGTGAAATTGTTGAAGTCAGTCTCGATGTCCGGCCCCTCGGCAATCGAGAAGCCCATATCGGCGAAGATCTCGGTGATTTCGTCGGTGACCTGGCTCACCGGGTGGATGCGCCCCTCTGCAAGCGGTCCTTCGCGCACGGGAAGCGTCACATCGGCGCGCTCTGACGCGAGCTTTTCGGCGGTGGCGGCCTTGGCCAGCACTTCGCGGCGCGCATCGAGAGCGGCGACCACGCTCTCCTTCAGGCTGTTGACGGCCTGCCCATAGCTCCTGCGCTCCTCAGGCGGAAGCGAGCCAAGGCTTCCCATCAGCTCAGAGACGCGGCCCTTGCGGCCGAGCGCAGCGACACGCACCTCCTCGAGCGCGCCAAGGTTGGAGGCGCGCTGAATCGCGTCAATCAGCTCGGTCTTGAGGCTGTCGAGCTCCGGCGCGCTCATGGCGTCTAGCTCCCATGCCAGGGCAACCCCGAAGCGGGGGCGGTCAAGCCCGCGCTGCGGCTTGCGCGGCCTCGACCAGACCCTGGAAGGTTTGCGGGTCGTGCACGGCGATGTCGGCCAGCACCTTTCGGTCGAGCTCGATGCCGGCCTTCTTCAGGCCGTCGATCAGCCGCCCATAGGTCAGGCCGTTGATGCGGGCCGCCGCGTTGATGCGCTGGATCCACAAGGCGCGGAAGGTACGCTTCCTCACCTTGCGGTCGCGATAGGCGTATTGGCCGGCTTTCTCGACCGCCTGCTTGGCGACGCGGATGGTGTTCTTGCGGCGGCCGTAATAGCCCTTGGCCTTCTTGATCACCTTGCGGTGACGAGCATGGGCGGTAACGCCGCGTTTCACACGGGACATGACAGTGCTCCTTCGAAGCTGAGCCTTAAGCCGCTAGCGGCCGTTGGGCAGGAAATACTTCTTCACGATCTTGGCGTCCTCGTCCGAAAGGACCATGGTTCCGCGCGCGTTCCGAATGAACTTGGTCGGGCGCTGAATCATGCCGTGACGCTTGCGCGAGGCTTGGCACTTGACCTTGCCTGTAGCCGTGACCCTGAAGCGCTTCTTGGCACCGCTCTTGGTCTTCATCTTGGGCATTTGGCTTCCTTCTCTTTGAGCCCGCGTGAGCCTCTAAGAGAGGTTGGGGGCAAAAACGAGTTTCGACGGTTGTGAAAGCATGCGAGCCGCCACGGCATGCCCCGCCGGGCGGCTCCTTCAAGTTGCGCCTTATAGGGTGGATTTGGGGCCGATTGCAAGGCCTAGGCGGATCTTAACCATGGCACTTAAGCTCGACTTAGGATCGCTCGGCTAGTGTCGGGGCGAGGGCCCTCTGACGGCGCCGACGCACCTTGAACCGCTTTTCCTATGATGCACTTTTCAGCACCCATTCGCCGGCTGAGCGGTTGGTTCTGGCAACAGAGCCGGATCAAGCGCGATTTGACCGTCATGGGGGCCATCGGTCTTCCGATCTATCTTCTCGCCGTCTGGTACGACGCGTTCGACAGGTTCCTCGCCCTCACTCACGAGCCGGAAGCGACGCGATCGACTGGCTCATCATCCTCTTCGTCTTCCTTGGCGTAGCCGCGAAGATTTACTCCGTGCGCCGCACGATCGACTTGCACCACGAGGTTCGGCGCCGGCGCGAGGCGGAAGCCGATGCCTATCAGCTCGCCCGGCAGGATGTGCTGACCGGCCTGCCCAACCGCCGCTGGTTCACCGAGGAATTCGACAAATGGAGTTCAGAGCACAATGGGGGCGAGGTCCGCGCGCTGTTCGTCGTCGACCTCGACAATTTCAAGCCGATCAACGACGTCTATGGCCACAGGCTCGGCGATGAGGTGTTGCGCGTCGTCGCGAAAAGGCTCACGCGTCTCGCCGAGGGTGGCGCGGTCGCACGCCTCGGCGGCGACGAGTTCGGCATCATCATGCATTACCCGCGCAATAGCGACGGGCCTGAGTGTCTCGGCCGCCGGATCGTGCACGATGTGTCGAAGCCGATCCATCTCGCCTCGCTGGCACTTCAGGTCGGCGTGAGCGTCGGGGTTGCCACGTCGATCCCGGGCGTCAGTGGAAACCACGCCATGGCCTATCGTGACGGAGCACCCGTCCACACGGCACTGCGCCAAGCCGACATGGCCATGTATTGGGCGAAGGCCGAAGGGAGAGGCCGCTATTGCTTCTTCGACCGAACCATGGACGAGAAGTTGCAGCAGCGGGTCGAGCTCGAAGCCGAGATCGCGGGCGCCATCGAGGCGGGTCAGATCGTTCCCTACTATCAGCCGCTCGTCGATCTCGCGACCTCGAAGCCGGTCGGATTCGAGGTCCTCGCACGCTGGCAGCACCCGGTACGAGGCGTGCTCTCGCCCGAGGCTTTCATCTCCATCGCCGAAGATACCGGCAATATCGCCGAGATGACCGAGCACTTGCTCGAGCAGGCGATCCGCGATGCCAAAACCTGGCCCGACCATCTCTTCGTCTCGGTCAATTTCTCGCCCCGGCAGATTTCAGATCCCACGCTCGACACGCGAATCCTCGGGCTGCTCGCCAAGGCGTCGTTTCCGCCGCATCGCCTGGTGATCGAGATCACCGAAAGCGCCGTCGTCCAGCGACTGCACGACGCCAAGGCCGTGCTTCGATCGCTGAGGAATGTCGGCGTGCGTGTGGCGCTCGACGATTTCGGCACCGGCTATTCGGGTCTCTACCATTTGCGCGAGCTCGATCTCGACATCATCAAGATCGACCGCTCCTTCGTGACGAAAATGCTCGAGAAGCCCGAAGAGGCGAGGATCGTGAAAGCCATCGTCAGCCTGAGCCACGCGCTCGGGCTGCACACCACGGCGGAAGGCATCGAGACCACGCAAGTCCTGGATCGGTTGGTGAAGCTCGGCTGCGACACCGGTCAGGGCGGTCTGTTCGGCATGCCCGTCCCTGCGGCGACCACAGCCACCGCCATCAACGAACACGCCGGAGCGAAATCAAAACGCCGCCGAGCCTAGCGCGGCGAGAGCACCATCACCATTTGCCGGCCTTCGAGCCGGGGCTCCGATTCGACCTTGGCGATGGTCAAGGTGTCCTGCTTGACGCGCTCGAGCAGCTTGGTGCCGAGCTCCATATGCGCCATCTCGCGGCCCCTGAAGCGCAAGGTGACCTTGACCTTGTCGCCCTCCTCGAAGAAGCGGCGGATCGAGCGCATCTTCACGTCATAGTCGTGGATGTCGATGTTCGGCCGCATCTTGATCTCCTTGATCTCGACGGTGCGCTGCTTCTTGCGCGCCTCGGCGGCCTTTTTCTGCGCCTGATATTTGTATTTACCGTAGTCCAGAATTTTGCACACCGGCGGCTCGGAATTGGGCGCGATCTCGACGAGGTCGAGGCCGGCCTCGACGGCGCGCGCAAGAGCTTCGGACGTGGCAACCACGCCGACATTGTTGCCGGTAGCGTCGATGAGCTGGATTTTGGGAATGTCGATGCCCTCGTTGATACGGGGGCCGCCCTTTTCGGGGGCAAGCTTCATAGGCCGTCTTACGATGTTGCGTTCTCCTCTGTGGGAACGTGGGCGGTCACCGCAAATGGCGGATCGCCGACGTTCTTTGCTGCCGCTAAACCCTACACGTTGTACAGAATGGGAAGCGGGCTTGCAAAGTCAAGCCGCCATCCGCGTGTAGGCGTAGCTCAAATGCCGTTATCGATGCGAGCGGCATCTTGCAGGGCGGGGGGATCGGCGAACTTCCGTGCCAAATCGGTTCCGAGCAGTTCGTCATAAACCTGAAGCGTCTTCGACTGCATCTGGGCGAGCTCGAACAGCGCGCTGACCCGCGCATGCCCCCGCGCGCCGATCGCCGCCCGCTCTTCCGGCGTGAGCTTAAGCGCGAGCGCGATCTTGGTGGCGAGCGCATCAGAATCGCCAGCCGGAATAAGCCAGCCGGTGAAGCAAGTCGCGTCGCGCGCGGCGTCATCGATCGTCTCGGGCAGAGCGCCGAGATTGCTGATGATGACAGGGCAGCCCATGGCTTGCGCCTCGATGCTAGTTCGCCCGAAGGTTTCCGCCACGAGCGAGGGGAGGATCGCGACATGGGCGGCAAGAAAGGCCGACGGCATGTCCTCGCAATGGCCGACGAGCAGCACTTTCTGTTGCAGGCCATGCCGTGCGATCAGCTCGATCAGCTCCTGGCGATAGGCGGCCTTTCCCGGAGCATCTCCGGCGAAGACGAACACGACGCCGTCGAGCGCCCCTTGGCGGGCGAGCTTTGCCGCAGCCTCGACCGTGTGGCGGTGACCTTTGAGCCCAGTGAGCCGCGCGGCATGCAGCACGATCTTGGTCCCTGGCTTCACCCCCCAGCGCTCCCGGAGCTTGGCCACGGGGCCAGGCGGCACGACCAGCGGATCGAATGTCGCGCTGTCGATGCCGCGATAGATGACGCGGATGCGTGTCCGCGCCACGTGCTGGCGCTCGGCGATCAGCTTGGCGGTGTAGAGCGAGTTGGCGATGACGCGGTCACCGCGACCCATCACGCTGTTATAGGCGGCTTTGATAGGTCCGAAATTGCCATAGGCGCCGTGATAGGTGGTGACGAAGGAGCGCCCGGTGCGGCGCGCGGCAAGGAACGCGCTCCAGCCTGGCGCGCGGCTCCGCGCATGCACAAGATCGACGCCCCGCTCCGTAATGATGCGCTCGAGGCGCTTGGCATTGGCGAGGATGGTGAACGGATTCTTACTCGCCACGGGGAGCGTGATGACCTCACCGCCCGCGCGGGTGACGGCGGCCGTCATGCGGCCGCCCGCGGTGACGACGAGGGCGGTCGCGCCCGCGCGCGTGAGCGCCTCGGTGATCTCGACGGTCGCCTGCTCGCTCCCTCCGGTGTCGAGGCGCGGCACGACCTGCAATATGGTGACCCCGGTCATCGACTATGGTTTGGTCCGTAAAGGCCATTGCGGCCTGCCGCTTCTTATGATGGACGACCAAGAACCGCAATTCCTGGAACTGGGTGGGGCCGGAAAGCGCCGGCGCATCGCCTATCGCTTCACCGATAAAGGGGCGAGCGACGACCTCGCGCTGTTCTGGCTGTCGGGCTTCCTGTCAGACATGGGGAGCACCAAGGCCCTGGTGATGGCCGCGTTCGCGCGCGAGCGCCGCCTTCCCATGCTGCGCTTCGACTATTCGGGCCACGGCCTCTCTTCGGGAAGTCTGCTCGAGGCCTCGATCGGCGACTGGCTCGAGGAGGCCTCGGCTGTGCTCGACCTGGTCGGCAAGAGGCGCACGGTCCTCGTGGGCTCCTCGATGGGCGGATGGATCGCGCTTCTGCTCGCGCGCCAATTGGCACGGACCGGCGAGATCGCGCGGCTCGCCGGCCTCGCTCTCATCGCGCCAGCATGGGACATGACGGAGCGGCTGATGGCGCACCACATGACGCCAGAGATCAAAGCGATTCTCGACCGCGACGGCGTCCACTACGAGCCTTCGCTCTACGGGCAGCCCTACCCCATCACCAAGCATATGATCGAGGAGGGGCGCAATCACCTGATCGGCGTCGAGACGCTTCACCTCGATTTGCCGGTGCGCATCCTGCAAGGCATGTGCGATCCCGACGTCCCCTGGGGCCACGCCCTCGACCTCGTCGATCTTCTGTGCTGCGGCGATGTCGAGCTCACCCTCATCAAGGGCGGCGACCACCGCCAGTCCCGGCCTGAGGATCTGCGCCGCCTCGAAGCAACCGTCGCCGCTTTGATCGATAAGGTCAACGCGAAGGAGTGAGAGAGCGTAGGCCCTCGCGGTAGGTGGGATAGAGGAGCTTGACGCCGAGCTCCGACTTGATGCGGGTGTTGGCGATGCGGCGGCTCCCTTCATAGAAGCTCCGCGCCATGGGCGAGAGGTCGGCATCGGCGAAATCGACCTCCGGCGGCGGAGCCACGCCGAGCAGCTCTGCCGCGTAAGTCACGACGGCGTCGGGAGCGGCCGGCTCGTCGTCGGCGACATTGTAGATGGCGCCGGCTCGCGGCTTTGCGATCGAGGCCTCGAGCACGTTTCCGATGTCCTCGACATGGATGCGGCTGAACACCTGGCCGTCCTTCCTGATGCGCCGCGCGGTGCCCGCAATCAGCTTGTCGAAGGCGCTCCGCCCCGGGCCGTAGATGCCCGCGAGGCGGAACACATGCGTCGGCACGCCGATCTCCTCGCCAAAGCTAAGCCAGGCCTGCTCAGCTTCGACTCGCGCCGCCGTGCGCTCGCTGTTGGGTTTAGTCGGCGTTGTCTCATCGACCCAGTTTCCGCCCTGGTCGCCATAGACGCCGACGGTCGAGAGATAGCCGATCCAGCGCAACGTGCCGATGGTCGCGATCTGATCGCGGTAATGCCCGAGCACGGGATCGCCCTCAGGTCCGGGCGGGATCGAGTGAACTAGGTGGGTGGTGCCCTGTAGCAGTGTTGTGACCTCGCGATTGCCGGCCTCGCCGGCAAAGCGCGTCACCTCATAGCGTTGCCGGGCAAGCCGGGCGAGATTGGCCTCGTCGCGCGCCGTGCCTGCGATCTCCCACCCGTTCGCGGCAAGCCGCGCGGCAAGCTCCTGCGCCGAGAAGCCAAGGCCGAAGGCGAACAGCCGACTCACGCGGCCTCCCTCTGCCACTCGCCCCTCACCGAGGCGTCCGCGTCGGCGGCGCCTTGCGTGCGGAGCGCATTGAAGCGGTCGGGCGCAAGACGCGACAAGGCCCACACTGCCATGGCGCGCACGAGCGGCGAGGCGTCGTCGAGCCGCGCTTCGACGAGAGGAACAAGGTCAACGTCTCCCGAATTGCCGGCGGCGATCAGCACATTGCGCAAGAAGCGGTCGCGGCCCGTGCGTTTGATCGGCGTGCCCCGGAAGCGTGCGCGGAACGCCGCATCATCGAGGACGAGAAGCTCGGCGAGCGGGGGATTGTCGCTTCCTGCCTTCACGGCGAGCGCGGTGTCGCGCGCGGCTTGCGCGAATTTGTTCCAGGGACAAACGGCGAGGCAATCATCGCAGCCGAAGATGCGGTTCCCCATGGCGGCCCGGTAGCGCGGCGCGATGTGACCTTTATGCTCGATTGTGAGGTAGGAGATGCAGGCGCGCGCGTCGAGCTGGTAGGGCGCGGTGAAGGCTTTCGTCGGGCACACATCGAGACAGCGCCGGCAGGCTCCGCAATGATCCTCCTCGGCCGCGTCAGGCTCGATTACGGCGCTGGTGAAGATCTCGCCGATGAAGAGCCACGAGCCGAATTCGCGCGAGACGAGATTGGTGTGCTTGCCCTGCCAGCCGAGGCCTGCGCGCGCGGCGACCGGCTTCTCCATCACCGGAGCGGTGTCGACGAAGAGCTTCACCTCTGCGTCTGTAAGCGCCTGCACCCGCGCAGCAAGCTGCTTCAGCTTAGCCTTGAGGATGTCGTGATAGTCCGCCCCTTGCGCATAAATCGAGATTGCGCCGCGAGACCGCTCATTCAGGATCGCGAGCGGGTCGCCGCCACGACCATAGTTCAGTCCGAGCAGGATGACGGTTCGCGCCTCTGGCCAAAGGGCAAGCGGGCTCTTGCGCCGTTCGCTGGTGTCGGCGAGCCAAGCCATGTCGCCCTCGCGGCCCTCGGCGAGGAACTGAGAGAGCGCGGCGCCGGCGCCCGCCACCGGATCGGCCGAGGCGAAGCGGATCGCGTCGAAGCCAAGCGCCTTGGCTTCCTCGGCGACCCGGCCTTTTAGCGTCTCTGCCATGACGTTCGATATGATGACTTAGCGGTCAGAAGTCGAGATCGGCATAAGTGCCCGAGGGCGAGAAGCCAGCCAGCCGGTCCTGCAGCAGCGGCCTGAACGACGGCCTCGATTTGAGCAGCGCATACCAGTTCTTCGCGGCCTCATGCTCCTCCCAGGGAACCTCGCCGAGATAATCGAGCGCCGAGAGATGCGCCGCCGCGGCAAGATCGGCGAAGCTCATGGCATCGCCGCCGAGCCAGCTCCGGCTCTCGGCGAGATGGCCGATATAGGCGAGATGATAGCGCAGATTCTCGTGGCCCGCGCGCATCGCCTCCATGTCGGGGGACGAGCTTTGCGGTCCGAACCGGCGAAACACCTTCTCCTCGACGAGATAGGCGGTGACCTCGTCGTGGAACTTGTGGTGGAACCAATCGACCAGCCGCCGCGCCTCCGCCCGCGCCCGCGCGTCACCGGGGAACAACCGGAAGCCCGGCGCCTCGTGCCCGTCCCTCCCGGACATGATGTCGCTCAGATATTCGGAGATCGCGTAGGCGCCTACGATCGGGCCATGCTCGTCGGCAATGAGGACGGGGAGGGTGCCGGCCGGATTGATCTGGAGGAACTCGGGGCGCCATTCCCAAGGCTTTTCCTCGACGAGCTCGACCTCGACGCCGCACTCGCCGAGGGCGAGCCGGATCGACCGGGAGAAGGCATCGAGTGGGTAGTGCAGGAGTTTCGCCATCGACCCGTTCGGTGGCTATTCGGTGGAAAATGAATCGCGCGGGCTAGGACCTCGGTATAGAACCTGCACGCGCGCGGAACAAGCGGGGCGAGGGGCCATGACGATAGAGCAGATTATCGTGCTCGCGCTGGTGCAGGGCATCACCGAGTTCCTGCCCATTTCCTCCTCCGGGCACCTGATCCTGGTCCCCCAAATCATGCATTGGCAGGACCAGGGGATCGTCGTCGACGTGATGACGCATCTCGGCACTTTGCTTGCCGTGCTCATCTATTTCTGGCGCGACGTATGGAGGCTGATCCTGGGCGCGCTCAACCTGCTCAAGGGCAAGGTCACCGACGACGGCCGGCTCGCCATCTATATCGTACTCGCAACTATCCCTGCGGTAGCTTTCGGCATCTTTCTCAAGAAGCTCGGTTACACCGACCTCGAGCGGAATGTCGCCATCGTGGCCTGGAACACGATCCTCTACGGTATCCTGATGATGATCGCCGACATGGTCGGACCCCAGGAGCGGACCATTTCCAACATGACTCTGGGGAGCGCGCTGATCATTGGCGTGGCCCAGGCTTTGGCGCTGATTCCCGGCACGAGCCGGTCCGGCGTGACCATGACGGCCGCACGGTTCTTGGGCTTCACCCGGCCCGATTCGGCGCGCTTCTCCTTCCTTCTCGCCATTCCGGCGACGGCCGGCGCGATCGTTTTCACCGTCGGCGATGCGATGGCGAGCGGCGAGGGGGTGACCATGGATGCGGTCTACTGCGCGGCGCTCACCTTCGTCGCCGGCATCCTCGCCATCGCCTTCCTGATGAATTTGATCCGCCGCATCAGCTTCCTGCCCTTCGTGCTCTATCGCATGGTGCTAGGCGGGTTCCTCCTGGTGATGCTCTATACCTGAGCGCTCACGGCTCCGGGCGGTAGACCGAGAATTGGCCGCGCGGCCGATACTGCTCGAGATAATCGGGAACCACGCTTTCGACCGCGATCGGCTCGATGCCCAACCCCTCGAGCGTTCGATGGGCGCGCTTCGCCTCCTGGCTCACGACATTGTCGGTCTCGAGCATCCGCACCTGATCGACGGTCAACATCGGCTTCGGCAGCAATTGCAGGAAAGCGCTTTGCAGCTTAGCGAGGAAGAACGGCTCGCTCAGGAGAAGCCGCTTCCGCATCGTGTAGGCGAGCACGCGCTGCATGATCTCCTTCATGGTGAGCACCTCGGGCCCACCGAGCTCGTAAGGCGCTTCCGCCGCCGCCTTGCCGGTGAGCGCGGCTATGATCGCCTTCGCCACGTCGCCGGCGAACACCGGCTGGATCTTCGTCTTGCCGCCGCCGATCAGAGGCAATACCGGCGAGATGCGCGCGAGCGCGGCAAAGCGGTTGAAGAAATCGTCCTCGGGGCCGAACACGATCGAGGGCCTCAGGATCACTGCCTCGGGGTAGACGTGCCTCACAGCTTCCTCGCCTTCAGCCTTGCTGCGCGCATAGTAGGAGGGTGCCTCAGGGCTTGCACCGATCGCCGAGACATGCACGAAGGCGCGGGCGCCCTTGGCGCGCGCCGCCTCAGCGACGTGCCTCGCCCCTTCGTCCTGCACCGATTTGAAGGTCTGCTTGCTAGACGGGAACAGGATGCCCACGAGATTGACCATGGCATCGGCATCCTCTGCAGCGTCGAGCAGCGAGTGGGGATAGCGGACATTGGCCTGCACGGCGTTGATCTGCCCCACCCCGCCGAGCGGTTGGAGGAAGCCGGCAAGCTCAGGGCGCCTGACCGCGATCCGCATACGCGCCCCGGTCTTGGCGATCGCGCGCACCACGTGCCGCCCGATGAAGCCCGAGCCGCCATAGATCGTGATCAGCGCTCGATTGTTGAGAGTTATCGCCACCGAAGGTCCCTTCCTTCACTCCCTTCCCCTTTCAGGGGGAGGAGAGCGGAAGCAATACACGAGCGGGTTAAAGGCTTGAAGGCACTTCTCCCGGCAATTGACTTTGGCCCGAGCCGATCGTACCTCCTCACCCTCAAGCCCAGGTGGCGGAACTGGTAGACGCGCTAGCTTCAGGTGCTAGTGCCCGAAAGGGCGTGGAAGTTCGAGTCTTCTCCTGGGCACCATTCCCGCTTTCTTAAGCGCTCGCGCGCATAATGCGCGCCGCCAAGGAGCGCAACCGAGCTTGAGCCAGCCCCCACCTCCAGAGCTTTACCAGGGCGACCTGCCGCCGGGACGCTTCGCCGGAGCGCGCGTCGTCGCCATCGACACCGAGACGCTCGGGCTTAACCCCTATCGCGACCGGCTCTGCCTGGTGCAGCTCTCTTCCGGGGACGGCCGCGCCGCTCTCGTCCAGTTCCAAGGCCATTATGACGCGCCGGAGCTGAAGCGCCTGCTGGCCGATGAGAGCGTGCTCAAGCTGTTCCATTTCGGCCGCTTCGACATGGCCGTGCTCAAGTATTATTTCGGGGTCATGCCGCGCCCGGTCTATTGCACCAAGGTGGCTTCAAAGCTCGCCCGCACCTTCACCGACCGCCACGGGCTCAAGGATCTCTGCCGGGAATTGCTCGGCATCGAGCTCTCCAAGCAGCAGCAATCCTCGGATTGGGGGGCTCCGCAGCTGACCCAAGAGCAGCTCAATTATGCCGCGAGTGACGTGTTGCATCTGCACGCGCTAAGAGAGAAACTTGATATTATGCTGAAGCGCGAGGGGCGCGACGGGCTCGCCCGCGCCTGCTTCGAGTTTCTACCGACGCGAGCCGAGCTCGATTTGCGGGGCTGGTCCGAGATCGATCCCTTCTCGCATTAGGCCTTTGCCCGCGGGTTTTTGGCCAACCAAGGCCTTAACGCTCGGCGGGTGCCCCCTTGAGCCTCAGCGCGTCTGTGACCTTAGCCGTCGCAATGTGATCAAAGTCCTGCGGCTAGTTGTTTTGACCGGCGATTTGCCGGTTTTGTCGGGAGCCCCGTGTCGGGAGACTCGGGCGGAGAAATGACGGTTGAAGCCACTCTGACGGCTGGCCAGCGCTACCGCGTACGCACGGCGGCTGAGAACGAGCGCGCCTTCCGCAGTGGCGAGCGCCATAGCCGGCACGTGGCGATCCTGCGCAAGGGCCTTCCCGCGCTCGCGCTGGTCGTGCTCGCGGGCTATTTCATCTCCTCGAGCCTCAGCGTCACCGTAGGAGACGTCACGGCGAGCATCAGTGGCGTCGAGGTCAATGACGGCGCGCTGCGCATGACGAACCCGAAGTTTCAGGGCACCGACAAGAAGAATGGCGCCTATGTGGTTTCCGCGGAATATGCCGACCAGGACTTGAAGAACCCCAAAGTGATCAGGCTTCACGCGATCAAGGCCAACCTCTCCACGCCGTCAGGGAGCTGGTCGCGCATGGAGGCGGTGCGCGGCGTGTTCAACAGCGAGGCCGACCGGCTCGTGATGCAGGAGAAGATCACCGTCGCCACGAGCTCCGGGGTGACCGGAGAGCTCACTCAAGCGAGCCTCAACACCAAGACGCAGACGCTTCGCTCCCACCAAAGAGTACATTTCGAGCTGACCCACGGCACGGTCAAGGCAAACGCTCTCACCTTCAACTCGGGTGAACATGTGCTGACCTTCAGGGGCAAGGTTCTGGTCCATATCATCAAGCCCGCGCAGGATGCCGCCGCCGACGGCGACAAACCGAAAAAGACGCAAGCTGCAGAGCCGCCGACGGCACAGTCGGCGCCTGAGACCACAGGCGCGACACCGGCGGACGGCGTGAGCAGCACGCCCCAGGCGGTGGCTCCCCAATGAGCATACGCCGAAGCCCTGGCTCATCCTTGCGCGCCACGCTCAGTCTCGCCGCTCTTGCGACGGTCGCCCTTTTGCTCTCGACTCCGCTCGAAGCGCAGACCCTCACCAACAGCTTCGGTGGCTTGTCGCAAAGCTCCAAGGAGCCGATCGACATCGAGTTCTGATGTCCTCGTGGTGCACGACCAGCAAAAATACGCGACCTTCAAGGGCAACGTGAAAGCGGTGCAGGGCACGACGACGCTGCGCGCCCAACAGCTCGATGTTCACTATGTGGGCGGCGGCGACAAGATCGCCACCGGCGAAGCGACGCCGGCCGCTGCGAATGGTGCTGCTGCTGCGAATAGCGCCGCTGCGACCGGCGCCGCTTCAGGCGACAAGCCGGCAGCCGCCAGCGACGACCAGCAGGCCCAGATCACTAAGATCGAGGCCAAGGGCGATGTCATCATCAACAGCGCGCAAGACCAGACCACCACGAGCGACTGGGCCCTCTACGATGTGCCGGCGCAACTCGTCACAGTGGGCGGCAATGTGGTGTTAACCCAAGGTCAGAATGTGCTAAAGGGAGACCGGCTCGTCATCGATCTCAAGACGGGCGAAAGCCGATTTGAAAATCCGGGGAATACCACGGCCGGGGGCCGTATCCGTGCGCTGTTCGTTCCGAAGGCAGGAGCTCAAGACGCTAAGACGAACGGGAAGTCGAGCAACACCCAGTCTGGCGAAGCTAAGCCGGCCGCGAAGGCGGCGAGTTCAGGCGAGGCAGCGGCTGGGGCGGAGGCTCCTGACGCAAGTCCTGCGGCAGCGACCGACAGCAGCGATACGGCGCCAGAGACAAGCAAGCCGCCCGTCCAGGAGGACAAACCGTGGTCCCTCATCCCAGGTGTCGCCCAATAGGCGAGGTCAAGTGCTTTATCCGAAGTTAACCGGCCAACGCTTCAACTAATGGGAGCGGAAAGGTCAGTGGGCAAATTGCTGTCATTTCCAGGCCGCCAAGCCAAAGCCACGCAAGCTCCCGCCCAAGCGGAAACGCGCCGGCCTTCGGCGCCAGTGCCCCCGCAAGCGCCGGGAGCGCCGGCTCCTGCTGTCGCCAAGCCCCAGGCTCGGCCGCAAGCCAAGCAAGCTCCAGGAATCAAGGCCGAGGCCGCGGTCGGCTGGCTTACCGTTCGCAACGTCGTCAAGAGCTTCAAGAAGCGCACCGTGGTGCGCGGCGTCAGCCTCGATCTTAGACGCGGCGAGGCGGTCGGCCTGCTTGGCCCGAACGGCGCGGGCAAGACCACCGTGTTCTACATGATCACGGGCCTCATTCCTGCCGACGAAGGCTCGATCAAGATCGACGGCCACGACGTGACCAAGCTGCCGATGTACCGGAGAGCCAGGCTCGGCATCGGCTATCTGCCGCAGGAAGCCTCGATCTTCAGGGGCCTCACCGTCGAGGAGAACATCCTCGCCGTGCTCGAGATGGTCGAACCCAACAAGAAAGAGCGCCAGCTTCAGCTCGACGCTTTGCTCGAGGAGTTCCGCATTACGCGGCTCAGGACCTCGCCAGCGATGCGCCTTTCGGGCGGCGAGCGGCGCCGCGTCGAGATCGCCCGCGCGCTTGCCTCGCGCCCCTCGTTCATGCTTCTCGACGAGCCCTTTGCCGGTATCGACCCGATCGCCGTCGGCGACATCCGCGCTCTGGTCCGCCATCTGACCCAGCGCGGCATCGGCGTTCTCATCACCGATCACAATGTGCGCGAGACGCTCGACCTCGTCAGTCGAGCTTATATTATCCATGATGGCATGGTGCTCACCCACGGCACCGCGCACGAAGTTATAAATAACGAGGACGTCCGCCGCGTCTATCTCGGCGACCAATTCAGGATCTGAGCGTCTGATCGCGAGTGAGTTCGATAATGGCGATCAACACAAAGCTCGAGCTCCGTCAGACCCACAACCTGGTCATGACGCCGCAGCTGCAGCAGGCGATCAAGCTGCTGCAGCTTTCCAATCTCGAGCTGGCGGGCTTTGTCGAGGCGGAGCTTGAGCGCAATCCTCTGCTCGAGCGCGCCGAGTCCGAGGAGACTGGCGGCGGCGAAGCTCCCGCCAACGCCGCGAAGGTAGAAGACCAAAGCGAATTCTGACTCCGCATCCGGCGAGGCGTCCTCCGATGCCGAGGGCGAGGGGTCGGAGCGCGAGGACTTCATCGATCTCGAGAAGCCGGGTTCTGCCGGGAGCGACGCGATGGACGCCGAGCCGCAGGACGTCTTCCCCGAGGCCGACAGCTTCTCGCCCGGGGCGCTCAAGGACTCGGGCTGGTCCACGCTCGGCCAAGGCCAGCGTGCCGAGGGCGACGAGGGATCGAACCTCGAAGCCTACGTCGCCGAGCAACGCACGCTGCGCGATCATCTCTCGGACCAGCTCACGCTTGCCTTCGCGGATCCGGTGCGCCGCCTGATCGGCCACCATCTCATCGACATGACCGACGAGGCCGGCTACCTCCGCGGCGATCTCGACGCTCTCGCCGAGCTTCTCGGTGCTCCGCTCGAGCTCATCGAGGAGGTCCTTTGCGTGATGCAGGGCTTCGAGCCGTGCGGCGTGTTCGCCCGCGATCTGCGCGAATGCCTGACGCTTCAGCTCAAGGAGCAGGACCGCTGCGACCCGGCGATGGCCGCGCTGATCGAGAATTTGAATCTGCTTGCCGCCCACGACCTCGTTGCGTTGAAGCGCGCGGCGCGCGTGTCGGACGAGGACCTCTGCGACATGATCAACGAGGTGAAGCGGCTGAACCCGAAGCCCGGGCTGAAATACGGCTGGAGCCCCAGCCAGCCGATCGTGCCCGACGTGCTGGTGCGCGCGCTGCCCGACGGCAGCTTCCATGTCGAGCTGAACAGCGACACGCTACCCAGAGTCCTGGTCAATCAGTCCTATTACGCGACCGTCTCCAAATCGACGACCCGCAAAGAGGACAAGAGCTATCTCGTGGATTGCCTCCAGACCGCCAATTGGCTGGTCAAGAGCCTCGATCAGCGCGCGCGCACCATCCTCAAAGTCGCGCAGGAGATCGTGCGTCAGCAGGATGCCTTCCTGACCTATGGCGTCAGGCACTTGCGTCCGCTCAATCTGAAGACGGTTGCCGACGCGATCTCGATGCACGAATCGACGGTGAGCCGCGTGACCGCCAACAAATACATGGCGACCAATCGCGGCCTGTTCGAGCTCAAATATTTCTTCACCTCCTCGATCGCCGCGACCGCCGACGGCGATGCTCACTCCTCGGAAGCCGTGCGCCATCGCATCCGCGAGATGATCGAGGCCGAGCCCGCGAGCGATGTCCTGTCCGACGACAAGATCGTCGAGCGGCTCAAGGACGACGGCGTCGATATCGCGCGCCGCACCGTGGCGAAATATCGCGAATCCTTACGCATTCCCTCGTCAGTGCAGCGGCGCCGCCTGAAGAGGATCACGCTTGGCGCGAGCGCCTGAGTTTTGGGCTAACGCCTTGGTCAAACACGAGAAACGTGTAAAGAGGCGCCCGCGAAATAGATGGTTTGACACCTCAAAGCGAGCGGTCTAGCTTCCGCCACCTTGGTGGAGACCGAACGAGGTTGGGCGCTCAGGCGTTATACGCCAGGCGAGATCGGCTCCCGGAAACAGCGGCAAAATCCTGGGAAGCTTGGGTGTAAAGGGGCTTTCGAAAGTCTTCCCTAGGGCGATGACGATACAAGTTACCGGAAAGAATTTGGACGTCGGAGACGCGCTGCGCGCTTACGTCCAGGAGCGTGTTGTGCACACCGTCGAGAAGTTCATCGGGCGCGAGCCCAAAGGGCATGTGCGCATCGAGAAGGAGCACGGGGACTTTCGGACCAATTGCACGATCCATTTGTGGCAAGGCATGAGTCTCGAGGCCCATGGCGTCGCGCCTGACGCCTATCAGAGCGCCGATCGCGCCTGCGAACGTCTCGAGAAACGGGTCCGCCGCTACAAGTCGAGGCTCAGACGGCATGGGGCTGGGGAATCCCCACGCAAGCAGACGCAGGCTGTGTCGTACGTCATCCAAGCCTCGCAAAAGGAGCAGGAGGAACGCGATGAGGACAATCCGATCATCATTGCCGAAGCCAAGACCCCGGTCCACGAGATGGCGGTCGCCGACGCCGTGATGCAGATGGACCTCTCCGACCAGCCCTTTGTCGTGTTCCGCAATGCAAGCCACGGCGAGATCAACGTGGTCTACCGGCGCGAGGACGGCAATATCGGCTGGATCGATCCTGCGACTCCGGTGCGCCCAAGCAGCGAAGCGGCAGCGGAAAAGAAGAGCTCGCGCTCAGGTCGCGAAACGGCAGCGCGTCCCAAAGCCAAGATGGCGCGCGGTCGGCGCTAGGGCGGAGGCGATCCCGTCATTCCCAAGATTGGATGGGTAAGGCAATGCATCTAGGTGATTTCATCGCACCCGAGGCTGTGATTCCCTCGCTCAAGGCTAAGAGCAAGAAGCAGCTCCTGCAGGAGCTGTCCTCCCGCGCCGCGCGTCTCACCGGGCTCGAGGAGCGCTATATCTTCGACGTGCTGTTGCAGCGCGAGCGGCTGGGCTCGACCGGGCTCGGCCAGGGTATCGCCATCCCTCACGGCAAGTTCGCCGGATTGAAGCGCATCGTCGGCGTCTTCGCGCGGCTGGCCGAGCCGATCGACTTCGACGCCGTCGACGGCGAGCCGGTCGACATCGTGTTCCTCTTGCTCGCACCCGAGGGGGCCGGCGCCGACCATCTCAAGGCGCTCGCTCGCATTTCGCGCCTATTGCGCGAGGGGAGCGCGGTCGACAAGCTCCGGGCATCGAAGGATGCTGCCACGCTCTACGCGGTGCTCACCGAGGAAGCCGCCTCCCACGCCGCCTAGGGTCTTCGCCTTTATCGCGGCGCAAGTTCGGTGATGAGCTCGTTCGCGGCTTTGGCCATCATGTCGAAGCCACCTACGCTGAACTCATTCATGGATACGAAGACCCCGACGCCGCGCGTAGGTGCGAAGGCGAGGTAGCTGAATTGGCCCTGAAGTCCGCCGGTCTTTTGCAGGATGAGTGGCCGGTTGCCCTCAGGCCGCATGACGACCCAACCCAATCCCATCGCATCCGCCTCACCGGCTTCATCCAGTCCGAAGACGGGGTTCATCCCGTCACGGTCGACGTAGATCGCGTGGTCGAGGAGTCTCATTTCCGAGTCTGTCGTGGCAAAACGGTCTATATGCCAAGAAAGCCAGCGCAACATGTCGTTCGCCGTCGAGTAGAGTCCGCCGGCTCCCTGGATGATCGGCGCCGTCTCGACGATGGGCAGCTGTGAGCCGTCGAAATTGTGGCCCCGCATGGTGCGCGCCTTATCCGCCTCGGTGAGGTCGAAGCGCGTGTCCTTGAGCCCCGCCGGGTCGAGCACACGCTCTTTCAACAGATCAGCGTAAGGCTTACCCGCAGCGTGGCTAAGGGCCTGCGCGAGAAGGTCGAAGCCGAAATTAGAATAGAGGATACCCGTGCCGGGCGGGAAGAGCAGAGGGTCGACGTTCAGTGAAGCAATGTAATCCTCTTTCGTGCCCATCAACGTCGGATTGTCGCCGACGGCTTTGACTTCCGCCTCGCGCGGGAGACCTGAAGCATGAGTGGCGAGGTCGATAAGCCTGATCGATTTGCCGTCGCGCTCGGGGATCGTCACATTCCAGCCGAGCCGGTCCTGCAGCTTGTCGGTCAGGTTGACCGTGCCATCCGCCGTGAGGCTCGCGAGCGTCGCGCCGCAAAAGACTTTGGTGATCGAGCCAATGCGCATCAGCGTGTCGCCGTCTGGCGCCTTTCCGCTGCCATCGGACATCTCGCCGAAGCCGCGCACCACTGTCTCACCATTGCGGGTAGCGCCGATCACGAGACTGGGGACCTTTGCTCCGAGAAAAATGAAGGTACCCGTGAAATCGACGCTCTCCGCCAGCAGCTTGTCTTCGGCCGCAGCCTTGCCGAGACCAATGGAAAACGTCAGGCCAAAGGCTAACACCGCGAAGCAGACCAAACTCACAACCCGCCTCAACGCCATAGTCTCGCCCCTCCCAAACTCGCGACCAGAAGTGGCGCGAGCCTACTACGAATCGGGGCAAACAAAATACGTCACGCGGCAATGATGCAAGCGCGAGTGCGGAAGGAAGTTCTGACTTGAAATGAGATAGGCTCGTCACCCCGCCGCACTGCAGAGTCAGTGCACGCTCACCGGCACGAGGTCGTTCTCGATGGCATTGGCGATGGCCGCGTTGCGGCTATCGGTCAGAGCAAGAGGCGTGCCGTCGGCGCCGAGCACGGCAAAGAGATCGATGCCCTTCGGCGTGCTCTGCAACGCCGGAAACAGCTTCTCGGCAACCTCGGGATCGAGCTGCTTGATATACGCCACCTCGCCATCGCCAAGCTGTGCAAACTCGCGACTGCTCATCGGAGCGAGCGTGAGGTCGTCTTCTTCTTCGTATTTGTTCATCGACTTCTGGTCCTCCTTACGAGGGATTTGGCGAAGGCACTTTTCAAACTCGACGTTCAGCCGGCGGTGAGGATGCCGACCTTCTGCACCCGCTTCTCCTTGCGCGGGCGCATCAGCTCGATGGCGAGCAGTCCGTTGTTAAGCTCGGCCTTGCGCACTTCAACGCCGTTGGCGAGCGTGAAGCTCCGCTTGAACTGCCGCGCGGCGATGCCGCGATGCAGGTAGTCCTTGCTCTCGTCGTCGTGCTGCCTGCCTGAGACGATGAGCGCGCGGTCCTCGACGCTGACCTCGAGCTCCTCGCTATTGAAGCCCGCGACGGCAAGGGTGATGCGGAGCGTCTCGTCGTCGGCCAACAGCTCGATGTTGTAGGGAGGGTAGCCCGCCCCCACCTTCGCCGAGCCGCGCGGCTCCCGCCCAGCCGATAGGCTGAGCCAGAGATTGCCGTCGAGGATGGTCATGCGCGACATCGGAGCGAACGCCCTTTCGTAAGCGGCTGCGCCCTGTCGGTGGCGTTCTCGAGGCCCTGACGGCGCCCCAGGAAATGCTCGGGCCGCCGCGGCGCCGAGCAACTCAACTCGACTGCGCATATGGGGAAAATGCGGTGCAGATTCAAGCAGACGGAGCGGCGCACACCCTTCGCCTATCGCCGCGCTCGGCCTTCGACTAAGCTCCAACCCCTTCACTTTTCCGTGCCGGTATCCTCACGCCATGATCTGGTATGTCAGTTCAAAGCAGGGCGACGATGCCCATGACGGGCAGAGCCTTGCCACCGCCTTCAAGTCGCTCGCTCGCGCGGTCGAGGCCGCTTCGGCCGGCGACACGATCCTCATCGCTCCCGGCACCTACGATCAAGACCTGCCGGCGCGGGTCAGTGCTGCGCGCGCCGCCAACATCGCCGTCGCCGTAGCCGGCGGTTAGACCGAAGTCTCGTCGTCACTCGCGCTCTCGATGACGCGCAGGCGCTTGACCGTCAGATCGTCGATCTCGACCGTGCCGAGATGCAATCTGTCAGCGTCGGCTCTCAAGATGCGCAGGCGCCCGATGGCGAGCGCTCCGATCGCGAGTGCCCCGACCGCTAGCGCGCCAAGCGCAAGCGCGCCGATCGCCACCGACGGTACGGCGACCGGCGGCAGCTCAAGATAATCGCGCCGCGATCTGAAGTGAGGGTTTGGTGGAGCCAGGCGGGATCGAACCGCCGACCTCGTGAATGTCATTCTCGTACCCCTTCTACCCACCATTCCACATAGCTGCGCCTTATACTCCCCGGGGCTTCATGCTTCGTGGATTGTCTCGGGGCGACCGCAAAAAGTGGTGCGGGGGTGACCGTGGACTCCTCGGGCACCGTACGCAAAACACGCTGATGACCCAGCCGATCGCGCGGACCACGGAAAAGGAGAAAGCCGCAGCATACTGCTGCGGCCTTGCCCCGGGCGGAAAAGCTGGAGTTCCTACCAGTAGCGATAGTGGTGATGACGGTAGACGCGATGATTATAGTAGTGGTGATTGTGGTGATAACGGTAATGGTGGTGGTGGTAATAATATGCCGAAGCAGGCGTCGGCGCGACCGCGCCGAACAGCAAAGCTAGCCCTACGGCACAGCAGATCAACAATCGCTGCATGGTTTCCTCCCTGTTATCGGTTGCAGGGCACAAAGATAGCTCGTCTCCATGTGCTGAACACCGTGACAAGAGGAAGCGATCGGGGTTGAGGCGTGGCAGCGGCAATGCGTCTTCTGGCGCGTTCGCTATTTGACCGGACAGCAGAGATTAAAGAGTGGCCTCGCGTTACACGATCCACCCCAACTCACGCGCCTTGTTGTTGGCAAGCCGCCAAGCCTGAGCGAGAAACTCCGCGAGCGCGGATCGTCCCTGCTTGCGATGCGCTTTGTGCCCGGCAACGTTATAGTGATGTCGCCGTCTTGAACCTCGAGCGCCAATTCGGTCACGATCGCCGCCCTCAGCGATGGCTCTACCGCGGTATCCGTTTACTTCCGATAATTCCTGTTCTCGGAAGTAATCCAGGAGGCCCCTGCCTCGAGCTTCGAGCAGGCTGCAGCATCGATTCTGAGAGTCGCGGGTGAGTCCCTGACGGCTGTAACCGCTGCCCGCTGTCCAGCACTGCCCTACCTATGAGCGGCCGTCCTAGCGCCGCTGGAGAGTCCCTGCAGAACTCGAAGCATTGAAGCGCTATCTACTAGCTCTGGCCTTCCCCGACTGATGCCCCCAGGCTGACCCAGGGGGATGATCCATTTCCAATAAGCATGCTTACTAATAGCTATTACCACCCAGGCACGCAGTTTGTAGTGTTACTTGCAGTCAGGCGTTGGTGGGGTGTAATTTTAGCACTCGCAAGTTTGCACATCCTCTGCGGCCCGTGACTCCTTCGGGCCGCTTTTTTGTTTGGCACGGCCGCTGCAACGCCGCAAAAAGAAGCCCCGGCACGAGGCCGGGGCTCCGCTTTGCAATTGCGGCCTATGACTTCGGCTTGCAAGCCTTGGCCGTGGTATCCCACATGCCGCCAGCCTTATGGCACTCAGCTTTGGTCTTGGCGGTTGATGCATCAGCTGCAAGGGTGGGCGCAGTGAAAGCAACTGCGAGCCCCAGAGCGACAATCGCCGATACGAGCTTTTTCATAGATATATCTCCTCCATTTGTGGGACTACCCGTGGGGTAGCGCTTTCACACTAAATGTGCCGAGACCAAACGGGGCTGAGGCCAAACGGCGCTGCGGCAAAAATGGTCAACAGCCTGGGCATCGCGGCAGTGCTATGCCCTCGTTGTGACGGGTCTTTCGGCGTGAGCAATCTCCTCCTTCCGAAGAAGACCCAGTCATGGGGAAGCCCTGCCTAAGGCGGGGCTTCTTCGCAAGGTCAGCAGCAGCGCGGGCAGAAAGAGGTCCTAGCGCTCAGGAACAGCATCCTAGTTTATGAGGTTTGCTGTGCTGCAGTGCTCGTCACCTTCAACATTAGCTAGTCGTTCAGCGGCCGTTCAGGATGCTGGGAGCCATGATGGGTTCATGTCGTTCTCAAGCATCATTTATCGGAGCGTCCAATGAAACGAACTTTGACATACCTCGCAGCCGCTGGAGCACTCGCCTTGGCGGCATGTTTTCCGGTCGTAGCCTCAGCGGGCCATGGGCACGGTGACGGGCATCATGGTCACGGGAATGGTCGGCATGGTCATAATGATGGGAATGGTCGGCACGACCATAATGGTGATGGCGACCACCGGAATGATTGGGCTTATGGTAGGGGCCATGGGGATCGCGACTGGGATGATGATCGCGGGCCCAGGTTTGCTTACGGTAGGGGTTACGGGTCTGGTGGGTATCCGGGTTACGGAGCGTATGCCGCCCCAAGATACGACTATCCGCCCAACCAATGTTTCGACCCCCGGTACGGCTGGTATCCATGCCCCTACTATAACTATGGCTATTAGGGCCCGCCGCTAGAAGTGGCGTGCTATGGCTCTAATGCCCGAGCCAAGTCGCGCCTTATCAAGGCTGCGATGGCGACAATGGCGACGATGTTCGGGACTATCACAGCGACCAGCGCCGCAAGATATAAGTTCAGCATGGAAATTCCCTTCAGCGACTCAACTCTCGTTGCCTGAACTGGTTTCCAGGGTGCGGCATGAACGATGAAACAATCATCAATGGTCGCGGTCGAGCCGCCCGGGTTACGCATAACTATAAAAGAAGAAGCCCCGGCGGCGGTTGGGGGCGTCGCGCGGGGCTAGTTCCTTACTCTAAGGAGAGTGCGGGTTGCCGTGGTCTCCGCTTTTCACTGCAGTGAATAAAGCGGCCACCCCGCACAACGAATCGATAGCACCGTTCGCATGATATTGCTGTAACTCCCCAACCACATTCAGATTGAAAATCGGCGCCCGCCGGCCGAAAGGATCTGGAGTCAGTATGCCGTGGCGCGGCGGGGTGGGGGCAATTTATAGCGCGCGCACTACGTTTGCGCGCTGGCCTTAGTTGCTGAGTTATCGCCTCCCCATAGACGGACTAAATCCTCCCCCCAAACCTCAATCTTCGCTCGGGATTGAGTTGGGGGTGCCGACGACAGTTGTTGTGAAGAAGGCGTCCATGGCTTGCAGAGACATTCAATTTCAGAAGACTCCCAATGCAGCACAGGATTTTCTAACCAAGCTCTGCCCTCAAGTCGCAAGCCAGGTGGCGGCGCCACTTGAATCCGCAACGGCGTATTGGGATCGTCGAGCATCTGGGGAAGTCCGCCAGGTCGGTTCAACCAAGCCTTGCTGATTGCGCGTCCTAGCCGCTCACGCGCCTTCTGCACATCGTGGTCGATGAGTGCCGTCGCATCGTCCAGCCGAAGCCAAGTCACCGCTCCGCTCCCGCCATCGCCATGCCTCGATTGTAGGGTTTGTAGTAAAGAAGAAGCCCGGCCCGCGACTGGGGGAAAACGTGACCGGGCTCCTCCTACTCGATACGCAGCGCGGACGGTATCCGCGCTAACTGGAAAACGCCTTCTGGAATTAGGGGTTCCCGCTGTCGCCTCGTGCTTGGAGGAAGAGAGAGGCGGCAGGCGGTGAGGGAGTAAAAGCACCCCGCCGCTAGTGTCAGCGTCAAGCAGCTAGGGTCGCGCCGCTGTCGCTAAGTCACTCACCCATGAGGCGCCCGAGCCCCTTCTTCCTGCGCTTCGGCTGGTGCCACGGATTCGGCAGCGTCTTCATGCCTTTGGGATAGCGGCCCTTGGCAGTGGGCTTACCGCCAGGCATTGCGCCGGCGACCATAGGCGTATGCGCTGGCAGAGCCTGGCTCTTGTTCTCAGGCAATGGCTCGGCTTGCTCCGTCTTTTGAAACATCACCGCGAACGAGTTTCCGCCGTAGACAGCCATTTTCTCACTCTGTCGGAATCCGGCCCTCCAGCATCGCATCGAGCCGCGCCGCTTCCCGCGGATTGTGCTCTCGGAGTTCGGCCTCAACCGAGCCGTCCACGTCATCCACGGGCAAGCAGACGAGCCGAAACTTGCGATGGGCGTAGAGCTTGGCCAAGGCCCTTTCAGCGCGGGCGGCGAGCTGCCGCGTCGGAACGAAAATCAACTCCACCACGCCACCGGTGATCACCTGCTCGATTGCCGCCAGTCTCTTTTCGAGGTCTCGATTTGCCATTTCCACTACCCCTTGCGGGTTTACCCGCATGTGGTATTATAGTACCACACGACACCCAAGGAATACAAGGCGATCAAGACGTGAGCGGTACTTTGGAAGCGCAAGACCCGCCGGAGCCTTTCACCCCGGTACCCGTTGGCGAGATGTTCGGGGAAGCGTCCGCGCCCGGAGGCAAGCCACGTTCGGGATATGCGAGGATCCGGTCAAGGTTTCACCGCCTCGTAGGTCGGTATGAGGAACTCACGGCGCAGTACATCACCCTGCAGCGTGAGCATGAGGCATTGAAGGCCGGTCATGAGGAGCTGCAAATCGCCTTCGATGAGTTGCTCTCCATCCACAACGGATTGCTTGCCGACTTGAAGCAATCGCGTCAGGTGCGATCAGTCGCATCGTCCTTCGGTCTGATGAGGCAACCGCATGGCTGACGATCTCGACACTGGCGGAGCAACTGACGCTGCCAGCGACCCCGTTCAGCAGGTCAAGGACAGCGCGCTCACTCAGATGGCGCGAGATGAAAATCCGGCCAATTACATTGCCGAGAGAGAAGCCAGGGACAAAGAAGCAAAGGGTGAGGAAGTCAACGGCGAAGATCGCGCTGCTCGCATTCGGGACGCACTCGCCAAGGCACGGCAAGAGACTGCCGAAGGCGGCTGATCCCCAACAGCACCTCGCTCGGCAGTGGGAGCGCGGATTCGAGGGGGACAAATGGCTAGGTACTCGACGCCTGCTGCCCCAGCCACCGTTATTGAATCTTACAAACAGGCTCTTACCGCAGCGGGATGGTCCGTGACTGGAAGCGGTGGAGGAAGCCACGGAGGCGGCTTTCAGGCCACGAGCGGCCCAAAGTACCTCTCATTCAATGCTGGCGGACCCCAAGGTACGACATATGTGAGCGTGTGCGTTTGGCCTGCCAAGCCGAATGACGACCATTGCGGCGACAATAACTGAAGGACTTTTCGTGCTAAGGTCGTAAAGGGCGTCGGCTTCGGTTGGCGCCCTTTTGCTATGCAGGCTCGGAGGGAGGTAACCTTGGTAAGAAACCTATGCTTTGCACTTTCGATATTAGTGCAGTTGGGCATTGCTGCGATTACCGCCTGAGGGCATGACCGGCCTCGTGTTCCTCGCCCGCTTTTGGCTATGCAACAGGCTTATTGACTTGGCGCGCGACCCATCGCCAAGGGCTGCCACAGCGGGCGTCGGCTTCGGCCGGCGCCCTTTTCGCTCTCAGTGTTCACCGTGCGGCGGGATTATCATCTCGCTCAAGTCAGCGATCTCATCGCTGAGCTGCACCAGCATAGCGCTAATTGCGAAACCATCTTGAGCTCGATCCTGCTTTCGCCCTAAACCCTCAACGGCGATCGCAAGCACCCGCACCTTGATCCCGAGGTCGATCAGGCGATCGGTCAAATCCTTCGCGCACGGTTGAGCGCCCATGTCACGTTGCCTCCCGCGCGGCAAAGCACATTTGAGTTATGTTTACAGCGAACGCGCAGTGAAGCGGCTGAGACGCCCTGACGCTGAGGCTAAGAAGCGCTGGGGCAAAATGCCAAATCGCCAGTGGGCTTTCGGACTTCAGAGAAAGTATGCTTCGCTTGATGGACCCCCTTCACGCCACCATTGAGGAGTTCGCCGCGGGCTATACGCACGTCGAGTGCTTCTGCGCATCATCCGACTGCGGCCCATGAGCTGGCTACCGCGTATCTCGATGGGGCTCACGCTGGACCAGCTCGCGAGCCGGCTGCGCTGCGCCGAGTGTGGAGGACCGCTGCTCTCGGTGAAGCCGTGGTGGCCGACGGATGCGAGCGGCAGGACGTGGGAAAGGCGATCATAAGGCGCTGGCTTCGGACTTTACAAACACGCGCAAGTCAGCTCGTCAGCGCGCTTTTCACTCCAGCCTTGATCAGACACACGAAAGACTACAGGCGTATCGACCGCCGGGGCATCGCCATGAACTCATCGCGCTCTTGTTCAGTCATTATGTTGAACAAGAAGGTGGCCCTCAGTAGCCGATCGGCCGGACCAGGGATCTCTGATTGCCCCTTTTCCCATCGCGCAACTTGCTGACTGCTCTGACCTATCAAAGTCAGCCGAGCTCGGCTTGAGTAAGCTCAAGCTGCTTTCGCAGAAAACGCACCTCTCGACCCCGGTCGATTTCACCTTTGTCGTGGGTCATGCGACCTCCCACGGCTTCCGGCCCTGTGCCTTGCTGCTGGCAGCGGTGGCACGTGCGAGCTTCCTCATGCCTTCCAGCGTTTGAGGTCGATCGGCATTCGTGTCGACGAAGCGTGACTTGGTGCGCGCTGCGATGGCGCGGGCGAGGCAGTCGGTCATATCGGCATCATCTCATCGGTCGCCGTCTCGCCAACACTCCAGCTACCTATCCCGCTACCTATCCGACGAGTAGAGGAGGGTACTGACTATCTAAGTCATTGAAAAAACTGGTGGAGCCAGGCGGGATCGAACCGCCGACCTCGTGAATGCCATTTTCGGGGTTGACCTTTCTGCTTGTGTCCGAACTATTCATAAAACGCCGCTCTTTGAACCATTCTCTTTCCGCGTGTTTCCGGTTAATTCTTGTTGTTTACCCTCTCCGTCGTTACTATGTCGTTACTAGGACTGGCCATTCGAGGCTCGACGTTGGCCCGTGACCGAGGAAAGAGGGAAGAACCGATGGCCAGCGCCAACATCACGAAACGCACTGTAGACGCCGCCAAAGCCCGCACAGGCTGACAGCTACTTGTGGGATCGGGAGCTACACGGCTTCGGTCTCAAGGTGACGCCGGCGGGCAGCAAGGTTTACCTCGTGCAGTATCGACTTGGTGGGCGCAAAGGGCGCACGCGGCGCGTCACCATTGGACGGCACGGGGAGATAACGCCTACCTTTGCCAGAGCAGAGGCCAAGCGATTGCTTGGGGAGATTGCCGCTGGCCGCGACCCGGCAGCGGAGCGAGACAAGGCGAAAGCCGACAAGTCGCTAGGCCGTCGTGCTCGATCAATTCATGGCTGAGCACGTGAGTAAGCTCAAGCCTGCGACGGTCGAGGAATATCAGCGACTAGTCAGGCTCTACGTCAAACCTCGTTTACAAAACAGATCTATCGGCGAATTGAAACGCCTGGATATTGCCCGCTTGCATCACGAGCTTAGCGACAAGCCATATCAAGCCAATCGGGTTCTGGCGTTCCTTTCGGCGTTGTTCAATTGGGCAGAGAAGCATGGGCTTAGGCCCGATGGCTCCAATCCCTGCCGCCACGTCGAGAAATATCGCGAGGGAAGGCGAGAGCGGTTCCTGAGCCAAGCAGAGCTTGGCCGCTTAGGTGACGCTTTGCGCCAGGCGGAAAAGGACAAGAGCTGCTCCCCATGGGTGATAGCTGCCATTCGCTTGCTCACATTTACGGGAGCGCGCCGAAACGAAATCCTGACGCTGCGCTGGGAGCACGTGAGCAAGGAACACGGCTGCCTGATGCTCCCCAACTCCAAGACGGGGCGGAAGGCCATTCACCTGAACCCGCCCGCACTGGACGTGCTGCACGCCATTCCACGGCTAGAAGGCAACCCATACGTTATTTGCGGAGAGAAGGCCGGGCAGCATCTCGTCAACCTTGAGAAGCCCTGGCGCCGCATCCGCAAGGCAGCCAAGCTCGAGGACGTAAGGCTGCATGACTTGCGCCATTCGTTTGCGAGCGTGGCTGCATCGGGTGGCCAGAGCCTGATCGTCATCGGCAAGATGCTAGGTCACTCTCAGCCTACAACGACTGCGCGCTACGCACATTTGGCCGACGACCCGGTTAAAGCGGCGAGCGACGCGGTGGGCAGGCACATTGCTGCGGCAATGGACGGCGGAACGAGCGGCGAGCTTGTTGAGCTACCGAGGTCGCGGAGAGCACCTCGTAAGCCCAACGTATGAAGGGGTGCTGATCTAGCCGTCGCGAGGAATGTCCGCTTTGCTCTCGAAAGCGGACATGCGCAGCTCACACGCTGAACGTCCGCTTAGTGCCAGAAGCGGACGTTAGCCAAGTCCGTAGAGACCGAGATCGATAGCACTTCCCCATACCGACGGCGGACTTCTTTATGTTGTCTGCGCTACGCGGTCGAACTCTCGTTTATGCTCGTCGCCCTAGGCATCAAAGATAAGAGGTTGGCGATCGATTTGCCGCATGAGTTCCGCGCGATATTCAACAGCCTGTTTTAGTTGCTGCTTCGCGTTGCGTTCCGAGATCGCTCGGACTTGTCTTAGGCGTGCAATGCCCACGATGCGGCAATTAACTTGCGTGAGCAGTCGCTCAAGCCCTGGCTCTATCATTGGGACTCGTCGCACACGTCCTTGTCGATTTTGTGTACGTGTCTACTACGCCACGCGGCCATGGTGACGCAGCGTAAGCTCCACCAAGTCGTCATGTTTCTCTTTTCCCGCAAGGTCTTGGGCCTTGAGGGCAAACCCGGGGTTCCCAAACCCCCTTCTCTTCTTGATCAATGCATTCCCTCGATGGCGAGCTGATCACTCATAAACCGACAGCCAAATCCTGACTTGGATGCGCCGCCCAACGACCGCTATGCTAGTTAATGCTGCTGCCATGACTTGTGAGGAATCGGAGATCGATGGCGCAACCCGACCACTATCTGCTGGGTCGCGACGAGGCGGAGGAGGCGCGCCTTAGGCGCCAGATCGCCGATCTTGCCCCAGATTCAGACGCGCAATTCGAAAAGATCGGGATCAACGCGGGCGAGCGCATTCTCGACCTCGGTTGCGGTACGGGCGGGGTCCTGCACCTCCTGGCTAAACGGGTCGGTCCCACCGGCTCGGTCCTTGGCATCGAGCGAAGCCCGCATTTTGTCGGCTTGGCGCGCCGCTTCGTCGCGGATCACGCGCTGCCGCAGGTCGAGGTTCGCGAGGGTGACGCGTACAACACGGGATTGCCGCGAATGTCGTTCGACGGTGCCCATATGCGGCTTGTTCTGGTCAACGTACCGGAGCCTGAACGCATTGTCCGCGAAATGGTATCCCTGGTACGCCCTGGTGGCTGGGTGGCAAGCTTTGAGGCAGACTCTGTCAGTCTCGTCTGCGATCCACCGTTGCCCGCGTGGAACCGACTGCTCGACGCCTTCACCGCCTATTCGTCCGCGCAAGGGATCGACCTCTTTGTCGGACGACGCACACACCGTCTATTTCGTGCCGCGGGAGTCGTGGACATTCATGCAGACACTGTGGTCCATGTTTATCCGCCGGGCCACAACGGGCGACCGATCCTGAGGGACTTCATCAACAATGTTCGCGAGAAGCTGATCGAAGGAGGCTTCATCGGTCGCAGCATTCTCGAGAGGGATGTCGCGGCCCTCGAACGCCACCTGTCTGATCCCGAAACGCTTGTTACATCGCACTTGTTTTTTCGCTTGTGGGGCCGGACACCATCCAGCCGTTGACGCCACCGCGCGGGTGGAACCTCGAATGTCCGCTATCGGGGGTAAAGCGGACCTGGACCAACCGCCCACGTCCTCTCCCCAAATCAGAGCCAGAAAGTCCGCGTGTCCGCTCAGTGCCACCAAGCGATCCAGGGTCGGGACCCACAGGGAGATCTTTGTGCAGCGCAATAAAATGCGTTGGGGTATTGTGCAGTGCACAGATACCCCATATGTGATTCCTCACACGCAACATTCCCGCACCAGGCGGGACGAGAGAGGTAATGAGATGACCGACGCTCAAAAGTTTAGCGAAGAGTTTCAAAGGGTGAGCAAGGACGGCTTCGATGCGTCTGTCCGGTCGCTTGGTGAGGTGAGCAAGGGCTTTCAGGCCATTGCCGCCGACAGTTACCGACTATTCCAAAAAGGCTTTCGAGGACGGCACGCGTGCCTTCGAGCAGATGATTGGCGCGAAGTCATTGGAGCAGGCGTTCGAGATCCAGTCTCAGTACGCCAAGAATGGCTTTTGACGCCTATATTGCCCAGTTGTCGAAGCTCGGTGAGATGTATGTCGATCTGGCGCGTAATGCCTACAAGCCGGTCGAGCAAGCCGCTGCTAAGGCCGGGGTGCCTAATCGACTTCGAAGTGCCTAGTTCGACGAAAGACCCGAGGTCAGCCTTGGGTCTTTTTTCATTTCCTGTTTGAGTTGCTCGCGCCGCAAAACGGCACGGCTAGTCCGCAATTTCATTACCCGATGCTTGCTCTGCTTCGCCGCAGTTGGCGGTGATTTTCGCACCCTGGTCCGCAACTCACCTCAATGTCCATTCGCATTTGGGAGGCGCGGACTGGTTGATCGCCAGCAATCTCGTGCCGCGGCTAGCTTAGCCAATTGAATGAAGGGCGATCCCATGACCCAGCACAGCATCGAGCCCCTAGTTGGAACTTGATCGGTCCCGCCACGACACGCGTCGAAATGAGCAGCCGTGGAACTCTTGGTACAAGTCACCTATTTGGAAATCGATCAGAAGGCACAGGCTCGCCGAGGAACCCCAGTGCCGAGAATGTGCGATTGAGGGTCGGACCATACCCGCGAACCAAGTTGATCACATCGAACCTCACCGTGGTGAGTGGTCGCTTTTCATGCAATACGAGAACACCCAAAGCCTATGTCTTCACCACCACAAAGCGCATCGGTATCAAGAGAGATCCGGATCTCGATCACTGTGGTGCCCAAAAAATCTTGAAGGCGTGATCAAGAGCAAGACATGAGCCGTCTTCGCCTGCATCCTCGAGAGCCACCTCGTCAGCCGCATTGGGTGGTTGAGAGCCGCAGTGCTCGGGGCCAACGATGGCATCATCTCGACCGCTAGCTTGATCGTCGGCGTTGCCGCGGCGGCTGCCACACGGAACGATGTCTTGATCGCGGGGGTCGCGGGACTGGTGGCTGGCGCCATGTCGATGTCCGCGGGCGAGTATGTCTCCGTCAGTTCACAATCCGACACCGAGCAGGCCGACCTCGCGCGCGAGCGTAAGGAGTTGAGCGAAGATCCTGAGGCCGAGCTCGAAGAGCTTGCCGAAATCTACGTGAAGCGCGGCCTCGATTAGTCGCTCGCGCGGCAAGTTGCTCACCAGCTGATGGCGAAAGATGCTTTAACCGCCCACGCGCGCGATGAGCTTGGGATCTCGGAAATTACGACCGCACGTCCTGTGCAAGCCGCCCTGACATCGGCCGCAACGTTTTTCTGTAGGCGCGGCGATGCCCTTGCTGATGGTTGTGGTATCGCCCGCCGGTGCGCTGGTCCCCATCGTGTCCGCTGCGTCTTTAGGCTTTCTCGCTCTTCTGGGTGCGATCGGGGCAAGAGCAGGCGGTGCAAACATTCTGCGCGCCACAGCCCGAGTAACATTCTGGGGTGCGCTGGCGATGGCTCTAACCGCTGGTATCGGTAAACTCTTCGGCACGGTTGTCTGAAGATTGGGGCCGCACAGACTTCTGCTCCTGGCACAAAGCAGACCAACTCGGCGATTGTCGCTATGTCGGCTAATGACCCAAAGCAGACATCGTTCGGCGCGATCCACGCGCAACCCGCTGGCTTTGAGGGCCATTCAGCGTAAAGAGACGTTCCACTTCCAGTCGACTTGCGAATCGCATCCAGCCGGACCTCGCCGCCGATGCCTAGGGTTGCCTGCCCAACGATCGCTTCTGGAACGCCAGCGGGGTCGGCTGAACGGACTGCGACCTTGCTGCAAATCGACTTTGTTCTCGGCGAATGTCCGCTATTGATGCTTGAATGGACAGGCTCCTCCACCGGCACATGAGTGCCAAGGATTGTGGGTGCTGTTAATGCTCCCACGATTTGGAGGAGCCAATCATGCAAACGGTCACAACGATCGGTCTTGACATTGCGAAGTCGGTATTTCAGGTGCACGGCATCCAGACTCGGATGGCAAGAGTGCTCATCCGCCGCAAGCTTGAAGCGCCAGTTACACAGTGCTGGCATTCTTCGAGAAGCTGCAGCCATGCCTATGTTCAAACTGTACAAGCGTGATGAGTTGGTTTCTGTGTGCAGCACATTCAACAGCGCACAGGTCATGGCTAAGCGCCTTGCTAATCCGACCTATCATTCCACATTCACAATCCGGGCTCCGCGTGGGGCCTCCTACAGGGCTAGGCTCGTCCAGGGCGAGCGGGCCAAGTGGCAAAGGATTCGTTGATCAAGGAAAGGCTGGACGTCAGGGACTTGGACCCCCGGGCGGCTGGGCCTGTTACTGACGGCGTCATGCAAGGACAAAGGGCCGGGGTCGCGCCGGCCCTTTTCCGCAAAACAGTCCATTGTGAGTTAGTTTGTGGGTTACTTCCCAGACGGCTCAAAAAACGGCGCAAATCAAAGGCCGGTTAGACTAGCTGGCGGAGAGGGTCGATTTCGAACCCACGGTCCGGATAACCGCACAAGCACCTTTAAGGCCCCAGTGCATCGGCGCACTCTCAGCGCCCCTTATGTCTAGCCTGCAAGGCAGGCGCAGACCATGGGCCCAGATAAAAAAAAAACCCTATTCACACGACTGCGCCCTGTAGGGAGTTCGGCGGGAGGCGAATGTCTTGCTTATATGGCAACTTTTTCGGACATCCCACCTGCACTGACGAATGTCCGCTATCGGGGGTAAAGCGGACATGACGAGGCGGTGAGCGGGGTCTGTTCGGCCCGAAAGTCTGCTTTGGGTCATTAGCGGACATTGTCCAGCGTCGATCGCGCCTCATCTTCTGCAAGCGGCATAACGGTTTCTCGCGCGGAGCTTGCATTGAGCTCTGGGGAAAGCCTAGGGTCTCAGCACTGGCACGCCGCCCCCAGGCGATGACGGTAAAGACTTCGTGCCGATTCCGTGCACGCCCCCTTTTCCGAACATCTCAGCACGCCGACTCAATTCACGCTCGAGGCCCGCGGCTTTCCAGCCTGCGAAAGATCGCCTGTGCTTTTAACCCCAAGAGGTATGTTCATGACCGCCACCTACAATCCACAAGCTGCTGCCGACCAGGCCCGCGCCGCCTATCGCAGCATGACAGACCAACTCGGTCTCCTCGGTCTCGGTCACGCTATTCCCGAAGGCGTGCGCGATCTTGCCGAGAAGACTGCGGCGCACACTCGCGAGGCCTATGACCGCTCGACGGATGCTTTCGATGCGTC
>CAVVDW010000019.1:0-241968 GCA_963747175.1 uncultured Alphaproteobacteria bacterium | reverse complement strand
CAAGACCGGTGCCTTCAACCGCTCGGCCACCCATCCTTGGCGGATTTCCGCAGGTTCCTGTAGCACAAAATAGGAAGCTGCCCATCGCTTGCCCACCAAACAAGGGGGATCTCGAAGAGGTTTGAGTTGAGCGGGAGTGAGTGCCCTCGCTGGCCCTTCGGGCACTCCGTCATCGTCCTGCTAATGTAATGAGTTGCCGGTCGCGTGCTTTGAGTCTGCCGAAAAACCTCCCCTTCCTTCCAATCCGTTCTCGAGTTTTGTGACGCAGTGAGACAAAGCCGATTGCAACTCGCCTTCCTTGAATTTGGACCAGCTGATTACACTGAAGGCCTCCGCTTTCGTGCCATCGTTTTCGGCCGTAAGCCGAATGACATAAATTTCGCCTTCATCGGCCGAGGTCCCGGTTATTTCCTCGACCTTTCCCGGATCTATCATCTTGACAGAAGTAGTGATGGTCGGGTCAGGCACGCTCTTCTTCAGACCCGTTAGGACGCAGTCCGATGTTTTCTGAAGGTCCGCATTGGCGTGCCCGATCTTAAAGGGAGGGCCCGTCCGGGGAGTTCGGCTGCATCCGACGGCTAGAGCTCCCGACGAAAGTGCGACAAACAAGGCGAAAGCGAAGCTCCAGCGCATTGCCATCAGACCGTCTTGGTAGAAGCAGCAATGGTAACGCCAAAATCGCCGCTATCTCCTGCGACCAATAGGCTTGCCGCGCTTATCCTCATGCTCAACTAGTGCGGCGCGGGGTGTGGATCAATTCGCCAGCATGAGCATTTTTGCTTGTGCAACGGGGGTTCCACCATCCTTCATAGGGGCATGACCGGAAAGCCCGACCCCTATGGGCGCGATGCCACGCGCCCTTACCACATCCCGCTCAAGGGCTGGTGGCAAGTCGCGCAGAGGGTTTGGACGGAGGCCTCCCGCGACAATCTCACGGTGGTCGCCGCGGGCTGCGCCTTCTATGCGCTCTTTGCCATCTTCCCGGCGCTCTCGGCGCTGATCTCGCTCTACGGGTTGACCACCGACCCGGCGACTGTCGAGAGCCAGTTCAGCATGCTCTCCTCGGTTCTGCCTACTGAGGCGTACGACATCGTCATTCAGCAGATCCGCCACCTCGCCGCGAGCTCGAACCGGGCGCTCGGCTGGAGCTTCGGCTTAAGCATCGGGCTCGCGCTGTGGAGCGTCATGTCGCTCACCCAGGCCATCTTCGCCGCGCTCAACATCGCCTATGAGGAAGAGGAGCGTAGGAGCTTCCTCCGTTTCTATCTGAGCGCCTTCCTCTTCGCTCTCGCCGGCATCATCGGCGGCGCCGTCATGCTGCTGGCCATCGTCTATGTGCCGATCCTGTTCGCCTATGCCGGCTATCTCGAGGGGTACGAGCGGCTCGTCGCCATCGCGCGCTGGCCTCTCATGGCGTTTCTCGTGCTGTTTCTCCTCGCCGCGCTTTACCGCTACGGTCCGTGCCGCCAGAGACCCAAATGGTCATGGGTGAGCGTTGGATCGCTGTTTGCCACCGCGATCTGGCTGCTCGCCTCGGCCGGCTTCTCGTTCTATGTCGCGCATTTCGCGCAATACGACAGAATCTACGGCTCGCTCGGCGCGGTGATCGTGCTGCTGTTCTGGCTCTATCTCACCTTCTACATCATTCTGCTCGGCGCCGAGATCAACGCCGAGCTCGAACTGCAGACAGCGAAAGACACGACGCGCGGCAGACCACGGCCCTCAGGCCGGCGCGGCGCCTTCGTCGCCGATCATGTGGCGGGAGGACCCGGTGGGCACCGGCGACCGGTGAGCCCGGTAACCGCCGATCCATCGAAAGCTCAGCGCGGCGGAAGCGACGACGCTCAGATCTGATCGGGTGCGCTTCGCCGCAACAATCGTCGCCGCACCAGCCCCGCGCACACCACGAACAGCGCGCCTAATGTCGCGCCGACCATCCATACCGTATGCGCCGTGGCCGGATCGAGATTGGCGGTGAATAGCGGGTCCTTGGCGATGATCTCGCCGCCGATCCAGCCGAGGAGCGCAGCGCCCGCCCACACCACGATCGGGAAGCGCTCGAGGATCGACATGACCATGGCCGCGCCAGCCATGATCAAGGGGATGCTGACGGCAAGACCGAACATCAGAAGGGCGTAGCTTTGCGGCGCCTTGAATTTCTCGGCGACCGCGGCGATGGCGACGACATTGTCGAGGCTCATCACCACATCGGCGATGGCGACGATCCTGACCGCGCGCAAGAGATTGTCGACCGGCTCGATGTGCTTGCTTCCGCCATTCTCCTCTGGCCCGAGCAGCTTGACGGCGATCCATAGTAAGAGCGCGCCGCCGACAAGCTTGAGGTAAGCGACCTGCATCAAGGTGGTGATCGCGCCTGCGAACACGACGCGAAGGGTGATGGCGACGATGGTGCCGAGCACGATGCCCCACAGGCGTTGCTGTGGCGGCAGCTTGCGGCAGGCGAGCGCAATCACGACCGCGTTGTCGCCCGACAACAGGACGTCGATCCAGATAATCTGCAGGACGGCGAACCAGAAGCCGGGATCGTCGACATTCATCGTGTTGTTTGCCCCCTCCCACGCGACTTGCGTTCGACTGGCTCCCTCCAGCCGGCCCGGTTGATAACCCATTGCCGCGAAAAGCGGCAAGGACAAGACAGGATATATGCTTTTTGGAACAAGATTGAAGGAGGGCGCCGCCTATTAGTTTCGCGATGGCGTGGTCAAGTTTTCGCCCGTATTTTCCATCCACGACAAGCGCGTGCGGATCGCTTATGCTCGCCCTCGTCTAGCAAGCGAATCGGGCCGATTGGCCTGAGCTCTGGGGGGAGAAGCGATGAACCTTGATCCAGTCCTGGTCAACCCACTGATCGCCTTGATCGCCGGAATCTTGATCCTGCTCATGCCGCGCCTGCTCAACTACGTAATAGCGATTTATCTGATCGCGATCGGCATCATTGGTCTTGCCCACCACTTCCAATAAGGCGAGCCCGCAATCGAGCGTGAAGCCAGTGCTGCCTGATCAAGCCGCGAGCGTCATTGCCGTCTTAACGAAAGGAAGTACACGACCTTTAAAGGATCAGAGCCAACTGGAACATGGTCCGCCGATGGCCTATAGTTCGGGCCTCACACCCACGACCATGCGAGGAAAGACCGTCTACCGAAGACGGCATTGATTCTTTGAGGCATCAGGACGAGGGCCGCGGCCCGCAGATCGACTCGGCGACGTCGTCACCGCATTTGCTTTTTGACGGGACGTTGCGGCAAGACAGGGGTATCGAGCGGTTTGGAAAGAGAGAACGGCCAAGCCAGGTGGTTCCGCGGCGGCAACGCCCGGAATTCATCTCTCGAATTCTGGTCGAAGCTGATCGCGCTTTGCCTTGTCGGCTCGCTTGCGTTGGTCGCGGCGCTTGGCGCGCGCGCAGGCCTTGGCGGCGATCGCAGCTTTCCCGCGGTGCAGGCTTGGCTCGCATCGCCGAGCGTCACTGGAGCGCTGGCCGCCAATACGACAAGCGAGAAGAGCAACAGCCAGCCGCTCGCTTACGTCTGGTCTGCCACTCGCATCGGGTCGGTCATCCGCCTGCGTGGCTCGGTGCCCTCCGAGGAGGACCGCCGCACCGTGCTTGGCATGGTGAAGGCGCACTTCCCGGATCTCGAGGTCGAGGACCGGCTCAAAGTGGCCATCGGCGCGCCACCCAAGGAACAATGGCTCGGCGCCGTGAGCTTCGGGCTGAAGCAGCTCGCTTATCTCAAGCGGGGCTCGGCGCGTCTCCTCAATGTCGGCTTGAAGGTCGAAGGCGAGGCGCGCAGCGCCGCCGATTATGCCGAAGCCAAGAAAGAGCTCGCCGGCCCTCTGCCGACCGGGCTTGCCATCCTCGATGACGACATCAAGCCGCCGATGGCCGATCCCTTCGTGTTCGTAGCGGAGTTGTCGGCCAATACGCTGACTCTCTCGGGAAGCGTGCCGAGCGAGGACGCGCGCAAGCAGGTGCGGGAGCTGTCGCGGCAATTATTCGAGCGGCCAGGGCTCGACGACCGGCTCGAGCTCGCTTCCGGCCCGCCGAAGAACTGGGATGAAGCGGTTGCTGCCGCGCTTCGCGCGCTGTGCCGCCTCGATTCCGGCAAGGTCTCGCTGTCGGGCCTCGCGCTGACCATTGAGGGCGTGGCGCCGGACAAGGGCACCGCCGTCGCCGTGTCCTATCAGCTCAGGCGCGACTTGCCGCGTATGTTTTCGACCTCCGAGAGCATCAGCTGGAAAGAGGCGTCGACCTCGCCCGATGATGGCTCGCGGCTGATCCCGCGCATCAAGGCAATCGTCGATAAGAAAATCATCTACCGGCGGGCAACCTACTACCTCTCAAGCCTCTGCTTGACAGCGAATGATGCAGCTCTCCGACCTTTGGCTCTATTTCCTTCTCGTCTTCGCCATCGGGTTTGCCTTGGGCTGGATCAGGCGCTGGCCGGTACGGTCCTAGCCACGGGACTATGAGCAACTTCGCTTTCACCACCTTCATCCTGCTGGTGTTTATCTTCGCTGCGGGGCTTGCGCTCGGAAGCTTGGCGCGCGCTCGCTACGAACAGCAGAAGCGGATTGGCGTGAAGAAGCGGGGCGAGAACGGAGACGCCGCATGAGGCTCGCGCTCAATCATTGACGGCGAAAAAGGCCGCGATGGCCTCGATCACCTCCGGTTCCTTGAGCACCGGGGCGTGCCCCTGCTCGGGCACCGTTATGCTGCGCAGGTTGGGATGGCGCTCCATCATCGCCTCGAGCGTGTCGGCGCTGAGCACGTCGGAATTGGCGCCCCTGATCACGAACACGGGCACCTGGCCGAGCGCAATGAATTGCGGCCAGAGATCGGGAACCGAGCGGCTGAGATCGATCGTGCCGAGAGCGCGGGCAAGTCTCCGGTCGTAAGCCAATGCCGGCCGTCCCTTGCGGTCATCAAACACCTCTCTTGCGATCTCGTCCCATTGCGTGTCGGTGAACTCCGGAAAGGCGCGCTCGTTCATCTCGCGCAGGATCATCACCGCGTCGGGCCAGCTCTTCGGCACCGGCATGCGCCCGACATAGCCCATGATGCGCGCAAGCCCGCGCGTTTCAATCACCGGACCGATATCGTTGAGCACGACGGGGCCCATGGCCGTGGGGCGGACCGCCGCCATCATCATGGCGATGATGCCGCCGCGCGAGGTGCCGACGACCCCCACCCGGTGAAGGCCCTGAGCGGTGAGGAAGTCGAGCACATCGATCAGCTCGATGAAGGGGATGTAATTGCGCCAGTTGCGGTCGTATTGCGAGCGGCCCCGCCCGCGATAATCGACGCAATAGACGTTGCGCGGCTTTTGCGCATAGGTCGAGAGATAGGTCGCGAGCTTGTGGAAGTCCCGCGCGTTCCGCGTCAGCCCCGGCAGGCATATGACGCTCCGCGCCTTCTCGTCCGCCGCCGGGTAGTGGCGGACATGCAGCTTGAGATCGTCGAACGACGCATAGCTGATGTCTCGCGGCGGCGGCGCCGTGCCAGGCTCGGGCATCATCTTGAGATCGGCCTAGGGAGCGTGTCCAAAACGGTTGAAAGCGCGGTGATCGCGCTTGTCCGTTAATGTTCAGCAAAGTTCAAGAGCGGGCAAGCCCCAGAAGCGGGGCAGGGGACGCGGCGGCGGGTCTCAGTCCGACTTGGCTTGCACTACCGAAGCGTCGGCCGAGACGGCGGCGTCGCGCGGGATCCGCTTGCCGCGATTGAGATCCTGGACGAGCTGGAGCGCCTGCGCGGGCCCCGCCAGCCGCGAGCGGTAAAGCTGCAACGTCTCCATGATCTTCACCACATATTGCCGCGTCTCGGTGAAGGGGATGCGCTCGATCCAGTCGATCGGATCGACCTTCGGGTCTCGGGGGTCGCCGAACTGCTTGATCCAGTCGGCGACGCGGCCCCCGCCGGCGTTATAGGCGGCGAGCGAGAGAAAATAGGATCCGTTGTAGCTGTCGATCAACTGCCTCAGATGCGCCTCGCCGAGTTGGGTGTTGTAGGCGGCATTGGTGAGCTGGTCGGCTGAGAATTTCACATTGTACTGCTTCGCCACCATTCGAGCAGTGGCGGGCATCAGCTGCATCAAGCCACTCGCGCCGACGGGACTCTTGGCCGCGGCGTTGAATTCGCTCTCTTGCCGCGACAGAGCATGCACGAGCGCCGGATCGACACGATCGGTGAGCAGGCTTCTGAATTCCGGTATGACGCCGACGGGCAGCGCATAATCGCCTACGGGCAAATCGCGGTTGAAGGCGATCTTGGCAAGCCTAAGCGCGAGCTGCGGCTGACCCAGTTGCTTGGCGAGCTCGGCTAGCAGTACGACCTCTTGCGGGCTCTCGAGCTTGCGGGACAGCGCGAGGAAGAATTGTCCCGTCACGCCGTCGAGGCCGACGTCGTGCGCAATGCCGATGGCGCGCACCGCGTCCCGCGACATGAAGCGCTGGATGTCGGCATCGGTGGGGAGCGGAGTTGAGGTGACCTCGAGACGCGCAGGTTTTGGATCGAGCGCCTGGCGCCCGAGCTGGCCGTAGAAATATTGCGGGTACTTGGCTGCGGCGTGGAAGTGAACGATCGCCGAGGCGCGGTCGCCGAGCGCAAGCGACGTGCGCCCGAGCCAATATTCTCCGAGGGCGACGCTCTTCGAGCTTGTCGCGGCGCGTCGGAGCGCAACGAAGTGGCGCAGTGCCGTGTTGGGATCTGCGAGGAATCTGAGCGCGATCCAGCCGGCGAGGAACTCGGCCTCGATATAGGCATCGCCCGAGACGAGTCCGTGCTTCTCGGCGATCTCATAGGCGATGCGGGCTTGACCTGCGTTCAATGCCTCGCGGCAATTGACGCGACGCTCGATCCACCAATTGTTGAGATCGAGCAGTACGTTAGGCTCGCTCGGGGCGTCGAGAAGCATCTTCCAGGCTTCCTGGTCGCGGTCCTTGCGGCGGAGCCATTGGATGCGATTGAACCTCAAGCCCGCATCGGCTTCGACCGCATTCGCCGGGAGAGCGTCGAGCAGCTTGCCGGCGTTGCCGCCCCTCTGAACCACGGCAATCCGGGCAGCGATCTTCTTTTGCTCATCGGCGGGAAGCAGCTTTGCCACGCGGAGCGCGGCGGCGGTCGCCGATTTGTCGTCCGGATAAAGCAGCCGATCGATCCGCGCGCGATGAACATCGGCGGTGAGCATGTAGCCGTACTTGGCGAGGATCTTGGTCTCGACCGCCTGGTTCAGCTCGTGATCGCGCCAAGCCGAGGTGACGAGGTCGCGGGCGCCTTGCTCGTTGCCCTCTTTCAGATAGACGCCGGCGAGAGCCGCCTTGCCAGCGCCGGTCTGCGGGCTCGAAGAGGCGAAGAACGCCTTGACCGTCTCGGGACTGGCATCGTTGAGGAAGAGAGCGGTCTCGGCCTTCTCGCGTAGCTCGTCCTGACCGGGCCAATAAGGATGGTCGAGGCGGAACTGCTCGATCGCTTCCGCATTCCCGTTGATGCCGGTCGCCCGATAGCGAACCCAGAGGGCAAAGGCGCGGGCGGCCTCGTCCTTGATCGTGGAGGCTGCTGCGCTGCCGCCTCCGTGCATAACGTCCCTGAGAGCGGATTCATCGGCATCGCTGAGCTCGTAGGAGGTGAGAGGTTTCAGGATGCTCACGTAGTCCAAACCGGGCGCGGGCGGCTGGATGGCCGGCGTGAGCGTGCCCTTCAAGACCACGGGAAGCGTCGCCTTGCGATTGGGATTGGGATCCGGGAGCGGCGTGTCGTCAGACACTCCTGCCGGCGCCGCCGGAGAGGGCGCGGGCGCCGGGGCCGCTCGGGGCGCTGGCGGAGGAGGCGGTACCAACGAAGGCGAATGGGGGAGGAGCGAGATTTCCTCGGCGGGCCCGATCGGCGGCAAGCCTTTGGGATTGCGGTCGGGGAGCGGAACGATCGACACATGCGCCGCCTGATCCGAGGTCGGATTGACCGTAGGTGTTGCGGCGGTCGCCCCATCGGCTCCGGGCGCACTTGGGTTGCGGTCGGGAACAGACGGCGTTACGACCGCCACCGCATTGGGATTGCGGTCGGGCGGCGTCAGCATCTGGAAAGCCGCCAGCGCATCTGTCGGAGCGACATTGCTGGTCGTCAGCCCGACGCTTCCCGTCGTCGTGGCATCGCCTTGAACGGCCTGCGGCGTGACCGTGATGGTCTGCGGGCCAGCCGCGACGGGCTGTGACGTAGCGGAATCGCCGGAAGCTGTGCGGTTAGGATTGCGGTCGGGAAGGGAAGGGGGAACGGCCGCCTCTACCTTAACCTTATCCGCAGCGGCCCGGCTGGTCTTCGCAGACAAATGTCGCGATTTGGCCGTGGCAACAGCCGGCGCCAAACACGCAAACAGCACGAGCAATGATAAAGCGTGCGCGCTAAAGCGTTTCATCTCGTCGAACGGGACCCGTTACAATCCTGGTAAAGGCGGTCAGGACGTCCCCCGAGCCGGGGAGCCGCGACGAAGAGGCCACTGTATCGTGCCTGAATTCAACAATGTCTGAAAAAATCGGGCGGAAAAATGACTGGGCGAGGCCTTGGCTATCAGATGAATTCTGTGAAAGACACCCTAAGCTACTGGCTAATATGGACTTTGCAGGACCAGATAGCGACCTCACCTGAGCAGTTGACGGCGACTTAGGCCACGTGTGTTGCAGATGCGCATCGTCTTGCCGCTTCATGGCTCAACCCCTATTGTCCGCCCGATTTTGTGACGCCGTTCACTTTGAGCGCCCGCGTCCGCCCGAGGAGCTACCCCCTTGCCTATCCCCACATTCAAAGGCTCGATCACGGCCCTTATCACCCCGTTCAAGGAGGGGAAGGTCGATGCGCCGGCGTTCAGGAAGCTCGTCGAATGGCAGATCGACCGTGGCACCCACGGGCTCGTGCCGTGCGGAACGACGGGCGAATCGCCGACGCTCACCCATGACGAGCACAAGCAGGTCATCGAGCTTTGCATCGAGGCGGCTTCTGGCCGCGTGCCGGTGATCGCCGGCACTGGGTCGAACTCGACCGCCGAGGCCGTCGAGCTGACGCGCCACGCGAAGGACGCGGGCGCAGACGGCGTGCTGGTGGTCACGCCCTATTACAACAAGCCGACTCAGGAAGGGCTCTACCTCCACTTCAAGGCGATCAACGACTGCGCCGACATTCCGATCCTGATCTACAACATTCCCGGACGGAGCGTCGTCGATATGTCGGTCGACACCATGGCGCGCCTCTTCAAGCTCTCGAACATCGTCGGCGTGAAGGACGCGACCGCCAACATGGCGCGGGTGAGCCAGCAGCGCGCGGCGATGGGCTCGGACTTCATTCAGCTCTCGGGCGAGGATGCGACTGCTCTCGGCTTCATGGCGCATGGCGGGACGGGCTGCATCTCCGTCACCGCCAATGTCGCACCGGCGCTCTGCGCCGAGTTCCAGCTCGCATGCCTTGCCGGCAATTTCCGCCTCGCGCTTCAGCTCCAGGACCGGCTCATGCCGCTGCATGAGGCGCTGTTCGTCGAGTCGAATCCAGGCCCGGTGAAATATGCCGCGTCGAAGCTTGGGCTATGCAATGGGGAGACGCGTCTTCCGCTCGCGCCGATCGCCGCCGCCTCGCGCAAGCGCGTCGACGATGCGCTCGCCACGGTCGGGCTCGCTCTGGTCTAGAGCTTAAAGGCAAAAAGTCATGGCGCCGAAGCGCGAGGGCGGCAAGCTCGTCGCCGAGAACCGGAAGGCGCGCTTCAACTACGACATCGAGGAGAAGCTCGAAGCCGGCATCCAGCTCACCGGCTCGGAGGTGAAGTCGCTCCGTGCCGGCAAGGCCAATATTGCCGACTCCTATGCGGCGAGCGAAGGCGGCGAGCTCTATTTGGTCAACGCCCACATCGCCGAATATGTTCAGGCCGGCCGCAACGGACATGCTCCCACGCGCCCGCGCAAGCTCCTGCTGCACCGGAAAGAGATCGGGCGGCTCGCCGGCGCAATTCAGAGGGAAGGCATGACGGTCGTGCCGCTCCGGCTCTATTTCAATGCGCGCGGCATCGCCAAAGTGGAGCTCGGCATGGCCAAGGGCAAGAAGCTGCACGACAAGCGCGAGACGGAGAAGAAGCGCGACTGGGAGCGCCAGAAGGGCCGTCTCATGCGCGAGAAGGGCTGACGCGGCAGCCTCGCTTACGGCGCACGCCTGATGTCGAAGAGCGGGGCAGTCAGCTCTCCGGCGATATGCAGATGATAGCGTGGCCACGAGGTACGCGCGCACGTAGTCACACCGTGCAAGCCGACCGGGCTCACAAGTGGCAGGATCATGAGATTGTGCCGGTAGGGATAGGTGCGCACGTGGCGCACTCTCTCCAACAGAACTTCGTTATGTTCGTTGAAGATCAGTGTGTCGTCGCCGGGCGCATAAAGCTGCAAATCGGCGCCGACGGAATCGTCATCCTCGGGCCGCAAATAGAGCAAGGCCGAGATCAATTTGTCCGGCCAGTCGAGATGCGGCCCGCGGACGGTGGTTCCATCCACGAGCGGCGGCGAATTCACGATGAGCTGGGCGTCCATGCCGACTTCGTTGCGAGCCCGGTTGGGCGTGCCGCGCGGAACCGCCCGAAGCTTCTCGATCGGACCGAAGCGGGACTCGAAATCAGGAAAGAGCATGAGCAGGTGGCCGCCGAGACGGCCAAGCGTACGGTCGAGGAAATCCTGGGATGCATCCGCGCAAGCCCGAAGCGCGTCTTTCCAGGCATCGGAGATCCTGGGATCGCTCAATGCACGTGGCGAGGGGAGGCGAAAGCGGACATTGCTTCGCGGCGGCTTACCCCTCGTGAAGATTTCGAGCGGCGGCATCTCGGCTATGAGCGTGTCGGCAATTGCTTTCGGGAGCGCGTCCTCGACGACGAGATGGGGGGTAGGGGTCCTCGATCAGGGGAGCCCGGTCGATCGATGCAAAGATCTGGGAATGAGCGGGAAAATCTCCGGAGTTGATCCTCGGAGCCGACGCCAACGATGGACACATGGTAGAACTGCCTCGGGGGGCCGCGCGATGCGCGCCTCGATTTTTAGCAGCGATGCCCCTGTCCAAGCAATGCATTGGTCCTAGGCCCTCAATTGACCTCCTCATCGCAAATCATCACTGATCATCTAAAGCCTGGGATGAGGCTGCCGCCTGTCATGCTGCCAGCAACCGGTGGCAGCAGGGTCTTGCTCGCCACGCGCCGTGGGCGAAGCATCATCGCGGTTTATCCCTGGACGGGGCGCCCGGGCCTCTCCAATCCGCCCAATTGGGATGACATTCCTGGAGCGCACGGCTCCACGCCGGAACTCGAGGGCTTCCGCGATCTTCATGCTGAATTCACGCGGCTTGGCGTGCAGATTCATGGCCTGAGCCGGCAGACGACCAGCTATCAACGCGAGATGGCAGTGCGGCTCAGCCTGCCTTTTCTCATTCTCAGCGACGCGAAGGGCGCCTTCGCGACCGCGCTGCGCTTACCCAATTTCGCAACAGGCGGCGAGACCTATCTGGAAAGACTCACACTTGTCGTCAGCGACGGCATCATCGAGAGCGTGGTGTATCCAGTCACCGACCCCGCGCGCCACGCGGCCGACTTGCTGCCGAGACTCGCTCAGATCACGTCGTCCTCCGTGTCCTCGACCGAATAGCCGAGGCGGTCGAGCCCTTCCTCTAAATAGTCGGGAAGAAGCGGCATGCCGAGCAAATAGTCGTCGGTGCGATTGGTGCGTTCGGCGCGGGCAGTGGCGATGGCCTCGTCGAACTCTTCCGGTGCGAACGAGCCCCTGCCGACCCAGGCCAGCGCAACCAAGCTCGCCTGCTCGTCCTCGTTCAAGTCGCGGATGAATTCCTTGAGCTCGGCTTGCGTGGCGTCGTCGGAGAAATCCTCGAGGATCGACTCCGCATCGTGGTCAGAGGTGGCGCCGTCGTCCCAGGCCGCGACCTTGGCAGCCATCTCGCGCGCCTTGGTGATGACAAAACCGATCTTGTCGGTTGAGATTTCGAGCCCCGCCATGGGGGACATCCCTCGTGAGAGGACTTAACACCGCAAAGCATGCCCGAGTTGCTTGACGGCAGCAAGAACCCTCAGCGTCCCTGTGGATGCTCGCGCAAACTTGCCGCGGCCTCCGCGATCACCTGCTCGAACATGGCGGTGGTCAGTCGTCCCGTATTCGTGTTCAGCCGCGAGCAATGATAGCTGTCGAAGAGGGTGAGCCCCGAAGGGAGCGTATGGCGTGCGCCATGGGCGAACGGGTAGGCCCCGCGCTTCAGTTGGAAAGCATCGAGAATGCTGTCATGGGCGATCCACCCGATGGCGAGCAGGGTCCTGAGATGGGGCAGCGTCCTCGTCCGCGCAACTAGGAACTGCCGGCAGGTGGCAATCTCTTTTGGTGTCGGCTTGTTTTGCGGAGGCACGCAGCGCACGGCATTCGAGATCATGCAATCGACGAGCTGGAGAGAACCCGGCTCCGCAAGGTCGTGCCGTCCTTTCGCCAGCCCGAATTTCAAGAGCGTGCGATAGAGGAGTTCGCCGGCATAGTCGCCGAGAAAGGGGCGCCCCGTGCGGTTCGCGCCTTTGAGACCTGGTGCGAGCCCGACGATCAGGAGCCGGGCACTCTCGGGCCCGAATGAGGGGACCGCGCCGTTGAACCAATCGGGATGAGCCGCCTCGTTCTCCTTGCGGAAGGCGACGAGGCGTGGACAGAGCGGACAGTCCTTGGCTGGCTCCGGCTGCTGGTGGCTCGGTGCCGAGAGCGACATCGGCTCACTCACGCGGCGAGATGAGCGCCGTCTCGTCGCCCGCGTCGCGCTTGCCGCTTCCCATATGCCCTGATCCGATGAAGCCGACCCGCATCGCTTCGCCTCCTTCGTCACTGTAACAGTTTCGGAAGGCGCGCGGTTCAGGTCTCGATCAAGTCCTCGGACTCGAACTCATCGATCGGCTCGGGCTCCTGACGGCGGCGCTCGCTGCGCTGTCCGCGCTCTGACGGGTCGCGGCCGATCTCCTCCTGGAGATTGGCAAGATCGATGAACTGGTCGGCCTGGCGGCGAAGCTCGTCGGCGACCATCGGCGGGTTGGTGGCAAGCGTCGAGACCACGCTCACCCGCTTGCCCTTGTGCTGGAGCGCCTCGACCAAAGAGCGGAAATCGCCGTCGCCCGAGAACAGCACGATATGGTCGAGATGGTCGGCGAGCTCCATCGCATCGACTGCGAGCTCGATGTCCATGTTGCCCTTGATCTTGCGTCGGCCAGCCGCGTCGACGAACTCCTTGGTCGGCTTGGTCACCATGGTGTAACCGTTATAGTCGAGCCAATCGATCAGCGGCCTGATCGAGGAATACTCTTGCTCCTCGGCAAGCGCCGTATAGTACAGCGCGCGCACGAGCTGGCCCTTGCTGCGGAACAGCGCGAGCAGGCGCTTATAGTCGATGTCGAAGGCCAGCGACTTCGCGGTTGCGTAGAGATTGGCGCCGTCGATGAACAGCGCGATGCGCTCGGTCGGATAGAAATTCATGGGAGCCCCATTCACTTCAATATGCCTTGATTAAGAGGGCAGCGTCTCGCTAATGCGGAACTAGAGGGCTGCATTGACAACATAGGTGTGACGGCGTGACTTCGCAATTGCGTGCGCATGGCAAGATCCTGGTAGGACTTGGCGCAAATTGTCCCGGACCGTGGGGGAAGTCCTCCAGTGCAATTGCACAAGCTTTGGGCGAAATCGAACGTGCTCATGTCACCGTCGTCGCGGTCTCGCCGTTTTACGAGACCGAGGCGGTGGGCAATGCCAGGCAGCCGGCTTACGTCAACGCGGTGGCATTGCTCGATACGCCTCTCTCACCCGAGGCTCTGCTCCGGGTGCTTAAGAGGATCGAGCGCCGCTCGGGGCGGCGCGGGGGCAGGCCCTGGGGACCGCGCACGCTCGATATCGACATCATCGATTATGACGGTCTCGTCCGTCATTGGCGCGGACGGGCGCCCGACTTCAAGCGCGCCGGCGCCCGGCCTCTCGTCCTGCCTCATCCGCTCGCACATGAGCGGCCCTTCGTGCTCCGGCCGCTTCTGGATGTCGCCCCCAATTGGCGCCATCCGGTGCTGCAAAAGAGCGCGGCCGAGTTGCTGCATGCCATGCCGAAGGCCGGGCCGGGCCGTGTCCTCAAACGTCTCCCATCCGAGGGGGCTAGGCCGGGAACTGGTGCCGAAAGATCGTCTTGATCTCGGAAAGGCGCTTCTCAAGCCGCTCCGTCTCGCGGGAAAGCCCAAGCCGCCGCGCAAACCCTATCGCCTCGTGGAGGGCCTCCTTGGCGTCGCTGTAGCAAGCGGCAAGGTCGGAGCCCGGTCTTGCGTCATACATGCGGCCATAGGCCTTCTCGGCCTCGACCTCGAAGAAGCGGAGTCGCTCCAGAAGCTCGGCGGCCGTTATCGTCTCCTTGACCACCACGACCTATCCTCAAAGCTTGAGCTTTACCTTGCCTGGCCCCCGCGAAGCGCCTAAATAGAGGCAACTTCCGCATCTGATACAAGGATTTGCTGATGGCTCGCGTTACCGTCGAGGATTGCATCGACAAGATTCCGAACCGCTTCGAGCTCGTGCTTTTGGCGAGCCACCGCGCGCGCACGATCTCGGCCGGCGCCCAGATCGCCGTGGCGCGGGACAACGACAAGAACCCGGTCGTGGCGCTCCGCGAGATCGGCGACAAGAAGATCGCTCCAGACGACCTCAAGGAAGACTTCATCCATTCCATGCAGAAATATGTCGAGGTGGATGAGCCGGAGGCTGAGGCCGTGCCGATGCTCTCGACCGACACCAGAATGCCCGTCCTCGGCCAGGACGACCAGTCGAGCGATACCGCGATCGACAAGATGACCGAGGAGGAGCTATTGCGCAGGATGGCGAGCCAGGCACCCTCGGATGGCTCTAATGCGGGACCGCGCTCGCGCTGACCTTGCTGCACGCAGCAGGCGTGGTCACTTTGGCACTCCCTATCTGAAGGGTCATTCCGGCATGGCGCCACGCCGAGGGGCGGGGAGCGCGCCATGACGACGCGTCAATATGAGCTGGTCGAGCGCGTGCTGAGCTATCAGCCGAATGCCGACGAGGCGCTGCTGAACCGCGCCTATGTCTACGCCATGAAGGCGCATGGCAATCAGAAGCGGGCCTCGGGCGCGTCCTTTTTCTCCCATCCGCTCGAAGTGGCGACCATCCTCGCCGAAATGCGGCTCGACGACGCGACCATAGCCACCGCGCTCCTGCACGACACGATTGAGGATACCGAGACGACGCGGAGCGAGATCGACGCCATGTTCGGGCGCGAGATCGGCACGCTGGTCGATGGTCTCACCAAGATCAAGAAGCTCGACCTCGTCACCAAGAAGGCCGAGCAGGCCGAGAATTTCCGCAAGCTCCTGCTCGCCATCTCGAGCGACATCCGCGTGCTCCTCGTCAAGCTCGCCGACCGTCTGCACAATATGCGCACGCTCGAGCATGTGAAGCCCGCCAAGCGCAAGATCATCGCCGAGGAGACGATGGACATCTACGCGCCGCTTGCCGGGCGCATGGGCATGCAGTGGCTGCGCGAAGAGCTCGAGGACCACGCCTTCCGTTGGCTGAACCCCGAGGCCCACGTGGCGGTGGTCGAGCGGCTCAAGGTGCTGCGCGAGCGCAATCAGGGCCTGATCAACGAGATCGAGACGGCGCTCACCACCAAGCTGGAAGAGACCAAGGTCGCTGCCATCGTCGCCGGGCGCGAGAAGAAGCCTTACGCCATCTGGAGCAAGATGGAGCGGAAGCAGATCTCGCTCGAGCAGCTTTCCGACATCTACGCCTTTCGTATCGTCGTGCCCGAGGAGAAGGACTGCTACCGCGCGCTCGGCGTGGTGCACTCCACTTGGCATGCCGTGCCCGGCCGCTTCAAGGACTACATCTCGAACCCGAAGCAGAACGACTATCAGTCGATCCACACCACCATCGTCGGCCCGCGCCATCAGCGCGTCGAACTGCAGATCCGCACCGAGCGCATGCATTCGATCGCCCAATATGGCGTGGCGGCGCACGCCCTCTACAAGGACTCGCTCAATGGCTCAGGCCCCACAAACGGGATCGTTCCGAGCCAGGACACCAACGCTTATCGCTGGCTGCGCCATCTCGTCGGCATGCTGCTCGACGGCGACAACCCCGAGGAGTTCCTCGAGCATACCAAGCTCGAGCTGTTCAAGGACCAGGTGTTCTGCTTCACGCCGAAAGGCCGACTGATCGCGTTGCCGCGCGGCGCGAACCCGATCGATTTCGCCTATGCGGTCCATACCGGGATCGGCAACACCTGCGTCGGCGCCAAGATCAATGGGCGGCCGATGCCGCTCACGACCGAGCTCAGGAACGGCGACGAGGTCGAGATCATCTGCTCCAAGGCACAGCTCCCGCCGTCGGCCTGGCAGAGCCTCGCGGTCACGGGGAAGGCGCGCTCTGCGATTAGACGCGCCACACGCGACGCCGTGCGCGCTCAATACGGCAAGCTCGGACGCGAGATCCTGGTGCGCGCCTTCCAGCGCCGCGGCAAAGTGTTCAGCGAGGAAAGCCTTGCCCAGGCGCTCGGGCGGCTGTCGCAGAAGACGGCCGACGATGTGATGGCTGCGGTGGGGCGGGGCGAACTCGCCTCCGCCGATGCCATCCGCGCGGTGTTCCCCGAGGAGAAGGCAGAGCCTGCCAAGCGACGGCGCAAAGTGACGCGGAGCGAGGAGGGCTGGTTCGGGCTCGGCAGCAAGGTGAGGGGGCTCAAGTTCCGCTGGCCAGGATCGAGCGGACGCACTGCCAAGGATGGCCCGGGCGGCATCCCTATCAGGGGCTTGCGCGGCGACCTGCCGGTGAGTTTCGCCGATGGCGGCGCGGTGCCGGGCGACCGCATCGTCGGCATCCTCAATCCAGGTCAAGGGATCACCATCTATCCGATCCATGCCGAGGCGCTGAAGGCCTTCGACGAGGAGCCTGAGCGGTGGATCGACGTGACCTGGGATATCGACGAGGACAATCCGCAGCGCTTCCCGGCCAAGCTCGCGGTTACCGTGCTGAACGAGCCCGGCAGTCTCGCGCAGGTTGCGTCAGTGATCGGCGAGGCTGACGGCAATATCGACAATATCAAGATGACGAACCGGGTGCCCGACTACACCGAGATGCTGATCGACCTCGAAGTGTGGGATCTGAAGCACCTGAACGACATCATCGCGGGGCTCCGAGCCAAGGACACGGTCTCGAGCGCCGCCCGCGCCAGCAGCTGATGTCCCAGGCGGCTGAAAACTAGAGCAGCTTAACCTAAATATGGTAGGCGTCTCCTGCCAACGGCGGCCATCATCTGGTGGTTGGTTTGAGCGCCGTTTTTGCGAGGTTGCTTATGCTGTTCAGACGCCGCGAGGCGGAGAGCTGGTGGGAGAAGGTCCGCGTCCATCTTTGGCCGCGCCGGAGCTTCAGCCGCTCGGGCCGTTACGTCGTCTATCGCCTGCGGCGCCTGAGCGAATCGCCCCATGCGGTTGCGCTCGGCTTCGCGGTCGGCGCCTTCTCCGCGGCCACGCCTTTTCTCGGCACCCATATGGTCATGGCGGCTCTAGTCGCTTGGGTGGTCGGTGGCAGCATCGTCGCCGCCATTCTCGGCACGTTCCTCGGCAATCCGCTGACCTATCCACTGCTCTGGTATTCGACCTACGAGGTCGGCAATCTAATGCTCGGCGGGCGGGTCGCCAAGCATCACATCGACCTCTCTAACGGCATCTTCCAGTCCTCTCTGGCCAAGCTCTGGCCCATCCTGAAGCCGATGTCGCTCGGCTGCATTCCCGTGGGCCTTGCCATCGCCGCTCTGAGCTACGTCCTCGTCAAGCCGATGGTCGAAGCCTACCGGCATCGCCGCCTGCGCGAGCTCCGGTCCTCCCGGGAGGCGCTCGGCGCCCCATGACGACAAGAGCTCCGGCCAAAGCGCGCCGCCTTACGGGCGCGCCGCCGATCCGCCTCGGAATCAACATCGATCACGTGGCAACGCTCCGCAATGCGCGGGGAGGGCGATATCCCGATCCTTTGCGCGCGGCGAAGCTCGCGGTCGAGGCTGGCGCCGACAACATCACCGCGCATCTCCGCGAGGATCGCCGTCACATCAGGGACGAGGACATCGCCCGTCTGACCGCTGCGAAGCTCGCCCCGCTCAATCTCGAAATGGCGGTGACGGACGAGATGCTTCAGATCGCGCTTAAGGTGAAGCCACATGCGAGCTGCCTCGTGCCCGAGCGGCGCCAGGAGATCACCACCGAAGGCGGGCTCGACGTGGCGGGACAGATCGAGACGCTTACGCCCTTCATCGCCAAGCTGCGGCGCGCCGGCATCCAGGTCTCACTCTTCATCGACCCCGAGCCCGAGCAGATCGAGGCCTCGGCCAAGGTCGGGACCGACGCGATCGAGTTCCATACCGGCACTTATTGCCGGGCCGCGACCGCGGGGGACAGGGGGGCAAGCGAGCGCGAACTCGAGCGGCTTGCCGACGGGGCGCGCCAGGCGGCAGCGCTTGGCCTCGAGGTCCATGCCGGACACGGGCTCGATTATGATAATGTCGCTCCGGTCGCCTCGATTCCCGAGATCGTTGAGCTCAACATCGGTCATCACCTCGTGGGCGAGGCCATCTTCGTCGGTCTTGCCGCGAGCGTCGCGCGCATGCGCGCAGTGATCGACGGCGCCCGCGCGGGCCTGCGTCATAGCGACACGGAAGCGAGCCTCGGCACGTGATGATCATCGGGCTAGGCAACGACGTCATCGACATCAGGCGGGTCGAGCGCACCATCGATCGCTACGGCGAGCGCTTCCTCACCCGCATCTTCACCGACACCGAGCGGCACAAGTCCGACAACCGCGCGGCCCGCGCCGCCTCCTATGCCAAGCGCTTCGCCGCCAAGGAGGCCTGTGCCAAGGCGCTCGGAACGGGTTTCCGCCATGGCGTGTTCTGGCGCGACATGGGCGTCGTGAATTTGCCTTCAGGCCGTCCCACACTCGAGTTGACCGGCGGCGCGGCGAGGGCGCTTGCCCGCATCACCCCAGAGGGTCACGAGGTACGCATCGATCTTTCCATCACCGACGATTTCCCGACGGCGCAAGCCATTGTCATCATCTCGGCCTTCAAGGTCTCCATGCGCGATTGACCGGTTTGCCTGATCGCGAGCGAGAGGCTATAGGGGCGCAACCCCAGGGCGGCCGCAAGGCCGCAAGAATCAACTTCAGGAGAGCTTCGCAACATGAGCGTTGAGGCTGAAAAGGCGGAAGCCAGGACCAGCGTCAAGGATACGATCCGCGTCATCATCCACGCGCTGATCCTTGCCTTGCTCGTGCGGATCTTTCTCTTCCAACCCTTCAACATTCCCTCGGGCTCGATGATCCCGACGCTGCTCATCGGCGACTATCTGTTCGTCTCGAAATACAGCTACGGCTATAGCCGCTACTCCTTCCCCTTCGGGCTTAACCTGTTCTCGGGGCGGGTGTGGGCCAAGGAGCCCGACCGCGGCGACGTGGTAGTGTTCAAGCTGCCGCGCGACAACGAGACGGACTACATCAAGCGCGTGATCGGCCTTCCCGGCGATGAGATCCAGATGATCCACGGCGTGCTCAATATCAACGGCAAGCCGGTGCCCAAGGTTAAGATCGACGACTTCGTGGTGACCGACGATTTAGGCCGCGCACGGCACATGGCCCGCTATAAGGAGACATTGCCGAACGGCGTGAGCTATCCCGTCCTCGACCTCGTCGAGGATGGCTTCGGCGACAACACCGAGGTCTACAAGGTGCCGGAAGGGCACTTCTTTATGATGGGCGACAATCGCGACAACTCGACTGACAGCCGCTTCCTGTCTGAGGTGGGCTTCGTGCCGTTCGAGAATCTGGTCGGCAAGGCGCAGATCATCTTCTTCTCGATCAACGACGACGAGGGGAGCTTCTGGCAGGTGTGGGATTGGCCGTCGAGCGTTCGCTGGTCGCGCATCTTCCATGTGGTGGATTGAGCTTGCCTAAGCGGCGGCATAGGCCGATTGGCGAATTGGCCGCCAGGCTCGGGCTCGAATTCTCCAATGCCGCGCTCCTGAAGCTCGCGCTCACCCATGCGAGCGCGCGCTCCGGCGGCAAGCCTAACGAGGACAATGAGCGGCTCGAGTTCCTGGGCGACCGCGTGCTTGGGCTCGCAGTCGCCGAGCTTCTCACCGACCAATTCCCCGACGCCTATGAGGGCGAGCTAGCCCGCTGGTTCAATCATCTGGTCAGAGCCGAGACCTGCGCCGATGTGGCGCAAGCCTGGGGGCTCGGCGATTTCATCCTGATGAGCGGCGGCGAGGCTCTGAGCGGGGGACGCGGCAAGAAGACGATCCTCGCCAATACCTGCGAGGCTGTGCTCGGCGCCATCTTTGCCGATGCGGGCTATGAAGCGGCGCGCGCCGTGGTGCGCCGATTCTGGGAGCCGCATCTCGGCGAGCTCGAAGCGGCCGCTCCGGACGCGAAATCCGTGCTGCAGGAATGGGCGCAAGGACGGCGGCTCCCGCTGCCGCGTTATCTAGAGGTCGCCCGCGAGGGACCTGACCATGCGCCGCGCTTCACCGCAGAGGTGCAGATCGATGGCGTGGCGCCTGAGCGGGGGCAGGGCGCGAATAAGCGCGCCGCCGAGCAGGCGGCAGCGCTCGCCATGCTGCTGCGCGAAGGGGTCTGGCAGGCTCCGCACGATGGCTAAAACAAAGCCCGGTCGCGACCAGAGCGAGACGACCAAGACCGCTGGCGGCGATGACACGCGCTGCGGCTTCGTGGCGCTGATCGGCGCGCCGAATAGCGGCAAGTCGACGTTGACCAATGCACTGGTCGGCGCCAAGGTCTCGATCGTCACCCACAAGGCGCAGACGACGCGGGGGCCCGTGCGCGGCATCGCGCTCATCGGCACGTCGCAAGTCATCCTCGTCGATACGCCCGGCATCTTTCAGCCGAAGCGGCGGCTCGACCGCGCCATGTTTGCCTCGGCGTGGGACCGTGCCGGCGACGCCGATATCGTCGTGCTGGTCATCGACGCCCAACGCGGCCTCGACCAGAGTCTCGAGGTTCTTCTGAAACACCTGCCCGAGGTGAGGCAGCACCCCATCGTTGCCGTTCTCAACAAGATCGACCAGGTCTCGAAGCCCGAGCTGCTGCGGCTGGCAACCGATGTTTCGGCGATCAGGCCCTTCGAGCGCGTCTTTATGTTATCGGCGCTGACCGGCGACGGCGTCGCCGATCTCAAATCCTATCTGGGCAGCGCCGTGCAGCCTGGGCCATGGCTCTTCCCCGAGGATCAGCTCACCGACGCCTCGCCCCGGCAGAGCGCGGCCGAGATCACCCGCGAGAAGCTGTTCTTGAGGCTGCACGAGGAGCTTCCCTATCAGCTCACCGTGGAGACCACGGATTGGAAGGAGCTGAAGGACAGAAGCGTCAGGATCGAGCAGACGATCTACGTGACGCGCGAGAGCCAGCGCAAGATCGTGCTCGGCGCCAAGGGCGCGACCATCAAGGAGATCGGCAGCTTGGCGCGCAGCGAGATCGCCGAGATGGCGGGCGTGCCGGTGCACCTCTTCCTCTTCGTCAAGGTGCGCGAGCGCTGGGGCGAGGACCCCGAGCGCTATTGCGAGATGGGCCTCGATTATCCGAAGGAATGAAGGGCCGCGAAATCGCCTTTTTTGGCAGAGGAACCCTCCTATTCGCCCAACGTTGACCCCTCAATCGGAATTAGAGGAGTCAAACTTCATGAAGACCACACTCTACGCGATCGGCGCGACTGCGCTGCTCATGGCGACCGCCGTCCAAGCCGCTGATTCTGTCCCCGGCAGCGTCGGAACCGCGCCTGCCACCGCCAACCAGAGCTTCGGCGCGAGCCCAGGCATGCCGGGCGCCGGCTCCGCCCAGCCAAGCTTTGGCGCGCAGCCGGGCGCTCCCGGCTCGCCGAGCTATCAGCCGAACACGGCGCTTCCTTCCCTCGGCAACCAAGGCTCGGCGGTTGCGCCCGAGCCGGGGACATCGGCTTCCGGTTTCAACACGCCAAACTCGAGCAGCGGAACCGGTACGAGCAGCGGAACGCTAGGGTCCAGCGGAATGCTAGGGTCCGGCGGAACTTCGAGCACGGGCAGCGGAAGCTGACGTCGTTTGCTGATCGTCGCTTTGGAAAGGCCTGGGATCGTCCCGGGCCTTTTGCTACACCCGGCCTTGATTGCTACATCAGGCTGCCAAACCGGCGCACCGGTCTTCTATTTGGCAGTCGCGCCTTTTAGGTCTCGCTGAGGGTACCGGCGGTCAGGCAAGCTGGTCGCGCTGATCGGCGGAGCTTGAGTCCAGAGGTCTTTCGCCTCTAGGTTCAGCCATGGACTGGAGCGACGAAGGTATCTTCCTCTCCGCCAAGCCGCTCGGCGAAGCGAACATGGTCGCGGAGTTCCTGACCCTCGCTCATGGACGTCACCTCGGGCTGGTGCGGGGAGGGCGCTCGCGCCGCATGCGCCCGCTGCTCCAGCCCGGCAATCTCATCCGCGTCACCTGGCGCGCGCGGCTGGCCGAGCACCTCGGCGGTTTCAATGTAGAGCTGATGGAGGCCCATGCGGCGCGTGTGCTCGACGACGCGCGGGCGCTTTCGGCGATCTCGACGCTAGTGGGTCTCGCGCGGCTTCTGCCCGAACGCGACCCGCATCAGGGACTTTATGCGGCAGCGCTCGGCGTGCTCCGCTCGCTCGACCACGCCGAGCTCTGGCCCCCGCTTCTTGTCCGCTGGGAGCTTCAGCTCCTGGGCGATCTCGGCTTCGGTCTCGATCTCACCGAGTGCGCGGCGACTGGCGCCGATGTCGATCTTGCCTATGTCTCGCCGCGCTCTGGCCGCGCCGTGTCGCGCGATGCGGGCCAGCCTTACTGCAGCAAGCTGCTTAAGCTACCGGCCTTTCTGTTGGACGACGAAGCTGCCGCGAGCAATGCCGATATCCTGTCGGGGCTGGCGCTGACGGGTCATTTCCTCGAGCGCGATGTGCTGGCGCCGCACGGCCTCGTCATGCCGCAAGCGCGCGAGCGCTTGATCTCCCTGCTTGGCCGCACCCAAGCCGCCGCTCGCTCGGCCTAGGCCCCTGCGCTATTTTGGGCAATGGCTTGCGGCGCGGGTGTCCGATGAAAGCGTTCAGTGGCGTCTTCGTTTTGGTGCTTGGAGTGGCAGCAGCATGTGACGCGCGCCCCGCAAGCGCGCAGCAATTCGAGGTGCCGGCAAGCGCCGAGGCCGCGATCATCGCCGAGACCAACGCCTATCGTCAGACGAAAGGTCTCGCGCCTTTACGCGAGAATACGAGCGCGAGCGAGGAGGCGCAAGCCTACGCCGACTATCTCGCCAGGACTGCGAGACAGGGGCATAGCGCCGACGGACGGAGCCCGTTCCAGCGCCTACGTGCGAGCGGCACGAAATTCTGCAAGTTCCGCGGCGAGAACTGGCATGAGTTCCTGGACCAGGCCCTCGCGTGCCTTGCCCGAGGCTGCGGTCGCGGCAGCGATGACCTTCTGGAAGCATTCGCCGGGTCATGAGCGGCATCGACCGAGATCGGCGTCGGCATGGCCGGCTGGAAGCACGGCAATCAATGGTACTACCAGGAGATCCAGGTCTTCATCGACACGTCCTGCGTGAAGCCGGTCCAGACCGCATCCAACGAAGGCGGACCAAGCTCCGCCTCTTCCCGACCGGAAACCCAGTCCGCCGCTCCCTGACCGCAATCCCTCGCGCCCTTGAGTGAAAGCGCCCGATGCGGTAAGCGCCGGTCATGGGAAAACGCGTAACCCCGCCATCTGATTCGCAAGGGCCGATCGAGCCCGTGGACCTGCGCGAGGCTCTCGAGCAGCGCTACCTCGCTTACGCGCTGTCGACCATCATGCATCGCGCTCTGCCCGACGTGCGCGACGGGCTCAAGCCGGTACATCGCCGGCTGCTCTACGCCATGCAGCAGCTCCGGCTCGCGCCCCAGGGCGAATTTAGGAAATGCGCCAAGATCGTCGGCGACACGATGGGCAATTTCCATCCCCACGGGAACCAGGCGATCTACGACGCGCTCGCGCGCCTCGCCCAGGACTTCACCGTGCGCTACCCGCTCGTCGACGGACAGGGCAATTTCGGCAATATCGACGGCGATAACCCCGCCGCCGAGCGCTACACCGAGGCGCGGCTGACAGAGGTTGCGGCCCATCTCCTCGGTGGCATCGACGAGGACACGGTCGACTTCCGCGCCAATTACGACGGTCGCGAGCAAGAGCCTTCCGTGCTCCCCGCCAATTTCCCGAACCTGCTCGCGAACGGGTCGTCAGGCATCGCCGTCGGCATGGCGACGAACATCCCGCCGCACAATGTCGGCGAACTGTGCGACGCGGCGCTCCATCTCATCAAGTTCCCGAACGCCACAGCCGACAAGCTGGTTGAGCTCGTTCCCGGACCAGACCTTCCGACCGGCGGTATCATCGTCGAGCCGCGCGAGCAGATTGTGCAGGCTTACAAGACCGGGCGCGGGAGCTTCCGGCTGCGCGCCCGCTGGACGACCGAAGACACGGGGCGCGGCACATACCAGATCGTCGTCACCGAGATCCCCTATCAGATTCCGAAAGCGCGTCTCGTCGCCCGCATCGCCGAGCTGCTGCAGGCGAAGAAGCTGCAGCTCCTTGCTGACGTGCGCGACGAGTTGGCCGAAAAGGTGAGGCTCGTGCTCGAGCCCAAGAGCCGCAGCGTCGATCCGACGCTTCTGATGGAGTCGCTGTTCAAGTTGACCGAGCTCGAGACGCGCGTGCCGCTCAACATGAACGTGCTGAGCCGCGGCCAGGTGCCGAACGTGCTGAGCCTCCGGCAAGTCCTGCGCGAATGGCTCGACCACCGCCAGATCGTGCTCGTCCGCAGCTCGAAATTCCGTCTCGCGAAGATCAATCACCGGCTCGAGGTGCTCGACGGCTATCTCATCGTCTATCTCAACATCGACAAGGTCATCAAAATCATCCGGGAGAAAGACGAGCCGAAGCCCGCTTTGATGACGGCGTTCGGGCTGACCGACGTGCAGGCCGAAGCCATCCTCAACATGCGGCTCCGCTCGCTGCGCAAGCTCGAGGAGATGGAGATCAAGCGCGAGCATGAGAGCCTTACCAAGGAGCGCAAGGAGCTGAAGGCGCTGCTCGGCTCGGAGGACAAGCAGTGGAAGAGGATCGCCGACGAGATCAAGGCGCTCAAGGATCAATTCGGCCAGAAAACCGAGATCGGCAAGCGGCGCACGAGCTTCGCCGAAGCGCCCGAGGGCGTCGAGACCGAGCTTGCCGAGGCGATGATCGAGAAGGAGCCGGTGACGATCGTCCTCTCGGAAAAGGGATGGATCCGCGCCATTCGCGGGCATCAGGTCGAGCCCGACAGCCTCGCCTTCAAGGAGGGCGACCGGCTGAACCGCGCGGTCAAGGCGCAGACGACCGACACGCTCCTCCTCTTCTGCACCAATGGCCGCTTCTATTCGCTCGGCGCCGACAAGCTGCCGGGGGGCAGGGGCCATGGCGAGCCCTTCCGTCTGATGATCGATATCGAGGAGGCTCACGACGCGGTCGAGCTGTTTGTGCATGAGCCTGGGCGAAAGCTGATCGTCGCCGCGACCAGCGGCCACGGCTTCATCGTGCCAGAGGACGAGGTGCTCGCCCAGACGCGCAAAGGCAAGCAGGTGCTGAATGTGCCGGCAGGCTCCGAGGCGATCGTCTGCGCGCCAGCAGCGGGCGACAGCATCGCCGTCATCGGCGACAACCGGAAGCTCCTTCTCTTCCCGCTGAACCAGCTGCCCGAGATGCCCCGCGGGAAGGGCGTGCGGCTGCAGCGCTACAAGGATGGCGGGCTCGCCGACGTGAAGGCCTTCAACAAGAAGGACGGACTCACCTACCTCGATTCTGCAATGCGGAGTTTCACCCTCTCGTCAGCCGAGCTGAAAGATTGGTGGGGTGATCGCGCTCAGGCAGGTCGCCTGCCGCCAAGGGGATTCCCCAAGTCGAACAGCTTCGGCCCGCGTTTCTAATTACCGATTTCCGGACTTCAGCCTTCCGAGCGCACCCAGCCCTTCGAGGTCAGGCGTTCTTGCGGCTCGAAGCGGTTCTTGTAGCGCATCTTGCGCGAGCCCTCGATCCAATAGCCGAGATAGACGAAGGGATGGCCTTGGGTCCGGGCGAACTCGACATGGTCGAGGATCATATAGGTGCCGAGGCTCCGCTGCTTCTGCTCTGGATCGTAGAAGCTGTACACCATGGAGATCCCGTCGCTTAAGCGATCGCACAGCGAGACGGCGACGAGCGGCGAAGAGCCGTCGCCTTCTGGATCGGGCTTGATCCGATATTCGGTGACGAAGGTCTCGACCACGCTGTCCTCGACCATCAGCGAATAGTCGAGCACCGACATCTCGGCCATGCCGCCATCGGCGTGGCGCGCGTCGATGTAGGTGCGGAACAGCGAATATTGCTCGGAGCTCGGCGCCGGCACCATGCGGGTGGCGACGAGATCGCGATTGATCCGTGCTATGCGCCGGAGCGAGCGCCTGGGGCGGAACTGATCGACCAGAATGCGCACGGGCACGCAGGCCGAGCAGGAATTGCAATAGGGCATGTAGGCGATGTTCTGGCTCCGCCGGAACCCGCCCTTCAGCAGATTGTCGATGAGGAAGCGCGGCTTGTCGCGGGTGAGGTGGGTGAAGAGCTTCCGTTCGAGCCGGCCGGGCAAATAGGGGCAGGGCTGCGGCGCGGTGATGTAGAATTCCGGAAAGTTGTTCTTGTGCTCTGTCACGTCTGGACCGGCCGACGAATCCGAACCCGTTTGCCGCAAGCTTAGTGGATCACAGCCGATTCTTGCAATCGGCCAAGAGAGGGGAAAAACGCCCCCCTTAAGCCTGGCAGCTAAGCTCAGAATAATCCCGCAATTCGGCCGGTTGATGAAGCTTAGGGCCGATTGATGAACAGCACGCCCGCGAGAATGTCATGCAGGCAGCGCTTGCGGGAATTGAACAGGGCCCAGAGCAGGATCGGGCAGAACACCACGAGCGAGAACCAGAAGAGCAACGCATGGAAGGCCGCGACGAGCGGCGTAACCTTGCCGCCGTACCACATGCGCACCTCGAGCCCCATCATGCGCTGGCCGAGGGTCGCGGAATTCTTGCCGCCGATGGTCACCGCGTTATAGCCGAGGCCGACGGCGGGAAAGACCAGCCCGAAGAGAAGCCAGGCAAGGCCAAGCGTGATGACGCCGAGCAGCGCCACGGCCACATAGGCGGCGACCGTCAACAGCGCGATGATGATGGCATCGATGATGAAGGCTGTGGTGCGTTTGAAGATCACGCCGTCGAACAGCTCCGGCTGTCGCACCGGATCGTAAGCAAAAGGCCGGTCCGCGAATTGCCTGCCGGGCGGCGGTAGGGTCTGCTGCTCGCTCATATCGTTTGCCTCCTGGCGAGAGCTCACGCTCTCGACACCGGTTCGATCTCGGGGCGAGTACATGGTGATTGAGGGAGGCGCAAACAAGCGAGTGGCCGCGTTTCATGCGAAATGTCATGCGCTTGGCGCGTCATGAAAGAACCGCAGTGCCTGCCGCGCAGGTTGCCGAGGGCAGAGCAACACGTTAAGGATTTTTCTCTGAGGACGTGTGAGGCGAAGCTAACGGGGAGCGTCCATGCCGCGATCATTGGTATTGCTTGCGTTTTTTGTCCTGTGCAGTGCGGCTCCCGCGTGGCGGGCGAGCGCCTGCGAGGGAAATGAGGTCATCTTCGAGGATAAATTCCACGACGATGCCGGCGGCTGGTCGATCAAGGACAATATCGAGGTGAAGGACGGCGCCTTCACCTTCAAGCTTCCGCCCGACGACATGTCGTCCAATTTGAACGTCACCTTCACCGTGAAGGACGCCGATATCTGCACCGATACGGTCTGGCCCGAGGGCGAGCAGCCAGTGCTGGGCGCCGGGCTCTTGTTCTGGGGCGAGGACAACCGCACCTATTTCCAATTCGGCATTCTCAACAACGGTAAGTTCTGGATCGCGCGGAAGCAGGACGGCAAATGGCTCGGCACCATCGCCGCCAATGTCGATTCGACGGCGATCAAGACCCTGCCCGGCGCCACCAATACGCTGCGCGTCAAGACCAACGGCAACAGCGTGGCCTTCTACATCAACGGCACGAAGGTGCGCGAGGTCAGGGGCCAAGCGCCCAAGACCGGCTGGCGCTTTGGGCTCTCCGGCGACAATTTCGACAAGCAGAAAGAGGCTAAGGTGGTCTTCAAGAGCATGAAGGTCACCAACTGAGGTTCAACGAACCTTGTCATTGCCCGGCTTGACCGGGCAATCCAGTAGCCACAGCGCTCGTAGACAACCGAGGTCAGCGGTTACTGGATTCCCGCTTTCGCGGGAATGACACCATTGCGGTGAAGCTAAGACTTCAGCATCCGCGCGGCGGCGAGCGCGAAATAGGTGAACACGGCGTCGGCGCCGGCGCGCTTGCACGCCATCAGGCTCTCCATCAGCACGCGATCGCGGTCGAGCCAGCCGCGCTCGGCGGCTGCCACGATCATCGAATACTCGCCGGAGGTCTGGTAGACGAAGGTCGGCACGTGGAATGCCTCCTTCACCCGCCACACGATGTCGAGATAGGCGAGCCCGGGCTTGACCATGACCATGTCGGCGCCCTCGGCGATGTCGAGAGCGACCTCGCGCAACGCTTCTGAGCCGTTGGCCGGATCCATCTGATAGCCGAGCTTGTCGCCCTTGAGCTTCGCGCCTGAGCCGACCGCGTCGCGGAACGGGCCATAGAACGACGACGCGTATTTTGCCGCGTAAGCGAGGATCAGCGTCTTGGCGAAGCCGTTCTGCTCGAGCGCGGCCCTGATCGCTCCGATCCGCCCGTCCATCATGTCGGAGGGGGCGAGGATGTCGCAGCCGGCCTCGGCCTGCACCAGGGCCTGAGCGACCAGAACCTCGATCGTCCTGTCGTTGTCGACCTCGCCGTCGACGAGAAGTCCGTCATGGCCGTGGCTGGTATAGGGGTCGAGCGCCACGTCGCAGATGATGCCGATATTGGGGACCGCGTCCTTTATGGCGCGCACCGCGCGGCAGACGAGATTGGCGGGATTGACCGCCTCGCTCGCCATCTCATCGCGAAGCGAAGGCTCGGTGTTGGGAAAGAGCGCGACAGCCGGGATGCCGAGCGTGGCTGCTTCCTCGGCGGCCTTGACGGCAAGATCGATCGAGAGCCGCTCGACGCCGGGCATGGCCTGAACCGGGGTGCGCTTGCGCTCGCCGTCGATGACGAAGATCGGCCATATGAGGTCGTCGGTGGAAAGCGCATTCTCGCGCACGAGCCGCCGCGACCAGTCGGTGCGCCGGTTCCTCCTGAGCCGCGTCGCCGGGAAGCCCGGCCGCGAATCTCCTGCCTTGACGCCTGAACGCTTGGCCCGCTCGGTGCGGAGCGAGATCGGTTTGTCTTTGGCGGTTGCCACGACGTTACGCCGCTTCTGCTTGAACGAATGACCGCGAAGCTACCACCCCAGCGGCGGACCTTCCAGCCGTTCCACCAAATGTGGTGACCGATGCGTCAGTCGCAAATCCCAGCGTGCCGCCGCGCCTTCATGTCGAGATGGAAGTGGTTCTTGTGCGCCTCGTTGGCGGCTGGGCCTAACGTCGTGCCGAACATGGTGCAGGCCTCATCATGCACGTCTTTGATGAAGGCACTTTGCCGCTCGGCGAGTGTGGGTTCAGATGAGTTACCCTGGGGCAGAGCTGCGGGCTTTGCGGCCGGCGGCGCCGTTGATTGAGGCGTGGACGTTTCAACTGCAGCGGTCTGAACCGGAGCCGGTGCCACGAAGGGATTGCTCTTCGTCTTGGCGACGGTGCTCTCCGCATGCGGCGCCGGCACGGTTGACGCGGCTTTCGGCGGCTTCGCTTCTTGTGGGGGCGTAGGCACCTCGAATGGGTTGGCCTTGATCTTCGTCACGAGGATGGCGCTCTCGCGTGCCGCGACCGGAAGCGAGGTGGGCGTTGCGGCTTGCGACACCTTCAAGATCGAGCCGGTCACGGTCGCGACCCGGCTCGGCTTGGGCGCATCTTCGGCCGCGGTGACGGCCCGTGGCCAGCTATCGAGAACGGTAACGTGAGCGCCGGACGCGAACACGAAATCGGACACGTCGAGCGCGTTGGCGAGCGCATGCTCGCTAAGTGGTGTCGTGGCGCCGCCATAGCGGTTGCGGCAAGAATAGGAGGTGGCGTTCTTGAGCTTCACCACTTGCGTATCGAGCTTGGCCTTTGCCTTGGGCTGGACCTTGTCCTTCAGCCATGACGCGAGGCCCGCGGCAAGAGCGCAGGTCATGGTCGCGGGCGGATCGATCGCCACCTTGGGGTCGCTTCCAATGGACTTGACCAGAATGGGAGCGGGCGCACCGCAAATGCCTTCCTTGATCGGGGGCAGCGCCTCATAGTCGAGGGTCACATCCTTGAGCGCCTTATCGCACTGAGCCTTGGCATCGGTGATTTCCTCCTCGGTCCACGGCACGGTCGGCTGATCGCCAGGGAGCACCGGCGCCTCGACATGAGCGGGCTTGCGGTCGGGGAGCGGCGGCACCTCGTCGGTCTCGGCGCGCGCATAGAGCGGCAGCGACACGAGAAGCGCGAAGATCAGACAAGCAAGGCGGTCGAGCGTCATATCTCTAGTCCAATGATCTTCCGAGCAAAGCTTGTGGTTTCGGCGATTGGATGGTAGCTGCCCCCGGGCCCTTTCACCTCGAGCCCTTCGAAGAGGCCCTTTCCAGGACAAGCCAGGCCTTTTCAAGGCAGGGCGGCATTCACTACAGAGGCGTCGTCTAAGTGTCTGAAGAGCTGGGCATCACTTTCGAGGAGATCGACCGTGCCGGCGTGGTCACGCTCGACCGACCCTCAAGATTAAACGCGCTCAGCCGGGAAATGTTCGAGGCGCTTACCACCCATTACCGGCGCTGGGCGCCGGCGCCGCATATCTATGGCGTGGTGATGCAATCGACGCACCCGACCGTGTTCTCGAGCGGCGGCGACCTCAAGGTCTTGCATGAGCTCTGCGAGCAGGGGGCAATCGAAGCGATCCGCGCCTTCTATCGCGCGGCCTACACGCAAGTCTGGACGCTCGAGACTTTCATCAGGCCGAACGTGCCCTTGATCAACGGGCTCGCGTTCGGCGGCGGCGTGGGCATCAGCCTGCTCGGCACGCATTGCGTTGCCGCCGAGGGTTATCGCTTCGCGATGCCGCAAGTCGGCATCGGCTTTCTCCCCGATATCGGCGGCACTTATTTCCTTCCGCGCCTGCTCGGCTCGATCGGCACCTATCTCGCGCTCACCGGCCGCGTCATCGGCCCTGCCGAGGCCTACCGGCTGCGTCTTGCAAGCCACTACATCCCGTCGTCGTGCTTTGGCGTGATCAAGGACGCGATCAGCGATAACCAGCCGGTCGACCGGCTGCTGGACGGGCTCCATCGCGATCCCGGCGAGGGCGAGCTCGTGCGGTTTACGCCCGTCATCAACCGCGCCTTCTCCGCGCCAACGGTCGAGGAGATCCTCAAGCGCCTCGATGGCGAGGAGGGGGACGACGCATCCTTCGCCCACGAAACAGCGGCGGAGCTGCGCAAGAAATCGCCGACCTCGCTCAAGGTTGCCTTGGCCCAGATGCAGCGCGGACGCTCTCTTGAACTCGCCGACGCGCTCAAACTCGAGTTTCGCCTGGCCTCGCATCTCGTAAAGACGCATGACTACCGCGAGGGCGTGGCTGCGCGAATTGCCGGCAAGGGGCGCGAGCCCGATTGGCAGCCGGCAAGCCTCGCCGACGTTGATCAGGCGGCGATCGAGCGGATGTTTTCGACCCCCGTCGAGGATGAGCTTGTCCTCCCCGAGCGCAATTTTGTCGCCTGACTCTCCTCTCAAACGCCTCGCAACATCATGAAAACTTAATACTAGAATTTCACGCAATCTTAAGCGTCTCGCTTAAGCGGATTTTAGGTTGCTTCGCCTATAGTCAGCTTCAAGTTGGGGATTAACAACAACTAACGAGGGTAGGCGATGAGTGTAGCCTTGAATATAGGGACACAAACGAGCGCTGTTGAGGCAGAAGATCTCAGGAGTCGCTATCTTGTTTCCTTGAAGCTTGTCGAACGTCTTCATCGGTTGCTGCTCGATGTGATCAAAGACGAATTCGAACGTCTGGGCCGCGCCGACGTGAACAGCGTGCAGGCGTTGCTGCTCTACAACATCGGCGACGCAGAGTTGACGGCCGGCGAGCTCACCAGCCGCGGCTATTATCTCGGCTCCAACGTCTCGTATAATTTGAAGAAACTGGTCGACGCCGGCTACATCAACCATCAGCGCTCAACCACCGACCGCCGTTCGGTGCGCGTCAGGCTCACCGAGAAGGGGCAGGAGGTGTGCAAGGTGGTTAGCGGGCTCTATCAGCGGCAGTTGAAGTCGCTCCAGCAGGTGGGCGGCATTGCCGCCGATGACCTCGAGACGCTCAACAAGGCCCTGATCAAGCTTGAGCGCTTCTGGACCGACCAGATCCGCTATCAGCTCTAGACTTCGCTGACGTCCACGAAACGAGCGCCCCGGTGGCTGAAGATGCCAGCCGGGGCCGCTTGACTTCTGCGGGTCTTCGCGGGGGCTACAGCCAAAAATCGCCCCATTCCCAAGCTACCCGTTAAGCACGCGGCAAGTTGCGACGCGAAATCTTCTTGTCTCATTCGCGGCGTAACGACTTCCGGCCTGGCAGGGATTCTCCTTGCGGAACTTGTGCCAAGGTTGCTGAATTGTGAAAGAATCACAATTCATTGGCTCTAGAGTGCCGGATCCAAACCGCCTATAGTTAAAGCGGGACAGAAGCCGCAAACGACGGGGAGCGGCGAATGCTGAAATTCAAATCTTTAATGAAGGGCGGGGCTGTGCTCGCCACGGCGGGGTTTGCTGCCACCCTTCTCATGACCAGCGTCGAGCCTTCGAGCGCGGGCCTGTTCTCATGGATGAAGGGCCCGCCGCAAGCAAATGGCGGAGCCGACGACGGTTACGGTGGCCCCGGACTGTTCGGCGGCGGACTGTTCGGCGGCGGCAAACCCCGCGGACCGCAGCAACCGGGCTCTCAGGCTTTTCACGGCGATGAGTTGCCGCCGGAAGAGTTCGATGCGGCGACGCAAGCTTGGATTCTCAATCCGGCGCTCGGAACACCGACGATCGCCAGGGCCAATGTCGCGGCAACGCAGGCAGCAATCACAAAGTACCGGAGCATCGTGGCGAACGGCGGCTGGCCTATGGTGCCGGCCAAGGCGATGAAGCCCGGCCAGAGCGGGCCCGAGATCGTGGCGCTGCACCGGCGGCTCGAGGTCAGCGGCGACCTCGTCGGCATGAGCGTGCCTGAGGAATACGATGCCGCGGTGGTTTCGGCGGTGAAGAAGTTTCAGGCGCGGCACGGCCTTCCGCCCACGGGCGTGATCGATACGCGCGCCATGATCGAGGCCCTCAACGTTCCGGCGGCGATCAGGCTCGGACAGCTCGAGGCCAATCTCAAGCGTCTCCAGACCCTCTCCACGGCGGCGGCCAACCGCTATGTCCTGGTCAACATTCCCGCGGCGCAAGTGGAAGCCGTCGAGTTCTGGGCAGGTCGTGCAACGCCACGCGGCGGTCGTCGGCAAGCCCGAGCGCCCGACGCCAGAGCTGTCGAGCAAGATCCAGGAGATCAACTTCAATCCGTTCTGGTACGTGCCGAAGAGCATCATCTACAAGGACCTGGTGCCGAAAGCGCAGGAATTCGCGCGCCGCAACCAGGACATGCTCGCCGCCTACCACATGCAGGCCTTCGACGCCGCCGGCAACCCGCTTGCCTCGAACCAGATCAATTGGTTCGGCCAGGATGTCTACAACTATCAGTTCCGCCAGCTCCCCTGGGACCAGAACTCGCTCGGCTTCGTGAAGATCAACTTCCCGAACAAGGACTCGGTTTACATGCACGACACGCCGCTCAAGAGCCTGTTCGGGCGCTCGGTGCGCTACGAGAGCTCGGGCTGCGTGCGTGTCAACGCGATCGAAACGCTGGTCGACTGGATCTTGCAGGACACCGGAGGCTGGAACATTCCGCGCATGATGGCGGTGAAGCAGTCCGGCGAGCAGATCGACGTCAAGCTGGTGAAACCGATCCCGGTCTATTTCACCTATGTCAGCGCCTGGGGGCAGCCTGACGGCGTGGTGCAGTTCCGGCCCGACATCTACAACCAAGACGGCGGTTCGGAAACGGCCTCGGTCAATTGAGCAAGCAGCTTTGCAACAACGAAGGCCATCCGGCCGAAACCGGATGGCCCTTTTTTATGCCCGCATCGATGCTTCGATCTACGCGACGAGCCTCACCGGGATCTTGAGATAGCGCACGCCGTTCTCGTCGGCAGGCGGGAGCTTGCCCGCGCGCATATTCACCTGGATCGAGGGCATCAGCAGCTCCGGCGCCGCGAGCGTCGCATCGCGCGCTTCGCGCATGTCGACGAAATCATCCTCGCTGACGCCGTCCTTCACATGTTTGTTGTTGGCGCGCTCCTCTGCCACCGTTGTCTCCCAGGCGTAGTGGTCGCGGCCTGCTGCCTTATAGTCATGGCACATGAAGAGGCGCGTTTCGGGCGGCAGAGAGAGAAGTCTCTTGATCGAGCGATAGAGTGCGCGTGCGTTGCCTCCCGGGAAGTCGGCGCGCGCGGTGCCGAAATCCGGCATGAACATGGTGTCGCCCACGAACACGGCATCGCCGATCCGGTAAGCGACGTCGGCGGGGGTATGGCCCGGCACGTGCATCACCTCAGCCTCGATGTCGCCGAGCCTGAAGCGCTCTCCGTCCTTGAAGAGATGGTCGAACTCGCTCCCGTCGCCTTTGACGTCGGTCGCGTTGAACACGGGGCGGAAGATCTTCTGCACCTCGCGGATGTGCTCGCCGATCCCGACACGAGCGCCGGTCTTGAGCTTGATGTATGGCGCGCCCGACAAATGGTCGGCATGGGCATGGGTCTCGAGCACCCAATCGATCGTGAGCCCGAGCGCCTTTGCCTCGGCGAGAATGGCGTCGGCCGACTTGGTCGCGGCCTTCCCGCTCGCGTGATCGTAGTCGAGCACCGGATCGACGATCGCCGCCCGCTTCGTTGCGGGGTCGGCGACGAGATAGCTGATCGTGTTGGTGTGCTCGTCGAAAAAGGCCGTGATGGTGGGAACCGCAGTCATCGTGATGTTCCTGTTTCAAATTTTTTGCATCTGTCGTTGACAGATATATTAGCGGCAACTAAATTAGCAAGTGCTAATGTAAAGGAAGCCCGCCATGCCGCGAGCCCCTGCCGATCTCGCCACGTTCGAAGCCAACGCCACCAAGGTGGCCGACATCCTGCGCGCGCTCGCCAATGAGCGCCGGCTGATGGTGTTGTGCAAATTGGTGGAATGGGGCGAGGCGAATGTCGGCTCGCTCGCCGACGCGGTGAGTTTGTCTCAATCCGCCACCTCGCAGCATCTCGCCAAGATGCGAGAGGAGCGCATCGTCGACTTCCGGCGCGAGGGTCAGACGCTCTGGTACCGCGTCGCCGAGCCGCGCACCGAGCTTTTGCTCGGCTATTTGCAGAAACTCTATTGCAGCGAAAAGTAAGCTGAACCAATCCCGTGAAAACGGGAGGAGATCCACCATGAGCCTTCAGAGCATCACCCCGGCAGAGGCCACGCGCCTCATCGCGCAAGGCGCAACGCTGATCGACATCCGCGAGAGGGACGAGCATGCGCGCGAGCACATCCCGGGCGCGCGGAGTTTTCCCTTGAGCACGCTCGCCGATCTTAGCGGCATCAAAGGGCCCATCATCTTTCACTGCCGCGCCGGCAAGCGCACCGCCGACAATACGGGGCGCCTTGAGCAGGCTGCTCGCTGCGAGGCTTACATGCTCGAAGGAGGCATCGAAGGCTGGAAGCAGGCTGGCCTCCCCGCCGTGCTCGACAAGAGCCGGCCGATCGAGATCAACCGTCAGGTGATGATCGCTGCCGGCAGCCTCGTGCTGATCGGCGTTCTGCTCGGCGCCATCGTGAGACCCGAGTTCTACGCGCTCTCAGGCTTGATCGGGGCGGGGCTTGTCTTCGCCGGCGTCAGCGGCTTCTGCGGCATGACCAAGCTCCTCGGGCTCATGCCCTGGAACCGCCAACCGCTCAAAGCGTAGCCCGCGATGGCTCTAGGGCTTATCCCCGTCCTTCTGCTCCTTTCCTCGGGCGCCCTTGTCGGGCTCACGCTCGGGCTCATCGGAGGAGGGGGCTCCGTCCTCGCCGTTCCACTTCTTGTCTATGTCGTTGGGGTGCCGTCGGCCCATGTGGCCATCGGCTCCTCGGCGGTCGCCGTTGCGCTCAACGCCGCCTGGGGACTTGTGAAATGGCCGTGTGCCTTGGTGTTCGCGGCTGCTGGCGTGACTGGAGCCTTCGTGGGAGCAAGTCTCGGCAAGCAGCTTGGCGGAACGGAGCGTCTCGCGCTGTTCGGCTTGGTCATGATCGGGATCGGCAATATGCTGACCTTCAAGCCCAAGCCGACCGCTCGCGACGTGAAGCTCACGCCGGAAACTGCCGCGCATCTTCTGCCGCGGCTTCTTCTTGTCGGCGCGGGTGTCGGGCTGCTCTCGGGCTTCTTCGGAATCGGCGGCGGTTTTCTCATCGTGCCCGGCTTGGTGCTGGCGACGGGGATGGCGCTGCAAAACGCGATCGGCACCTCGCTCGTTGCCGTCACCACCTTCGGGCTGGCCACAGCCACAAGCTACACCTCATCGGGCCTGGTCGATTGGCGGCTCGCCGTGCTCGTGATCGCCGGCGGCATCGCCGGCAGCGTCATCGGAACCCAGGTCAATGTCCGGCTCGCCGGCCACAAGCGGGCTCTTGCCGTCACTTTCGCGGGCGTGGTGATCGCCGTTGGACTCTACGTCGTCGCGTGCGGTGTCGCGCAGCTCTTCGCCACGGGCTAAGCGAACCATCGGCCTGATCGCCCCTCCAAGATCGCCCAAGGCGTTAGGTTTTGGCCCATTGCAGTTTGTAAGTTGAAGCCTAAGTTCCAAGACCCCTAAGTTCAAAGACTTGGGTGTTGCTGGCGCGACCGGACGACATATGGTAGAGCCAGCCGAACGGTGAGAGGCGCGCCGCGTGAGATTTACCTCGCGAGGAACGTGCCCTCGACCAGCGCGGGATCGTTGAGCTCAAGGAGCAGTGGCCATGACGGCAAGTGATGCGAGACGTGCCGAGGCGCGCGGAAGCGGCTTTTTCACCAAGCATCTGGAAGATGCTGACCCCGAGGTCTGGAGCGCGGTCGAGCACGAGGCCGACCGCCAGCAGAACGAGATCGAGCTGATCGCCTCGGAGAATATCGTCTCCCAGGCCGTACTCGATGCCGCCGGCACGCTGCTCACCAACAAATATGCGGAAGGTTATCCGGGCAAGCGCTATTACGGCGGCTGCCAATATGTCGACGTCGTCGAGCAGCTCGCCATCGACCGCGCCAAGCGCCTGTTCAACTGCGCCTTCGCCAACGTGCAGCCCCATTCGGGCAGCCAGGCCAATCAGTCCGTCATGCTGGCGCTGATCAAGCCCGGCGACACCGTCCTCGGCATGTCGCTCGCCCATGGCGGTCATCTCACCCATGGCGCTCCACCGAACCTCTCGGGCAAGTGGTTCAACGCCGTCCAATATGGCGTGACCAAGACCGACAATCGCATCGACTATGACGAGGTCGAGCGGCTGGCCAAAGAGCACAAACCCGCGCTTATCATTGCCGGCGGCTCGGCCTACCCGCGCATCATCGACTTTCCGCGCTTCCGCCAGATCGCCGATTCCGTCGGCGCTCTCTTGATGGTGGACATGGCGCATTTCGCCGGTCTCGTCGCGGCGGGTCTGCATCCGAGCCCGCTGCCGCACGCCCACGTCGTCACCACCACGACGCACAAGACCTTGCGCGGCCCACGCGCCGGCATGGTGCTGTCTAACGACGAGGAGATCGGCAAGAAGATCAACTCGGCGGTGTTCCCTGGCCTTCAGGGTGGACCGCTGATGCACATCATCGCCGCCAAGGCTGTTGCCTTCGGCGAGGCGCTGAAGCCCGATTACAAGCTCTATATCAAGGGCGTGATCGACAACGCTAAGGCGCTTGGCGAGACGCTGGTCAAGGGCGGCGTGGCGCTCGTCTCGGGCGGAACCGACACCCACCTCATGCTGGTCGATCTCAGGCCGAAGAAGCTGACTGGCAAGGCGGCAGAGGTCGCGCTCGGGCGCGCCAACATCACCTGCAACAAGAATGGCGTGCCGTTTGATCCGGAAAAGCCGATGGTTACCTCCGGCGTCAGGCTCGGCTCTCCGGCTGGCACCACGCGCGGCTTCGGCATCGCCGAGTTCCAGCAGATCGGCGGCATGATCATCGAGGTGCTCAACGGTCTCGCGGCCAATGGCGATGCCGGCAACGGCGCCGTCGAGGCGAGCGTCAAGAAGCGGGCCATCGAGCTCTGCGAGCGTTATCCGATCTATCGCAGCTAGGCTCGCGTGCGTGAGGGTGAGAAAGAGGAGGGCGGTCGCTCATGCGATGCCCCTATTGCGGCAGCACCAACACGCAAGTGAAGGACTCGCGGCCTAGCGAGGATCACACCACGATCAGGCGCCGCCGCGTCTGTGCCGATTGCGGCGGCCGCTTCACCACCTTCGAGCGCGTCCAGCTCCGCGAGCTGACCGTGGTCAAGCGGAGCGGACGGAGGATGCCGTTCGACCGCGACAAGCTGATGCGCTCGGTGCAGATCGCTCTCAGGAAGCGCCCCGTTGACCCCGAGCGCGTCGAACGCATGGTGAGCGGTATCGTGCGCCGGCTGGAGAATACGGGCGAGAATGACATCCAGTCGGAGACTATCGGCCGGCTGGTCATGGAGGCGTTGAAGGGTCTCGACGACGTCGCCTATGTGCGCTTCGCCTCGGTGTACAAGAACTTCCGCGAGGCCAGGGACTTCGAGGTCCTCCTCGGCGAGCTTGCCGGCTCCGACGCCGACAATGACGGCGACGGCGAAGACGAAGAGGCGCCAACCAAGGCGAAGACCGGCAAGGCCAAGGCCTCTGCCGAGGACTAGCGCGAAAGCCAAAAGACTTCCGATGAGCGCGAGCGACGAGGATCATATGGCGCAAGCCCTTGGGCTTGCGAAACGCGGGCTCGGCACCACTTGGCCGAACCCATCGGTCGGCGCTGTGGTTGTGGCGCCGTCAGGTGAGGTTCTCGCGCGCGGCTGGACCGCGCCTGGTGGCCGACCCCATGCCGAGGCGATCGCGCTTGAACGGGCTGGCCGGCGTGCCCAGGGCGCGACGCTCTATGTGACCCTCGAGCCTTGCGCGCACGCCGGAGGCCGCGGGCCCGCTTGCGCCGATGTCATTGCCGCCGCCAAGCCGGCCCGCGCCGTGATCGCGCTCCGCGATCCAGATCCGCGCACTGAGGGGGGAGGGGTCGAGCGCCTCCTCGACGCCGGCATCGAGGTCAGGGAGGGCGTGCTTGCCGAGGAGGCCTGTGAGGTCGCGCTCGGCCATCTGCTCCGCGTCACCGAGGGGCGCCCCGCCATAACGCTCAAGCTCGCTGTGGGCTCAGATGGGCTGATGCCGAGAGGCAATGGTGCGCCAGTCTGGATCACCGGTCCCGATGCCCGGGCGCACGCTCATCTCTTGCGCGCGCGGAACGACGCGATCCTCGTGGGCCGCGGCACCATCCTCGCCGACAATCCGAGCCTCACCTGCCGCCTTCCCGGAATGTCGTGCCGCTCGCCCGTGCGCGTCGTGCTCGACCGCCGCCTGAGGACGCCGCCAGGCGCGCAGATCTTCGACGATCTGATGGTGCCGGTCTGGCTCGTCTGCGCCGCCGACGAGGAGCACCCCAATACCGACGCGTTGCAAGATCGGGGCGCCGAGGTCGTCTCAGTGCCGGTCGATGAGCACGGCATGCTTGCGATCCAAGACGTGCTCGAGACGCTGGCCCACCGCGGTATCACCCGCGTTCTCGTGGAAGGGGGCCCGTCGGTTGCGCGGGCCTTCCTCGATGAAGATCTCATCGACGAGGTGGTGATCTATCAAGGGCCAGAGCCGGCCGGCGACGACGCACTCAAGCCCTTCGGCAATGAAGGACTTGATCGGCTGACCGGAAGCGGTCATTTCACGCAAGTTGAGTCCCGCGCATTCGGTCCGGACCGGATGACGTCTTGGCATCGGAAGGCGAGATGTTCACCGGTATTGTCAGCGACATAGGGACGGTGGTCGAGAGCAAGGGCGGACGCTTCGCCATTGCTTGCGGCTACAAGCATAAGAGCCTGGAGGAGGGCGCTTCGCTCGCCTGCGACGGCTGCTGCCTCACCTTGATCGACATGGAGAAGGCCAAGAAGGGCGCCGTTGTTGCCGTGGAAGCCTCCAACGAGACCTTGGCGCGGACCACGCTGTTCTCCTGGCGAGAGGGGCGCCGCATCAATCTCGAGCGTCCGCTTGCGCTCGGCGACGAGCTCGGCGGCCACATCATCACCGGTCATGTTGACGCCGCCGCCATGATCCTCACCCGCACGCCAGACGGCGACAGCGCGCGGTTCGTGGTGGAGGCGCCGCCCGGCCTTGCGCACCTCATCGCCGCGAAGGGCTCGGTCGCGCTCGACGGCGTGTCGCTCACCGTTAACGAGGTCGAGGGCACGAGCTTCGGTGTGAACATCATTCCTTACACTCTTACCCATACCACGTGGCAAGACCGCCAGCCCGGCGATCTGGTAAACCTTGAAGTGGATCTCCTGGCGCGCTACGTGGCGCGCTTGCGCGAGTAGAGGCCTTTTCCCGTGACCGCACTGAGCAACCCCCGCCACCATCAGTTCCTCTCCTCGATCGAGGAGGTGGTCGAGGATGCGCGGAACGGCCGCATGTTCATCCTGGTCGATGCCGAGGAGCGCGAGAACGAAGGCGACCTCGTCATCCCGGCGCAGATGGCGACGCCCGACTCCATAAATTTCATGGCGAAACACGGACGCGGCTTGATCTGCCTCGCACTCACCCCGGAGCGTGCCAAGCAGCTTCATCTCGAGCTGATGTCGCGCTCGAACCGCACGCGCCACTCCACCGCCTTCACCGTGTCGATCGAGGCGCGGGAAGGGGTCTCCACCGGCATCTCGGCGCATGACCGCGCCCATACCATCTCCGTCGCCATCGATCCGACCAAGGACTACCGTGACGTCATGACCCCCGGCCATGTCTTCCCCCTGGTCGCCAAGGACGGCGGCGTTCTCGTGCGCGCCGGCCACACCGAGGCGGCAGTCGATCTCGCGCGCCTCGCCGGACTCTATCCCGCGGGCGTCATCTGCGAGATCATGAATGACGACGGCACCATGGCGCGGCTTCCCGACCTGGTCGCCTTCGCGCAGCGCCACGGGCTCAAGATCGCGACCATCGCCGATCTGATCGCCTATCGTCTCCGCTACGACCATCTCGTCAAAGTCGTCGCCGAGACCAAGATCGAGAGCGGCTACGGCGGCGCCTTCGACCTCAAAGTCTATGCCACGACCGTCGACCCGGCCGAGCACGTGGCCCTCGTCAAGGGCGATGTGTCTTCGGGCGGTCCCGTGCTCGTCCGCGTGCACGCGATGAACACGATCGACGACGTAGTATCGACCGGCGGATCGCGCGAGACCGCCGTGCACAAGGCCATGGACATCATCGGCCGCGAGGGCCGCGGCGTCGTGGTGCTGATCCGCGAGTCGCGGCCCGACGCGATTTCTGCCCGGCTCAAGGCTGAGGGCGTGGCCGGTCAGCAGCGTCTCATCGAATATGGCATCGGCGCGCAGATCCTGCTCGATCTCGGCGTGCGCGAGATGGTGCTGCTTTCCAACTCGCCCGCTCGCAAGATCGTTGGTCTCGAAGGCTATGGACTGAAGGTCGCCGGCCACCGGCCTTTGGAGCAGAAATCATGAGTTCGCAAAGGTCCGCGCTCGGTCCTCATCATCGAGGCGCGCTTCTACGAGGATATCGCCGACGAGCTCGCCCGCGGCGCGATCGAGGAGCTCGACGCGCAGCGCGTCGCCTATGAGCGGATTGCCGTGCCGGGCTCGCTTGAGATCGCGCTCGCGCTCAGCCTCGCGCTCGCCAACGGCTTCGTCGGCAGGGCAGGGCGCCATCGCGGCTGCATCGCTCTCGGCTGCGTCATTCGCGGCGAGACCACCCATTACGACATCGTGGCGCGCGAATCCGCCGCTGGGCTCCATCAGCTCGCCGTGCAGCACGCCGTGCCGATTGGCTTCGGTATCCTCACCTGCGAGAGTCGCGAGCAGGCCTGGGAACGGGCGAGCGTCGATGGGCGCAACAAGGGGAGCGACGCGGCGAGAGCCTGCCTCACCCTGATGCAGCTCGAGCAGCATTTCTCTTCTGCGAGCCGGCGCTAGCGCCATGGCGGGGCGCGGCCAAACCGCCAAACGGGCAAGCTCGAGGAGCGCCGCCCGGCTTGCCGCCGTCCAGGCGCTCTATCAGATGGACATGACCGGCATCGACCTGAACGAGGTGATCGCCGAGTTCGAGCAGCACCGCTTGGGCAAGGAGATCGAGGGCACGCAATATTGCGACGCCGAGGCCGCCTTCTTCCGTGACCTCGTCGAAGGCGTGGTGCGCGGACAGCTCGAGATCGATCCTCTGATCGACAAGCAGCTTGCTGAAGGGTGGCGGCTCACCCGCGTGGATTCGATCCTCCGCGCCATCCTCCGCGCCGGCGCCTATGAGATCCTGTCGCGTGACGACGTCCCGGCTCGCGTCGTCATCTCCGAATATGTCGACATCGCTCATGCCTTCTTCGCCGAGGACGAGCCCAAGGTGGTGAACGGCATTCTCGACCGGCTTGGACACAAGGCGCGGCCGCGCGAGTTCGCCGCGGAGGGTCGAAGCAATGGTTGAGGATGGCGGCCACGTCGAGGGGAAGGGCTTTGGCGAGTTCGACATCATCGCCCGCTACTTTGCGCCGCTTGCGACCGATGCATCGGCGCTATCGCTCCGCGACGACGCCGCCGTGCTGCGCCCGCCCGAGGGGCTCGAGATCGTGCTTTCCTGCGACACGGTCATCGAGGGCGTGCATTTCCTGAGCGACGATCCGCCGGACTCGATCGGCCACAAGGCGTTGGCGGTCAATTTATCGGACCTCGCCGCCAAGGGTGCGCGCCCTTACGTCTACCTGCTCGCGCTTTCGCTCCCGGCGACGCGGGTCACTCCCGATTGGCTCGAGGCTTTCGCCTCGGGTCTTGGAGATCTCCAGCGGCACTGCGGCATCTCGCTCGCCGGCGGCGACACGACCAAGACGCCGGGCCCTCTCTGCATCACCATCACCGCGCTCGGCCTCGTGCCGCACGGCCACGCGGCGCTCCGCCATGGCGGCAAGCGCGGCGACCTCCTCTACGTGACCGGCACGATCGGTGATGCCTATCTCGGCCTTCGCTTGCTAAAGGAGCCCGCGCTCGCAGCTCGCTTGGGATTATCCGAGGACGATGTGAGCTTTCTTGTCGGCCGCTATCGCGAGCCACTGCCGCGCAACGCCATCGCGATACCCTTGCGGAACTTCGCCTCTGCGGCGATCGATGCGTCGGACGGCCTCGTGGGCGACGTCGGCAAGCTCGCCGCTGTCTCTCATGTCGGCGCCGTGATCGAGGCAGCCCGCGTGCCGCTCTCGCCAGCCTCGCGTAAGGCAGTCGTGCGCGATCCTTCCCTGTTGGAGGCCCTTCTGACCGGAGGCGACGACTATGAGATCGTGGCTTCAGTACCGGAAGCGAGCGCGTCCGCCTTCGAGAACGAGATACGCGCAAAGGGCGAGACGGTCACCCAGATTGGCCGCCTCGAGGAGCGGGATGGCATACGCGTCCTCGGCGAGGGCGGTCGCACCCTCAAGCTGAGCCATAAGGGATTCGCCCATTTCTAGGGCTTTGCCGGCCAATTTGGCCCGGGTTTCCTCGACTAGCCTGCTCTGTTGCGTCCTTCCTCTATCTTTGGCATTTTCCGCGCGCGCATTCGCACCATCGCTTTGGGGGCAGTAGGGCTCGGGAGCACGTCAGTGTCTCCCTTCCGGCCTGTTACTCCCTCTATCCCTGAGAAACGCAGAGGCAGCTGTCATGACCTTCGTCCTTTTTCTCATCATTGCTTGCGGGGCGCTCTCGATCGCCTATGGCGTCGCGACGACCAGGGCCGTTCTCGCCTCGGACCCTGGAACGCCGCGCATGCAGGAGATCGCTGCCGCCATTCAGGAAGGGGCCAAGGCCTATCTCGCCCGCCAATACACGACGATCGCCGTGGTCGGCGTCGTCATCTTCTTTATCCTAGCTTATCTGCTCGGCATCCCCCAGGCGATCGGCTTCGCCATTGGCGCGCTGCTGTCAGGCGCCGCCGGCTATATCGGCATGAACGTCTCGGTGCGCGCCAATGTGAGGACCGCTCAGGCCGCCACTAAGAGCCTCGCCGACGGCTTGAGCCTCGCCTTCCGCGCCGGCGCCATCACCGGCCTTCTCGTCGCGGGTCTCGCCCTTCTCGGCGTCTCCGTCTACTTCCTCATCCTCACCAAGTTCTTGGGCCTCAGCCCCGCCTCACGCGAGGTGGTTGACGCGCTCGTCGCGCTCGGCTTCGGCGCCTCGCTCATTTCCATCTTTGCCCGTCTCGGCGGCGGCATTTTCACCAAGGGCGCCGATGTCGGCGGCGATCTCGTGGGCAAGGTCGAGGCCGGCATCCCGGAGGACGACCCGCGCAACCCGGCGACCATCGCCGACAACGTGGGCGACAATGTCGGCGACTGCGCCGGCATGGCGGCCGATCTGTTCGAGACCTATGTGGTGACCATCGTCGCCACCATGGTGCTCGCCTCGATCTATTTCGCCGGAGGCGAGGATCGCGTCACGCAGATGATGCTTTATCCGCTCGCCATCGGCGCGACCTGCGTCATCACCTCGATCATCGGCACCTATTTCGTGCGGCTGGGCAAGAGCCAGTCGATCATGGGTGCGCTCTATAAGGGCGTGATCGTGACGGGAGTGCTTTCGCTCATCCTGCTCTACCCGCTGACTTCATGGCTGGTCGGCATGGATACCGCGATGAAGGTCAGCGAGGTGAGCTTCACCGGCAAATCGCTCTTCTATTGCGGTGCGGTCGGGCTGTTGGTCACGGCGCTGATCATCGTCATCACCGAGTATTACACCGGCACCAACTACCGCCCCGTTCAATCAATCGCCAAGGCCTCGGTCACCGGCCACGGCACGAATGTCATCCAAGGTCTCGCCGTATCGCTCGAATCGACCGCTCTGCCCGCGCTCGTGATCATGGCGGGCATCGTCATCGCCTATCAGCTCGCCGGACTGTTCGGCATCGCCATCGCCGTCACCACCATGCTTGCGCTCGCAGGCATGATCGTCGCGCTCGATGCGTTCGGTCCCGTCACCGACAACGCCGGCGGCATCGCCGAGATGGCGGGCCTGCCGAAGGACATCCGCAAGACGACCGATGCGCTCGACGCGGTGGGCAACACCACCAAGGCCGTGACCAAGGGCTATGCCATAGGCTCGGCGGGCCTTGGCGCCCTCGTTCTGTTCGCGGCCTACACCGAGGATCTCAAATATTTCGCCGCCAACGCCGACAAGTTCCCGTACTTCAAGGATATCGACGTCACCTTCAGCCTGACCAATCCTTACGTGGTGGTCGGCCTCTTCCTCGGCGGCCTGTTACCTTATCTCTTCGGCGGCATCGCCATGACGGCGGTCGGGCGCGCGGCCTCTTCCATCGTCGAGGAGGTGCGGCGCCAGTTCAAGGAGAAGCCCGGCATCATGAAGGGCACCGACCGGCCTGACTACGGCAAGGCGGTAGATCTCCTCACCCGCGCGGCGATCAAGGAGATGATCGTACCCTCGCTGTTGCCGGTGCTGTCGCCGATCGTCTTCTATTTCATCGTCAATTGGATTGCGGGAAAGAGCGCGGCCTTCTCGGCGCTCGGGGCCATGCTGCTCGGCGTCATCGTCACCGGCCTCTTCGTCGCCATCTCGATGACGGCGGGAGGAGGGGCCTGGGACAACGCCAAGAAATATATCGAGGACGGCCATTACGGCGGCAAAGGCTCCGACGCGCATAAGGCCGCGGTGACCGGCGATACGGTCGGCGATCCCTACAAGGATACCGCCGGTCCCGCCGTGAACCCGATGATCAAGATCACCAATATCGTGGCGCTGCTTCTGCTCGCCGTGCTCGCCCACCAATAAGGGACGAACGTTACAGGCCGCCGCCGGGACCGGGAATGCCACCCGCTCCCGGTCTCTGGTCCTTGAACAGCTTGCGGTTCGAGATATTGCCGAAGATCTGCTCGAGCACGGTCAGGTCCTTGCCGCGTGCGGGTGTCTCGCTCTTGTAATAGTTGATGACGATGCCGTCCTTCAGGCCGTAATTGGCGACCTGTTGGACCTTCTCACCGCCGTCGAAATAGACCGCGACCACCTGACGGTCGATCTCCCACGGCTTGAGGAAGGCGACGCTCTTCTGCGTCGTCGAGATATAGTAATAGGCATCGCCGCCGATCGTGCTCGTCGTGTCGGGGGAGCCAAGCACCGACTTGACCTGATCCTTGGACATGCCGGCCTGGACCTGGGAAAGGTCGACATCGACGAATACATGACCATGCCGATCGATCTGCGCGCCGCAGGCGGCAAGCGTAAGCACCGCGCTGAGCGCGAGCGCGATGCGCGCTCCGCGCCGCGCGCGCACGATGACCGGCTTGACGCTAGACAAAATCGGCTATCCCTCGATGGTCGAAGCAGACGGAAACTGACGATGCCCCTCTTATCTCGCGGCGCAATGCCCTGGCGCCGCAAAGAGAAAGCTTCCGAAAAACTCTATGGCGCGATTGTGGCGCAGGCGCGACTTCCCGTGTTCTACCAGGAGTTTGGCGTTCCCGATACGCTTGAGGGCCGGTATCTTGTGCTGTCGCTCAATCTCTTTGCCGTGCTGCATCGGCTGAAACGGGAAGGCTCACAAGCGCAAGTCTTGTCGCAGGAGCTCGCCGACCGTTTCAAGGGCGATATGGAGACGGTGCTCCGCGAGCTTGGGGTGAGCGACCTCCGCATTCCGAAAAAGATGCGGGCGCTTGCCGCCTCGAGTGCCGCCTTGTTCCAGGCCTACGAGCAGGCCTTTGCGGCGGGCGAGGGGACTCTCGCCAAGACCATAGCCGACGCTTTGCCCCTCGATGAGGGGGCGGCGGCCAGGGCTGCAGGAACACGCCTTGCGCACTATCTAAGGGAGAGCGCTCGGAGCTTGGAGAAAGAGCCTTATGCCGCGCTTCATGCCGGCACGCTCAGATTTCCAGATATTTCCGGCGGGGAGCTGAGAGATGAGCCACGAGACTGAACATCTGCCGTTCTCGCGGCCGCTCAGGATCGATGAGATCAGGGATGGCGTGAGCGAATCGATCGAAGCCACAGCAGCCGAGATGGCGGCGATCGCGAAGCTGCTCGAGCTCAGAGGGCTCGAGGATCTCGTGATGACCTACCGCCTCTTTCGCGCAGGCGCAGACCGCCTCCGCCTCAAGGGCGAGCTCAAGGCGAAGGTCACCCAGACTTGCGTCGTCTCGCTCGAGCCCGTGCAGGCAGGGATTGACGTTCCGGTCGAGGCTGAGTTCTGGCCGTCAGAAATGATCGCGGCGCACAAGGAGAGCGAGGAGGAGCAAGGCGCCACCACGCTCTCCGACTGGCCCGAACCGATCAGCGACGGGAGGATCGACCTCGGGCCGATCCTCTACGAGACGCTTGCCACCTCACTTGACCCCTATCCTAAGAAGGAGGGAGTGAGCTTCGAATGGTCGCAAGGGGCAGAAGAGCCAAGGAGCGAAGCCGCGACGAGCCCCTTTGCGGCGCTTGGCGCCTTGAAATGGCGCTGAATGGGCCTGAGCCCCGGGCAAAATCCGGTTGTCAACAGCCCCCCTTTTCAGTCTATTCGGGTTTCATTTCCGGGGGTTGCCGCGGCGATACGGGCCGCAAGGGTGATATTCATTCCAAGAACGGCATTGTGAATGGCTCCAGTCACCATAGCGCTCGACGCCATGGGCGGGGACCACGGCCCTGACGTGGTCATTCCGGCTGCTGCAATCGCGCTCGTCCGCCATCCCGACATGCAGTTTCTGCTGGTGGGCGACACGGCCCGCATCGAGCCCGTGCTCGCGGCCCATCCCGCTCTCGCAGCGAAGGCGAGGATCATCCATACCGACGTCGCCGTGACCATGGACGCGAAGCCAAGCCAGGCGCTCCGCAAGGGGCGCTATCGATCGAGCATGTGGCTTGCGCTCGAAGCGGTGAAGGACGGGCGCGCCGACGCCGTCGTGTCTGCCGGCAATACCGGCGCGCTCATGGCCATGGCAAAATTCTGCCTGAAGACCATCCAAGGGGTCGATCGTCCGGCGATCGCCGCCATCTGGCCCACGGTCGAGGCCGAATGCATCGTGCTCGATGTCGGCGCCAATGTCGGGGCCGATGCCCGCCAGCTCGTCGAGTTCGCGCTGATGGGTGCCGCCATGGCGCGCGCTCTGTTCGGCCTCGACAAGCCCTCGGTCGGACTTCTCAATATTGGGGTCGAGGAGATCAAGGGCCTCGACCAGATCAGGGAGGCCGCCTCGGTGCTCAAGGAGGCGCCGCTCCCCATTCGCTATCACGGCTTCGTTGAGGGAGACGATGTCGGCCAGGGCGTCGTCGACGTGGTCGTGACCGACGGTTATACCGGCAACATCGCCTTGAAGACCGCGGAAGGAACGGCTAAGCAGATCGGCCAGTATATGCGTGCCGCCATGGGGCGGTCGCTGCTCGCTCGCCTCGGAGCCGTGCTGGCGCAGGGCGCGTTTCGCGCGCTGAAAGAGAAGTTGGACCCGCGCCAGTTGAATGGCGGCATCTTTCTTGGCCTGAACGGCATCGTTGTCAAAAGCCACGGCGGAACCGACGCCACCGGCTTTGCCAGTGCCATCGACACTGCCTACGACATGGCCTCGACTGGGGTGGTGAAACGCTTGGCGAGCGATGTCACGGGCTTCCACGCGAAGCTCGAGCTCGAAGGTGCGGCTTGAGCATCGTCCGGAAAAGTGGGCACCGGTTTTTCCGATAAGATGATGCGGAAACAAGAATTTAGGCCGGGGTAGGAGTGGCTTCAGTTGAATATCGTGCGGACGGTGATCAAAGGGGTCGGCGGCTACCTGCCGACGCGAGTCCTGACCAACGAGGACCTCGCCAAGGTGGTCGACACCTCTGACCAATGGATCACCGAGCGGACCGGCATCAAGGAGCGCCGTATCGCCGCCGAGGGCGAACTCACCTCGACCATGGGCGCCATCGCGGCGAGGCGGGCGCTCGATGACGCGGGTGTCGCGCCGGAGGATATCGACCTCATCATTCTCGCCACCTCGACCCCTGACCAGACCTTCCCGGCGACCGCCGTAGCAATCCAAGCCGATCTCGGTATCACCCAGGGCGCCGCCTTCGACATGCAAGCGGTGTGCTCTGGCTTCGTCTTCGCTTTAGCCACCGCCGATACCTATATGAAAAGCGGGCTTTTCAAGCGCGCGCTCGTGATCGGGTCGGAGGCCTTCTCGCGTATCCTCGATTGGGAGGATCGCTCGACCTGCGTCCTATTTGGCGATGGCGCTGGCGCGGTCGTGGTCGAGGCTCAGAAGCTGAACGGCGTGGCGACTGATAGGGGCGTGCTGGCCACCTGCCTTCGCTCCGATGGTCGATACCGCGACAAACTCTATGTCGATGGCGGTCCGTCTTCGACCGGAACGGTTGGCCATCTTCGCATGGATGGACCAGAGGTGTTTCGTCATGCCGTGACCAAGATCAGCGAGGTGATCGGCACGACGCTGGACCAGGCAGGCTATAAAGCCTCGGATATCGATTGGTTTGTTCCCCATCAAGCCAACAGGAGGATCTTGGACGGCGCTGCCAAGAAGCTTGGCCTCGACAGAGAGAAGATCATCATTACGCTCGATAAACATGCCAATACATCGGCTGCCTCGATTCCGCTGGCATTGAGCCAGGGCCGCGCCGACGGCCGCATCAAGCCCGGAGACCTCGTACTGATCGAGGCGATGGGCGGCGGCTTCACCTGGGGTGCAGTCCTGATCCGGTGGTGAGGCTTATTTGTCGCCGACTGCCGCGCGAAAGCCACACCTCGGAGGAAAAGGACGCAATATCAGGAATTTGATCGCGGGATAGATTGACCGTATCGCACTCGCTCGTTTAGCATCTTGAATAGTCCCGCGACTGGGGGAGCGTACGGACAATGAGCGGGAAGACCCTGACGCGCGCCGATTTGGCCGAGGCGGTGTTTCAGAAGGTTGGCCTGCCGCGGAACGAGTCCGCCGAGATCGTGGAGCTTGTGCTCCGCGAGATCGTGGCGAGCCTCGAGCGGGGGGACACGGTAAAGCTGTCCTCATTCGGCTCATTCGGCATTCGCGATAAAGGTGAGCGCGTCGGGCGCAACCCTAAGACGGGTCAGGAAGTTCCCATCACGCCGCGGCGCGTGCTTGTGTTCAGGGCAAGCAATATCATGAAGCAGCGCATCAACGATGCGCTCTCGCGCAGAAAGGCGGCTGAGTAGTCGAGCGGCATCTAGACGCCGAGGAGGAGGAGCGTTGGACAAGGCGCCCGAGGCGTTTCGAACCATCAGCGAGGTTGCTGACGAGCTTGAGGTCCCGAAACACGTGCTTCGTTTCTGGGAGGCGAAGTTCGCCCAGTTGAAGCCGATGAAGCGGGGAGGCGGCAGGCGCTACTACCGGCCTGAGGACGTCGCCCTGCTGCGCGGCATTCGTTTCCTGCTCTATAACGATGGGTACACCATTAGAGGCGTACAGAAGATCCTGCGCGAGCACGGTCCCCGCTACGTGATGGACTTCCGGCGGATCGCTGAGGAAGAAGAGCAGGAGGACGCCATGGTGGAAGCCCACGAGATTCCCGATGTCGCCGCCGAGGCCGCGCAAGGCGGCGTGGCGAGCCTTCTGCGCGACGCTGATAGGCCGTTGCCGCAGCCGGACATGAGCGCGCTGGGCGCCCTGATCGAAGAGATCGAGGCCTGCCGACGGATTCTGGGCTCGGCCAAGGAATAAGGAAGAGAGACGTCTTGCGCTGGCGGCTTGTTTCGGCAGCCTGAGCGTGTATATCCAATCTGCTTAAAACAGTTTGGCTTCGGAGCGTAGCGCAGCTCGGTTAGCGCACCGGTCTGGGGGACCGGGGGTCGGGAGTTCAAATCTCCCCGCTCCGACCAGTTTTTAAGGGCTTCCAGCAGCAACGAAACGGAAACTGCAACCGAGTTGCAACCCGAGCCCCGCTACCTCGGCGGATATCGCTGATACAGCCAAAGGAGCATCATCAACATTCCATAGGCAAATGTGAGTGCGGCGGCGGCGAAGGGAAACGGTATTCCCCTGCCATCGAAAGCCCACGCCAACGAGAAGCCTAGAGCGGCTGCATAAAGCCCACTGATGAACCAGCGTAGGCCTGTGAACAAGTCGACGCTCATTTCAGCACGCCGGAAATAGCCTCTGCCGCAGCGGCATCCGCACCGCTCATAAGGTGCCCGTAAACGTCCAGCGTGACGCTTGCCTTGCTGTGTCCGAGGCGGCGGCTAATGGTGAGAATATCCACCTTGGCGGCAATCAGCAGCGATACGTGAGTGTGCCGGAGCGCGTGGAATGGCACTCGCGGCAGCTTGTGGTCGATTAAGAACCGCCGCCACGCGCGGCTGACGGAGTGTGGCGAGATCAGTCCGCCCTCGACGTTGCTGACTACGACCGTGCTGGGCTTGATGTTGCCCATTCCGAGTATCAGACGACGTTCGAGCTGCCGCGCCCTGTGAGCGCGCAGCGTGGTAACAGTCTCAGGTGGCAGCGTCAGGCTGCGCCGTCCGCGCCTCGTCTTTGGTGACTTGAGCCGCAAGCCCGCCTTCGTTTCCTCGACTGATCTCTCAACGCGCAGCGTGGCTTTGTTTAAGTCAATATCGCCCCATTGCAGGCCGCAAAGCTCGCCGCGCCTCATGCCAGTGCCAAGGGCAAGGCTCACGATAGGGTGCAGGCTGTGGCCCTGTAGTTGAGTCAGGACAGTCGCAATCTGCTCAGGCGATATGATCTCGATCTCGCGGTCCTCGACGGCTGGGGGCCGCTCTATGGCGGCGACGTTGCGGTCGAGGGTGCCGCTCTTGACGGCATACGCCAGCACCAGCCTCAGCAGCCGATGCGCGTGTCCGACCGTCCGAGCCGACAAGCCAGTGCCCAGCAGCGCCCCGTGCCACTGCCGCAATGTTTCAGGCTTGAACTTTTGCAGCTTGATCGCGCCCAAGTGCGGGACAATCTGCCGCTCGGCAAGCTCACGGTATCGCTCAAGCGTCTTTGGTGACTGCTCATGGGCGCTGTCTAGCCAGGAGCGGAGATATTCGCCCACCGTCGCGCTCGACGGGTCCGGCAAGGTGCCAGCGTCAGCCGCGTTGAGCAGCCGCCTTAACTCCTTTTGCGCGTCCTGATAGCTGCCGCGCGCCGTCGCATATCGCTGTTGCCGCTTGCCGTCCGCGTTCGGCTGCACATCGAACTTAATCTGCCAAGAGTTCCGGCCACGCTTAGTGATGTTGCCCTGCCGTCGTTTCATTTCTTGCGCCCGGTTGGTGCGAAAACGAATTTCTCATTGCCACGACCGCCCAGTGTTAAGTCCAATTGCTCTAGTAAGGCGCGATGTCGTTCCGTCAAGCCGCCGAGCAGCTCGGTCAGGTCCTCAATGGCTTCGGGTCTGAGCCTGAAACTATCCTCAAGCCGCCGCACCAGCTCCTGATTAAGAGAGCGGCCCGCCTTGTCTGCCTCGCGGGCTAGTCGCTTATGCAGGTCGCTAGGAAGGCGCAGCATCAAGGGAACTGGTTTCTTTCGGGGCATCAGTGCCTCCCCCTCCTTCTTTGTCTCCGACTATGTAGCACCGGCTGTGTAGTACCGCAAGTGACACTTGACACCAAAATCGAAACTATAATAAGCATGGTGTCATTATAGACACTATCAGGAGACGACCGATGAAACAGGAACCCCGGGTTTTGAGCGTGCCCGAAGCGGGCAGGCGATATTTTGGCCTCGGCCGCAATGCCTCTTATCGCGCCGCTAAGCGCGGCGACATTCCGACGATTGCCATCGGTGGATTGCTAAAGGTGCCAGTGATCCGCCTAGAACGGCTACTCGCGGGCGATCAAAATACAGCCGCGAGCGCGGAATAGCGGTGGATCAGATCGTAACCCCGAAGGCTAGAGGCACTCACGCTCGCGACGGCTAATGCGCAGCAAGAGCGCCGCGCCGCCTAATTCCCCATCTCCCATAAAAGAACCGCCCGCGACTGCCAAGTCGGGGCGGCTCCAGGACTAGGAGGTCTCTCGATGAACAACAAATTAATACCACCGGACGCCGCGGCTGACCAAGCGGAAAATGCGGAACCGGAGATCGAGACATACCGGCCCGATTACTGCAGCGGCAACGATCCCTACGTTGTCATCCTAGACCCGCCCCCCCACGGCGGTCTTCGTCAACGTGCGCGGCGACATCGTGATCTGTCAGCCCGACGAGGGGCTGATGGTCGACGGGAGCGCCGGGCTTTTCGTGCGGCCCGAAAACCTACGCTTACTGATCGAGAGGCTCGAACGTCTCGCCGATCAAGTTGCGGAGCGTCCTAGGAGGGCCTCGGTGAAACCCAAGGACGAGACACCCGCGGCGCAGCTCGATCTGGAGGCGGCCATCTCCAAAATCGGAGGTGGCAGATGACCCGCCAACGAAGCAAGCGCGCCCGCGAAGAGATGGGCGACCACAATCATGAGATGATGGTCAACTCAATCCTAATGAAGCGCGAGGAGTGCCCAACGCAATTCGTGGCACCCGATGAAGACCAGAAGTGGCGCGCACGAAACGTCCTCACGATCCACTGGAAGCTCACGGGCATCGAGTGCCCATGGGAAGCGAGCTTTGTCCGCATCATGGCAAGCGTCATAGATCACGCGAACCCAATGAACGGGCGCTGTGACGCAAGCCAGCGCGTCATAGCCATCGAGACGGGATACAGCCGACAGTGGGTGAATAAGGTTCTCAAGTGGGCGGTTGACACGCAGCTACTGCAAATCGAGAGCCGAGGTCGCCGGAGGTTCGGTCAATTCAAGACGAACGCCTTCCACATCCCGTGGAGAGCATGGGAGAAGCTCTGGCTTAAAATTGCGGAGCACATCAAGGCGGAAAAGGCGAGGCCAGCACGACATCACGACGATGCCATCTCGCCACCGTGTCAACTCAACATACCAGGTTGCGATCCACACTCGCGAGAAGTCGGCGCCGACCTTGCCGAAGAAAGCGAGCGCCATCATGCCGACCACGACCATGCTCCAGGCGAAAAAGATGCGGGTGAAGCTCCGCACGAAGACGCTGAAGGCGGGGATCTCGTAGAGATTGAAGGCCTGGAAGGTGAGCATGGTGGCCGTCGCGGCGATGAGGGCCGCCACGAGATAGATGATGTGGCTGTGCATCCCCTCACGCTCAACATAAGCGAGGTAGATGGCGAAGCCGAGCACGGCGACGAGCAGGAACTCGATGATACGCACCGAGCCCGCCACCACGCTCGGCGGCAGGAGATTGAGACTGGCCCCGCGCCGGATCTCGGCGAGCTTAGGCCGAGGCACGCGGCGCCGCTCGACGAACGGCGCATTCGACTTGGCTGAGCTTTTGCCCCGGCGAGACACCGAGGGCGCACCCGCTTGAGCCGCTTCCCCTTCGCGCATTCGCATATCCTTTTTTGCCGCAGCGTCTTCAGCCAAGCAAAAGCCTGGCCAAAGCGGCGGATTGTCAGGCCGTTATGCCACGGAGCAGCTTGTGGATGCGTGAAGCTCGCCCGCCGGGGAAGGCCGCGCTTCGCCTTATGGTTAAGGCAGGGTTAGGCGATGCGTTAAGCCGCGCGCTGGGTTCCCGCGCGGAGCTCCGAAACGTAGAAATCCACGACCTCGTAGGTCATGTTCTCGACGGTGAAGCGCGCCGCGACATGTCGTTGCAGCTCGACGGCGCGCTGTAGGAAGGATTGCGGGCTCGCCAGGAACGCGCGGAGCTGAGCGGCGAGCGCGCCGACGTCTCCGCCCGGGACGAGCGGCATGTCGACATTGCCCATAATCTCCGGAATGCCGCCGACATTGGTGGCGATCAGAGGCATTTGCGCGGCGGCCGCCTCGAGCACGATATAGGGGAAGGACTCAGAGCGCGACGGCACGACCACGCAGCGCGCGCGGGCGAAAGCGGTGCGCGCGGGCACGGGACCCGAAAACGAAACGCGCGCGCCGAGGCCGAGCTTCCGCGCAAGCCGCTTGAACTTGCGCTCGTCGGCGCCGCTGCCGACGATGATGGCGCGGCCGGGGAACGTCGTTTGAATCGCGGCAAGGGCCTCGAGCAGGATATCGACGCCCTTGAGCTCGCGGAGCTCACCGACATAGACGAAATCGACCGCATCGTCCGAGAGCATCCCCTCGTAGAACTCGTGGCGGTAGAGACCGTTCGGGATGATCCTCACCGGGCATTGCGGCTGGCCGATGAGCTCGGCATACCGGTTGGCAGCGAACACGCTCTCGAAGATGAACCCGTCGGTGGAGGCTGCGAGCCTGCGTTCGGCCCCGAGATAGAGCCGGCCCGAGAGCGTGGATGGCGAATAATGCAGGCTGCCGCCATGCGGCGTGTAGACCACCTTCACCTTCATGCCCTTGCGCTTCAGCTTGCGGCCGGCAAGCCGTGCATAGGCTCCGCCCTTGGCGCCATGGCCGTGCAGCACGTCGACGCCTGCCTTGGCTGCGAGCCTCACGATCTTGGCAACCGTACGCCAATCGCCGAAGCCAAGCTGGCGCGTCATGGGAATACGGGTAAGCCCGAGCGCGCAATTGTCTTCGAGCCGACCGAGTTGCACGGCGATCTCGGAGCCGCCGGTGCGGGAATCGCACACGACCCCGACCTCGGCCCCGAACTGGGCTTCGCCAAGCGCAAGATCGTGCACGTGGCGGAACAGGCCCCCAACAGGTGCACGCATGCAATGCAGGATGCGTAGCGTTGAGCTCACGGGGCCCCGGGTCAAGGAACCTTAGGTTAACGGCTCCGTGAGCTTTAGAACATACGTTCGAGGACGTAAATCGTATCGCCGGGCTGGACGGGATAATCGGTTGGCACCATGACGGTGCTCTGCACCCCGCCGAACTTGCGGGTGAGCCTGACCATGCGCTGCCTGGCGCGCTCGGTATAGCCTTCGCCGATCGCCACTGCGCTCTCGACCGTCATGCCGTTGGCGTAAGAGTATTGGCCCGGCTTGTTGACCTCTCCCAGGATGAAGAACGGGCGATAGAGATCGACCTCGACCGAGACCTTGGGGTCTTTGATGTAGTTCTTTTTCAGTCTGCCTTCGATCTCGCTACCGAGCTGGGTGGTGGTGAGACCTCTCGCCTCGACATTGCCGATCAGCGGGAAAGCGATTCTCCCCGCGGTATCGACGTTATAGAGCCGCGACAGGTTGTCCTGGCCGAACACGATGATGCGCACCCGGTCGCCCGCGTCGAGCCGGTAGGTGGGGTAGGTGACGACGGGGACCCCCGGAGGCGCCAAGCCCGCGCCAAGGGGCAGGGGTGCGCCAGGAGGGGGTAGCGGAGCGGGCGTGGCAAGCGCGAAGGCGGGCGTCGTTAACCCAGGGAAGGCTCGCATGTTGCAGCCGCCGAGCGCTGGGGCAACAACAATAAGCAGCAGCAAAAGGACTCGCGCGACTCTCGACTCGTTCCATGCTCATTTCTAGCCCGCGCATGGTGATTGCTGAGCGGACGTGCCGAAGCGGACCGCACCTTAAGCCTTTGGTTACGAGCGATAGGTCTAATGCGAGAACAGGAGGAGTGCACGCGGTGACGAAGTCGCATAACCCGGCGCGCGAGGATGTCGATCTCCCCACGCTCGGTCGCGCGCTCTGGCGCGCCAAAGGTTGGATCCTAGGTCTCGCACTCGGCGCTGGCTTTATCACCTTCGTCGCTCTGTCGATGATGCGGCCGCTCTACACCTCTGAAGCCCGCATTCTCATCCAGAACGACGAATCGGCATTCACCCGTCCCGCCGAAGACACCAATCGGACTCTGCAACAGCAGGTGCTGGACGAGCAGGCAGTGCAGAGCCAGGTGCAGGTGCTGACCTCACGCGATCTTGCGCTCGACGTCGTCAAGGCTCTCGACCTTCCCAACAATCCCGAATTCGCCAAGGACGAAGGCGTTGGCCTGTTCAGGCGCATCCTCAACGCTATCGGGCTCAGGCCCTCGCCGAAATCGGAAGAGGAAAAGGCCGCCAACACCTTCGCCGACAATCTTGAGGTCTTTCAGCTGGCAAAATCGAGCGTGATCTCCATCGAGTACATCTCGGGGAACTCGCCACTCGCCGCCAAGATCGCGAACCAGCTCGCCGACTCCTATGTCGAGTGGCAGCGCAAGGAGAAGCTCGAGCAGACCAAGGATGCGACCGCGTGGCTCAGCGACCAGATCGAGGTGTTGCGCAAGAAGGTCGCCGAGTTGGAGGCCGCCGCCGAGCAATTCCGCTCGAGTCAAGGCCTTTATGCGGGCAGCAACAATGTCACCCTCAATGCGCAGCAGCTTTCGGAGATCAACAGCCAGCTCATTCTCGCTAAGGCGCAGCGCTCTGAAGCCGAAGCGCGCGCGCGGCTCATCCAGAAGATGATCGACGACGGCGGCGACATTGACGCCACGCCCGAAGTTCTCAAATCCGAGCTGATCGGCCGCCTGATCGAGCAACGCGTCCAGGTGCAGCGCGAGCTCGCACAGCTCTCGGCGACGCTTCTGCCGTCTCATCCGCGCATCAAGCAATTGAACTCTGAGTTAGCCGACGTCCGCAGTCAGATTCGTGACGAAGCCAAGAAGATCGTTCAGGAACTCAAGAACGAGGCCGAGGTCGCCAGCGCGCGCGAGACGTCTCTGCGCAACAGCCTGAACGACACCAAGGCGCAAGCCTCCGGACAAAGCGACGCCGAGATCAAGCTCCGAGCGCTCGAGCGCGAGGCCAAGGCCAATCGCGATCTGCTCGAATCATACCTGGCGCGCTATCGCGACGCGAGCGCGCGCCACGACATGGGCTCGGTGCCGGCGCAAGCCGCGATCGTCTCCCGCGCGCATGCATCGATCCTGCCATCCTTCCCGAAGCGCGGCCCGCTCTCGCTGCTGGTGATGGCGGCGACCGCGCTCTTGGCGCTCTCTTATGTGGTCGCGCGCGAGCTGATCGGCGCTCCGGCTGAGGGCAGGCAGGCGAGGCGTCCCATCGAGCCTGAGGTTCCGACTCGCCGTGCGCCCGTGCGGTCGCCCGTAGCGCCGGCCGCACAGGCAAGGCCCCCACGGCCAACAATGCCGCCAGCGCGGCCAGCCAAACCCAAGGTCGAGCCTGCCGTCGCCACAAGCACACAGCTTCCGAAGACGCCGATGGTTATCGCTCCCGGTAGGACCGAGCTCATGGCGCAAGCCAAGCCCGAGACCGCGGCCGCCGGACTTCTCGACCGGCTGCGCCAGGGCCTTTCTGCCGGCCAAGCCGAGGCCAAAAAAGAAGAGACAGCGCCTTCTCCGGGACTTCTCGCTCGCTTGCGCCGCGCCCTTCCGCGCAGCGATGAGACCACGGAACAAGCCGAAGCGGCAAAGGCATCCACCGTCGTCGCGCCTGACGAGACGATCCCGCCCCTCAGGGCGAACGATCTCCGCCATTACCTGAACCAGAGAATTGCTTCGGCGACCCGCGCGCGCGTTGAGGAGCCGGCCGATAAGATCACGCGGTCCGCGCCCAAGGTGGGCAAAGGCAAGGTCGGGCCTGCGCTGAAATCGCTCGATGGCGTCATCAATCACATCCTGGCCTCGTCCAAGGGCGGGGCACCGCGCGCCGTTCTCGTTGCGGGCGTCACGCCCGATGTCGACTCGACGCAAGAGGCGATAAAGATCGCGCGCAACCTCGTGGCACGGCGCGAGCAGGTGGTCCTCGTCGATCTGACCCGCGGCGCAAGCGCCGTGTCAGGACCGCTCGGCTTGCCGCGTGTGCCGGGCTTCACCGACCTCGCCGCCGGCCGCGCTTCGTTCGACGAAATCATTCGCGTCGACGCCGACACGCCCTTGCAGGTGATCACCGCGGGCAATCCGGCGGTGAAAGGGACCGGCGAAGAGGTCGACCGCTTCATGCGGGTCTTCGAGGCGCTCACCGAAGCCTATGACTGTGTCGTGTTTCATGCCGACGGCGAGAGCGTGCGCAAGCTCAGCCCCGCCCTCAAATTCGAGCTGCCGATCGCGGTCGTGGTGCTCCCGCAAGGCGCGAGCGCAGAGAGTGAAGAACGTGAGCTCGGCGACTTCGCGAGCCTCGGCTGCCAGGTCGTGGTCTACGAGAAGACCGGCAAGGACGGCCGCACCGGATTGCTCGGCCGCGTCGCCGCGATCTGAACGTGATGGCGCTAGGCCCCGCGGCCAAACACGCCCTTGCGAACGCGTTGGGCCAGCGGCCAAAGATGCTGGCTCGATTTGATCGCGCGCTTGAGCCGCGCCATTGTCGCAAGCGGCAGGGTCACCAAGAGACCTTGCGGCTTGAGCGCAATGAAGGCGTCGAACAGCGGCTGCACCACGTCGCACCAATCATCCTTATGCCGCGCCGCACCTACACCGATATCGTAGAAGGCGATGCCCTTGGCGCAAGCCTCCTCTATCTGATGCTTGAGGAGAAGCGCTCCCGGCGATTGCCGCTTCCGCTCGTCTTCGGCCAGCGAGGAGAGGGCAACGCCCAAGCGGTTATGGCAGAGCGTTCCGCTGAAGGTTGCGAGCACGCTGTCTCTCCAATCCTGAGATAGCCGAGTCTCAGCCGGCTGGGATTGTCGCCCTCGAGCAGGGCGACCTCCTGGTAGAAGGCGCGCGCATGAGCATCGAAGATGTCGTTCACGCCCATGGCTGCGAGCTGACGGGATTTCTGAGCGAAGAACGTGTCGAGCAGGGCGAGTCTCTCATCGCGTGTCTCGGCCCAGCCATAGACGATCGGATCCGAATCGGCGAGCTTGCGCTCCTTCCGCTCGAGCGTACTTCGGGAGCGCTTGATGAACCGGCCCTCGTAGAGCTTGGTGAAATCGCCGAGCCTGATGGCATAGCCGGTGCTTGGCGCGCCCTGATGCGAGAGCTTGGCGAAGGGATTGGGAACGCCATCCCATGCGAAGGGCTGCGCGGTCAGGATCGCTGCCACGGCGCCGGTCTCGCGCGCCACCGCATCCAGAAGAGCGGAGATGTCCTCGGCAGTGAAGCCCGATGCCGCTTCGGGCGCGAACAGTCCCATATTGTAGTTGGCGTGGTCGCCGCTGAGCCATTTGAGGACACTGAGGCTTGCGACCTCCGCCATCTCGAACGGCCACAGAAAGAGCAGATCTCCGTTCGGCGCATGACCCACGACGATGATGGCGTCGTTGCCCTCAGGCCCCAGCACGTGACGCGCCCACGCTTTGGCCCAGTCATAGGTCTGCGGCGCCGTGCACGGCGCATTCGCCTGAAGCTTCTCCCAATCCGCCTCGACGCTCGCAAGGTCGTCGGTGATGCGAAGCGAAATCCGCCCTAGACTCGTATTCACCAGGATTGGGCCGCTCCGTTCGATTCGGCGTCTGGCAATTTCGGCCTCGGTACGGAAAAGGGCAGTGGAGCTCATACGGAAACGGCGTCCTTTACGCTGTTACTGAACCCCCCTCAAGCCCGACCTGGAACGGCAATCGTTTTGCAAGGAAGCGCTGTCACACTGGGGGTGCCTGGTTAAGACCAGGGCAGAGCCGGGTTGATGGTTGATGGCGCGAAAAGGAGAGCGGCTTTGGCCAAGGTGAAAACCGCCGTGATGAAGGCTGCCTTGTCTGGGCTTTACCATACTGGCGCGCACCGCCTGCTCGCGCCCTATACGCAAGGGGTCGGATTGATCTTCACCTTGCACCAGGTGCGCCCCGAGCCCGAGCCGCACAAGGCCTTCGCGCCAAACCGCATCCTAGAAGTGACCCCCGACTTCCTCGATGCCGTGCTCGACCAGGTGCAGGAGGCGGGACTCGATATCGTCTCACTCGACGAAGCGGTGCGGCGGTTGCGCGAGGAGGACGAGCGGCGCTTCGTCTGCTTCACCTTCGATGACGGCTATCGCGACAATCTCGAATATGCCCATCCCTTGTTCAAAAAGCGCTCTCTGCCGATCACGCTCTACGTGCCGACCGACTATCCAGACGGCGACGGCGAGCTGTGGTGGATCGCGCTCGAAGAGATCGTCTCGCGCGCGGGCGAGATCGAGCTCTGCCGGAACGGCGCGCTGTGGAAGCTGCCCGCCGGCACCGTCCAGGAGAAATATCGCGCCTATGACGAGATCTATTGGTGGCTTCGTCTGATCGACGAGGCGATGCAGCGCCAGATCGTGCGCACGCTCGCCGATCGCTACGAGATCGACATGGCGGCCGACTGTCGGCGCCTAATCATGGATTGGGACGAGATCAGGACCATGGCCGCCGATCCGCTCGTCACGATCGGCGCCCGCACCAAAGGCCATTTCGCCATCTCCAAGCTCTCGGCGCCCCGCGCGCTCGAGGAGATGACGGGGAGCGCCGAGCGCATCGAGCGCGAGCTCGGCTCACGCCCGATCCATTTCGCGTTCCCGTATGGCGATCCCGGAAGCGCGGGGCCGCGCGACTTCGCGCTCGCCCGCGAGGCCGGCTCAAGACGGCAGTGACGACGCGCAAGGGCATGCTGTTCCCCGCGCACCGGCCGCATCTCACCGCGCTGCCACGTGTGTCGCTGAACGGCGACTACCAGTCGCTCACCTATACCGCGCTCTATCTTTCCGGCGCGCCGTTCGCGCTGTGGAATCGCTTCCAGCAGGTCAGCGCCGCGTAGCGTCAGTCGGGGCGCTGCATCCACCTGACGAGCAGGCCGGCAGGGATGACCCAGAGAAGTCCCGTCGTGAGGTAAAAGGCGAATTGCACCCATTGCGGCGCGAGCGCGATGCGGCCGGAGCCGATCACGGCCGCGGCCGTCGCGTAGACGGCGAGGAACAGCAGAAGCAGGATGGTGCCGATCAGCTTACGCGTGCGCACTTGCATGTTCTGATCTGTAGCAGAGCGCATACGGTGGGCAACGCCTCGCGCACTGGCTAGGCGGATCACTTTTTTTCGTCCCCCTTGAAGGACGACGGGACGCGAACCAGGTCTATAGATATCGGCGAGACGAAGGAGGGGGCACGTTCCCGGCCGACAGATGGAGGGTCGATATGGCCCTGACGCCGGAACAACACGCAGAGATCGCCAGCGCCTACGAAAGTGCCGCGGCCGACAGCTTCCTCTCAGCAGGACAGAGGGCCGCTTTTGCCAGGAAAGCAGAACTGTTTCGTCTCCTCGCCAAATTAGGCGCAAAGCAGCCAGCCCCGGCTCGACCCAAAACGCCGATCCCGGCCAAAGCGGCCGACATTCGCCGGGAAATCTTCGAGAACCTTGCCAAGAAGCGGTCCGCTCCTAGCCACAAGCGTGGCGAGCCGGAAACGCCTGCGCATGTCCAGGCTTTGACGCAGCTCGCCCTCAGATGGCGCCTATTCCGGCTCGAAACCAGGACTTTCGGGCGCTATGCGCCCTTGCATCCTCAGGCAGGTCGCTCGATTCCGGCAAAGCACTAGCGGTCAGCTTTGCTATTTCCGTCCCTCGCTTCCGCAAGTATGACAATGGAGGCGGATGCGGCAACGGGGCAGGAGGTACGCGATTGAGTTCGCGGGCTGAGCCCGTTATCAAGCCGCCATGTCATCAACTATAGCTCAAAGCGTCGGCGCCCCGCGCAGCAAAGCCTCGATGCCAGTCGAGCATGTTCGCGCGCTCCGGATCTGGCTCGCATGCTTGGCGCTCCTCATCGTCGTCATGATCCTGGTCGGCGGCGCGACGCGGCTCACCGATTCTGGCCTCTCGATCACCGAGTGGAAGCCGATCATGGGGGCGATCCCGCCACTCAACGAGGCCGACTGGCAGAAGGCCTTCACCGCCTATCAGAAGATTCCCGAATATATCGAGATCAAGCGGGGCATGAGCCTCGAAGAGTTCAAGACCATCTTCTGGTGGGAGTGGGCGCATCGCTTTCTCGGCCGTTTCATCGGCATTGCCTTCTTCGTCCCCTTCGTCGTGTTCTGGATCGTGGGTTACATCCCGCGCACGCTTCTGCCGCGGCTCTTCGGACTGTTCGTGCTCGGTGGCCTGCAAGGCGCGCTGGGCTGGTACATGGTCAAGAGCGGGCTCGTCGACCGCACCGACGTCAGCCAATACCGGCTGGCCGCTCATTTCGGAGTCGCGCTCTCGATCCTCGGTTACACTCTTTGGCTCTTGTTCGGGCTCGGTCACGAGACGCGCGCCGAGCGCGCAATCGCCAGCTCACGCGCTTCCGCTCTCGTCGCTGCCGGCATTCTTGCGCTCATCTTCCTGCAATTGCTGGCCGGCGCGCTGGTCGCGGGCCTCGATGCCGGCATGGGCTACAACACCTGGCCCCTGATCAACGGTGCACTCGTGCCAAGCGGGCTGTTCGAGGCCTCGCCCTGGTATCTCAACTTCTTCGAGAACCCGCTCACCGTTCAGTTCGATCACCGCATGATCGGCTATTCGGTGGTCGTCGTCGCGCTCGCGCAGCTTGCCTGGCTTGGCTTGAGAAAGGCGCCCACGCCCCTCATCGGCAGTGCAATGACGCTCGCGCTGCTCGCCCTGCTGCAGGCGACGCTCGGTGTTTGGACCCTGCTGCTCGCCGTGCCGATCGAGCTCGGCCTCGTGCACCAGGCGGGCGCTGTCGCCGTGTTCGCGGCGGCCGTCTATCATTTCTGGCTCGCAGTCCACACGCCGCAGACCGTGGGGACATCTCACGCGAGAGCGAGCGCCTGATCGAGATCGGCGATGGTGTCGGCTTTGTCCTCAAGCCCGACCGAGAGCCGCACCACCTCATCGCCAGCGCCTGCACGCGCGCGCTGCTCGTCGCTGAGCTGGCGATGCGTGGTCGAGGCCGGGTGGATGATCAGGCTCCGCGTGTCGCCGATATTGGCGAGATGGCTGAACAGCTTGACGTTGCTGACGAGCGCGATGCCGGCATCGTATCCGCCCTTGAGCCCGAAGGTGAACACCGCGCCTGAGCCCTTCGGCGCGTAGCGCTTGGCGAGCGCGTGATAGGCGTTGCCGGGAAGGCCGGCATAGTTCACCCATGCCACCTTTGGATGCTTCGATAGGTATTCGGCGACGGCGAGCGCATTGTCGCAATGGCGCTGCATGCGTAAGGGCAGCGTCTCGATGCCGGTCAGAATGAGGAAGGCGTTGAACGGCGAGATGGCGGGTCCAAGGTCGCGCAGGCCCAGCACGCGACAGGCGATGGCAAAGGCGAAATTGCCGAACGTCTCGGCGAGCGTGATGCCGTGATAGGAGGGCGAGGGGGAGGAGAGCGTCGGATAGCGCCCGCTTTTGATCCAGTCGAACGTGCCGCAATCGACGATCGCCCCGCCGATCGAGTTGCCGTGGCCGCCGAGAAACTTGGTGAGCGAATGCACGATGATGTCGGCGCCGTGCTCGATGGGGCGGATGAGATAGGGCGTGGCGAGCGTGTTGTCGACGATGAAGGGCACGCCCGCCTCCTTGGCCACGGCGGAGACCGCATCGAGGTCGGTGACGATGCCGCCCGGATTGGCGATCGACTTGCAGAAGATCGCCTTGGTCTTCGGCGTCAGCGCCGCACGGAACGAGGAAGCGTCGGTGGTGTCGGCGAAGCGCACCGTCCAGCCGCATTTGGCGAAGGACTGGGTGAACTGGTTGATCGAGCCGCCATAGAGCTGGCGCGCGGCGACGAACTCGTCGCCGGCCTCAAGCAGCGTGTGGAACACGAGCATCTGTGCCGCGTGACCGGAGGCGACGGCGAGCCCGGCCGTACCGCCTTCGAGCGCCGAGACGCGCTCCTCGAGCACCGCCTGGGTCGGGTTGGTGATGCGCGTATAGATGTTGCCGAACGTCTCGAGATTGAACAGAGCCGCCGCGTGCTCGACATCGTCGAAGACATAGGAGGTGGTCTGGTAGATCGGCGTCGCCCGCGCGCCCGTTGCGGGGTCAGGCTGCGCGCCGGCATGGATGGCAAGCGTGTTGAAGCCGGGCTTCCTGTCGGCAGTCATGTCTTGCGCTCCCTAGCGGTCGGTGTTGTTGATGGTGATGATCTGATAATTCGAGCCGATGTCCGGAGAGCCCGGATCGCCGAATTCCTCGAGCCAGATATTGTGGCTTCCTTCGCCGACCATCAGCCCCTGATAGTTCTTGAGGTAGTCCTCGGGGTTCTGCGCGAGTATGGCGTCTTTGAGCTTCGGCCCGATGATCGTGGCGTAATTCTTCAAGAACCAGTCTTTCGACGTGATGGTGTGGTTCGGCTTGCCGTAATAGCGCACCGGATAATGCAGATGATTGACGAACCAGTCCTTGTCGTCGGCGCGCACCGCCGCCTGCATGGCCTTGATGATCTCGGTCTCGGGAATTTTGAAATCGGTATCGGACTCCCGCGCGCGCGCTGAGCCCGTCGCGAACACGATGGCGAGGCAAAGCGGCATAAGGGTGAGGCGGCCCATCATTCGCCCGCGGCCTTGAGCACGCGATGCTGCACGCCCTTGGCGCCGAGCATGGGACGCTTTGCCGACAGCCTCCGCGAGTTGACTCCAGCCCAACTGAGCTCGCCCGAGAGCCTTCCATATTCGATCTTGGGGCAGCGGTTCATCACCACTTTCAGCCCGGCGGATTCGGCGAGCTTCGCCGCCTCGTCGTTGCGCACGCCAAGCTGCATCCACACCACATGAGCGCCGATCCTGATAGCCTCCTTGGTGATGCCAAGCGCAGCTTCCGAATTGCGGAAGATGTCGACGATGTCGACGGGCTCCTCGATGTCGGCAAGCGAGGCATGAACCTTCTCGCCGAGGATCTCCTGGCCCGCTTGGCCTGGATTGACCGGGATCACGCGGAATCCCTTCGCCTTCAAATATTTCATGGCAAAATAGCTCGGCCGCGACGTGTTGGAGCTCGCTCCCACCATGGCGATGGTGCGGTAGGTGACAAGGATGTCGCGAATGTAAGCGTCGCTATAGACGTCGTGGTTCATGGGGCTTGCGAAGGGGAAGGGGGCTAACGCGGCCAGCGCGGCTCGCGCTTGTCGAGAAAAGCGCCGATGCCTTCCTCGGCCTCAGCATGAAGCATGTTCTCGACCATCACGGAAGAGGCGTAAGTATAGGCCTCATCGAGGCTCATCTCGAGCTGGCGGTAGAACGCCTCCTTGCCGATCTTGAGCGTGGCTTTCGGCTTCTCCGCGATCTTGCGCCCGAACTCGATCGCCTCGTTGACCACGCGGTCTGCCGCCACGACGCGGTTCACGAGGCCGAGCGAGCGCGCGTCCTCTGCTCCCACCATCTCGCCGAGCAGCAGCATCTCCGTCGCGGCCTTGCGCGAGAGATTGCGAGAAAGCGCCACCATCGGCGTGGAGCAGAACAGGCCGATATTGACGCCGGGCGTTGCGAAGCGCGCATCGACGCTGGCAACGGCCAGGTCGCAGGTCGCGACGAGCTGGCAGCCTGCCGCCGTGGCGATGCCATTCACCGCGGCGATGACGGGCTTCGGGCAGCGCACGATCGAGAGCATCATCTCCGAGCAGGCTTTGAGCGTTTTGTCGAAGAAGGCACGGCCGCGATCCTTGTCATTGCGATGGGCCGTCAGCTCCTTGAGATCGTGGCCTGACGAAAAGGCGCTGCCGGCTCCAGTGATGACGACGGCGCGGACGGCATCGCTCTTCCCGATTTCTGTGATTGCGCTGGTGATCGCGGCGATCAGCTCCTCGGAAAGGCTGTTGCGCGCCTCGGGCCGGTTGAGCGTGAGGACCGCGACTGGACCCTGGTCCTTGCGCTTGAGGACCTCGCCGCCTGCCACGTGCTGTTTCGGATTGTCGTTCATCGCGACTTCGGGGGGCTTCGCCAAAGTTCGAGCCTTATATCAGGCACGCGCACGCGCTTTGCTAGGGCTCATCGCAAAGCGGTCCGGACCTCGAAAGTATGTGGTACTACTGCACCACATACTTAAGCCACAGAATCCACATTGGATTTTGTCTCCGCTTGACGGCTCCGGACGAAGCCGTTAGAAGCGCCGATCCTTTTCGCCCCGAGAGCCGCAAATGAAGACCTTTTCCGCCACGCCCAAGGACATCGAGAAGTCCTGGATCCTCATCGATGCAGACGGTCTCGTCGTCGGCCGCCTCGCGGTCCTGATCGCCAACCGTCTGCGCGGCAAGCACAAGCCGACCTACACGCCTCATATGGATTGCGGCGACAATATCGTCGTCATCAATGCCGGCAATGTCGTGCTCACCGGCAACAAGCGCGCCGACAAGGTCTATCATTGGCACACCGGCTATCCGGGCGGCATCAAGGATCGCACGGCGGAGAAGATCCTCGACGGCAAGCATCCCGAGCGCGTGTTGGAGAAGGCCGTCGAGCGGATGATCCCGCGCGGGCCGCTTGGCCGTCAGCAGCTCAGGAATTTGCGCATCTATGCCGGGCCCGAGCATCCCCACGAGGCGCAGAGCCCGGTGAAGCTCGACGTTGCCGCCTTCAACTCCAAGAATGCAAGGAGCGCCTGATCATGAGCGAGACGATGACGCTTGAGGATCTCGGGCCGCTCAAGGGCGAGCCGCCGGCGCGTGTCTATGTGAAGAAGGTCGATGCGCAAGGTCGCGCCTATGCGACCGGCAAGCGCAAGGACGCGGTTGCCCGCGTCTGGGTGAAGCCCGGCGCCGGTAAGATCACCGTCAACGGCAAGGAGCACGCGGTCTATTTCGCGCGCCCCGTGCTGCAGATGATCCTGAAGCAGCCGCTCGTCACCGCCAAGCGCGAGGGCCAGTTCGACATCGTCTGCACCGTGAGCGGCGGCGGACTGTCGGGACAGGCGGGCGCCGTCCGCCACGGCATCTCGAAAGCGCTCACCCGCTTCGAGCCCGAGCTTCGTGGCGTGTTGAAGAAGGGTGGCTTCCTGACCCGCGACGCACGCACCGTCGAGCGCAAGAAGTACGGTCGGGCCAAGGCGCGACGCAGCTTCCAGTTCTCCAAGCGCTAAGCCCAAATTCCTTGAGCACAATCGCTTGAACTCGTCATGCCCGGGCTTGACCCGGGCATCCACGCCGTTGCACCTCAGCATTTCGAGGCGCAAATGGAATGGATTGCCGGGTCGAGCCCGACAATTACGAAGCTGTGTGACCACCATGGCCAGCAAGACATCAATCAGGGCAGCGGTGCTCGGCGCCTCGGGCTATACCGGGGCCGACATGGTGCGGCTCGCCGCGCGCCATCCAAACATCGAGATCACCGTTCTGATCGCCAAGGGGCATGCCGGCCAGCCTCTCGCGCAAGTCTTCCCGCATCTCGCGAGCCTCGATCTTCCCGCTCTCGTCACCTCAGACCAGGTTGATTGGAGCAAGATCGATGTCGTGTTCGGCGGGCTGCCGCACGGCACCGCCCATAGCGAGATCGCGAAGCTCCCGAATAGCGTCAAGGTCGTCGACATGTCCGCCGATTTCCGGCTGCGCGATCCCAAGACTTACGCCGAATGGTATGGCGGCGAGCACAGCGCGCCTGAGCTGATCAAGGATGCCGTGTACGGCCTGACCGAGCATTACCGCGACAAGATCAGACGCGCCCGCATCGTCGCATGCCCCGGCTGTTATCCGACCGCCGTGCTGCTCGCGCTCCTGCCGCTCGTCAAAGCGAAGCTGATCGCCGCGGACGACATCATCATCGATGCGAAGTCGGGCGTCTCCGGCGCCGGCCGCTCGCTTAAGCAGAACATCCTGTTCTCCGAGGCGGGCGAGGGGCTTTCGCCTTACGGGATCGGCAATCATCGGCATGTGCCGGAGATCGAGCAGGAGCTTGGCCTTGCCGCGGGCGGCGCGGTCACTGTCAATTTCACGCCGCATCTTGCGCCGATGTCGCGCGGGGAGCTGTGCACCTCCTATGTGCGGCTTGCGGGCAAAGCGAGCACCGCCGACCTCCGCAAGGCGCTCGCGAGCGCTTATGAGACGAGCCCTTTCGTGCGCGTGGTGGAGGAGGGCACCATCCCGGCAACGCAGCATGTGCGCGGATCGAATTTCTGCCATGTGGGCGTATTCGCCGACCGCCTGGAGGGCCGTGCCATCGTCGTCTCGGCCATCGACAATCTGGTGAAGGGCTCTGCCGGCCAGGCGCTGCAGAACTTCAACCTGATGTACGGCTTCGACGAGACTCTCGGCCTCGAGCAGCTTCCGCTCTTCCCGTAGGACCGAAGTCTCACCCTTCGAGATGGCGCTCTAGTCGCGTGACTTCACGAAACTCCCGGGCGCATCCTCGATCGGCTTGAGCGGGCCGGAAGATGGATCGCGCGCAGGGATCTTGCTCCCCGAATAAGCCGCGAGCCAGGCGGCCAAATCGGGCCACCACGATCCTGGCGTCTCGGTGGCAGCCGCCATCCAGTCGGCGAGAGTGCCGCCTACGCCCCCCGACCAGAACTGATATTTCTTCTTGCCCGGTGGGTTGACCACGCCAGCGATATGGCCCGAGCCCGCCATGACGAGGCGCACTGGACCGCCGAACAGCTTGCTGCCTCGGAACACCGAGAGAGCCGGCGCGATGTGGTCCTCTTTGGTGAACAGCTCGTAGATCGGGATGTTGATGCGGCTCAGATCGAGCGGCACGCCGCCGAGCTGCATCTCGCCCTTGCTCAAGCGGTTCAGATGATAGAACTCGCGCAGATAGAAGGCGTGATTGGCCGCAGGGAGCCGCGTCGAGTTGGCGTTCCAGAACAGGAGATCGAAGGGGAAGGGCTTCTTGCCGAGCAGATAATTGTTCACGACGTAAGGCCAGATCAGGTCGCGCGGGCGGAGCATGTTGAACACAGCCGCCATGCGCGAGCCATCGAGATAGCCGTTCTCGGCCATCATCTCCTCGAGCGAGTTCAACTGCGCATCGTCAATGAACACGAGGAGGTCGCCAGCCTCGCTGAAATCGACCTGGGCGGCGAGGAAGGTCGCCGACGCGACCCGATCATCGCCCTTGGCAGCCATGTAGGCGAGCGTCGAGGCGAGCAGAGTGCCGCCGACGCAATAGCCGAGCGCGTTGACCTGCCGGCTCGCGGTCTGACGATTGACCGCGTCCACCGCGGCGAGGATGCCCTCGCGCATGTAATCCTCGAAGGTCTTCTGCGCGAGGCGCGCATCGGGATTGACCCACGAGACGAGGAAGACGGTGAAGCCCTGCTCGACCGCCCATCTGACGAACGACTTCTCGGGGACGAGATCGAGGATGTAGTACTTGTTGATCCATGGCGGTACGACAAGCAAAGGCCGCTCATAGACCTCTTCCGTCGTCGGCGCATATTGAATGAGCTGAATCAGATCGTTCTGAAACACGACCTTGCCAGGCGTCACGGCGAGGTTACGTCCAATCTCGAAAGCCGACAAATCGGTCTGGCTGATGCGGAGCAGGTCCTTGGACTTGCCGAGATCCTCGGCGAAATGCTGCATCCCTTGAACCAGGTTCTCGGCGTTGGTGGCGAGCGTGGTGCGCACCACTTCGGGGTTGGTGAAAGGGAAATTCGAGGGCGAGACCGCCGAGAGCATCTGGTTCAGATAGAACAGGGCCTTCTTGCGCGTCTTCTCGTCGACACCCTCGGTGTTGCGCGTGACGTCCTCGGCCCAGCGCGAGGTGATGAGATAAGCCTGCTTCCAGAAGTCGAAGAATTGGCCGTTCGACCAGTCGGGATCCTTGAAGCGGTTGTCGCCGGGCTCGGGCTCGACCACGGGCTCGACCTCCTCGCCGAGGAAGCGACGCACGCTGCGGCCCCAGAGATCGGCGTAGCTCTTGAACAGCTCACCTTGCGCGGCTGCGAGCTTGGCCGGCTCGGCGACCCAATGGCGGGCGACCTCTCCGAGGGATTTTGCCGCCTCGCTTACCTCAGAGGCCACGCCATAAGGGCCGTTGCCATTCGAGCTGGTGCGCTCGGCCAGGGTCGAGAACACCTTGGCGCCCTGGTCGAAAAGCCGCACCATGTTGCGGGTAAGAGCGTCGAACTGGTTGATTTGCTGTTCGCCCTCCGGCGAGGGTGCGCCGAGGTCCTTATTTCTCTCCTGCATCAAATTGTCCTTGTTTTACCCCCAATTAACCATTTTGGCCGCGCAATTGGGCGCAAGCTTACGGACTCGGCGGCTTCCGCGAATTCGATCATTGTGCTATGCAATATAACAAGCTGAAGGCGATTGCCAATCGCCTCGGGGGAACTTCGAGAGCGAACCTCACCTGCCGATGACTCTTCGTCCGGTCTTATTCATTCTCGGGCTGCTCGCCACGCTTGGGCTGAGCGGTTGCGCCGACACCCCCTCCGAGCGGGGCTTCAAGCCGTTTGGGGCCTTGATGCGGAGCGACGACCAGACCCTCACCAAGGCCGAGCAGAAGGCCGCGATCACCGAGCTCCAGAATGACAAGAAGCAGCAACAGCAGCAGACGGTCCAAGAGAGCGCCGTCGTTCCGGCCAAGACCGCTCAGTAGATACGCGCGAATCGCCGAAACGGGCCGGTCTTGAAATTCTTGCCGGGAAGGCCGTTTCTATGGTTCAAGTGCTGATTCCTTCGGGGCCTGACCGGGACGGGGACCCGCGCGTCCGTGAGTAACGACTTCCATAGAATCAAGCGCCTGCCGCCTTACGTCTTCGAGCAGGTGAACAAGCTCAAGGCGGAAGCGCGCGCGCGTGGCGAGGACATCATCGATTTCGGCATGGGCAACCCCGACATGCCGACGCCCGAGCACATCACTGCCAAGCTGGTTGAGACGCTGCGCGATCCGCGCACCAACCGCTATTCCGCCTCCAAAGGCATCCAAGGCCTGCGCAAGGCGCAAGCCGCCTATTACGCCCGCCGCTTCAACGTGAAGCTCAATCCCAACACGCAAGTCGTGGCCACGCTCGGCTCCAAGGAGGGCTTCGCCAACATGGCGCAAGCTATCACCGCGCCGGGCGACGTGATCCTGGTTCCCAACCCCACTTATCCGATCCACGAGTTCGGATTCATCATGTCGGGGGGCGTGATCCGCCATCTGCCAGCGCGCACCAACTCACAATTCATGAGCTCGCTCGACAAGGCGGTGCGTCACTCGGTGCCGAAGCCGTCGGCGCTCGTGCTTAACTATCCCGCCAACCCGACGGCGGTCGTCGCCGACCGCGACTTCTATAGGGAGATTGTCGCCTTCGCCAAAAAGCACGAGTTGATCGTGCTCTCGGACCTCGCTTATGCCGAGATCTATTTCGAGGGCGAGCCGCCGCCGTCGATCCTCGAGATCCCGGGCGCCATGGATATCGCCGTCGAGTTCACGACGCTGTCAAAGACCTACGCCATGCCCGGCTGGCGCGTCGGCTTCGCGGTCGGCAGCGAGCGGCTGATCCATGCGCTGACGCGCGTGAAGTCCTATCTCGACTACGGCGCCTTCACACCGATCCAGGTGGCCGCAGCTACCGCGCTCAACGGACCGCAGGACTGCATCGACGAGATCCGTGCCATTTATAAGGTCCGGCGCGACTGCCTGGTCGATGCGCTGACGCGCGCCGGCTGGCCGATCCCGTCTCCGCCCGCAACCATGTTCGCCTGGGCGCCGATCCCCGAGATGTTCGCTCATCTCGGCAGCCTCGAATTCTCGAAGCTCCTGCTCGAGAAGGCGGGGGTGGCGGTCTCCCCGGGCGTCGGCTTCGGCGAGTATGGCGAAGGCCATGTGCGCATCGCTCTCGTCGAGAACGAGCAGCGCATCCGCCAAGCCGCGCGCAACATCCGCAAATTCCTCGCCGAATCCGCCAAGTCGATGCATAACGTCATTCCCATTGCCTCCAAGGCGAACAGGACGTTCTGATTTTTCCCATGGGTAACGGATTGAAGGTCGGACTGGCCGGTGTCGGCACCGTCGGTGGCGGTCTGCTGCAGCTTCTCGCGGCGCACGGCGATTTCATCACCGCGCGCGCCGGAAGGCCAATTGAGGTCGTCGCCGTGTCGACACTCGAGCATCGGAGGAATCCGAACGTCGACATCTCTGCCTTCCGTCGCGCGCAGGATCCTGTTTCTCTCGCGCAGGACCCCGACATCGATGTGTTCATCGAATTGATGGGCGGCGAGGGCGGGGTGGCGAAGGAGTCCGTCGAAGCTGCACTCCGCGCGGGCAAGCATGTCGTCACTGCCAACAAAGCGCTGCTCGCCCATCATGGCGCTAGCCTCGCTGCTCTCGCCGAGAAGAACGGCGTTGCGCTCAACTTCGAGGCGGCGGTGGCGGGAGGCATTCCCATCGTTAAAGCCATTCGCGAGAGCCTGCAAGGTAACGCCATCAGCCGCGTCTACGGCATCCTCAACGGCACCTGTAACTACATCCTGACGCGGATGGAGCGGGAAGGGAAAAGCTTCGGCGACGTGCTAAAGGAAGCGCAGGCGCAAGGCTATGCTGAGGCCGATCCGACTTTCGACATCGGCGGCTTCGACACGGCGCACAAGCTGGCGCTGCTGACGAGCCTAGCCTTCGGCACGCGCACGAGCTTCGAGTCGGTCTACATCGAGGGGATCGAGTCGATCACCCCCGCCGATATCGAGGCGGCCGACGATCTCGGCTATCGCATCAAGCTTCTGGGCGTAGCGCTCAGGACCGAAAGCGGCATCGAGCAGCGCGTGCACCCGACTATGGTGCCGAAGCACACGGCCATAGCCGAAGTCGATGGCGTGCTGAACTGTGTCGCCGTCGATGGCGATTTCGTGGGCGAGGTCGTCCTGGTCGGGCGTGGCGCCGGCGGCCCGGCCACGGCGTCCGCCGTGACCAGCGATCTCATCGACATCGCCCGCGGCAACATCCTGCCGCCGTTCGGCATCACGGCCAAGGACTTGAAGCCCTACAAGAAGGCCCAGATGCGTGCGCACGAGGGCGGTTATTACATCAGGCTTTCGGTTTACGACCGGACCGGCGCATTTGCGGCGATCGCGAGCCGCATGGCCGAGCAAGGCATTTCGCTCGAGAGCATCGTGCAACGCCGGGCTCCCGCCGAACTGCCCGGCATCAACCGCCGGCACAAGGGCGCGCCGGCCGGCGTGGTGCTGATCACCCATCAAACCACCGAGGCCGCCATGCGTAAGGCATTGGCCGGCATCGAGCGCGACGGCCATGTCGATGCAAAGCCGCAGATGATCCGCATCGAAAAACTGTGATATTGAATATGTTAGTAATGTGTACCCCGACATGCGGCGCCAAGGATCGCGTGCGGGGAGGGAGGAACGGACGTGTTGAAGTCCGCGGCCAAGAGCGAGCTCGATCGCGCGCTCGCACTCGACATTGTCAGGGTTACCGAGGCGTCCGCCGTCGCCGCGGCGCTGTGGCGCGGTCGCGGTAACGAGGTCGCCGCCGACGAGGCCGCGGCCACCTCCATGTATCGCGAGCTCGCCCGCCTGCCGATTGAGGGCGTGGTGGTGGTGGGCGAAGGCGAGGAGAACGAGACTCCGCTTCTTTATATCGGCGAGACGGTGGGGGCCGGCGGACCCTCAGGACACCGCGTCGATCTCGCCGTCGACCCGCTCGAAGGCTCGACGCTCTGCGCCAAGGCGCTTCCCAATGCGCTCTCGGTGATGGCGCTTGCCGAAGGCGGCAGCCTCCTCAAGGTGCCTCCGATCTATATGGAGAAGATCGCCATTGGCCCCGGCTTCCCCGAAGGCCTGGTCGACCTCGACGCTGTACCGGCCGACAATCTGAAGGCGCTCGCGCTTGCCAAGAGCGTCCCAGTCAGCGAGATCGCTGTCTGCATCCTCGACCGGCCGCGCCACGCCAAGCTCATCGAGGAGGTGAGGGCGTCGGGAGCCGCGCTTCGACTGATCAGCGACGGCGATATCGCAGGCGTCATCCATGTGACCGAGCCGCTTGAGACCGGCATCGACATCTATATGGGCGTTGGCGGTGCGCCTGAGGGCGTGCTGGCCGCAGCAGCGCTCGCCTGCATCGGCGGACAGATGCAAGGCCGCCTGATCGCTGCCAACGAGCAGCACCGCGCCCGTGCCCGTGCCGCTGGCATCCACGATCTCGGCCGCAAATATTCCATACGTGACATGATCACCGGCGACCTCTCCTTCGCCGCGACCGGCATCACCGACGGCTCGCTACTGGAAGGTGTGCGCTTCACCAAGGAGGCCATCTTCACCCATAGCGTGGTGATGCGCGCCTCGACCCGCACCGTGCGCTGGATCAGGACCGAGCATCCCGACATCAGCAAGTTCGACTGACGCCTCAGGGCGGCAGTGCGAATCAGCTACACTTCCGCTTTTTCGAGCGAGCGGAAAGCAAGCGACCCCTGTCGTGACGGCAGCCCTGAAATATATGACAGTCGAGGAGGGCGCACGGGCGCTCCTTGGCGTCGAGCGCTCGGCGCGGGGCTACCGCTGGGTCGAGCGGCTCGACCCCGCGCGCGCTCACATCGCCACCGCAATCGCCCAAGCCCACGCGCTTCCCGAGCTGTTGGGGCGCGTGCTTGCCGCGCGTGGCGCTGAGACGGCGACCGCTCCCCGCTATCTCGATCCATCGCTTCGCACGCTCCTGCCGGACCCGGCGCGCCTCCAGGACATGGAGCGCGCTGCCACGCGCTTTGCCGCCGCGATCAGGGTAGGGGAGAAGATTGCGGCGTTCGGCGACTACGATGTCGACGGGGCGGCCTCGGTCGCTCTGATCGAGCGCTACCTCCGCGCCCACGGCCGGAGCGCCGTGACCTATATCCCCGACCGGCTGACCGAAGGATACGGCCCGAGCGAGGATGCGCTGCGCGGGCTCGCGCAGGAAGGCGCGCGCCTGATTCTCACCCTTGATTGCGGCACGACAGCCGGCTCGGCGATCGATGCTGCCAACGCGGAAGGCGCCGAGGTGATCGTCATCGATCATCACCAGGCGGACGAGGCTCTCCCGCGCGCGTTCGCCGCGCTCAATCCGAACCGCCACGACGACCTCTCCGGACAAGGCCATCTGGCCGCGGCCGGGGTCGTTTTCCTGTTCCTCGTGGCGACCACGAGCGTTCTCCGGCGCGAGGGCTTCTATCGCGATCGCGCCGAGCCCGACCTGCTTGGCCTCCTTGATCTCGTGGCGCTCGCCACGGTGTGCGACGTGGTGCCGCTCAAGGAGGCGAACCGCGCCTTCGTCGCCAAGGGTCTCAAAGTGCTACGGCTCAGGCACAATGCGGGCTTGCGCGCGCTCGCCGATGTTGCGCGCATCGACACAGCACCCACCCCCTACACGCTCGGCTTCATCTTGGGCCCGCGCATCAACGCTGGCGGACGCGTCGGCGCCTCAAGCCTCGGCGCGAAGCTGCTTGCCACCGACGACGACATCGAGGCGCGCACCATCGCCGAGCGGCTCGAAGCGCTGAACTCCGAGCGGAAGGCGATCGAGGAGCGCATGCTCGAGGAGGCCTTCGCCCGCGCGGAAGCCGCCCTCGCCGCCGCACCCAAATCGCCTCTGCTCTTTCTCGGGGCAGAGGGCTGGCACAAGGGCCTGCTCGGCCTGATCGCGAGCCGCATCACCGATCGTTTCCATCTGCCGTCTTTCGTTGCCGCGCTTGAGCCCGACGGCATGGCGACCGGCTCGGCGCGCTCGATTACGTCGGTCGATCTCGGCACCGTGGTCAGAGATGCGGTTCATCAAGGACTCCTCATCAAGGGCGGCGGTCACACCATGGCGGCCGGCTTCAAGCTTGAGCGGCGGAAGCAGGAGGCTCTGGTCAAATTCCTGCACGATCGCCTCGCCGCGCCTGTGCTGAGCGCAACTAGGTTTCGACAGCTTTCCCTTGACGGAGCGCTCTCGGCTCGCGGGGCCACTTTCGAGCTCATGGACCTGATCGATCGTGCTGGCCCTTATGGTTCAGGCCATCCCGAGCCCCGCTTCGTCTTCCCGGCGCATCGCGTGAGCCGCGTGCGCGCCATCAAGGACGCCCATATTCGCTGCACGCTGCACGCCGCCGACGGCGGCCGCCTCGAGGCGTGCGCCTTCCGCGTCGCCGGCACCGAGCTCGAACAGCTTCTCTCGAAGGGCGAGGGGCAGGTGCTACATGTCGCAGGTCATCTGCGCCGGGCGAGCTGGCAGGGGCGCGAAAGCGTCGAGCTCTTAATCGAGGACGCCGCTTCGCCAAGCGACTAAGCGAGCGCTTGCCGCGCATTCTTGCGGGGCTCGGCAAAGCTTTCTATATCAGCAGGCTCGACCCGGTACGCCCCCTTCGTCTAATGGTCAGGACGTCAGGTTTTCAACCTGAAAACAGGGGTTCAATTCCCCTAGGGGGTACCAGCGGTTACCACTTGCCGGTGTTCGGCATCGAGGCCCAGGGCTCCTGCTTCGGCTTAGGCCCGCCCTTCTGCAACAGCTCGATCGAGATATTGTCGGGAGAGCGGACGAAGGCCATGTAGCCGTCGCGCGGCGGGCGATTGATGGTGACACCGTTCTTCATCAGCCGATCGCAGGTTGCATAGATGTCGTCGACCTCATAAGCGAGGTGGCCGAAATTGCGCCCCTCGCCATAGGCCTCGGGATCCCAATTATAAGTGAGCTCGACTTGCGCGTCCTCATCGCCCGGAGCCGCGAGATAGAACAGCGTGAAGCGTCCTTGTGGACTCTCCATGCGCCTTACCTCTTTCAACCCGAGCTTGTTGCAATAGAAGTCGAGCGACTTCTCCACGTCCGATACGCGCACCATGGTGTGCAGGTACTTCATCGCTTGTCTCCTTGCACGGCCGCTTGAGGCGAAGCTCACTTAGCGCGCGGGGTCCGTGTGTGGCAAGCGCGTCACGGTCGCTCATCTTTTCAACAAAAGACGCTGCCGATTGCACCAACATTGTTGCAAGCGGTCCACAGAGCGCTTCCGCGCTTCTCCGCAGGGAAATTTCTCTCGTCGCCAGAAACATTTGCGCTGTCGCAACGCAGATCACGCGGAAAATTTCGCGCACGCTACGCGCTCCGGTCGCGTGTCGGAAGATTTGCTTACCGATCAGGCGCTTGCATGCACGCTTGCGGACACGCCGCGAAGTCGCGCCCGAATTGTGGAGAAGGCACAATGCTTTGGAAAATTCCTGTGGCCCCGCGTAACGGCGATGCTATGTTCGCAAAAGAGTGTCTGCAGCCGATTCGTTGTGGGGCGTCGGTCGGCTGTGTGAAAGTTTAGCGGGGGAATGCGGCATGGGGGCGAAAGAACCGCCACGTATAGAGGGCCATACCCAACGCGACGAGGAAGCCACAGTTGATGTCTTCGAAGTGTCAGGATCGATCAAGTGGTTCGATGCGTCAAAGGGTTACGGCTTCATAGTTCCGGACGAAGATCTTCCCGACGTTCTCCTGCACGTGACGTGCCTGCGCCGCGATGGCTTCCAGACAGCCTACGAGGGTGCGCGCGTGGTGTGCGAGGTGCTGCGCCGGCCGAAAGGCTTGCAAGCCTTCCGCATTCGCGAGATGGACGATTCGACGGCGGTGCACCCCTCGCAATTGCCGCAGCGGACCCACGTCGTTGTCGAGCCGGAGAGCGACTGGGAGCGGGCGATTGTGAAATGGTTCAACCGTTTGCGCGGATTCGGTTTTCTGACCCGCGGCACGCAGACGCTCGACATCTTCGTGCATATGGAGACGCTCAGGCGCTGCGGTTTCACCGAGCTCAGACCGGGCCAATCGGTGCTGGTGCGCTATGGCAGGGGACCGAAGGGCCTGATGGCCGCGGAGCTGAAGCCAGACGGCGCGCAAGGACCGTCCTCCCACTGACCTTCGCCGATCTTTTCACGCCAAGCCGGAATGTCGCCGCTGCGCTCATGCTTGCGTTTACGATGCTCGCCCCTCCGGCGCCGAGCATCGCCGCCGGTACCGGCACGCTCGTGCTCAAGACCGCGAGCGGAGACCACAGCTTCAACATCGAGGTGATGGTCACCGATCAGGAGCGCGCGCTCGGGCTGATGTTCCGCCGCTCGCTGCCTGAGAATGGCGGAATGCTGTTCATCTACGATCCGCCGCAGCCGGCCACGATGTGGATGAGGAACACGCTGATCCCTCTCGACATGGTGTTCATCTCCGCCGATGCGCGCGTGCATCGCATCGAGTTCGAATGCCGAGCCCTTCTCGGAGACTCTCATCCCTTCCGACGGCGACGTGGTGGCGGTGCTGGAGCTGAACGGCGGCGAGGCCGATAAGATCGGGCTGAAGCGCGGCGACAAGGTCATCTATCCAGGCCTCGCCAAGAGGTAATGACCGCCAGCGCCTCTCAAGAGCCAGACCTGTCATGCCCGGACTTGATCCGGGCATCCATGCCGTGACCGCTCCTCAAGTGGAATGGATTGCCGGGTCAAGCCCGGCAATGACGAGGCTTTGGTTTCATTAGCTCTTTGGTGAAGGAGAGAGGCTAGCCTATTGCGGCCCGGCGAATTATGTATGTCGCCAAGGGTTGCTCGGCGTCCTGAGCAGCCAAGCCATCGGTCGCAATCGGGGCATAGCGCAGTCTGGTAGCGCACCTGCTTTGGGAGCAGGGGGTCGCAAGTTCGAATCTTGCTGCCCCGACCACCGCCCGAAGGCTTACCAAGAGGAGCTCATGGCCGCCCGCATTTATAAGCCCGCCAAGACCGCGATGCAGCAGGGCAGGGCGCTCACCCGCGAATGGGTGCTTGAATTCGTGCCCGACGAGCCGCGCACCATCGAGCCCTTGATGGGCTGGACCAGCTCCGCCGACACCAAGCCGCAAGTGCGGATGTACTTCGCGAGCAAGGAGGAGGCGATCGCCTACGCGACACGCGAGGGGATCGCGTTTCGTCTCGAGGAGCCGCAGGAGACCGAGGTGAGACCGAAGTCCTATGCCGAGAATTTCAAGTTCGGCCGCCTCGACCGCTGGACGCACTGACACGAGTTTCGGCTATAGTCGCGCTAGTCAATCGGTCCCGTAGCTCAAGGGATAGAGCATCTGCCTTCTAAGCAGAGGGTTGAAGGTTCGAATCCTTCCGGGACCGCCACTTCCCTCGCGCCGAGATGCCCATGCGCTCTCTCGTCTTACTGATCGCCTCGCTGATCGTCGTTTGCACCGAGGCCGAGGCCGCTCCCAAGCTCCTGTGGGAAACAAAGGGGCTGGCCCAGCCTGAATTGGTCGTGGTCGATCCCGCGACCGGCGCCATCTATGTCAGCAACATCGTCGGCGCCGTGATGCAGAAGGACGGCAACGGCTTCATCGCCAAGCTGAGCGGCGACGGCAAGGTCCTGACGCGGCAATGGGTCAAGGGCCTCGATGCGCCGACCGGTCTCGCCCTTCACGACCGCACGCTTTACGTGGCCGATGTCGACCAGCTCGTCGAGATCAACGCCGCCTCCGGCGAGATCATCAAGCGCTATCCCGCCAACGGTGCGACCTTCCTCAACGATGTCGCGGTCGACGCGGACGGCACGGTCTACGTCTCCGACACGCCGACCAACACCATCTGGCGGCTGAAGGACGGAAGCTTCGAGCCCTGGCTCGCTAACGACAAGCTGAATGGACCTAATGGGCTATTGGTGCAGGGCGACACGCTGATCGTCGCCTCGCTCGGCAGAATCCCGAGCGTCGGTCAGAAGCAGGAGCTCGCGGGTCTGTCGCAGATTTCGCTCAAGGATCAGTCCGTGAGCCCGATCGGCAACGGCCAGCCGATCGGCAATCTCGACGGCCTCGAACTGCTTCAGCCCGGCGTCTATCTCGTGACCGATTGGGCGGCCGGCGCGCTCTATCGGGTCGATGCCAAGGGCAAGGCCGAGCGCCTGATCGATCTCAACCAGGGCAGCGCCGACCTTACCTATCTCCCCGATAAGAAGATCGTGCTCATCCCGATGATGCTCGACAATTCGCTCGTCGCCTACCGGCTCGACTAAGCAGGCGCCTACCGGGCAAGACGGATGTCGCCGGAAGAAAGTCTGATCGCTCGGACGTCCTCGCCGAAGCCTCCTGCAAACAAGCACGGGGGCCCACTCGAAGTCTTCCTGGCCTTCCTCAAGCTCGGGCTCACGTCGTTCGGCGGGCCCATCGCCCATCTCGGCTATTTCCGCGAGGCTTTCGTCGTCAAACGAGGGTGGCTCGACGACCGTTCCTATGCCGACCTCGTGGCGCTCTGCCAATTTCTGCCCGGGCCTGCCTCGAGCCAGGTCGGTATCGCCATCGGGCTCTCGCGCGCGGGCTATAGAGGCGCGCTCGCGGCATGGCTTGGGTTCACCGCGCCGTCAGCGATCGCCATGGTGCTATTCGCTTACGGCACGACATGGCTCGGCGATGCGGCGGGGAGCGGCTGGCTGCACGGGCTGAAGGTCGCCGCCGTCGCCGTAGTGGCGGTCGCCGTTCTCGGCATGATGCAGACGCTGACGCCTGACCGAGAGCGCGCCACGATCGCAGCACTCGCCGCGGTCGCCATGCTCACGGCGCCTTCAGCCTTCGTCCAGGTGTCGGTGATCGTCCTCGGCGGGGTCGCTGGCGCATTGCTGCTGCCCGCCGAGGCACCTCCGGGCGACGACGCGCTGCCGCTCACAGTAAGGCGGTGCACGGGCACCATCCTGCTCGTGCTCTCCTTCGCACTTCTGGCCGTCTTCCGCTGCTTGCGGCAGCGGTCCCGTCTCAGACCCTCAAGCTCATCGACGTGTTCTACCGCGCGGGCTCTCTCGTGTTCGGCGGCGGGCACGTCGTTTTGCCGCTGCTTCAGGCCGCCGTAGTTCCGCAAGGCTGGTCAGCAACGACGCATTCCTTGCGGGCTATGGCGCCGCCCAGGCTGTGCCCGGGCCGCTCTTCACCTTCGCCGCCTATCTCGGCGCGGCGATGGGACCGTCTCCAAACGGCTGGCAGGGCGCGCTTATCTGTCTCGTCGCGATCTTCTTGCTCGTCATCGGCGCGCTTCCGTTCTGCGAGAATTTGCGCCGGCGCTCAGGCGCGCGCGCGGCACTTGGTGGCATCAATGCCGCTGTGGTCGGTTTGCTCATCGCCGCCTTCTACGATCCCGTCTGGACGGTCGGCATCACCAACGCATGGGACTTCGCGCTTGCCCTCGCGGCCTTCCTCTTGCTCTTCGTCTGGCAGGCGCCGCCTTGGGCCGTGGTCATCCTCTGTGCTTTAGGTGGCGGCCTCATCGCGGCCGCTTGAGACCGCCGTGCCTAGATGATGCTGCGCACCACGCCGCCGTCGACCCTGAGCGCGGCGCCGGTGATCGCCGAGGAGCCTTCGCCGGCGAGGAACACCACGAGATTGGCGACCTCGTCAGGCTCGGCGAAGCGGCGGATGATCGATGAGGGGCGCATCGTGCGCAGGAACTCGGCCTCGACTTCGGCCTGCTCGGCTTTGTGCTCGGCCGCGACCTTGGCGAGGAAGTCGACCACCCCATCTGAGCGTGTCGGACCTGGCAGCACCGCGTTCACTGTCACACCCGAGCGGGCGACGCTCTCGGCGATGCCGCGCGAGAGCGCGAGCTGGGCGGTCTTCGTGACCCCGTAATGCACCATCTCGGCCGGAATCTGCACGCCGGATTCGCTCGAGATGAAGATGATGCGGCCCCAATTCCGCCGAAGCATCGACGGGATCAGCGCGCGGGCAAGCCTCACCCCGCTCATCACGTTGAGCTCAAAGAAGCGGAACCAGTCCTGGTCCGAGATTTCGAGGAAGGGGACAGGCTCGAAGATACCGACATTGTTGATGAGGATATCGACGCGGCCGGCGCGCTCGAGCAGGCGGTTGACCCCTTCCGCGCTCGAGAGATCGGCGGCGATGCCGGTGGCGCTCGACCCCATCTCGGAGGTAATGCGCCTGACCGCCTCAGCGACCTTCTCTTCGCTCCGCCCGTTGATGATGACCTCGGCGCGCTCGCGTGCGAGCCCCCGGGCGATGGCAAAGCCGATGCCGGCGGTCGATCCCGTGACAAGAGCCCGCTTGCCGCGCAGCTTCAGATCCATGATTTCAGTCTCCCTTTGCGGCCGCTAGCGGTGAGCGGCAAGCCGCGCGAAGCCGGCCTCGAGATCGGCCTTCAGGTCCTCGACGTCCTCGAGGCCGACATGGAGGCGGATCGCGGGGCCCGCAGCAGCCCAAGTGGTCGCAGTGCGATAGTCGCGCGGATCGAACGGCAGGATCAGACTCTCGAAGCCGCCCCAGGAATAACCCATGCCGAACAGGCTGAGGCCGTCGAGCATGGCGGCAAGCGCCGCATGAGAGGTCGGCTTCAGAATGAATGCAAACAGGCCAGAGGCGCCGGTGAAGTCGCGGGCCCAGAGAGCATGGCCGGGATCCGACGGAAGCCCTGGATGCAGGACGCGGTCGACCTCGGGCCGCGCCTTGAGCCAGCGCGCTAGCTCGAGCGCGGATTGCTGATGGCGCGCAAGCCTGACGCCCAAAGTGCGAAGACCCCGCAAGCCGAGATACGCATCCTCGGGTCCGGGGCAGAGGCCGAGATCCTCATAGGTCTTCTCGACCGCGCGCGCGGTCTTCTCGCTCGCGGTGATGGCGCCCAGCATCGCGTCGGCATGGCCGACAATGTATTTGGTGGCGGCTTGGATCGAGACGTCCACGCCATGCCTGAACGGCGCGAAGTAGAGCGGCGTCGCCCAGGTGTTGTCCATGATGAGGACGGCGCCAGCCTCGTGCGCGGCTTTGGCGATTGCCGGGATGTCCTGGACCTCGAAGGTCTGCGAGCCGGGCGACTCGGCGAACACGACCTTGGTCTTGTCGCCGAGCAGTTTCTTGATCCCGGCGCCGATCAGAGGGTCGTAAAAGGTGGTCTTGACGCCGAGCCGCTTCAGCACGTGATCGCAGAAGCGGCGCGTCGGCCGGTAGACGCTGTCCGAGACGAGCACCTCGTCGCCCGCCACGACGAAAGCAAGGAGCGCGGTGGCGATGGCCGAAAGTCCGGAGGGCGCAAGGAGCGTGCGCGCGCCCCCTTCGAGCTCGGCGATCGCCTCCTCGAGAGCCTTCACCGTCGGCGTGCCGAGCCTGCCATAGGTGAAGTCCTGCGCATTCGATTCAAGGCTCGCGAGGGTGGGGAAGAGCACCGTCGAGCCGCGATAGATCGGCGTATTGACGAAGCCGTGGAAGCGCGAAGGCTCACGGCCCGCGTGCGCGAGCCTCGTCTCCGCTTTCTGCTTCCCGGTTCGTTTGCTCATCGGCCTGAACGAGGCGAGGGGACCGCGCTCGCGCGAGAGCCCCTAGCTCGTCTCGATTGGAAGACTTTGGTCGGCTCCCCACTCGGACCAGGAGCCGTCATAAACCGACGTCCGCCGGTGCCCGATCTCGGAAAGGGCGAGCGCGAGCACGCTTGCGGTGATGCCGGAGCCGCAGCTCGTCACCACCGGCTTATTGAGATCGACGCCAGCTTGCTCGAACAGCCGTTCGACCTCCGGCGCGGGCCTCAGCGTTCCGTCCTTGGCGATCAGCTTGGCATAAGGAAGATTATGCGCGCCGGGGATATGGCCCGAGCGAAGCCCAGGCCGAGGCTCGGGCGCCTTGCCGGCGAAACGCTCAGCCGCGCGGGCGTCGACGATCTCGGCCGAACGGTCCTTGATCAGCGCCTTCATGTCTGAGAGGTCGCGCACGAGATCGGCGTTACGCCGCGCCGTGAAGTGACGCGGCGTGCGGACCGCCGGCTCTCCGCTCTCGAGCGGGCGCCCCTCGCGCTTCCATTTCGGCAGGCCGCCATTCAGCACGCTCACATCCTGCACCCCCATCACGCGGAACGTCCACCATACGCGGGCCGCGCTGAACAGCCCGGTCGAATCGTAGACCACGATGCGCGAGCCGTCGCCGATGCCCATGCTGCGCATGCGCGAAGAGAATTTCTCGGGCGGCGGCAGCATATGGGGAAGGGCGCTCTTGGTGTCGGCGATCTCGTCGATGTCGAAGAAGAGCGCGCCGGGAATATGCTCGGCCAGATATTCGGCATGCGCGTCGCGGCCTTCGCTCGGCATGTGCCAGGAGGCATCGAGGATGACCAAATCGGGCGCGTCAAGCTCGCGGACGAGCTCTTCGGTCTCAATCAGCGATGTCTGCGTCTTCGACAAATCCCACCTCTTCTAAACGAACACTTTAGGCACCGCCGCCTGCCCTTGGTCGAGCCAGTGCGGAACGGGAAGTCCCTTCTCACGCAGAAATTTGGGGTTGAATAGCCTGCTTTGGTAGCGCGTGCCGTAATCGCAAAGCACCGTGACGATGGTGTGGCCGGGGCCCATCTCCTTGGCGAGCCTAATGGCTCCCGCCACGTTGATCCCGCTCGATCCGCCGAGGCAAAGCCCTTCCTCGCTCAAGAGATCGAAAATGATGGGGAGCGCTTCCTTATCGGGAATTTGATAGGCCTCGTCGATCTTGGCGCCTTCGAGATTGGCGGTGATGCGGCCCTGGCCGATGCCTTCGGTAATCGAGCTTCCTTCGGCCTTGAGCACGCCGTGCTTGTAGAAATTGTAGAGCGCGGCGCCGTTTGGATCCGCGAGCCCGATGACGATGTCGGGGTTGTGCTCCTTCAGACCCATGGAGACGCCGGCGAGCGTGCCGCCGGTGCCGACCGCGCAGACGAAGCCATCGACGTTGCCCTCGAGCTCCGTCCAGATCTCCTGCGCCGTGGTCTCGAAATGGCCCTGGCGGTTGGCGACATTGTCGAACTGATTGGCCCAAACGGCGCCATTCGGCTCGGAGCGATTGAGCTCCTCGGCGAGACGGCCGGAATATTTTACGTAGTTGTTGGGGTCCTTGTAGGGGACGGCGGGCACCTCGATTAGCTCGGCACCCGCGAGTCGGAGCATTTGCTTCTTCTCGTCGGACTGCGTCTCGGGGATGACGATGACGGTCTTCAAGCCCAGCGCATTGCCGACAAGCGCAAGCCCGATGCCGGTATTGCCGGCTGTGCCCTCGACCACGGTGCCTCCCGGCTGAAGCCTGCCAGAGTTCAGCGCATCGCGGATGATGAAGAGCGCGGCGCGGTCCTTCACCGACTGGCCGGGATTCATGAACTCAGCCTTGCCGAGGATCAGGCAGCCGGTCTCCTCGGACGCGCGCTTGAGCTTGATCAGCGGAGTATTGCCGATCGCCTCGATGATACCGTTGCGGGTGGACACCTGGAAATTCGACCTTGTTTCGATTCGAGGGGCAACCTAATGAGCCCTGGCAAAGGCCGCAAGCCAAGGGAAGCGCCGTCTTTGCGCGAAATCGATGCATTTTTGCCCCGATGCGGGCCGGCACGAGGCGTCGTTGCCTTCCTTTCGTGCAAATCAGCGGCCCGGCGCGCTGATCAAGGACCTTCGACCGAGCCGAGCCTTGCCTTGATCAGCTCGCAGCGGTCGGAGAGGGTCTTGAGCTGTTTGCCACGAAAATATCTCACGATGAGATTGGACTTGAGCTCATCGGCCCTGCCGCAGCCCGTGACGAGATTGGACCTGATGCCGGCGAGCTGGTCGGGGGACATCGCGTTGAGCTGCTCTTCCGACGGGAGCCCGGCGCCGATCTCCGAGATCTCGGTGCGTATCGAATGGTAGGTCCAGTCGATCCAGGCGCCGATGGCGATGATCAGAAGCGCCAAGACGATACCGGCTCGTTTCATCAGCGAAATCCTCCCCAGAACTAATGCAACGTCACCGTCTCGACGGCGCGCGCGATCTTGGACTCGGGCCAGATCGAAGGCGCGCCCGGCGGATCGGCCGGCGAGGCGAGGTTGGTTGCCTCACCCTTCTTTGACAGTGTCACACTCCCCGCCTGGTTCGAGATGGTGACTTCTCCTTCGAGGAGCAGCACTCCATATTTCGCATCGATTGGTCCGCCCCAGAACTCGGTGCCGCGCACGGCGATATTGGCGAAGGCGGTCGAGACGGTGATCGACTTCTTCTCGAGCTCCTTGATGCGGCCCGTGACGAAGCGGAAGGCGCCCTTGGTCGTCTGGAGCGCAGTCTCTCCCGTCCCCTTGTCGGGATCGTAGACATAGCGGTCGATCACGACGCTCGCCTTCTCGCCGAGCGTGAGCTCGGTATCGTCGCGGAAGATGACCAGCATGCGGCCGTTCGCGCCGGTGCGAAGCTCATCCTTCAGATGCACGGGGGTGCCGACGAAGGCGGGCCTTGCCGCTGAGGCGACGGCGATCGAGGCCTCGTTCTCGACCTTCTTGACGACGCCGACCTGAGAGAGGTCCTCCTCGGCGCCTGACGCGGCAAAGGGCGGAGTAACGACGGCGAGCACGGCAAGCACGCGCAGGAGGGAGGGCAGGGCGGGCATCGCTAGGCTCTTCGGGAACGTTGGCGCTTGCCAGGATCGGTGGGCGCGCATCATAGACGAGAGGCGCACGAGACAGTAGAGGGGGTTAACCGCCTGGCCTCGCGAGGAACCGGTTGGGCTAGCAGCCGAGGAATCCGCTGTGATATAGACGCCAAGGGTCGAAGGCCTGCGCGTCCGGCGCACGCGATCTTTAAGCGGGCGTGGTGAAACTGGTAGACACGCCAGATTTAGGTTCTGGTGGCTTCGGCCGTGGGGGTTCAACTCCCTCCGCCCGCACCAACCAACCGACCTCTCGTTGGGCCAACTTTCGTTGGGATGGCTTGAAGCAAACTTGAAGCGTCGCGAGCGGCGCTGAACACATGGTGGACTGAAACGGCATGAACGTCACGGAAACGAATGCGGAAGGCTTGCGCCGCAAATTGAAAGTGGTCATCGGCGCCGAGGAGCTCGAGCGCCGTCTGTCGGCACGCCTCGATGAGCTAAAGGGTCGCGCGCGGCTCAAGGGTTTTCGCCCCGGCCGCGTCCCGAAAGAGCATCTGCGCAAGGTCTATGGCCGCTCGGTGATGGCCGAGGTGGTGCAGCAGGCCGTTGCCGAGACGAGCCGCGAGGCCATCTCCCAGCGCGACGAGCGCCCAGCCTTCCAGCCGACGGTCGTGCTCCCCGAGGACGAGGCCGAGATCGACAAGATCTTCTCCGGCACGAGCGACCTCGCCTACACGCTGTCCTTCGAGGTAATGCCCAAGATCGAGACGATGGATTTCGGCAAGATCGCGCTCGAGAAGCCGGTCGCAGCAGTGACCGATGAGGATATTGGCAAGGCGATCGACCGGCTCCGCGCCGCCAACCTCCGCTATAAGCCGAAAGAGGGGGCGTCCGAGAAAGGCGACCGCCTGATCATCGACTTCGTGGGCAAGATCGACGGCGAAGCCTTCCCTGGTGGCTCGACCGAGGATGCTCCCATCCTGCTCGGCAGCGGCAATTTCATCCCCGGCTTCGAAGAAGGCCTCATAGGCGCCAAGGCGGGCGAGGAGCGCGAGGTCGAGGCGACCTTTCCGGCCGAGTACCAGGAAGCAACGCTCGCCGGCAAGACGGCGAAGTTCGAGGTCAAAGTCAAGGAGGTGGCGAGCCCAGAGACCCCGCCGCTCGATGAGGATTTCGCCAAGGGACTCGGCGTCGAGACCGTCGAGGCGCTCCGCGACACGGTCAAGAAGCGCCTCGAGCAGGACCGCGCTCAAGCTTCACGCCTCAAGCTGAAGCGGGCTCTACTTGACGCGCTGAACGAGGGCCATTCCTTCGATCTGCCCCCCACCCTGGTCGACAACGAGTTCAAGGCGATCTGGCATCAGGTGATGAGCGATCTCGAGCGCACCAAGCGGAGCTTCGCCGACGAAGGCACGACCGAGGAGAAGGCGAAGGCCGACTATAACGACATCGCCGCGCGGCGCGTAAGGCTCGGCCTCGTGCTCTCTGAGGTCGGATCGCACAATCAGATCTCGGTCACGGACGACGAGGTGAGCCGCGCTCTGCTCGAGCGCGTCAGGCAGTTTCCGGGCCAGGAGCGCAAGGTCTACGACTATTACCGCAACAACCCCGAGCTCCTGGCAGAGCTCCGCGCGCCGATCTTCGAGGACAAGGTGATCGACTACATCCTCGAGCTCGCCAAGATCACCGAGAAGCCGGTGAGCGTGGAGGAGCTTTACGCCGACCCCGACGAGGACCACGACCATCACCACGGCCATGATCATCACGACCACGATCATGATCACGGCCACCACCACCATGATCATGACCACGGCCATGGACATAAACATAAATAGAGGTTGGCAGACGGGGAGCGGCATCTGCCTCTTCCGCTTGCGCCATCGACCCCATATGTAGGAGGCTAACGTTCAGAGAATCGCGTTTCTCTCGCGCGCTCATAAACGCCAACCCGAAGAGACGCCGTTCAACCCGTGGAACCAATAAGATGAAAAGTCCGGCCGAAATCTACATGAACACGCTCGTTCCCATGGTGGTCGAGCAGACCAACCGCGGCGAGCGCGCCTACGACATCTATTCGCGCCTGCTCAAGGAGCGCATCATCTTCGTCACCGGCCCGATCGAGGACTATGTCGCCTCTCTGATCACGGCACAGCTCCTCTTCCTCGAGGCCGAGAACCCGAAGAAAGAGATCTCCATGTATATCAACTCGCCCGGAGGGGTGGTCACCTCCGGCATGGCGATCTACGACACCATGCAGTTCATCAGGCCCCCGGTCGCCACGCTCTGCATCGGCCAGGCGGCATCGATGGGCTCGCTTCTGCTCTGCGCCGGCGAGAAGGGCATGCGCTACGCGCTCCCCAACGCGCGCATCATGCTGCATCAGCCCTCCGGCGGCTTCCAGGGCCAGGCGAGCGACATCGAGCGTCATGCCGAGGACATCATCAAGATGAAGCGCCGGCTGAACGACATCTATGTCCGCTGCACCGGGCAGGACTATGAGACCATCGAGCGGACGCTCGACCGCGACTATTTCATGTCGGCGGAGGATGCGCGGGTGTTCGGCCTCATCGACGAGGTGATCACCAAGCGCCACCCGCTGGAAGAAAAGGTAGAGAAGCTTACGCCGGTAACCTAGTGCGCAGGGCCGGCGGCGCAACCTAAAGCACCGGACGCCCGTTAGGGCTAACCGGGGATTTGCGGGCAAGTTGGGCGGTTGCGTTGGCATAAGGCAGGAAGCCTGCATGGGCTCGCCTCCTGGGGATTGTGGCCTGCGTGGGGACGTCAGGATTTAATCAATCCTTGATCAGTGCTGCCCTAGCATGCTGAGATTGCACTTCGGGCGGCCTCTCCCGAATGGAGGGGGCTCACACTTCGCGAGGCGGCAAACAAGAAGGCTAGCGCAAGGGCGGATTTCCGCTACGCGCGCTGTAATGACGAAGAAGAACTGGATGAACGAATGAGCAAGGTGAGCGGAGCCGACTCCAAAAACACCCTCTACTGCTCTTTCTGCGGCAAGAGCCAGCACGAGGTGCGCAAGCTTATCGCCGGGCCAACGGTGTTCATCTGCGATGAATGCGTCGAGCTCTGCATGGACATCATCCGCGAGGAGAACAAATCCTCGCTGGTGAAGTCGCGCGACGGCGTGCCCACGCCGATGGAGATTTGCGCCGTCCTCGACGATTACGTGATCGGCCAGGATTACGCCAAGCGCGTTCTCTCGGTGGCCGTGCACAACCATTACAAGCGGCTCAACCATTCGAGCAAGAACTCTGACGTCGAGCTCGCCAAGTCGAACATCCTGCTGATCGGGCCGACGGGCTGCGGCAAGACGCTGCTCGCCCAGACGCTCGCGCGCATCCTCGACGTGCCCTTCACCATGGCCGACGCCACCACGTTGACCGAGGCGGGCTATGTCGGCGAGGACGTCGAGAACATCATCCTCAAGCTGCTTCAGGCCGCCGACTACAATGTCGAGCGCGCGCAGCGTGGCATCGTCTACATCGACGAGGTCGACAAAATTAGTCGGAAATCCGACAATCCATCAATTACCCGCGACGTGTCGGGCGAGGGCGTGCAGCAGGCCCTGCTCAAGATCATGGAAGGGACGATCGCTTCGGTGCCACCGCAAGGAGGCCGCAAGCATCCGCAGCAGGAGTTCCTCCAGGTCGACACGACCAACATCTTGTTCGTCTGCGGCGGTGCCTTCGCCGGGCTTGAGAAGATCATCGCGGCGCGCGGCCGGTCGACCTCGATCGGCTTCGGCGCCAAGGTTGAGGCCGCAGACGATCGCCGGACCGGCGACATCCTCAAGGGGGTGGAGCCCGAGGATCTGCTCAAATTCGGCCTGATCCCTGAGTTCATCGGCCGCGTTCCGGTCATCGCCACCCTCGACGACCTCGACGAGGAGGCGCTGATGCGCATCCTGACCGAGCCCAAGAATGCCTTGGTCAGGCAGTATCAGCGGCTGTTCGAGATGGAGGACGTGCAGCTCACCTTCGCCGACGAGGCGATGCGCACCATCGCCAAGAAGGCGATCGACCGCAAGACCGGCGCCCGCGGGCTCCGCTCGATCATGGAGGGCATCCTGCTCGACACCATGTTCGAGCTGCCATCGCTCCGCGGCGTAGAGGAGGTGGTGATCTCTTCCGAGGTGGTCGAAGGCAAGGCACGGCCGTTGCGCATTTACTCCGACCGGCACGAAGAGCTCGGAACGAGCGCTTAAGAGTGAATTGGCCCCATTCCTGCTTGTAGGAGGGGGCGAATCCAGCTCAGAATGGCCAGAAGTCTGAGGCGGCGGCCACTTGACGGCATGTGCGCCGGTTGCCACCTACGCTGACTGGCGGGTAATTTTGCCACAGGGCCGGTAGACTCGTTTACCGTAAAGTCTGTGGAGGCAAGAACTGGCCCTTGGGGGAGGGGATTTGATAGAGACCACGGCGGAATGCCTCGACGGTTCCGCCTAGCAAGAAAGCGACGGAACTGCCATGACCGAAACCAAGCCGTCCACGACGAAAGAGGGTGCCCCGGAGCTCTATCCGGTCCTGCCGCTCCGCGACATTGTCGTCTTCCCCTATATGATCGTGCCGCTCTTCGTGGGACGCGAGAAGTCGATCGCAGCGCTCGAAGAGGTGATGCGGTCCGACAAGCAGATCCTGCTCGTCGCCCAGAAGAACGCCTCCGACGACGAGCCGGCCGCCGACGGCATCTACCGGATGGGCACGCTCGCCTCCGTGCTCCAGCTCTTGAAGCTTCCCGACGGCACGGTGAAGGTGCTGGTCGAGGGCACGCGCCGAGCGTCCATCAAGCGCTATACCGAGAACGAGAGCTATTTCGAGGCTGAGATCGAGCGCGTCCCGGAAAGCATTGGCGCCGAGGACGAGATCGAGGCGCTTGCCCGCTCGGTCGTCTCCCAGTTCGAGAGCTATGTGAAGCTGAACAAGAAGATCTCGCCCGAGGTGCTCGGCACCGCGAGCCAGATCGAGGATTATTCCAAGCTCTCCGACACCATCGCCTCGCACCTCGCGATCAAGATCGCCGAGAAGCAGCAGATCCTCGAGATCACCTCGGTCTCCGAGCGGCTGGAGCGCGTCTTCACCCTGATGGAGAGCGAGATCTCCGTGCTTCAGGTCGAGCGCAAGATCAGGAGCCGCGTGAAGCGTCAGATGGAGAAGACGCAGCGCGAGTACTACCTGAACGAGCAGATGAAGGCGATCCAGAAGGAGCTCGGCGACAGCGAGGAAGGCCGCGACGACCTCGCCGAGATCGAGCAGAAGATCGAGAAGACCAAGCTTTCCCGCGAGGCCCGCGAGAAGGCGCTCGGCGAGCTGAAGAAGCTTCGCCAGATGAGCCCGATGTCGGCCGAGGCCACGGTCGTGCGCAACTATCTCGACTGGCTGTTGACCATCCCGTGGGGCGTCAAGGGCAAGATCAAGCGCGACCTCGACGAAGCTCAGGTGATCCTCGACCAGGATCACTACGGTCTGGAGAAGGTCAAGGACCGCATCGTCGAATATCTCGCAGTGCAGAACCGGACCAACCAGCTCAAGGGCCCGATCCTTTGCCTGGTCGGCCCTCCCGGCGTCGGCAAGACCTCGCTCGGCAAGTCGATCGCGCGCGCCACTGGCCGCGAGTTCGTGCGCATGAGCCTGGGTGGGGTGCGCGATGAGGCCGAGATCAGGGGTCACCGCCGCACCTATATCGGCTCGATGCCGGGCAAGGTGATCCAGTCGATGCGGAAGGCGAAGAAGATCAACCCGCTCTTCCTGCTCGACGAGGTCGACAAGATGGGCGCCGATTTCCGCGGCGACCCGGCGTCTGCCTTGCTCGAGGTGCTGGACCCCGAGCAGAACCACACCTTCAACGACCATTATCTCGAGGTGGATTACGACCTCTCGAACGTGATGTTCGTCACCACGGCGAACACGCTCAACATTCCTCCCGCCCTCATGGACCGCATGGAGATCATCCGCATTGCAGGTTACACCGAGGACGAGAAGACGCAGATCGCGCGCCGCCACCTGATCCCGGCCATGACCAAAGCACATGGGCTCGAGGCGGAGGAGTGGAGCCTCGAGGATGACGCCCTCAAGGAGATTATCCGCCGCTACACGCGGGAGGCCGGCGTGCGCAATCTCGAGCGCGAGATCGCCAAGCTTGCCCGGAAATCGGTGAAGGAGCTCCTCACCAGCAAGAAGAAGTCGATCAAGGTCACGCTCAAGAACCTCGAGGACTATCTCGGCGTGCAGAAATACCGCTACGGCGAGGCCGAGCTCGAGGACCAGGTCGGTGTGGTCACCGGCCTTGCCTGGACCGAGGTCGGCGGCGAGCTTCTCACCGTCGAAGGCGTGATGATGCCTGGCAAGGGCAAGATGACCGTGACCGGCAATCTGCGTGACGTGATGAAGGAATTGATCCAGGCGGCCAACGCTTATGTGCGGTCAAGGGCCGTGGATTTCGGCATCGAGCCGCCGCTTTTCGAGAAGCGCGACATCCACGTCCACGTCCCGGAGGGGGCAACCCCTAAGGATGGCCCTTCGGCCGGCGTCGCCATGGTGACCGCCATCGTGTCGCTGATGACCGGAATCCCGGTGAAGCGCGAGGTCGCCATGACTGGCGAGATCACCCTCCGTGGCCGGGTTCTGCCCATCGGCGGGCTCAAGGAGAAGCTCCTTGCGGCGCTTAGGGCGGGCATCAAAACGGTGATCATCCCGGACGAAAATGCCAAGGATCTCACGGAGATACCGAACGAGCTTAAGAATGCGCTCGACATCCGTACGGTCTCGCGCATGGAGGAGGTTTTGAAGATCGCCTTCACCCGTATGCCCCAGCCGATCGTGTGGGAAGAGGTGAGCGAAACCTCTCAGGTGGTGGCCAAGAAGGACGAGACTCCGGCGGGAGTCACGGCCCATTAGGGGCTAAACCCGCGCCATCGCCCCGGATTTGCCTCAATTCGATGTCCGGCTCGGCCCTCCGAGTCGGACCATTTTTGTTGATTTTCCGCGTTTTTTGCGCCAGTCATACACGACTTGTTTGTGAATCGCAGCGTACCCAAACGGCCTCGAGGGCGATGCCCTCTCGATTGGGGCCCGAGCGAAAGGATGATGACCCGTGAACAAAGCTGAGCTGGTCGCCCATGTGGCGAAGGAATTGGATCTGTCGAAGGACGCAGCCGAGAAGGCCGTTGATGCAACCTTCAAGAATATCGAGAAGGCTCTGCGCGGCGGCGATACCGTTCGCATCGTCGGCTTCGGCAATTTCCAAGTGGCGCAACGCAAAGCCTCGACCGGGCGCAATCCACGCACCGGCGCCGAGGTGAAGATCCCTGCCTCACGCGTGCCGAAATTCCGCGCAGGCAAGGCGCTCAAAGAGGCCTGCAACAGCTAGGCTTCTAGCGAACCGATCCTTTCGAGGCGGAGCCTTGCTTCTTCAAAGTAAGGCTTCGCCTTTATTGTTTTCGCACGCCCTTGTTGTACGAACCGCGCTGGCACAGAAGCACCTCTTCGCCGTCGGCGTTGTAGAAGCTGATGGTCGGCGGATTCCCGCCATTGTAGATGCCGGTCCGGCCATCGAGATTGCCGCTGCTGAACTTCAGTTCTTTGCCAGAAACGGTGACCGAGCCGCTCACGCCCGAAGCATCGATATAGGTGCCGTCCTTCAGGGTGAAATTCTTGAGCGGCTGCGGCGTGTTGTGGAACCAGCATTCGTAAGGTCCTGGAGCGACGCCCTTCGCGGCGAGGACGCAAGGCAGCGTCGCCGCCAACGCAAAGAAGGTAAGGGCGACAGGGCGTAGTCGGATTAGGTACTCTGCCGCCACGAACGTCTACTGCGCGAGCTGGCAGAAGAACTGCTCTTCGCCGTTCGCATTGATGAAGCGGATGGTCGGCGGGTTTCCGCCCTTATAGAGGGCCGTCTGGCCATCGAGGTTGCCCCCGCTGAAGGTCATCTTTCCGCCCGAACTCGTCACCGAGCCGCCGGCGCCAGAGGAATCAGAATAGCTCGCGCCTTTAAGGTTGAAGTTCTGGAGAGGCTGGGGCGTACTGAAATACCAGCATTCATAACTTCCGGCCGGCGCGTCCTCGGCAAAAGCTCCACGACCGATCAAAACCAGCGTTGTAAAAAAGACCCATCGCAAGCGACGGCAGCAAGAAAGGGCGCATGATTGACTCCCGTTAGGTGGATGCCGCGGCCCAATGTTTAGCTCTAGGCCTAGCACTTCGTGCCGCGACAAAGTATCTAGGCGACGCATTGGGCGGTTAGCTCAGTTGGTAGAGCGCCACGTTTACACCGTGGATGTCGGCAGTTCGAGCCTGTCACCGCCCACCACGCTTCGCCCTTACGGGCTTCGCGTGGCATGGCCGTTTGGTAATAAGGCACCTTGCCTTGACTTGGCGAATCCCAAGCCGTACATGCTCTTTGTCGCCTCTGGCCGAAGACGGCCCGTAAGGGGGTGTAGCTCAGTCGGTTAGAGCGCCGGCCTGTCACGCCGGAGGCCGCGGGTTCGAGTCCCGTCACTCCCGCCATTTTGGCCTCCCTTACAGCCACGAAAAGAGGCCAGGAAAGTCATGGGCGCGCTGCTTCAGACCTATCTGCCGCTTGTCATCTTCATCGGCATCGCCTTCGTCATCAGCGCGGCCCTGCTGATCTCGCCCTTCATCATTGCCGTCTCCAAGCCCGACCCCGAAAAGGTCTCGACCTATGAATGCGGCTTCGAGGCCTTCGACGACGCGCGCATGAAATTCGACGTGCGCTTCTACCTCGTGTCACTTTTGTTCATTATTTTCGATCTCGAGGTCGCCTTCCTGTTTCCCTGGGCGGTCGCCTTCAAAGAGGTGGGCGCCTTCGGCTTCTGGGCGATGATGGTATTTCTCGCCATCCTCACCATCGGCTTCATCTATGAGTGGCGGAAAGGCGCGCTCGAATGGGATTGATCCCCGAACCCTATCGCGACAAGGACGGAAGGAGCGGCGGCCTGATCACGCCCGGCGCCACCAGCTTCGACGTCTTCTCCAACGAACTCGCCGATAAGGGCTTTCTCACCACGACCGCCGACGAGCTGATCAACTGGGCCCGCACCGGCTCGCTGATGTGGATGACCTTCGGTCTTGCCTGCTGCGCCGTCGAGATGATGCAGGCCTCCATGCCCCGCTACGATCTCGAGCGCTTCGGCTTCGCACCGCGCGGGAGCCCCAGGCAATCGGACGTGATGATCGTCGCCGGCACGCTTTGCAACAAGATGGCGCCCGCATTGCGCAAGGTCTACGACCAGATGCCCGAGCCGCGCTACGTGATTTCCATGGGGTCCTGCGCCAATGGGGGCGGCTATTATCATTATTCCTATTCGGTGGTTCGCGGCTGCGACCGCATCGTTCCCGTCGACATCTACGTTCCAGGATGCCCGCCGACGGCCGAAGCGCTCGTCTACGGCGTGCTCCTCCTACAGAAGAAGATCAGGCGGACCGGCACGATCGCGCGCTGACCGTCCCGTCCTGGAGCGCTGATGGACGAAGCCCTCAACAAGCTTTCCAGCTACCTCTCCGACCGTCTCGGCGCAAAGCTGCTTGGCGCTCATGTCGCGCGCGGCGAGCTCACCATTGAGGTCCCCCGCGACGATCTCATCGAGGTGATCACGCTACTCCGCGACGATTCTCTCTGCCACTTCGGCTCCCTGATCGACATTTGCGGGGTCGACTATCCCGATCGCGAGCAGCGCTTCGATGTCGTCTACCATCTGCTCAGCCCCTGGCTGAACCACCGCATCCGCGTGCGCATCAGGACCGACGAGGCGCATCCCGTTCCGAGCCTCACCGGGCTGTTTCCCGGCGCCAACTGGTTCGAGCGCGAGGCCTACGATCTTTACGGAATCCTGTTCGCCGGCCATCCGGATCTGCGCCGCATCCTCACCGATTACGGCTTTCAGGGTCATCCTCTGCGCAAGGACTTCCCGCTGACCGGCTTCGTCGAGCTTCGCTATGACGACGAGCTGAAGCGCGTCGTCTACGAGCCGGTGAAGCTAATGCAAGAGTATCGGAGCTTCGACTTCCTGAGCCCATGGGAGGCGATGGACACCGCCATTCCCGGTGATGAGAAGGCCGGTGAAGCGCGCGAGCGGAGCGACAAGTGATGAAATCTTCGCTCAAGGCCGGCCTCAAGCACCGCTTCTCTTATATGGTGCCTGCAAACAAGACCGTTCCGCAGCTCTATCCCGAGTTGCCGGAGCTTGCCGTCATGCCCGAGGTCTTTGCCACCGGCTTCATGGTCGGGCTGATGGAGTGGGCCTGCGTTCAGCTTCTCGAGCCGCATCTCGACGAAGGTGAGGGGAGTCTCGGCACCCATATCGACGTGTCGCACAAATCGGCGACCCCTCCTGGAATGACGGTCACGGTCGACGCCGAGTGCGTCGAGGTGAGGGGACCCCGTGCCAGATTCAAGGTGGTCGCCCATGATGGGCTCGACGAGATCGGCGCAGGGACTCATGAGCGCTTCATCGTCTCCTGGGACCGCTTCAACCGTGGCGTCGCCGCCAAGCAGGCGAAAGCTTCGAGCAAGGTCGACGCGTGATGGTAGCGACCAAGATCCACGATGCCGAGGCTGAGAGCGGGAAGCGCGAAGACGACGACCGCAAGTTCACCATCAATTTTGGGCCGCAGCATCCTGCCGCTCACGGCGTGCTCCGGCTCGTGCTCGAGCTCGACGGCGAGGTGGTGGAGCGGGTCGACCCGCATATCGGGCTGCTTCATCGCGGCACCGAGAAGCTGATCGAGCACAAGACCTATCTCCAGGCGCTCCCTTATTTCGACCGGCTCGACTACGTCGCGCCGATGAACCAGGAACATGCCTATTCGCTCGCGGTCGAGAAGCTCGTTGGCGTGACTGTGCCGAAGCGCGGCCAGCTCATCCGCGTGCTCTATTCGGAGATCGGCCGGCTCCTCTCCCATCTCCTCAACATCACCACCCAGGCGCTCGACGTCGGCGCGCTTACGCCCCCCCTCTGGGGCTTCGAGGAGCGCGAGAAGCTGATGGTGTTCTACGAGCGCGCTTCGGGCAGCCGCATGCATGCGGCCTATTTCCGTCCCGGAGGCGTGCATCAAGACCTGCCGCCTGAGCTCGTCGCCGACATCTACGCCTTCTGCGATCCCTTCCTGAAGACCTGCGACGACATCGAGGGACTTCTGACGGACAACCGCATCTTCAAGCAGCGTAACGTCGATATCGGCGTGGTGAAGCTCGAGGACGCCTGGGCGCGCGGTTTCTCTGGCGTCATGGTGCGCGGCTCGGGTGCGGCCTGGGATTTGCGTAAATCGCAACCCTACGAGTGCTACGAGGAGCTCGAATTCGACATCCCCATCGGCAAGCACGGCGACTGCTACGACCGCTACCTCGTGCGCATGGAGGAGATGCACCAGTCGGTCCGCATCATGAAGCAATGTTGCGAGCGGCTCGCGACCGAGATCGGTCCGGTCAGCGTCGAGAACCACAAGATGGTGCCGCCGAAGCGCGCCGAGATGAAGAGCTCGATGGAGGCGCTGATCCACCACTTCAAGCTCTATACCGAGGGCTATCACGTACCGGCAGGCGAAGTGTATGCCGCGGTCGAGGCCCCCAAGGGCGAGTTCGGCGTCTATCTCATCTCCGACGGCACCAACAAGCCCTATCGCTGCAAGATCAGGGCGCCCAGCTTCCCCCATCTCGCCGCGATGGACTTCCTCTGCACCGGCCATATGCTCGCCGACGTTTCTGCTGTGCTCGGCTCGATCGACATCGTGTTCGGAGAGATCGACCGGTGAGTCCGCCCATGTCTGAACGATAAGAAGAGGAGCAAGACGATGAGCGTCCGCCGCCTCGCCGCCGAGCAGCCTGAGGGCTTCACCTTCACGCCGGAAAATCTCGATTGGGCCAAGGGCCAGATCAAGAAATATCCGGAAGGGAAGCAGGCCTCTGCCGTGCTTGCGCTGCTCTGGCGCGCGCAGGAGCAGATGGGCGGCTGGCTGCCGGAGCCTGCGCTCCGTTACATCGCCGATATGCTCGGCATGGCCTATATCCGCGTCTACGAGATCGCGACCTTCTACACCATGTTCAATCTCGCGCCGGTCGGCCGCCATTACGTGCAGGTCTGCGGCACGACGCCGTGCTGGCTCAGAGGCGCGGACGACATCAAGGCCGCCTGCCGCGAGCTGATCGGCGAACCGAACCACGTGACCGAGGACGGACTCTTCTCGTGGACCGAGGTCGAGTGCCTCGGCGCTTGCGTCAACGCGCCGGTCGCCCAGATCAACAAGTACTATTACGAGGACCTCACGCCCGAGAGTTTCGCGCGCCTCCTTGCCGATCTGAAGGCGGGCCGCGAGATCACCCCTGGGCCGCAGAACGGGCGGCAGGCCTCGGCGCCGATCGGCGGTCCGAATACGCTGATCGACCCCGGGCTCTACCGTAATGAGCTGCCCGACGACGCCCCACCGAATTACCGGCTGGAAGCGGTCGCGCTGACCGATAGTGAAGCGAAACGCCCAGGAGGCGCAGCCAATCAGCGCGAGGCCGCCGTGCCCAAGCCGCCGCTCGCCAAAGGGCGCAAGACGAAGTCTACCGCGAAAGATACGTGATGCTTCAGGACAAGGACCGCATCTTCAAGAATCTCTACGGCCTGCATAGCTGGCGGCTCAACGCCGCGCGCGCGCGCGGCGCCTGGGACGGCACCAAGGCGATGATCGAGAAGGGCCATGAGGCGATCATCGAGGAGGTGAAAGCCTCGGGCCTGCGTGGACGAGGCGGCGCCGGATTCCCGACCGGCCTCAAATGGTCGTTCATGCCGACCAAGTCTGACGGGCGGCCGAACTACCTCATCGTCAATGCCGACGAGTTTGAGCCTGGCACCTGCAAGGACCGGGACATCATGCGCCACGATCCGCAGCTCCTGATCGAGGGCGCGTTCTTGGCCGGCTTCGCCATGCGCGCGCATGTCTCCTACATCTATATTCGCGGCGAGTTCATCCGCGAGCGCGAGATCCTGCAGACCGCGATCGACGAGGCCTATGACGCCAAGCTGATCGGCAAGAACAACGTGAATGGCTGGGACTTCGATCTTTATCTCAGTCACGGGGCGGGGGCCTATATCTGCGGCGAGGAGACCGCGTTGCTCGAAAGCCTCGAAGGCAAGAAGGGCCAGCCGCGGCTCAAGCCGCCATTCCCTGCCAATGTCGGTCTCTATGGCGCGCCGTCTACCGTCAACAATGTCGAGACCATCGCCGTCGTCCCCGACATCTTGCGCCGTGGCGCCGCCTGGTTCGCCTCTCTCGGTCGCCCCAACAACACCGGCACCAAGCTCTTCTGCCTCTCAGGCCACGTGAACAAGCCGTGCAATGTCGAGGAGGAGATGGGCGTCGAGTTGCGCGAGCTGATCGACCATTATGCCGGCGGCGTGCGCGGCGGCTGGGACAATCTGCTCGCCCTGATCCCCGGCGGGTCCTCGGTCCCCTGCATTCCGGCAAACGAGTGCAACGACCTGCCCATGGATTTCGACAGCCTGAAGGCGCTCAAGACCGGGCTCGGCACAGCAGGCGTGATCGTCATGGACAAGTCGACCGACATCATCCGCGCGATTTCCCGTCTTTCTTATTTCTACAAGCAAGAGTCGTGCGGGCAGTGCACGCCCTGCCGCGAGGGCACTGGCTGGATGTGGCGCGTGCTCGAGCGCATGGCGCGCGGCGAGGCCGAGCTCGCCGAGATCGATATGCTGCTCAATGTCAGCTATCAGGTCGAGGGCCACACCATCTGCGCGCTTGGCGACGCGGCGGCCTGGCCGGTGCAGGGGCTGATGCGCCATTTCCGTCACGTCATCGAAGAACGCATCGACGCGGGCGCCGCGCGCCCGATCGGCCCCTCGGTTCCCGTGGCAGCGGAGTAGGCCGGTGCATGCAGTGGCTCTGGGACAATGCCATAACGATCGGCACCGTGGTGATGGCGGCCGCCGCCGTCGCCGCGCTGGTCTATGCGCATCTTTCGATCTCGGAGAACAGAGCGGCGGAGCGGCGCGCCAATGCCAATGAACTGTGGAGAGAGATCCTGAGGCTCGCCTTCGAAAATCCGAAACTGTCAGATCCGACGCTCAAACTTGCGGCGTTTGATTATGCGGCCAAGACGATCGACGGGAGCCCAGAGCTGTTCCAGAAATATGAGACGTTCGTGGACACGATTCTGAACGCGAGCGAAGAGATTCTCGAGGTTTCGCCGACCAAAGAATGGAAGGCGTCAGTGCGTATTCAGCTGTTGCCGCATCGCCATTATTTGCTGTCGCCGCACTTCTTGCATTCGGGCTACATGGATCAATACACGGCGAAGTTCCGCGCTTTCGTCGATGAGGCCTTGAGCGACCATGCCTAAGCTCATCATCAACAACCGCGAGATGGAGGTGCCCGCGGGCATCACCCTGATCCAGGCCTGCGAGCTCGCCGGCGTTGAGATCCCGCGCTTCTGCTATCACGAGCGGCTGTCGATCGCCGGCAATTGCCGCATGTGCCTGGTCGAGGTGGCGGGCATGCCGAAGCCGGTCGCCTCCTGCGCCATGAGCGTCGGCGATCTTCGCCCCGGACGCGACGGCACCCCTCCCACCATCATCACCAACTCTCCGACGGTGAAGAAGGCGCGCGAAGGCGTGCTCGAGTTCCTCCTGATCAATCATCCGCTCGACTGCCCGATCTGCGACCAGGGCGGCGAATGCGACCTGCAAGATCAGACTATGGCCTATGGCTTCGACGCCAGCCGTTTCCAGGACAACAAGCGCGCGGTCGAAGACAAATATCTCGGGCCTCTGATCGGCAGCTTCATGACACGCTGTATCCACTGCACGCGCTGTGTGCGATTCATGACCGAGGTTGCAGGCGTCGAGGAGCTTGGCGCCATCGGCCGCGGCGAGGACATGGAGATCACGACCTATCTCGAGCGGGGCATCTTGTCGAACCTGTCGGGAAACGTGGTCGACCTCTGTCCCGTGGGCGCGCTGACCTCGAAACCCTATGCCTTCATGGCGCGTCCATGGGAGCTCACCAAGACGCCCTCGATCGACACCATGGATGCGCTCGGCAGCGCGATCCGCGTCGATGCCCGCGGACGCGAGGTGATGCGCATCCTGCCCCGCGTCAACGAGGCCATCAACGAAGAGTGGATCTCCGACAAGACCCGCCATGTCTGGGACGGGCTTCGCACCCAGCGCCTCGACCGGCCTTATGTCAGGCGAAACGGCAAGCTCGAGCCGGCAAGCTGGGACGAGGCGTTCAAGGTCATCGCGGCGAAGCTCAAGGGGCTCGACGGCGCGCGCTTTGCGGCAATCGCCGGTGATCTTGTCGCCTGCGAGGAGATGTTTGCGCTGAAGCTGCTGGCCGGGCAACTCGGCGCACTCAATATCGATTGCCGCCAGGATGGCGCAGCGCTCCACCCTGCGTTGGGCCGCGCCACCTATCTCTTCAACTCGACCATCGCCGGCATCGACCAGGCCGACGCGATCCTGCTGGTCGGCACCGATCCGCGGAACGAGGCCCCGGTGCTGAATGCACGCATTCTCAAGCGCTCCCACCAAGCCCAAGGACGCATTCCGATCGGAGTCATCGGCGAGAAAGTCGATCTCACTTACGCCTACGACTATCTCGGCGCAGGACCCGAGACCTTGGCCAAGATCGCCGACGACACCCATCCTTTTCTGAAGCGGCTCGAGGGCGTAGAGCGGCCGATGCTGATTCTGGGGCAGGCGGCGCTTGCGCGGCCCGACGGCGCGGCGATCCTCGCAGCTGCCGCCAAGGCCGCCGAGGCGATAGGCGCGATCAAACCTACGCTCAACTGGAACGGCTTCAACGTCCTGCATACGGCAGCCGCGCGGGTCGGCGGGCTCGATCTCGGGTTCGTCCCGGGAAAGGGCGGCCTTGATGTGGAGGGGATGCTCGACGCCGCGGGCAAGGGCAAGCTCGATGTCGTCTATTTGCTCGGCGCCGACGAGATCGACATGGAGCGGCTGGGAAACGCCTTCGTCATCTATCAGGGGAGCCACGGCGACATGGGCGCGCACCACGCCGACGTGATCCTTCCCGGCGCCGCCTATACCGAGAAGGACGGGACCTACGTCAACACCGAGGGACGCGTGCAGATGACGGCCCGCGCCGTCTTTCCGCCGGGAGACGCGCGCGAGGATTGGACGATCGTCCGCGCGCTCTCCGGCGTGCTGGGGACGCCGTTGCCGTTCGACACCTCCCAACAACTTCGCGCGCGCATGTACGAAGCTCATCCGCATCTCGCTCTGCTCGATCTGATCGAGCCGGCCGACGGCGCGGCGATCGAGCGCCTGGCCAAGAAGGCAGGAAAGCTGGGCAAGGAACGGTTCGGCCGCGCGGTCGAGGACTTCTATCTGACCAATCCGATCGCGCGCGCCTCTTCCATCATGGCCAATCTGAGCGCGCTGCATGCCCGGGCCAACGACAAGGCGACCGGCACCGATGGCTGAGTTCTGGACGAGCTACGGGTTGCCGCTTGCTCTGATCGTGGTGCAGTCGCTGGCCATTCTCGTCACGCTGCTGATCATCGTGGCCTTCCTGCTCTATGCCGACCGCAAAGTTTGGGCCGCGGTGCAACTCAGGCGCGGACCTAACGTCGTGGGCCCTTGGGGACTATGGCAGTCCTTCGCCGATCTCCTAAAATTCGTGCTCAAGGAGCCGGTGATCCCGGCAGGCGCCAACAAGGGCATCTTCCTCATGGCGCCGCTCGTCACCGCCGGGCTCGCGCTCTCAGCCTGGGCCGTGATCCCCGTCGCGCGCGGCTGGGAGGTCGCCAATCTCAATGTGGGCATCCTCTTCATCTTCGCCATATCGAGCCTGCAGGTCTACGGCGTGATCATGGCGGGCTGGGCGTCGAACTCGAAATACGCATTTCTCGCCGCGCTCCGTTCCGCCGCGCAGATGGTCTCCTACGAGGTCTCGATCGGTTTCGTGATCATCACCGTTCTGCTCTGCGCGGGCTCGCTCAATCTGGGCGACATCGTCGAGGCGCAGAACGGACGCTTCGGCCTGTTCAATTGGTATTGGCTGCCTCTTCTGCCAATGTTCGTGGTGTTCTTCGTCTCGGCACTCGCCGAAACCAACCGCCCGCCCTTCGACCTCCTTGAGGCCGAGTTCTGAGCTCGTCGCGGGCTTCATGGTCGAATATTCGTCGACGCCCTATATGCTCTTCATGCTCGGCGAATATGTCGCGGTGGTTTTGATGTGCGGGCTCGGCACCATCCTCTTCCTTGGGGGCTGGCTGCCGCCGTTTCCGGTCCCGCCCTTCACCTGGATTCCGGGCGTGGTATGGTTCACGCTGAAGGTTTGCTTCCTGTTCTTCCTGTTCGCCATGGTCAAGGCCATGGTCCCGCGCTATCGCTACGACCAGCTGATGCGGCTTGGCTGGAAAGTGTTCCTGCCTCTGTCGCTCGCTATGGTGGTCATCGTGGCGGCGGTCTTGCAGCTCTGGCAGCATGGAGCCTGATGTGGAGAGCTTGAGCGTCAAGCGGCTCACGACCGCAGCCAAGTCAATGCTGCTGACGGAATTTCTGTGGGCCTTCTGGCTCGCCATGAAATACTTCGTGGCGCCCAAGCCGACCATCAACTACCCGTTCGAAGGAGGTCCGCTCTCGCCCCGTTTTCGCGGCGAGCATGCGCTCAGACGCTATCCGAACGGGGAGGAGCGCTGCATCGCCTGCAAGCTCTGCGAGGCGATCTGCCCCGCGCAGGCCATCACCATCGAGGCGGGCCCGCGCCGGAACGACGGCACGCGCCGCACCACCCGCTACGACATCGACATGGTGAAATGCATCTATTGCGGCTTCTGCCAGGAGGCCTGCCCGGTCGACGCCATCGTCGAGGGACCGAATTTCGAGTTCGCCACCGAGACCCGCGAGGAGCTCTATTACGACAAGGAGCGGCTGCTTGCGAACGGCGACCGCTGGGAGCGCGAGATCGCCAAGAACCTGGCGCTCGATGCGCCTTACCGGTGAGGGGTTAGTTGGGGTATTGTCCGGCCCATCCACTGTCATGCCCGGCCTCGTGCCGGGCATCCACGTTTTGCGGGATCGAACGCCGAAACGTGGATGGCCGGAATGGCCGTGACGTAATCATCATTCGTGAAGACCGCTGAATGCTGTCCGCACTCTTCTTCTATCTCTTCGCGATCCTCTGCGTGGGCTCTGCCTTCATGGTCATCGCCGTCAAGAACCCCGTCCATGCGGTGCTGTTCTTGATCCTCGCCTTCTTCAATGCGGCGGGCCTGTTCGTTCTGCTCGGCGCCGAGTTTCTCGCCATGATCCTGGTCGTGGTCTATGTTGGTGCGGTTCTGGTACTCTTCCTGTTCGTGGTGATGATGCTCGACGTCGATTTCGCCGAGCTCCGCGCGGGCTTTCTGAAATATCTGCCGATCGGCGCCACCATCGGCCTCCTGCTCCTGGTCGAGCTGGTCCTCATCGTCGGCGCCTGGGTCACGGCGCCCGAGATCGCCGCGCAATCGCCGACCCCGCCCATCGCCCAAGTGAGCAACACCGCAGCGCTCGGCGCGATCCTCTACACGCGCTATGTCTATCTGTTCGAGGCGGCAGGTCTCATCCTGCTCGTCGCCATGGTCGGCGCCATCGTGCTGACCCTTCAGCATAAGCGCGACGTAAAGCGCCAGAACATCTCGGCGCAAGTCGGCCGCACGCGCGAGGAGGGCGTCGAGCTGATCCATGTCGAATCGGGGAGGGGGCTCTCATGACCATCGGCCTCTCCCATTATCTCACCGTCGCCGCGATCCTGTTCACGCTCGGCATTTTCGGCATCTTCCTCAACCGCAAGAACGTGATCGTCATTCTCATGAGCGTCGAGCTCATGCTGCTCGCGGTGAACCTTAATCTCGTCGCCTTCTCCTCGTTCCACGGCGACCTCGTTGGCCAGGTCTTCGCACTGATCGTGCTAACGGTCGCAGCGGCAGAGGCCGCGATCGGCTTGGCCATCGTCGTCGTCTATTTCCGTAACCGCCGCACCATCGACGTGGCGGAAATCGATCTTCTCAAGGGCTGAGCCTCTAGGCATGTATCAGGCGATCGTCCTCCTTCCGCTGCTTGGCGCGATCTTCGCCGGTTTCTTCGGCCAACTCGTCGGCTCACGCGCGTCAGAGGTCGTCACCACGACTCTCGTGCTCGTCACGGCGCTCCTCTCCTACCTCGCCTTCTACCAGGTGGCACTCCAGGGGCAGGAGGAGCGGATCGAGCTGCTGCGCTGGATCGATTCGGGCGCGCTCAAATCCGCCTGGTCGCTGAGGATCGACACGCTGACCGCGGTGATGCTGGTGGTGGTGACCACCGTGTCGGGCCTCGTGCATCTCTACTCCATCGGCTACATGGAGGAGGATCCTGACCGCCCGCGCTTCTTCGCCTATCTCTCGCTCTTCACCTTCGCTATGCTGGCTCTGGTGACGGCCGACGACTTCCTCCAACTCTTCTTCGGCTGGGAGGGCGTGGGCCTCGCCTCCTATCTCCTGATCGGCTTCTGGTATCACAAGCCCTCGGCCTACAACGCGGCGATCAAGGCCTTCATCGTCAACCGCGTCGGCGATTTCGGCTTCGCGCTCGGCATCTTCGCCGTCTTCACCCTGTTCAACTCGATCCAATACGACACGGTGTTCGCCTCAGCCCCAGCAGAGGTCGGCAAGACCATGGAGTTCTTGGGCTATCACGTCGACGCGCTGACGCTGATCTGCCTGCTCCTGTTCATGGGCGCGATGGGCAAGTCGGCGCAGTTCCTGCTCCACACCTGGCTGCCCGACGCGATGGAGGGTCCGACGCCGGTCTCCGCGCTCATCCATGCCGCGACCATGGTGACGGCAGGCGTATTCATGGTGGCGCGGCTCTCGCCTCTTTTCGAGCCTGCCCCGATCGCGCTCGGCTTCGTCACCATCATCGGCGCGACGACCGCCTTCTTCGCCGCGACCGTCGGCCTGGTGCAGACCGACATCAAGCGCGTGGTGGCTTATTCGACCTGCTCGCAGCTCGGCTACATGTTCGCGGCGGAAGGCGTCGGCGCTTACGGTGCCGGTATATTCCACCTCTTCACCCACGCCTCGTTCAAGGCGCTGCTGTTCTTGGGCGCGGGCGCCGTGATCCACGCGCTCCATCACGAGCAGGACATGCGCCGTATGGGAGGCTTGCGCAAAGTCCTGCCCTTCACCTTCGCCATGATGCTGATCGGCACGCTGTCGCTGACCGGCTTTCCCTTCACCGCAGGCTTCATGTCCAAGGACGCCATCATCGAGGCGACCTATGCGGCTCATACCTCGGTTGGCAACTATGCCTTCGTGCTGACGCTGATCGCGGCCGTGCTCACCTCGTTCTATTCATGGCGGCTGATGTTCCTCGTCTTCGAGGGCAAGCCGCGCGAGCCGAAGGAGGTGCTGGCGCACGCGCACGAGCCGCCTTGGACCATGGGTGTGCCGCTCGTCCTACTCGCTCTCGGCGCGCTTCTGCTCGGCGTGCTGTTCTCCCATCTCTTCATCGGGGCAGGACAGGCCGAGTTCTGGCGCGGCTCGATCGTGACCCACGAGGCGGCGCATCACGAGGCACCGGACTGGGTCACGGTCGCGCCGACGCTCGCCATGGTGGCAGGCTTTGCAGTCGCCTGGTATTTCTACATCACCAACCCGCTCGTGCCCTTCGCCCTTTCCAAGCGCTTCCGCGGCGCCTACCTGTTTCTGCTCAACGCCTGGTATTTCGACGCACTCTACGACGCGCTCTTCGTGCGTCCGGCGATGCGGCTCGGCCGCTTCTTGTGGAGGACGGGCGACGGCGCGATCATCGACGGCATCGGGCCGGACGGCGTCTCGGCGCGGGTCATCGACATCGCCAACCGCGCGATCAAGCTCCAGTCGGGCTACATCTACCACTACGCCTTCGCCATGCTGATCGGCGTGGCGGCGCTGATCACCTATTTCCTGTTTTCGGGCGGGGGGCTCAAGCCATGAGCTATGCCTGGCCCATCCTCTCGACCGTCACCTTCCTGCCGTTGCTCGGCGCGCTCCTGATAGGGCTCCTGCGGGGCGGGGACGAAAGTACCTTCCGCAATGCGCGTTTCATCGCACTGTGGACCACGCTCATCACCTTCGGCCTTTCGCTCATCCTGTGGCGCGACTTCGACCCGACCACGGCGCAATTCCAGTTCGTCGAGCAGAGGGAGTGGCTCGGCCCGATCAGCTATCGCATGGGCATCGACGGCATTTCCATGCCGTTCGTGATCCTGACCACCTTCCTGATGCCGCTCTGCATCCTGGCGAGTTGGGTCGCCATCAGCGCGCGGGTGAAGGAATACATGATCGCCTTCCTCGTGCTCGAGACGCTGATGATCGGCGTGTTCACCTCGCTCGACCTCGTGCTGTTCTATCTCTTCTTCGAGGGCGGCCTGATCCCGATGTTCCTCATCATCGGCATCTGGGGCGGTCAGCGCCGCGTCTATGCGAGCTTCAAGTTCTTCCTCTACACGCTCGCCGGCTCGCTGCTCATGCTGCTCGCCATCATGGCGATCTATTGGGAGGCGGGCACGACCGACATTCCGGCCCTGCTCACCCACGGCTTTCCGCCCAAGATGCAGACCTGGCTCTGGTTCGCCTTCCTCGCCTCATTCGCGGTGAAGCTGCCGATGTGGCCGGTGCATACCTGGCTGCCTGACGCCCATGTCGAGGCTCCGACCGCTGGCTCAGTCATCCTCGCCGGCATTCTCCTGAAGATGGGCGGCTACGGTTTCCTGCGCTTCTCGATCCCGATGTTCCCGCTGGCCTCGGCCGAGTTCGCCCCGCTCATCTTCGCGCTCTCGGTGATCGCCATCATCTACACCTCGCTCGTGGCGCTCGCGCAGGAGGACATGAAGAAGCTGATCGCCTATTCGTCCGTCGCCCATATGGGCTTCGTCACCATCGGCGTCTTCACCTTGACCATGCAGGGTCTGCAAGGTGGCATCTTCCAGATGCTTTCGCACGGCATCGTCTCGGCCGCGCTCTTCCTCTGCGTCGGGGTGATCTACGACCGCATGCACACGCGCGAGATCGCGGCGTTCGGCGGGCTCGCCGACCGCATGCCGATCTATGCCTTCTGCTTAATGGTGTTCACGCTCGCCAATGTCGGGCTCCCCGGCACGAGCGGCTTCGTCGGCGAGTTCCTGAGCCTGGCCGGCGCCTTCCGCATCAACACCTGGGTCGCCTTCTTCGCCACGACCGGCGTGATCCTGTCTGGCGCCTACGCGCTCTATCTCTATCGCCGCATCATCTTCGGCAAGCTCGAGAAGGTGAGCCTCAAATTCATTACCGACCTCACCGTCCGCGAGGTGGCGATCATGACGCCGCTCATCGCGCTCACGATCCTGTTCGGCTTCTACCCGGCGCCGATCCTCGATGCCTCTGCCGTCTCGGTCGATGCGCTGATCAAGAGCTATCACGCGAGCCTTGCCGCCGCCGAGCAAGCCAAGCTTGCGGCGCAACTCGCTCTCGCACCGTAGGGATTAGCGCCCGTGCCCGCAGTCCTCAATCTCGAAGTCGCGCTTCCCGAGCTCATCTTGAGCTGCGGCGCCATGGCGCTTCTGATGCTTGGCGTCGCCACCAAGCGGGATAGAGGAGAGCTCGTACTGTGGCTCGCCATCCTGATCCTCGTCCTGGCCGGCGTGTTCGTCGCGCGCGGCGAGGGCACGGTCACCCTGTTCCATGGGAGCTTCATCGTCGATCCCTTCGCCCGCGTCATGAAGCTCTTGACGCTGACGGGTGCCGCAGCGGCGCTCCTGATGTCGATCGACTATTGGCGCGGTTCAGGGGGTCTGAAGTTCGAGTTCCCTGTGCTCGTGCTGCTCGCCTCGACCGGCATGATGATGATGATCTCGGCCAACGATCTCATCTCGCTCTATGTCGGGCTCGAGCTGCAAAGCCTCGCGCTCTATGTCGTCGCCGCCTTCAACCGCGATTCCTCGCGCTCTGCCGAGGCGGGGCTCAAATATTTCGTCCTCGGCGCGCTCTCCTCGGGCATGCTGCTCTACGGCGCATCGCTCGTCTACGGCTTCACCGGCTCGACCGATTTCGCCACCATCGCCGCGGCGGTGCAGCCCTCGGGCGAAAATATCGGCCTCATCTTCGGGCTCGTCTTCCTCATGGCGGGCTTCGCCTTCAAGATTTCGGCCGTGCCCTTCCATATGTGGACGCCCGACGTCTATGAGGGGGCGCCGACGCCGGTGACAGCCTTCTTCGCCTCGGCGCCCAAGCTTGCCGCCATGGCGCTGACGGTGCGGGTGCTGATCACCGCCTTCCCGGCGGTGACCTTCCAGTGGCAACAGATCGTCACGTTCCTCGCCATCGCCTCGATGGCGCTCGGCTCGTTCGCCGCGATCGGCCAGACCAACATCAAGCGCCTGATGGCCTATAGCTCGATCGGACATATGGGTTATGCGCTGGTCGGGCTCGCGGCGGGAAGCGAAGAGGGTGTGCAAGGCGTGATCGTCTATCTCGCCATCTACCTCGCCATGACGCTGGGCACCTTCGCCTGCATCCTCGCCATGCGGCGCGACGGGCGCATGGTCGAGGACATCAGTGAGCTCTCGGGCCTCTCGCGCACCAGTCCCGGCATGGCCTTCCTGCTGGCCATGCTGTTATTTTCGCTTGCCGGCATCCCACCCCTTGCAGGCTTCTTCGCCAAGTTCTACGTGTTCCTTGCCGCCATCCACGCCGGCCTTTATGTGCTCGCCGTCATCGGGGTCCTGTTAAGCGTCGTGGGTGCGTATTATTATCTTCGCATCGTCAAGATCATGTATTTCGATGCGCCTGCCGAACGTTTCGAGCCGATGGACGCTTCCCTTGCGGCCGTGCTCGGGGCGAGCGGCTTGTTCATTCTCCTCTATTTCGTCTATCCGGCGCCCTTGGTAGCGCTTGCTGGAGGGGCTGCTAAGTCTCTGTTCTAATGGTCTTTATTTCTTCGCCATCGCCGAAATTGCCGACCGGCTACCGCTTGGTCCGGATGGAGACGGTCGACTCGACCAATGCCGAGGCGCGCCGGCGCGCTCTTGCCGGCGAGCCGGGGCCGTTGTGGATCTGGTCAGCGCGCCAGTCGCAAGGACGCGGCCGCGGCGGCCGCGAATGGGTTTCCAAGCACGGCAATCTCTTCGCGAGCCTCTTGATCGGCGTGAACTGCCCGCTGCGGGTCGCGGGCCAACTCGCTCTCCTTGCCGGGATCATCACCTTCGACACCATCGCCAAGCTGATCGCCTATGAAGGTCGCTCAGAGATTCTGCTCAAATGGCCAAACGACATCCTGCTGGCTGGCGAGAAGGTGGCCGGCATGCTGCTCGAGAATGTCGGGAGTGCCAACGAGAGCCGCTCGGTGGTGGTGATCGGCACCGGCATCAATCTCGCAAGCCACCCCGAGAACCTGCCCCAGCCGGCGGTGAGCCTCGCCACTTACGGCATGACGGTGCCCCCTGCCGACGCGCTCGAGGCGCTTGCCGTGACCACCCATGAATGGCTCGGCCGGTGGGGGGAGGGGTCCTGCTTCCCGACCATCCGTCGCGCTTGGCTTGACCGGGCCGGCCCCACTGGTCGCCCCTTGACCGTCCGCGTCGGGAGCCAAGAAGCCGAGGGTGTCTATGGCGGCCTCGATTCCGATGGCGCGCTCAGGCTCTTGATGCCTGACGGCGGCGAATATCGCGTGACCGCGGGCGACGTCTTCTTCAGGCGGTGAAAATCAGAACCCGCAACATGTCTCCAAAATCGAATGGCAAAGGGCCCGAGTTCGTCTTCGTGCCGCTCGGCGGCGTTGGCGAGATCGGCATGAATCTCTACCTCTACGGCTATGGCAGCGAGGGGAACCGCGACTGGCTGGTCGTCGATATGGGCGTGACCTTCGGCAGCGATGCCGAGCCCGGCATCGACGTCATCCTTCCCGACATCAGCTTCCTCGCCGAGGAGAAGCGTAACATCGTCGGTCTCCTGCTCACCCATGCGCATGAGGATCATTTCGGCGCGGTGGTCGATCTTTGGCCGCAGCTTGACGGCGTCCCGGTCTACGCGACGCCCTTCACCGCCGAGATGCTGAAATCGAAGCTCTCCGAGATGGGGCTAGCCGACGGCTTCCCGCTCCAGCTCATGCCGCTCGGAGACCGCCGGACCATCGGCCCGTTCGACGTCGAGCTGATCAGCATGTCGCATTCGATCCCCGAGCCCTCTGCAGTCGTGATCAGGACGCCGCTCGGCGCAGCCCTCCATACCGGCGACTGGAAGCTCGACGAGAATCCCCTGACATCCGCGCCGACCGATGAGGCCCGCCTCAGGGCGCTCGGCAATGACGGGCTCGCCGCGCTCATCTGCGATTCGACGAACGCGGTGCGCGACGGCGTCTCGCCCTCAGAGGCGGATGTCGCCGTCACGCTCAACAAACTGATCGGCGAGGCACGCCGGCGCGTCGCGGTGACGACCTTCGCCTCTAACGTCGCGCGCATCTGCTCGGTGGCGAACGCCACCCGCGCCGCGGGGCGCGAGCTCGTGGTGGTCGGCCGCGCCATGTATCGCGTCATCGAGGCAGCCCAGGCGACCGGCTATCTCGACCCGGACCTCGCCTTTCACGAAGAGACAGCCTTCGCCAAGCTGCCGCCCCACAAAGTCGTTGCGCTCTGCACCGGGAGCCAAGGCGAGCCACGTGCGGCCATGGCGCGCATCGCCCAAGATGAACACCCTAACGTCACGCTCGATCCCGTCGACCGCGTGATCTTCTCCTCGCGCACCATTCCGGGCAACGAGAAGGCCGTAGGGCGCGTGCAAAATGGCCTCGCCGATAGAGGCATCGAGGTCATCACCGATCAGGATGCAGCCGTCCATGTCTCGGGCCATCCAAGGCGGGGCGAGCTCGAGCAGCTCTATGGCTGGGTAAAGCCCACGGTTGCCATTCCCATGCACGGCGAGGGGAGGCACCTCGAGGCCCATGCCAAGCTCGCCGAGAGGCTCGGCGTGAGCGAGGTGGTCCGAGCGCGGAACGGTGCCATGGTGCGGCTCCTGCCGGGTCCTGCCGCGATCATCGACGAAGTGCCGGTCGGGCGGCTCTACCGCGACGGCATGATCTTGACCCGCGAGGGCGACGGCCAGGTCCGCGAGCGGCGCAAGCTGAGCTTCGCCGGCTCGGTCGCCATCTCGCTCGTTCTGTCTGAGAAGGGCGCTCTGCTCGCCGACCCAGAAGTCGCGGTGACTGGCCTGCCGGCAACCGACACGAAAGGGACGCCGTTTGCGACCATCGCCCGGGACGCCGCGATTGGCACCATCGAGAGCATTCCGAAGCCGAGGCGGAAGGATTCAGCGCTGGTGAGCGAGGCCGTGCGCCGCTCGGTGCGCGCCGCGGTCAATCAGGCCTGGGGCAAGAAGCCGATGTGCTCGGTTCTGCTCACGGTGCTATAGGCCACGACAGCTATGGTAGAGTTCCGCATTGCCGGGCTTGAACCGGCAATCCATTTCGGTGGCGTGACCGCTTGCTGAGCCGATAGCGGCATGGGATGCCCGGATCAAGTCCGGGCATGACGATTTTGAGAGAGGAAGTCGATGATTGGCCGTTTGAATCACGTCGCCATCGCCGTGCCCGACTTGAAGGCCGCGACTGAGGTCTACCGCAACACGCTCGGCGCAAAAGTCTCCGAGGAGGTCGACCAGCCGGAGCATGGCGTGACGACAGTGTTCATCGAGCTCCCCAACACCAAGATCGAGCTGCTCGGCGTGCTCGGCGATAAGTCTCCCATCGCTGCCTTCCTCGAGCGGAACCCGAATGGCGGCATCCATCATCTCTGCTACGAGGTGCCCGACATCAAAGCGGCGCGCGACCGGCTGGTCGCCCAAGGAGCGCGCGTTCTCGGCCAGGGCGATCCCAAGATCGGCGCCCACGGCAAGCCCGTGCTGTTTCTGCATCCCAAAGATTTCTGCGGCACGCTCGTCGAGCTCGAAGAGGCCTAAGCCGTGACCATCGCCTTCGCCGCGTCCATGTACCTCGTCATCTGGTGGATCGTGCTGTTCGCCATGCTGCCGATCGGCGTCCGCACGTCCGAAGAGGAGGGGGAAGAGGCGGTGCCGGGCACGCCCGAGAGCGCGCCGCATATGCCGAATCTGTTGCCGAAGATGGTGGCGACGACCGTCATCTCGAGCATCGTGTTCGCCGTGCTCTACGTGATCATCGTGGGGCACGTGATCACGCTCGACGAGATCCCGTTCTTCCCGCGCTACGAGCACATCGAGTGAGTTGGATGGCCGGACGGTAGACAAAAAAAGCAAGGCCGAACCGACCTTGCTTCAGTAGCGCGACTCCTTATCTCCTCCGCCCAGCGAGGCTCGTCATCGTTTCAGACTGTCGAGGATGCTGGCAAAAGAGCGGCGGCGCCCATGCTCCAACATGATCAGCGCGCCTGGAGTTACTTCCTCCCAAGACTTGGACCTGGTCCAATCTCAACGCTCGAACCCGAGATCGCTACCGGTCCCGAACTCTCCAACGTTGTATTTTCGACCCTAACTTAGCCGCGCCAAATTGTCACCATGATTGTGGCTCGTCGCCGTAGATTTATGCGGGTCTACCCCCTTGACAAAAGGCAGTTACTGAAAACCGCTGCGAAACCAAGCCTTCTTGCTGCCAAGAATTGCGGCGGCTCTTGCCTGTGGAATAGGCATGCTCTCTACGCGAGCATTGTCCGCGTAAGCAGCGATGCTCGCTGCCGATGGTGCGACACGGTGTTTCCGCGAGGATTGCCTCGGCTTGCGAAACTGGGTTATTAGCCGCCTCCTGAGGGCGGGCGGGGAGTAGAGCCTTCCCGTTCATCGGAAACGGCTCACCTTCCAACGGGCGGAGGCTCGAAAATCCGCCCCCTAACGCCCGAAAAGTCCTAATGCGCCTCAGCCGCTATTTCCTGCCGTTGCTCCGCGACGACCCCAAGGAAGCGGAAATCATCTCGCACAGGTTGATGCTTCGCGCGGGCCTCGTCCGCCAGTCGAGCGCGGGCATCTATTCCTGGCTACCGCTTGGCTTCAAGGTCCTGCACAAGATCGAGCAGATCGTGCGCGAGGAGCAGGACAGGGCGGGAGCGCTCGAACTCTTGATGCCGACCATTCAGCCCGCAGATTTGTGGAAGGAGAGCGGCCGCTACGAGGCCTACGGCAAGGAGATGCTCCGCATTGAGGACCGTCACGAGCGCGAGATGCTGTACGGTCCGACCAACGAGGAGCTGATCACCGCCATCTTCCGCGACGGGGTGAAGTCCTACAAGGAGCTGCCGCGCATCCTCTATCACATCCAATGGAAATTCCGCGACGAGATCAGGCCGCGCTTCGGCGTGATGCGCGGGCGGGAGTTCCTGATGAAGGATTCCTATTCATTCGACCTGACCGTCGAGGACGCGCGCAAGTCCTACAACAAGATGTTCGTCTCCTATTTGCGCACTTTCGCCCGCATGGGGCTAAAATCGGTGCCGATGGTCGCGGAGACGGGGCCGATCGGCGGCAATCTCAGCCACGAGTTCATCATCCTGGCCGACACCGGCGAAAGCGAGGTCCACTGCCACAAGGATCTCATTGCGCTCGCGCCGCCCGGCGCCGACATTGACTATGACGGCGATCTCTCATCCGTCGTCGACGCCTTCACCAGCAAATATGCCGCGACCGCCGAGAAACACGAGGCCGAACGCTTCGCCAACGAGGTCCCTGAAGCCGATCGCGTGACCGCGCGCGGCATCGAGGTCGGCCATATCTTCTTCTTCGGCACGAAATATTCGGAAGCCATGGGCGCGCGCGTGCAGGGCCCCGGCGGAGAGCTCGTCACGGTGCAGATGGGTTCTTATGGCATCGGCGTGTCGCGCCTGGTAGGTGCCATCATCGAGGCCTCGCACGACGACGCCGGCATCATATGGCCGAGATCGGTGGCGCCCTTCGACGTCGGCCTGATCAACGTCAAGGTGGGCGATGCCGCGACGGATAAGGCCTGCGAGGACCTCTATGCCAGGCTCGAGGCTGCGGGCGTGAGCGTGCTCTATGACGACCGCGACGAGCGCGCAGGGGCGAAATTTGCTGCTATGGACTTGATCGGATTGCCTTTTCAGCTCGTTGTCGGGCCGAAAGGACTCGCCTGTGGCGAGATCGAGCTGAAAGAGCGCGCGACCGGCGCCCGCCATAGTCTTACCTTCGATTCCGCCTTCAATCGGCTCCTCACGTCACAGGCCGAGACGAAGAGGGAAGCGTCATGAGCGCAGAGCAGGGCACGCGGGCATTCTCGCCCTTCGAGTGGATGGTGGCGCTTCGTTATTTGCGGGCGCGCCGCAAGGAGGGCTTCATCTCGGTCATCGCCGGCTTCTCCTTCCTCGGCATCGCGCTCGGCGTCGCGACTCTCATCATCGTCATGGCGGTGATGAACGGCTTCCGCCAGGAGCTGTTCAACAAGATGCTCGGGCTTAACGGCCATGTCGTGGTGCACAGCCTTTCCAATTTCAACGACTATGACGACGTGGCGAACCGCATCCGCATGGTGCAAGGCGTGAAATACGCTCTACCCCTCGTCGAGGGGCAGGTGATGATCTCGACGCCGTCCACCTCGAGCGGCGCGCTGGTGCGGGGCTTGCGCGAAAAGGACCTGAAAGAGCTCAAGGCCGTCTCCAAGAACATCCGCTTCGGCACGCTCGACGGCTTCGACAAACAGCCGGGCGTGGCGCTCGGGAGCCGCCTGGCCAACGAGCTCAATGTCAGGGTGGGCGATCAGGTCTCGCTTCTGACCCCGCGCGGTGCGGCGACCGCTCTCGGCACGGCGCCGCGCGTGAAGCGCTATCCCGTGGTCGCCATTTTCGAGATCGGCATGTCGGAATACGACGCGAGCATCCTGTTCATGCCGCTGAACGAGGCGCAGCTCTATTTCAACCAGCCCGACAGCGTCACCGTGCTCGAAGTCGTGCTCGACTCTCCTGACGAGGTGGGCGCGGTCTCGCCGAAGATCATCGCCGCCGGCGGGCCCAGCATCTATGTCAGCGATTGGCGACAGCGTAATGCGACCTTCTTCACGGCGCTCCAGGTCGAGCGCAACGTCATGTTCCTGATCCTCGCTCTGATCGTTCTGGTCGCGGCGCTGAACATCATCTCGGGCCTCATCATGCTGGTGAAGGACAAGGGCCACGACATCGCCATCCTGCGCACCATGGGGGCGACGCGCTCCGCGGTGATGCGCATCTTCTTCATCACCGGCGCCTCGATCGGCATTGTCGGCACGCTCGCGGGCTTCCTGCTCGGCGTGCTTGTGTGTCTCAACATCGAGCATCTGCGACGGCTGATCGGGTGGCTGACCGACACCGACCTGTTCGCTCCGGAGCTCTATTACCTCTCGCAATTGCCGGCTGAGATGGACACGGGAGAGACGGCGTCCGTGGTGATCATGGCGCTCGTCCTGGCGATCCTCGCTACGCTCTATCCCTCGTGGAGAGCGTCGCGGCTCGATCCGGTCGAAGCGTTGCGTTACGAGTAGGGCCGGAGGTGGATAGCCCGAGATCCCAACCGCAGCTTCGCCTCGAGCGCCTTGAGCGTGGCTACACGCAAGGGAACCGTCGCATCGAGGTGCTGAAGGGCGCGTCGGCCTCCTTCTTTCCGGGCGAGACCGTTGCTCTCCTCGGGCCGTCCGGCGCAGGCAAGTCGACGCTTCTCCATATCGCCGGCCTGCTCGAGCGTCCCGACAAGGGCGCGGTGATCATCAACGGCGTCGAGTGCGGCAAGCTCTCCGACAACGAGCAGACGCGCATGCGGCGCATGGAGGTGGGCTTCGTCTATCAGTTCCATCATCTCCTGCCGGAGTTCTCGGCGCTGGAGAATGTGGTGCTGCCACAGCTCATCCTTGGGCTGACACGCGAGAAGGCTGAGGAGAGGGGGCGCGAGCTACTGAAATCGCTCGGGCTCGAAGAGCGCTGGGACCACCGCCCAGCCGAACTCTCGGGCGGCGAGCAGCAGCGTGTGGCGATTGCCCGCGCCGTCGCCAACGACCCCAAGGTGTTGCTTGCCGACGAGCCGACCGGCAATCTCGATCCGCCCACCGCCGAGCGTGTCTTCGAGCAGCTCCTATCTCTCGTGCGTCAATCGGGCGTGGCCGCCGTGATCGCGACCCATAATCTCGACCTTGCCGCGCGCATGGACCGCACCTTGCGCCTCACCGACGGTCTCCTCGTCGAGGAGGAGGTGGTCGTGGCGAAAATCGCCAGGAGTTAACTCTCCGCCAGTCGGCTTGGCCGGACTTCTTCGAATAATTCATAATAATCAATGGCCAAGCGTCGCCGCCCTCAGAGCGACTTTCATTTGTTTTACGTGGAACAAAATAAGAACATAATGAGTGCGGATCGTGTAAACGGTGGACAATGTCCGATTGGACCAAGGTCACCGCTTGTACCGAATCCTTTGGCGGTGACTCTTGCGGGAATGGAGCGAGTGACACAGAAAACCGACCCCTTCGTGCATTTGCGCACGCACTCGGCCTATTCGCTGCTCGAAGGCGCGCTCACGATTCCGAAGCTCGCAGCACTCGCCACCGCCGATGAGGCGCCTGCGCTCGCTCTCACCGACTCGAACAATCTCTTCGGCGCGCTCGAATTCTCCAAAGCCCTCGCCGAAGTGGGCATCCAGCCCATCATCGGACTGACGCTCTCGCTCACCTTCGCGACCGAGAAAGATGTGCATCCCACAGGCGAGCTGCGCGGCCCCCGCTCGGACGGACGCATCGCGCTCCTTGCCAAGGACGCGACCGGCTACGCCAATCTCATGCGGCTCTCGACCAACGCCTATTTCGCCGCCGCCGAGACGGGAGAGGTGGTCACCTCGATCGCCGATCTTGCCACCCATGCCGAGGGGCTGATTGCGCTCACCGGCGGCCCAGAGGGGATCATCGATCTCGCGCTGGCCGAGGGAAATCCGGAGCTCGCCCGAAGCCGGATCGAGACGATCAAGGCGATGTTCGGCGATCGCCTCTATGTCGAGATCCAACGCCATGGCCTTCCGCAGGAGCGGAGCGTCGAGCCCGTGCTTCTAGGCCTCGCTTACGATCTCGATCTTCCCATCGTCGCCACCAACGAGCCCTATTTCGCGAGCGCGGACGATTTCGAAGCGCATGACGCTCTGATTTGCATCGCCGAAGGAAGCTATGTCACGGTCGACGACCGGCGCCGCTTGAGCCCCGAGCACTATTTCAAGACGGGCGCCAAGATGCGCGAACTGTTCGCCGATCTTCCCGAGGCTCTCGACAACACGATCGAGATCGCCCGCCGCTGTGCCTATCGGCCCAAGGAGCGCGAGCCGATCCTGCCACCCTTCTTGTCCGACGGTGACTCGGCAAGCGCCGGCGTGGCAACCGAGGCCGACGAGCTTCGCCGCCAGTCCGAGGCAGGACTGAAGGAGCGCATTGCCCAGCATGGGGTCGCGCCGGGGGAGAGTGTTGAGACTTACGAGAAGCGCCTAGCCTTCGAGCTCGATGTCATTACCGGCATGAATTATCAGGGCTATTTCCTGATCGTCGCCGACTTCATCAAATGGGCCAAGGCGCAAGGGATCCCTGTGGGTCCGGGCCGCGGCTCAGGCGCTGGCTCGCTGGTCGCCTACGTGCTCACGATCACCGATCTCGATCCCATCCGCTTCGGGCTTCTGTTCGAGCGCTTCCTCAATCCTGAGCGCGTGTCGATGCCGGACTTCGACATCGATTTCTGCCAGGACCGGCGCGACGAGGTGATCGCCTATGTGCGCGAGCGCTACGGCGCCCATCGCGTGGCCCACATCATCACCTTCGGCAAGCTCCAGGCCCGCGCCGTCCTGCGCGACGTCGGCCGCGTGCTGCAAATGCCCTACGGGCAGGTCGACCGGCTGTGCAAGCTCGTGCCGATGAACCCGGCGAACCCTATAACCCTGCCGCAGGCGATAGCGGCAGAGCCGAGGCTGCAAGAGGCGCGTGACGCCGAGCCGATCGTGGCCAAGCTCCTCGATATCGGGCAGCGGCTTGAGGGACTCTACCGCCACGCCTCGACCCACGCCGCCGGCGTCGTCATCGCCGACCGCCCGCTCATCGACCTCGTTCCGCTCTATCGAGATCCGCGCGCCCAGCTTCCTGCGACGCAATTCAGTATGAAATGGGCTGAGGCCGCGGGCCTGGTGAAATTCGATTTTCTCGGCCTCAAGACGCTGACCGTGATCGAGACGGCGCGTGAGCTCATCGCGCGTAAGGGCATCGCCATCGACCCGGCGAAATTTCCCCTCGATGACCCCGCCTCCTACGCGCTGCTCCAACGCGGCGATACGTTCGGCGTGTTCCAGCTCGAAGGTCAGGGCATGCGCGATGCGCTGCGCAAGCTGAAGCCTGACCGCTTCGAGGACATCATCGCCATCGTCGCACTCTACCGTCCGGGCCCGATGGACAACATCGATTCCTACGTGAACCGAAAGCATGGCCGCGAGGGGATCGAGAGCCTGCACCGGATGATCGAGCCGATCCTGAAGGAGACCTACGGCGTCATCATCTATCAGGAGCAGGTGATGCAGATCGCCCAGGTGCTCTCGGGCTTCTCACTCGGCGAGGCCGATCTGCTCCGCCGCGCCATGGGCAAGAAGATCAAGAAGGAGATGGCGGCGCAGAAGGAACGCTTCGTCGAGGGCGCCGTTGCCAACGGCGTCGATCGCTCACGCGCCGAATATATCTTCGAGCTGGTGGCCAAGTTCGCGGGCTACGGCTTCAACAAGTCGCACGCCGCGGCCTACGCGCTGATCGCCTATCAGACCGCGTATCTGAAGGCGAACCACCCGACCGAGTTCATCGCCGCGTCGATGACGCTCGACATGGGGAATGCCGACAAGCTGAACGGCTTCGCCCAGGAAGCGCGCCGGCTCGGGCTTCGCATCGAGCCGCCATCGGTCAACCACTCAGAGGTCGGCTTCGTGCCGAGCGACGGCGCCATCCGCTATTCGCTCGCCGCGGTGAAGAATGTCGGCCGCCACGCGGTCGAGCATCTCTGCGAGGAGCGCGCGGCGAGGGGACCGTTCCGCGACGTGTCTGACTTCGCGCGCCGCATCAATCCGCGCCTCCTCAACAAGCGAGCGCTCGAGACGATGGCCGCGGCCGGCGCTCTCGATGAGCTCAAGATCGATCGCGCCACCGCGCTCGCCAATGTCGATCGGCTGATCGCCGCCGGCAACCGCTCGCTCGAGACGACGGCCGAAGGTCAGGAGGACCTTTTCTCCGGCGCGACGCATGTCCCCCCGCCCATCGAGCTCCGCCCCGCCAAGCCTTTCGTCCCGACCGACAAGCTTTCCCACGAGTTCGAGGCGATTGGCTTCTTCCTTACCGGACATCCGCTCGACGACTACAAGGACGTGCTCGAAGCGCTCGGCGCCGAGACGTGGGCCGAGTTCGCGGCCAAGGCGCGCACGCGCCGCGCGGTCGGCACGCTGGCCGGCACCGTGCTGCACGCGCGCGAGCGCAAGGGCAAGACCGGCAATGCTTACGCCTTCGTCGCCTTCTCGGACCCGACCGGTCAGTTCGAGGCGGTGATCTTCTCGGAATTGCTGGCCGCCTCGCGCACACTTCTCGAGCCGGGTACCGCGGTGCTGCTCGATGTCGAGGCCGAAGCCGACGGCGAGGCCGTCAAGGTTCGCGTGCAGCGCCTCGTCTCGCTCGACAAGGCCGCCGAGGCGCGCCACGCCGGCATGAAGATCTATCTCGACGATACGCGCGCGCTTGGCCCGCTCGCCGAGCAGGTTGGGGGAGGAGGGGGCCAGGGCCCGTTCCGGCTCGTGCTCCGGCTGGACGACCTCTCGCGCGAGGTCGAGTTCGTGCTGCCGCAAGGGATCGACGCCACGCCCAAGCAGCGGAGCGCGCTCAAGCTCGTCGAGGGCGTCTCCTCGATCAGCGCGCTTTAAGGAGACTGAAGTCTCAACTTCCACGGGCGGTGAGGTCTTGCAAAGGGCGGATACGGCCCCTATAAACCGCCCATCTCACACGCGGGGCTTAGCGTCTCATCGGCTTTCCAGCCTTTGCGCTCGCTCCGGTGACCGGCCTTAGGGCCAGTCTCTCACCCCGCGGCGGCAGAACCGGAAAATGGAGCAGCAGGCCAATGGCACTGCCTAATGTCACTATGCGCCAGCTCTTGGAGGCTGGCGTGCATTTTGGTCATCAGACCCATCGCTGGAACCCGAAGATGGCGCCGTTCATCTACGGCTCCCGCAATAACATCCACATCATCGATCTCACCCAGACGGTGCCGCTCCTGCATCAGGCGCTGCTCACCGTCTCAGACGTCGTTGCCAAAGGCGGCCGCGTCCTCTTCGTCGGCACCAAGCGCCAAGCGTCCGAGGCCGTCGCCGAGGCCGCCAAGTCTTGCGCCCAATATTACGTCAATCACCGCTGGCTCGGTGGCACTCTGACCAATTGGCGGACGATCTCGAACTCGATCAAGCGCCTGAAATCGCTCGAGGAAATGCTTGCGGGCGAAACCCACGGCCTGACCAAGAAGGAGCTCCTCCAGCTCACCCGCGAGAAGGACAAGCTCGAGCGCTCGCTCGGCGGCATCAAGGACATGGGCGCTCTGCCAGACCTGATGTTCGTGATCGACACTAACAAGGAATCGATCGCCATCGCCGAAGCACGCAAACTGCATATGCCGGTCGTGGCCGTGCTCGATTCGAACTGCGACCCGGAAGGGGTCAGCCACCCGATCCCCGGCAACGACGATGCGGGCCGCGCCATCACGCTCTATTGCGATCTGATCGCGCGCGCGGCGATCGACGGCATCGAGCGTGCGCAAGGGGCGGTCGGCATCGATCTCGGCGCCGCCGAGCAGCCGGTCGGCGAGCCTGAGCTCGAAGGCGAGGATCCCTCCGAGCGTCCGGCGCCCAGGCCAGACCGCCGCAAGAAACCGGCACGGAGCGAGGCGAGGGGCCCAGGCAATGGCAAGGGACGGCCTGACAATCGGCGCGGCGGTCCACGCAAGCCGAGGCCCGCGGAGCAAGCCAGCGGCGAAGGCGCCGAGGCTAAAGAGGATTAGGAACCGAGCGCCGCGCTTTCGAAGCAAAGCGGCTCTTGATAGAGGAACGGCATGGCCATTACCGCAACCATGGTCAAGGACCTGCGCGACAAGACGGGCGCGGGCATGATGGATTGCAAGGCGGCGCTCGCCGAGACGAGCGGCGATATGGAAGCGGCCGTCGATTGGCTTCGGGCTAAAGGCCTCGCCAAGGCCGCCAAGAAGGCCGGCCGCGTCGCCGCCGAAGGTCTGATCGGCCTTGCCGCCGATGCGAAGCATGCCGCGCTCGTCGAGGTCAATTCGGAGACCGATTTCGTCGCGCGCAATGAGACCTTCCAGAAGATGGGTCGCGGCATCGCCGAAGCGGCGCTCGGCGCCAAGGGCGATCTCGACAAGCTCGGCAAGGCCAAATTCCCCGGCGGCCAGGATAGCGTCGCCGACACCATCAAGGAGATGATCGGCACGATCGGCGAGAACATGACGCTCCGTCGCACCGCCTATCTTGATGTGAAGAAGGGCGCCGTGGCGAGCTACATCCATAATCAAATGGCGCCGGGACTCGGCAAGATCGGCGTCATCGTCGCGCTCGAATCAACGGGCGACGCCGAAGCACTCAAGAGCTTCGGCCGCCAGGTCGCCATGCATATCGCCGCGGCCAACCCGCAAGCCGTCGACGTCGAGAGCCTCGACAAGGCGCTCATCGATCGCGAGCGCGCGGTGCTGATGGAGCAGGCGAAAGAGTCCGGCAAGCCGGCCAACGTCATCGAGAAGATGGTCGAGGGACGCTTGCGCAAGTTCTACGAGGAGGTCGTGCTGCTCGCGCAAGCCTTCGTGCACGATCCCGACACGACCGTGGCAAAGGCCGTCGCCGCCGCCGAGAAGGCTGCCGGCGCGCCGATCAAGATCACCGGCTTCTACCGCTTTGCGCTCGGCGAGGGCATTGACCGCTCGAGCGAGGAGGCGGCTTAAGGATCACTTTGCGGACGGCCGTCGCGGCTATAATGCCGGCAGCGAGAGCCAAGCGGGGAGGTTAGGGCTGATGGCAGGGACGGCAGCGGCCAAGAACCTTCGCTTTCGGCGCATCCTGCTCAAGCTGTCGGGCGAGGCGCTCGCCGGCGACAAGGGCTATGGCATCGATCTCGACGTGATCGCTCCCATCGCCCGCGACGTCGCCGCGGCAGCGGAAGCCGGCGCCGAGATCTGTCTCGTCGTCGGGGGCGGCAATATCTTTCGCGGATTGATGGCCGCGGAGGTCGGCATAGACCGCGCCCATGCAGACTATATGGGCATGCTGGCCACCGTGATGAACGCGCTCGCTCTTCAGGCAGCAATCGAGCGCGAGGGACGGCCGGCGCGCGTGCTCTCGGCAATCCCCATGCCCACAGTCTGCGAGGCTTATATCCGCGACAAGGCGCTCGATCATCTGGCAAAGGGCCGGGTGGTGATCTGCGCCGGCGGCACCGGCAACCCCTTCTTCACCACCGATACCGCCGCCGCGCTTCGTGCTGCCGAGATGGGCTGCGATGCGCTTCTCAAGGGAACCCAGGTCGATGGCGTCTATAGCGCCGACCCGGAAACCACGCCAAATGCCAAGCGCTACGAGCGCCTGAGCTATGACGACGTTCTTAAGCAAGATTTGCGCATCATGGACGGTGCCGCAATCGCCCTTGCCCGGGACAATGGAATTCCGATAATTGTGTTTTCCATCAAGAGCCAAGGCAGCTTGGCTCGCGTGCTGCAAGGGAAGGGCTCCTCGACCACGATCGATGGGGGACGAGGGGCTTAAGGAAGCGCTCACCGTTTCGCAAGGCGAACGGAGTTCATCCCTGACCTCGACCCGATTGACGGGCGGGGCGGGGCCGCAGGGAAGGCGACATGGCTAGCTTCGACCTTAAGGAGATCGAGCGGCGAATGCGCGGCGCTCTTGGCGTGCTCAAGGGGGAGTTCGGCGGCTTGCGTACGGGCCGCGCCAATGCGAGCCTGCTCGACCCGATCATGGTCATGGCCTACGGCAATCCCATGGCACTCAATCAGCTCGCCACCATCAACGTGCCGGAATCCCGGCTGATCACCGTCCAGGTCTGGGACCGGAGCCAGGTGGGCGCCGTCGAGCGCGCGATCAGGGAGAGCGATCTCGGACTGAACCCGGTGGTCGAAGGCCAGCTCTTGCGCCTGCCGATCCCGGAGCTCAATCAGGAGCGCCGGCAGGAGCTCGTGAAGGTCGCTCACAAATATGCGGAGCACGCGCGCATCGCGGTCCGCAATGTCCGCCGCGATGGCATGGAGCATTTGAAGCGAGCGGAGAAGGACGGCGAGATGGGCAAGGACGAGCACCATGCGCTTTCGACCAAGGTGCAGGACTTGACCGACAAGATCATCAAAGAAGTCGACGAGGCCCTTGCGAGCAAGGAAGCCGAGATCATGCAGGTCTAATTGGGTAAGGCGAGCGGATATCCCCTTACCCCCAACCGGAGCAGCCGACCGTGACGCTGGCGATGGATAAGCTTGCCTTCAACGCGACCGACAGGCCCGTTGCCCGTCATATCGCCATCATTATGGACGGCAACGGGCGCTGGGCGGCCGAGCGCGGCCTGCCGCGCGCCGAAGGTCACCGTCAGGGTGTCGAGAGTGTGAGGCGCACGGTCAATGCCGCGCAAGAGCTCGGCATTACTCACCTCACTTTGTTCAGCTTCTCGTCCGAGAACTGGTCGCGGCCGCGGCAGGAGATCAACGACCTGTTCGGACTGTTGCGCCGTTTCATCCGCCGCGACCTCGCCGATCTGCATAAGAACGGCGTGAAGATCCGCGTGATCGGCACGCGGGCAGGGCTCGAGCGCGACCTGCTCAGACTGATCGACGATGCCATCGAGCTTACCAAGGACAATACCGCGCTCAACCTCACCATCGCCTTCAATTACGGCGCCCGCGACGAGATCGCCCGCGCCGCGCGCCGCATCGCCGAGGATGTGGCGAAGGGAGAGCTCGCCCCCGTTGATGTGACGCCGGAACGCTTCGCCACCTATCTCGACACGGCCGACCTGCCCGATCCCGACCTCCTCATCCGCACCAGCGGCGAGCTCCGCCTCTCGAACTTCCTGCTCTGGCAGGTGGCCTATAGCGAGTTCGTGTTCGTTGACTGCTATTGGCCTGACTTCTCGCGCGAGCAGCTCGAGGCCGCGCTCGCCGAATATCAACGACGTAGCCGGCGCTTCGGCGGAACCTCGGCGAGATCGACCGCGTGACGCGGACCCGAACGCTCCCGGAAAAAGACAAGGGCGGAGCGGCAAGACAAAAACCCGAAGTGCTTCTGCGCCTCGCCTCGGCGCTGGTGCTCGCCGCCTTGGCGCTCGGCGCGGCCATCACGAGCCCCTGGTCCTTCCTCGTCCTCGTGATCGTTTCCGGCGTCATCGTCGCTTGGGAATGGGGACGGCTGGTGCGCGGCGAGGGGTTCGACCGCATCTCCATCATCGAAGTGGCTGCCGTCGCCGCGGTCGCGATGTTGCTGACGCTCGGGCGCGCCGATCTTGCGGCACTCGCCCTTGCCACCGCTGCCGTGGCGGTCGGACTTCTAAGCCTCTTCTCGGGCCATTCGGCCTGGTCGCTCGGGGGGCTCCTCTACGCGGCGCTGCCGGCTGCGGCGCTTGTCTTTCTCCGCAGCGATCCTTCGCTCGGCGCCATTGCCGTGCTTTATCTCTTTGCCGTGGCCTGGACCACCGACACCGCGTCCTATGCGGCGGGGCGTCTGATCGGCGGGCCGAAGCTCGCGCCGCGCATCTCACCACGCAAGACCTGGAGCGGCTTCATTGTCGGCGCGCTCGCGCCCGCTCTTGTCGGCTATCTCTTCGCGCTCGCTCTTGAGGGCACCTCGGCCTGGCGGCTCGCTCTGGTCAGCGTCGCGCTCGCCTTTGCCTGCCAGCTCGGGGACCTGCTTGAAAGCGCGGTAAAGCGCCATTTCGGGGCCAAGGACATGAGCCAGCTCATCCCAGGTCACGGTGGACTCCTCGACCGCATTGATGGTCTTCTCATTGCCGCAATCTTGGCGAGCCTGATAGCGCTCCGCGACCCGGCCAATCCAGGCCGCGGCCTGCTCATCTGGTAGCAAAGGAGAGCCGTGCTTCACTCCCCATCATCGATCACCAAGGAACGCGAGCGCCCGGCGTCAGCCCCGCGGCGGATCTCGGTGCTTGGCGCAACCGGCTCGATCGGGGAGAGCACTCTTGATCTGATTGGGCGTAATGCCTCGGCCTACCAGGTGGTCTCTCTCACCGGCGGACGTAACGTCTCCCGCCTTGCCCAGCTTGCCGTCCTGCATTGCGCCGAGCTCGCCGTGGTCGCCGATCCCAAGGGTTATGGGCCGCTCAAGGCGGCACTTGCCGGGACCGGCATCGAGGCTGCGGCCGGCGAGGAGGCGCTGCTCGAGGCGGCACGCCGCCCGGCCGATTGGGTGATGGCGGCAATCGTTGGCGCTGCGGGACTCAAACCGACCCTCGAGGCGGTGCGCCAAGGGACGGCGACCGCGATCGCCAATAAGGAATGTCTCGTCACCGCGGGCACGATCTTCATGGCCGAGGTCGCCCGCTCCAACACGACGCTCCTACCCGTCGACTCGGAGCATTCGGCGGCAACGCAGGCCATGGTCGGAGCGCGGCATGAGCGCATCGAGCGCATCTGCCTCACCGCCTCCGGTGGCCCCTTCCGCTCCTGGAGCCTCGCCCAGATGGCTGACGCGCGTCCCGAGCAGGCGCTCAATCACCCGAACTGGTCGATGGGGGCCAAGGTCACGATCGACTCCGCGACGCTGATGAACAAGGGTCTAGAGCTCATCGAGGCGCACCATCTCTTCTCGCTCGCGCCCGACAAGCTCGACGTCTTGGTCCATCCGCAGTCGATCGTGCATTGCCTCGTCTATCTCAGCGACGGCTCGGTGATCGCGCAGATGAGCTGTCCCGACATGCGCACGCCGATTGCCTATAGCCTCGCCTGGCCCGAGCGCATGCATGTGCCGAACGGCCGCGTCGACCTCGCGCGGCTCGGCGCTCTCACCTTCGAGGCGCCCGACGCCACGCGCTTTCCCGCGCTCCGACTTGCGCGCGAGGTGCTCGAGGCCGGCGGAAGCGCCGGCACCGTGCTCAATGCCGCGAATGAGGTCGCGGTCGAGGCCTTCCTCGCGCGGCGAATCGGCTTCCTCGCCATTGTTGCCCTCGTAGAGGCCACGCTGGCGGCAAGCCCCGATCTCGTCGTCTCGGCCCCCGTCACCGTCGAGGGCGTGCTCGCGGTCGATTCTGAAGCGCGGGCCCGGGCCGGCGGCCTGCTAGGCCGGTTTGCATTGGCAGGCTAGGGCGGGCTAAGAAGGGTCAAAATTCAAAGGTAGCTTGCTTTATGGACACGATTGTTAAGCTCTCGGGTTTCGGCGACACCCTCCTCGGTTACCTCATTCCCTTCCTTTTCGTTCTGACTGTCGTGGTGTTCGTCCACGAGTTCGGCCACTTCCTCGTCGCACGCTGGTGCGGCGTGGGAATCAAGGCGTTCTCGATCGGCTTCGGGCCCGAGATCGTAGGCTTCACCGACCGGCATGGCACGCGCTGGAAGATCTCGTGGATCCCGCTCGGCGGCTACGTGAAGTTCATCGACGACGAGAACGTGGCAAGTGCCGGCGGCCGGAGAACGCTCGATCAACTCACGCCGGAAGAGCGCGCACGCAGCTTCCAGGGCAAGTCGCTGGCGCAGCGCGCGGCCGTTGTCGCCGCAGGGCCGATCGCCAATTTCCTCCTCGCCATCGTCGTCTTCACCGCCATCTTCGGGGTGTTCGGCGAGCGCATCACCGCGGCCAAGGTGGATATCGTCAACCCTGGCAGCGCGGCGGAGAGAGCGGGCTTCCTTCCGGGCGACCGCGTCATCAGCATCGATGGCACGGCGATCGAAACGTTCGGCGAGATGCAGCGCATCGTCGCCATGAGTCCCGACCAGCCCTTGCACTTCGTGGTCGACCGCAGCGGCAAGACGATCGACATCACCGTGACGCCCGAGCTCAAGACCATCACCGATCAATTCGGCAACGAGATGCGCATGGGTCTGCTCGGCATCCAGCGCAAAGCCGCACCTGAGGAGTGGACCTTAAAGCGCCACGATCCGGTCACCGCCTTCGTCATGGCGGTGAAAGAGACCTATTTCGTCATCTCCCGGTCGCTCGGCTATCTCTACGACGTGGTGACGGGGAGGGAATTGGCAGATCAGCTCGGCGGTCCGATCAGGATCGCGCAGGTCTCAGGGCAAGTCGCCACCGCCGGCTTCTTGGCGCTTCTCAACCTCTGCGCGATCATCTCCGTCAGCATCGGTTTGATCAATCTGTTCCCCATTCCGATGCTCGATGGCGGCCATCTGCTGTTTTACGGAATTGAGGCGCTGAGGGGACGCCCGCTCAGCGAGGGGACGCAGGAGATGGGCTTCAGGATCGGGCTCGCTTTTGTCCTGATGCTGATGATCTTTGCAACTTGGAATGACTTGATTCACTTGAAATTTCTATGAGAGTAGCGTCCCAGAACGAGACTCGGAGCGGGGGCCGGTGAGCCCCCGCTGACATAACGGGGTTTGAATCAAAAATCGGCCACAAAAAGTGGCCAGTTTCGGTCTCAAAGCCAGAGCGGCGGCGGGGATCGGCTTCGAGGGGAAGACACCAGCAATGGTGCGGTGGACGTTCGCCAGAGGGCTGCTCGCGGCCCTCCTAGTCTTGAGTAGCGTCCCGCTCTCGCTGGGTCTCAGCGCGGGTTTTGGCGACCTGTCCGCGCACGCCCAAGGCGTCATCCAGAACATTCGCGTCGAGGGCAACAAGCGCGTGGAGCCCGAGACGGTCCGCTCTTATCTCACCTTCACCGCGGGCGACGCCTACGATCCGGCTCAGATCGACGAATTGCTGAAGGCACTGTTCGCCACCGGCCTGTTCCAGGACGTGCGCATCAGGCGCGAGGGCTCGACCGTCGTCATCGTCGTTCAGGAAAATCCGATCGTTGCCCGCGTCGCCTTCGAAGGGAATCGCGAGGTCGAGGACGACGCGCTCGCATCCGAGGTTCAGCTCAAGGCCCGCGCGGTCTATACGCGCGCTCGCGTCCAAGCCGACGTCCAGCGCATCCTCGATGTCTATCGCCGCCAGGGCTATTACGCCGCCGTTGTCAATCCCAAGATCATCAATCTCGACAACAACCGAATCGACGTCGTGTTCGAGATCAATGAGGGACCGACCACCAAGATCAAGGCCATCAATTTCATTGGCAACGAAGCCTTCAGCGATTCGCAGCTCCGCTTCGTGATCTCGACGACGCAGACCAACCTTCTCAGCTTCCTCAAGGGCACTAATATCTACGACCCCGACCGCTTGAGCCTCGACCGCGAGCTGTTGCGTCAGTTTTATCTGAAGAACGGCTATGCCGATGCCCGCATCGTCTCGGCGACCGCCGATCTCGACCGCGATGGGCGCGGGTTCTTCATCACCTTCACCATCAGCGAGGGCGAGCGCTACCGCTTCGGTGCCATCGACGTGGAGAGCGCGCTTCCCTCGCTCAATATCGACGCCTTGCGGGGATCGATCCTGACCAGGGCGGGGCGCGTCTACAATGTCGAGAAGGTCGAGAAGACGCTCGAGGCACTGACCATCTCGGTCTCCGAGCAGGGCTATGCCTTTGGCCAGGTCAGGCCGCGCTTCGAGCGTGACGAGGCAAGCCATACGATGGGCATCGTCTATGTCATCGAGGAAGGCCCGCGCATTTATATCGAGCGCATCAATATCGTCGGCAATTTCCGCACCGAGGACAAGGTCATCCGGCGCCAGTTCCGGCTTGCAGAGGGCGACGCCTATAACCGGCTCTTGGTCGAAGCGGCCCGCAAGCGACTGCGCGCACTCGGCTTCTTCAAGACCGTGGACATCGACACCGACCCCGGCAGCGCTCCCGACCGGGTCGTGCTCACGGTCAAGGTACTGGAGCAGCCGACCGGCGAGCTGTCCTTCGGCGTCGGCTACTCCACAAGCGAAGGCGTGATCGGCGATATCAGCATCACCGAGCGCAACCTGATGGGTAAGGGCCAGTATGTCAGGCTCGGCTTCTCCGGCAGTCTCGACCGCGCCCAGGTCGATTTCAGCTTCACCGAGCCACAGTTCCTCGATCGCAACATGGCGGCCGGCTTCGACGCCTTCTACAAGACGGTGGACTTCACCGACGTCGCCTCCTTCTCCGAAACTGACGCCGGCGGCGACGTCCGCCTTGGCTTCCCCATCGCCGACAACACTCAGCTTGGCCTACGCTACAAATTCGAGAACGAGGATATTTTTAACGTCGCCAACAACGCCTCGCTCGCGGTCAAGCAGGCGGAAGGGAATGTCAACGTCTCGAGCATCGGCTACACGGTTGCTTACGACACGCGCAATCTGCCGCAAGCGCCGACAGCCGGCATTTTCGCCTCCTTCTCCCAGGACCTTGCCGGCATCGGCGGCGACGTGAACTACATCCGCTCGGTCGCCGACGCGCGCGGCTACTATCCGATCACCAACAAGATCACCTTCGTCGGCCGTGTTCAGGGTGGCAACATCGAGGGTTGGGGCGGTGAGGATGTCCGCTTGACCGATCTCTTCTTCAAGGGTGGCGAGACCGTGCGCGGCTTCGAGCGCGCGGGCTATGGCCCGCGTGACGCCTGCGAGAACCCGATCACCGGAGACAGGCTATCGCGCAACACCTGCAGACGGGATTCGCTCGGCGGCCAGCTCTTCTGGGCGACCACCGCGGAAGTGCGTTTCCCCTTCCCCTTCATTCCCGACAATCTGGGCATGCAGGGCGCCGTGTTCGTCGATGCCGGCTCGCTGTGGGATCCGAGCCAGCTCGCCCTGAACGCCGTCAACCAGGAAGGAAGCTTCATCTTCGACAGCTCGCAGGTTCGCCTGTCGACCGGCTTCAGCATCATCTGGCAGTCGCCCTTGGGCCCGCTCCGCGCCGACGTCGCCCAGGCCCTGCTGAAAGCCGATTTCGACCGGACCGAGCTGTTCCGCTTCGGCGCCTCAACGAACTTCTAAAGGAAGCAGATTCCGTCTATGGCTTCGCGTCATGAAGCATGACGCGGGCCTGCCCGCTGGGATTTTGATGGAACATCCGGGTTTCTTCGAGCGTGCCGGTCCGTTTCCCTTGCGCGCCGTCGCCGCGACAGGGGAGGCGAAGGTGGCCGATGGCGCCGATCCTGACCTTCTCATCATGGATGTGTGCCCCCTCGACAGCGCCGGACAGGGGGACCTCTCTTTCCTCGACAATCGGAAATATCTGCCGATCTTCGCCAAGACCCGGGCAAGCGCCTGCCTTGTCGCCCCGAAATTCGCCTCTCATGCGCCGGCTGCGACGGCCTGCCTTATTACGCCCGAGCCTTACCGGGCCTTTGCCAGGGTCATGACCCTGTTCTATCCCGACGCGCTGAGGCCCAAGGCCGCGATCGAGGATGCCGGATCGCGCCCCGGTGCCCCGATCCATGCAACCGCCGTCATCGAGCCTGGCGCCATCGTCGAGCCGGGCGCGATCGTCGGACCCGAGGCACGTATAGGCGGCGGCACTACCATCGCCGCGGGCGCCGTGATCGGCTATCGCGTGCATGTCGGGCGGGACTGCTTCATCGGGCCAAACGCCTCGATTACCCACGCGCTTCTTGGTAACCATGTCACCATCCACGCCGGCGCCGCCGTCGGCCAGGACGGATTCGGCTTCGCCATGGGCCCCCGCGGCCACCTGAAACTGCCGCAAATTGGCCGCGTGGTGATCCAGGACCATGTCGAAATCGGCGCCAATACCACGATCGACCGGGGGGCCTTGAGAGACACGGTGATCGGCGAGGGCACGAAAATTGATAATCTCGTTCAGATCGGGCACAACGTGGTGATTGGAAGGCATTGCATCATTGTGGCCCAGACCGGTATCTCAGGGAGTGCCGAGCTCGGCGATTTCGTGGCCCTTGGGGGCCAAGTTGGTGTCGTGGGGCATGTGAAGATCGGCGCTGGCGCGCAGATAGCTGCAAGCAGTAATGTGCGCGGCGACGTACCGCCCGGTTCGCGCTGGGGTGGCACGCCTGCCAAGCCGGTGCGCTTGTGGTTCCGGGAGCTCACGCTGTTGCGCAAGCTTGCCGAACGCAAGGATTTGAAGCTTGATCAGGGCGAGGACAGCGCCGGCGAATAGCCGAACCTTTGTCAGGGGAGCCAGAGCGGATGAATGAGAGCGGATCAAAAGCGAAGCTGGGGACGGCGGAGATCGTCGACATCCTCAAGCTTTTGCCGCATCGTTATCCGTTCCTCCTCGTCGACCGCATCATCGAGATGGATGGCGACCGCACCGCCATCGGTATCAAGAACGTCACTGTCAACGAGCCTTATTTCCAGGGACACTTTCCTGGCAATCCCGTCATGCCCGGCGTGCTCCTCATCGAAGGCATGGCGCAGACCGCGGGCGCGCTCTGCATGCGCCATCTCGAGAAGTTCGAGGAGCCGCCGCTCGTCTACTTCATGGCGATCGACAAGGCGAGATTCCGCCGGCCCGTGGTTCCCGGCGATACCATCCACTATCACGTCCAGAAGATGCGCAACCGCGGCCGCGTCTGGCGCTTTCGGGCGCAGGCGCATGTCGAAGGCCAACTCGTGGCCGAGGCCGAGGTCAGCGCCGTGATCGTAGAGACCTAGCCAGGACCAGCATGGCCAACATCCATGCGACCGCCGTGGTCGATCCAAGCGCGAAACTTGGGCCGAACGTCGAAATCGGTCCATTTTGCGTGATCGGACCCCATGTCGAGCTCGGCGAGGGCACCGTCGTTCATTCGCACGCCGTGATCACCGGCCGGACCACCCTCGGAGCCGAGTGCAAGGTATTTCCCTTTGCCTGCGTCGGCAAAGCGCCTCAAGACATTAAATTTCACGACGAGCCGAGCACCATTACCATCGGCCCCAGAACTATCATCCGCGAGCACGTCACCATCAATCCAGGCACCGATCGTGGCCACATGGCAACCAAGGTCGGCTCCGACTGCTTCCTGATGATCGGGTCCCACATCGCCCACGATTGTGAGGTGGGCAACAACGTGACGCTCGTGAACGCGGCGACGCTCGCCGGACATGTCTCGGTTGGCGACGGTGCCATTCTCGGCGGCCTTTCCGCCGTGCATCAATTCGTGCGCATCGGCGCCTACGCCTTTATCGGCGGTATGACCGGCATCGGCGCCGACGTGATCCCTTTCGGCATGGCGATCGGCAACCGCGCCAATCTGTGCGGCCTCAACATTATCGGGCTGAAGCGCAAGGGCTTCCCGCGCGAGCAAATCCACGAGCTCCGCCAAGCCTATCGCATGCTGTTCTCGAACGAAGGCACCCTCATGGAGCGGCTCGAGGACGTGGAGAGCATATTCGGCTTAAATCCGCTAGTCAGGCAGGTCATCGATTTCATGAAGACCGAGTTCGGGACGCTCGTTCTGCGTGCCAAACAATGTCGCGACACCGAACAGATGACGCCGAGGGGCGGACAGAGCGCTCAAAAGAAATCGCAGGCCCCCTCGCGATCATAGCGGGAAGAGGTCCGCTTCCCTGCATGCTGGCCGAGGCGGCGGTCGCACGCGGGCTTCCGCTTCACATCGTCGGCATCCGTGGCGAGGCAAGCGACGCCATCGAGCGCTTTCCTCACACGTGGATGAAATGGGGCGAGGTGGGCAAACTGTTCGGTGCGCTCGAAGGCAACGGCTGTCGCGATCTCGTGATTGTCGGGGGCGTCGACCGCCCCGACCTCGCCAACGTCAAGTTCGATTTCGCTGCCGTCAGATATCTGCCCTTCATCTTCAGCCTGGGGAAGGGCGGCGACGATAATGTGCTGTCCCGGATCGTGGGCTTCCTGGAGCGCAAGGGCTACCGGGTACACGGGCCTGAGGACGTGTTGCCCGAGCTTCTGGTCGGCGAAGGCATCCTGGGAGAGAAGGCCCCCTCGGCTGAGGACAGGGCGGATATCGAGATCGCCTTTCGCGTGGTGAGCACGCTTGGGTGCCTCGACATCGGCCAGGCGGCAGTGGTGGCCAAGGGCCACGTGCTCGCCGTGGAAGCGGCAGAAGGCACTGACGCCATGCTCGCGCGCTGCGCCGAGCTCCGTCAATCGGGACGCGTGCGCCAGCAGGGCCAGGTTGGCGTGCTGGTTAAGGCGCCCAAGCCCGGGCAGGAGGAACGTATCGACCTGCCGACGATCGGGCCGGAGACGGTGAGACGGGCGGCGGCCGCGGGGCTCGCCGGCATAGCCTTAGCGGCACGGCAAGTGTTGGTGGCGGAGCGAGCCGCCACTATCGAAGCCGCAAACCGGCACGGACTCTTCCTGGTCGGTGAGCTTTTCGCTCAGCAACCCGAGGCTTAGGACCTCGCGTCCATCGGCACATAAGTGCGCTCGGTGGCGCCGGTATAAAGCTGGCGGGGCCTGCCGATGCGCTGCGACGGATCCTCGATCATCTCCTTCCACTGGGCGATCCAGCCCACGGTGCGCGCGATGGCGAACAGCACCGTGAACATGTCGGTGGGGAAACCGAGCGCCTTCAGTGTGATGCCCGAATAGAAGTCGATATTCGGATAGAGCTTCTTCTGGATGAAGTAGTCGTCCGACAACGCGATGCGCTCGAGCTCGAGCGCGACCTTGAGGATCGGGTCGTTGCCATGGCCCACGGCGTCTAGCACCTCATGGCAGGTCTTCTGCATGATCTTGGCCCGCGGGTCGTAATTCTTATAGACGCGATGGCCGAAGCCCATGAGGCGGAACGAGTTGTTCTTGTCCTTAGCGCGCTTGATGAATTCCGGAATGCGGTCGACCGAGCCGATCTCCTGCAACATCTGCAAGGCCGCCTCGTTGGCGCCGCCATGGGCGGGGCCCCAGAGGCAGGCGATGCCGGCCGAGATGCAGGCGAACGGATTGGCCCCTGATGAGCCCGCGAGCCTCACTGTCGAGGTCGAGGCGTTCTGCTCATGGTCGGCATGCAGGATGAAGATGCGCCGCATCGCGCGCGCGAGGATGGGATCGACCTTGTACTCCTCGCACGGCACGGCGAAGCACATATGCAGGAAGTTCGCCGAGTAATCGAGCTCGTTGCGCGGATAGATGAAGGGCTGGCCGATCGAATATTTGTAGGCCATCGCGGCGATCGTCGGCATCTTGGCGATCATACGGATCGACGCCATCTCGCGCTGCGCGGGATCCTTGATATCGATCGAGTCGTGATAGAACGCTGACAGCGCGCCGACCACGCCGACCATAACCGCCATCGGGTGCGCGTCACGGCGGAAGCCCGTGTAGAAGCGGGTCATCTGCTCATGCACCATGGTGTGCTTGGTGATGCGGGTCTTGAAGTCCTCGTACTGCGCTGCCGTGGGAAGCTCCCCGTAGAGCAGGAGGTAGCAAGTCTCGAGGAACGTGCCGTTCTCGGCGAGCTGGTCGATCGGGTAGCCGCGATAGAGCAAAATGCCCTTGTCGCCGTCGATGAAGGTGATCTTCGACTCGCAGCTCGCGGTCGAGGTGAAGCCGGGGTCGTAGGTGAAGCACCCCGTCTCCTGGTAGAAGGTGTTGATGTCGATCACGTCCGGGCCGATCGTGCCCTTCTTGATCGGCAAGTCGTATCTGGTGCCATCGATCAAGACGGATGCCTCGCCCGCGCCCGACATCGTGAGGTTCTCTGCGACGCTCATCAAAAGGCTCCTGTGAACCATCCTGTTGGGTACGCTTCGCCAGTTCAAACGCAACGCCATTAGCGGCGGATAGGGTTCTAGCGAACGCGTTTTTTGCACTGCCACATCTTCGCGCCAATTCTGCCGCAGTGCAACAACGCTGCATGCTCAAATGTTAAGCAGAGTTTATTGCAGCCGATTGATCACGCAAACGCGCAAGCAACTCCTCCCGGCCAAGCACGTCGAGCACGTCGAAAATCCCCGGCGAAGTCGATTTCCCCGTCAACGCCGCACGGAGCGGTTGCGCCACCTTGCCGAGCTTGCGCCCGGCTTCGTCGGCGAAGCTCCGCACCGCGGCTTCCAGCTCCTTTGTCGCCCAGGGCTCGACGGCCTCAAGGCGGAGTAGAAGCTGCGCGATCATGTCGCGCCCCTGCGCATCGAGGAGCTTCGCGGCTGGCTCATCGAGGGCAAGCGGGCGCTTGGCGAAGAGGAAGGTGGCACTGTCGAGAAGCTCGACGAGAGTCTTGGCCCGCTCCTTGAGCCCGGGCATCGCACGCTCGAGCTTCTTCCAGCCTTCCGCACCGATGCGGGCGGCGAGCGCAGAACCATCGGGAAGCTCAGGGACAAGCGCCTTGAGGCGGAGCACGATCTCGGCATCAGACATCTCACGGAGATAATGGCCGTTCAAATTCTCGAGCTTGACGAAGTCGAACCGCGCCGCCGAGCGTCCGATCGCATCGAGATCGAACCACTCGATCATTTTCTCGGTTGACATGATCTCGTAATCGCCGTGGCTCCAGCCGAGCCTTACGAGATAGTTGCGCAGCGCCGCAGGCAGATAGCCCATGGCGCGATAGGCATCGACGCCAAGCGCGCCATGACGCTTGGAGAGCTTGGCGCCGTCGGGGCCATGAATCAGCGGCACATGGGCGAAGACCGGCGTCTCCCAGCCGAGCGCCTTGTAGATCTGGCTCTGGCGCGCCGCGTTGGTGAGATGATCGTCGCCGCGGATGATGTGGGTGATGCCCATGTCGTGGTCGTCGACCACCACCGACAAATTATAAGTCGGAGAGCCGTCGCTTCTGAGGATCACGAGGTCGTCGAGCTCCTTGTTGGCGAAGACGACGCGCCCCTGCACGCGATCCTCGATCACCGTCTCGCCCTCGCGCGGCGCCTTGAAGCGGATGGCGGGCTCGATGCCCGACGGTGCCTCAGACGGATCGCGATGCCGCCATGTGCCGTCATAGCCGGGAGCGCGGCCCTCGGCGCGGGCTCTTTCGCGCATCTCCTGAAGCTCTTCGGCGCTCGCATAGCAGCGATAGGCCTTGCCCTCAGCAAGTAGCTGCTCGGCAATGGCGCGGTGACGCTCGGCGCGGGCGAGCTGATAGACGGGCTCGCCGTCCCAATCGAGCTCGAGCCAGCGCAAGCCATCGAGAATGGCGAGGATCGCTCCTTCGGTCGAGCGCGCCTGATCGGTGTCCTCGATGCGGAGCAGCATCTTTCCGCCAGTGTGCTTGGCGTAGAGCCAATTGAACAGAGCGGTGCGCGCCCCGCCGATATGCAAATAGCCCGTGGGCGAAGGGGCAAAGCGCGTGATGACTTTGTCGCTCATGGATGCGCGAGACGTCCGAGTGAAGGGCTAGGGGTGGATGCGGGCGTGATGTAGCATGACCTTGGATGCGGGGTAAGGGCGAGCGCGGGAGGAGCGCGTCCGCCGGTCTTGCGCTCGGCCATGTCTGTCCGCGGTGAAGAGGACTTCGGCGAGGAGGATCGGGGGCCCCGGCGGAACCGGGAGAGCCTCGCCCTCGTGGCTTTTGCTGCCGCCGGCCGCGCACTCGAAAGGGAAGCAGACGGCTGGTTCGTCTGGATCCCCGTCTTGTTCGCCGCCGGAATCATTGCCTATTTCGCCCTCCAGAATGAGCCTGATCCTCGCATTGCCTTTGCACTCGTCTTGGGAGCGCTCGGGCTTTGCCCTTGCCCGGCCTCGCAATTGGGGGAGCCTCTCTCGCTTTCGCGCTCGGCTTTGCCGATGCCAAGCTCCGCACCGAGATGGTGCGCACGCCGGTCCTCTCCCACGAGCTTCGTTATGTGCCGGTGACCGGCTTCATCGAGAACCACGAGCTGCGCGACAAGGGCAGGGCGCGCCTCACCTTGCGGGTTCTCACTCTCGGCGATTTGCCGCAAGGCGAACGACCGTATCGCGTGCGCGTCACGCTTCCTGCCAAGGGCAACCTCATCGACAAAACGGGGTCTCTCGTAACCCTCAAGGCGACGCTTCAGCCGCCGCCTGAGCCGGTCGAACCCGGCGGGTTTGACTTCGCCCACCAAGCCTGGTTCGCGCGGCTCGGCGGGACCGGCTATGCCACGAGCAAGATCGATCTCCTGGAAGACGCGCGTCAGCCCCCGTGGGACATCGCGGCCTGGGCAGCGATCGATCGCTTGCGCGGAGCCATCAATGCGCGCATCCGCGCCGTACTCCCTGGCGAGACGGGAGAGATCGCCGTGGCGCTCATCACCGGAGAGCAGGGCGGCATCTCCGAGGAGGTGAAGCAGACGATGCGCGATTCAGGCCTCGCGCACATCCTCTCGATTTCCGGCCTGCATATGGTGACCATGGCCGGCACGGTCTTCTGGATCGTGCGGGCGCTCCCTTAACTACCCCATCAAGAAATGGGCGGCTGCCGCAGCGCTCGCCGCGGCGACCTTCTATCTCGCTCTGTCGGGCGCCGCCGTTCCGACCGTACGTTCCTGGATCATGATGAGCATCGTGCTCGTCGCCGTGATGCTCGACCGCCCGGCGCTCACCATGCGCAACGTGGCGCTTGCCGCGCTTCTCATCCTCATCGTCTCGCCGGAGTTGCTGTTCGATCTGAGCTTCGAGATGTCATTCGCGGCCGTGGTGGCGCTCGTCGCACTCTATGAGTGGCTCGCCACGCGCGAGCGGGCCGGGCTTGCCGACGTAAGCCCGGTCTGGCGCGCCATACACAAGGGGTGGGCCCCTCGTGGCCGATGCGGCGCTCACCACGCTCGTCGCCAGCACCGCGATCGCTCCCTTCGCCGTGTTTCACTTCCACCGCATGACCGAATATGGGCTGATCGCCAATCTGCTAGCGGCGCCCATCGTCAGCCTGCTGATCATGCCCATGGCGCTGCTCGCGATGGTCGCCATGCCGTAGGGGATCGAGGCCTGGCCCCTGAAGGCGATGGGGTTCGGCATCACCGTCATGGTGGGGATAGGCAAGTGGGTCGCGGGCTGGCCGGGCGCCGTCACCGTGCTTCCACAAATCTCCGGCACGGCGCTCGTGCTCATCGTGCTTGGCCTATTGTGGCTTTGTCTCTGGTAGACACGCACCCGCGCGCTTGGCCTCGTGATCGCGGCGGTCGGCCTTGCTCTTGCGCCGCCATCGAGCCGGCCCGACGTGCTCATCGACCGCGACGGCGAGACGGCGGCACTGCGCTCGACGAGCGGCAGCCTCATTTTTCCGCCAGCGACTGCCGCAAGCTACAGCGTCGACAATTGGCTTCTCGCCGACGGCGATTCCCGGGACGCAAGCGAAGCCTCGAGTGATAGCGCCGCGGGCCCACTCAAATGCGACCTTCTCGGCTGCATCGGCACGGTGAAGGGGAAGGTCGTGGCGCTGATCCGCCACCCGGCCGCGCTTGAGGAGGATTGCCGCATCGCCGACATCATCATCGCCCCCTTCACCATTGGCAAGAAATGCCGGGCCGCGCGGGTGATCGTCGACCGCCGCATGCTGAAGGAGGGCGGGGCGCATGCCCTCTATATCGAAGGCCTCTCGATCCGTGCCGCGTCGGTGGCAAGCGCGCGCGGACACCGCCCTTGGGTGCCGGAGCATGTCACGGTCAGGGAAGCGCCGCAGTTGACACCGAATGATGCCGGCGATGACGCCAGTCGGGGCTTCAACAGCAGCCCTGAGGACTGAGAGTAGGATTAATACCTGCGGATGAGACCGACGAGGCGTCCCTGAACGCGTACGCGGTCCGGGCCGAAGATGCGCGTCTCGTAAGCCGGATTTGCCGCCTCGAGCGCGATCGAGTTGCCCCGGCGGCGCAAGCGCTTCAGCGTTGCTTCAGCCTCATCGACCAGCGCCACGACGATATCGCCGTTGTTGGCGTCCTCGCATCTCTTCACGATGATGGTGTCGCCTTCGAGGATGCCGGCCTCGATCATCGAATCGCCTTTGACCTCGAGCGCATAGTGCTCACCCTTGCTGAGAAGCTCGGGCGGAACCTCGACCGTGCTCATGCGGTTCTGGATGGCCTCGATGGGAACGCCGGCCGCGATCCGGCCCATGACGGGCACGCTGACGGTCTGCGGCAGGCTCTCGCCCTCAGCGACCTGGGGCACGCGCCCCAAGCTTCCTTCGATCACGCTCGGCGAGAAGCCGCGTGAGCGCTGGGCAAGCGGCTGCGGCATGGAATCAGGCAGTTTCACGATCTCCATGGCGCGTGCCCGGTGCGGCAGGCGGCGGACGAAGCCCCGCTCCTCGAGAGCGGTGATCAGGCGATGAATGCCGGATTTGGACTTGAGGTCGAGCGCTTCCTTCATCTCGTCGAAGGAGGGCGGCACGCCCGTCTCCTTCAACCGCTCATGAATGAACATGAGAAGCTCTTTCTGCTTCGATGTGAGCATCTGATCCTCGTCTAGAGCGGTTTGGACTTGGTCCGTTCAGGGCCTTTGCGGTTCGCTAAGCGGCCGTACAAATCATGAACAGTTTATCTGTTCTATTTGTGTTCCGCAAGCGGGAATGCCACAAAATGCGGTAGCAGCACTCCCCACCGAGAGGATTGCCTCGCGTGATTCGGGTTTCCGGGGCCTTAATCGCCGCCGAGCGGCACGATGCGGACGCGTGCGCCGGGCGGAAGCGCCGGCGAATCTGACTCGTGCACGATGAGGCAGTCGGCGCGGGCGAGATCGGCGACCAGGGAGGAGTCTCTGCGAGGGCAGGGGGCGCACGGTCCGCGATCGGTCATCCCCCCACTCAGACAGGGCCCGGAGGTAATGCTGGCGAGGACCGTTGGCCTCAAGCGCGACGCCTAGGATCGCCTCAGGAAGAGGCCCGGCCTTTTCGGCGAGACCGAGCAGACGCCGGAGCATCGGCCTCAGGAAGACATGCGCCGAGACGAGCGCCGAGACGGGATTGCCGGCGAGACCAAGCACGCGCTGGGCCCCCATGCGACCATAGAGCAGGGGCTTGCCCGGACGCATGGCGATCTTGGCGAAATCAAGCTCGAGACCCTCTGATTTGAGCGCGCTCGCCACCAGGTCGCGATCGCCGACCGAGGCGCCGCCGATGGTCAAGAGGATGTCAGCGGCTCTGCCGGCGCGGGCGAGCGTCACTAGGCTCTCCGCATTGTCCTTGGCAATGCCGAGCCGCATCGCCTCGCCCCCCTCGGCCTCGATCAGCGCGGCAAGCCCATACGGGACCGAGGAGACGATCTGATCGAGGCCAAGCTCTGAGCCCGGCGGCACAACCTCATCTCCCGTGGCGAGGATCGCGACCTTGGGCTTGCGGCGGACGGGAAGCTCGGCACGGTTCATGGAGGCGGCAAGGATGAGCTCTCTCGCGCCAAGCCTTGTGCCGGCACGGAGCAGCACCTCGCCTTCGCGGAAATCCTGCCCTCGCGGCCGGATATGCCGGCCGGGCGCCGCGTCTTTGATGGCGACCACGCCGTTCGCTTCCTCGGTGTTCTCCTGGATCACCACCGTGTCGGCGCCTTCCGGCACCGGCGCGCCGGTGAAGATGCGCACCGCCTCGCCGTCACCGACGCGTTGCCTGAAGCCGGATCCGGCCGAGGCGACGCCGATCACCCGCAGCCTCGCGGGAAGTAACGCAACGTCGGCTGCGCGAACCGCATAGCCGTCCATGGCTGAGGCATCGAAGGGCGGCTGGGTGACGCGGGCGGAAAGGTCCTCGGCGAGCACGCGTCCCCGCGCATCCTCAATCGCCACGCGCTCGGACTCGAGCGGGCCGAGCCCGTCCAGCACGCGAGCCAGGGCGTCTGCGACCGAGAGAAGAGCCATCAGCGCTTGAACGTACCGGAGCGGCCGCCGGTCTTCTCGAGGAGCCGGATGCCGGAAAACGACATCGCCCGGTCTGCCGACTTGCACATGTCGTAGATGGTGAGGCAGGCGACCGCGACCGCGGTCAGCGCTTCCATCTCGACCCCGGTCTTGGCATCGACCTTGGCAGCCGCCTCGATCCGAAGCCCCGGCGGATCGCGCGACGGTTCGAACGCGATGGTCACTTGCGTGAGTGGCAAGGGATGGCAAAGAGGGATCAGCTCATGGGTACGCTTCGCCGCCATGATGCCGGCGATGCGGGCGGTCGCGAGCACGTCGCCCTTCTCGGCCTTGCCGCCGAGGATGAGATCGAGCGTCTTCGGTGCCATGGACACGAAGCCCTCGGCGATCGCGGTGCGCGCCGTCACCTCCTTGGCCGAGACATCGACCATGCGCGCCTCGCCCTTCTCATTGAGGTGACTGAGCCGCGCCGTCATTGGGCGGCCTCAGCACGGGTGGCTGAAGGAGATCCCGTAAGCAACGCCCGCGTCGCCGCTGCCACGTCCTCCTGCCGCATCAGGCTGTCGCCCACCAGGAACGCGCGTACGCCGGCGGCGGCGAGCCGCACCAAATCGGCATGGGTATAGATGCCGCTCTCGGCGATCACGAGCCGGTCCTTGGGAATAAGCGGCGCGAGACGCATCGTGGTGGCGAGGCTCGTGGCGAAGGTCTTGAGGTCGCGGTTGTTGATGCCGATGAGCGGCGTGTCAAGCAGGAGCGCGCGCTGAAGCTCGGCCTCGTCATGCACCTCGGCGAGAACATCCATGCCGAGCGCCTGCGCGGCGGCGGTCAGATCATGAGCGGTGGCATCATCGACCGCAGCCATGATGATCAGGACGCAATCTGCGCCCCAGGCCCGCGCCTCGAGCACCTGATAGGGGTCGAGCATGAAATCCTTGCGCAGCGCCGGCAGCATCGTTGCCGCGCGCGCGGCGGTGAGGAACTCAGGAGCCCCCTTGAAGGATGGGGTGTCGGTGAGCACCGAGAGGCAGGCGGCGCCGCCTTCCTCATAGGCGCGCGCAAGCGCGGGCGGATCGAAATCGGCGCGGATCAGGCCCCTTGACGGGCTCGCCTTCTTGATCTCGGCGATCAGCGCGACATCGCCCTGCGCGATGCGCGAGCGCAAGGCCTCTGCGAAGGGACGCACCTGAGGCGCCAATTTGGCGCGCGCGACCATCGCCTCGGGGCTCGCCGCCTCCTTGGCGGCGGCGATCTCCTCCCGCTTATAGGTTAGGATCCTGTCGAGCACCTCGGCCATTCCCTAGACCTTAGCATGGCTGAGTTCGACCAACGCATCGAGAACGGCCTTGGCCTTGCCGCTGTCGATCGACTCGGCGGCAAGCGCCACACCCTCGCGGAGCGAGTTCGACTTGCCGGCAACGAGGAGCGCCGCCGCGGCATTGAGAAGCACGATGTCGCGGAGCGGCCCGCGATTTCCTTGCAGCACCGCGCGGATGTGGGCGGCGTTCTCCGTCGCATCGCCTCCGGTCAAGTCATCGGGCTTAGCATCGGGGAGCCCAGCGTTCCGCGGCGAAATCCTGAAGGTCGAGACCCGACCACGATCGAGCACCGCCACATGGCTGATGCCCGTGGTGGTGAGCTCGTCGAGCCCGTCTGCGCCATGCACGACCCAGGCGCGCTCAACCCCAAGCAGACCGAGCACGCGGGCGATCGGCTCGACCCATTCTTCGGCGAACACGCCGACCACCTGATATTTGGTACCGGCCGGATTGGTGAGGGGACCGAGCAGATTGAAAATAGTGCGGATGCCGAGCTCGCGCCTCACCTCCGTCACGTGACGAATGGTGGGATGGTGGACCGGCGCGAACATAAAGCCGAGACCGCATTGCTCGATGCAGCGCGCGACGGTCTCCGGCGCGCACTCGATGTTGACTCCGAGCGCCGCGAGAACGTCGGCCGACCCCGAGCGCGAGGAGATCGACCGGTTGCCGTGCTTGGCGACGGGCACGCCGGCGCCAGCGACCACGAAGGCGGCGCAGGTCGAGATATTGTGCGTGCCCTTGGCGTCGCCTCCGGTCCCGCAGGTGTCGATCGCTCCTTCCGGCGCGCGCACCGGCACGGCTACCGCCCGCAAAGCGCGCGCGGCGCCGGCGATCTCATCGATCGTCTCTCCGCGGACGCGCAAACCCATGAGGAGAGCGCCCACTTGTGCATCGCTCGTCGCACCGGACATGATCAGGCCGAAGGCTTGCGCTGCTTCCATCTGCGTGAGGGTCTGACCCGCGGCCACCTTGCTGATCGCCGCGCGCAACTGAGCTTCCGACTCTTCGCGCGTTAGGGGAGGGGTCTCGACCCTCTCGACGCCAGGCGTCTCGCCGCTAGACGGCACCGACCGCTTCTCTTTGGCCGACGCCCCTGGCGCGCCGTTCGACCCGGGCGAGGTCGAGGAAATTGGCAAGTAGCTGATGGCCGTGCTCAGACGCGATGCTCTCGGGATGAAACTGCACCCCATGCACGGGGTAGCGCTTGTGCTGGAGGCCCATGATGACCCCGTCGGCCGTCTCCGCCGTGATCTCGAGATCGTCGGGTAGGGTCGCGCGCTCGACCACGAGCGAGTGATAGCGGGTGGCCGAGAAGTTCTGGGGAAGGCCCGCGAATACGCCCTTGCCGGTATGACGCACCTTCGACAGCTTGCCATGCATCAGCACGGGCGCCCTGACCACGCGGCCGCCATAGACCTGACCGATCGCCTGATGCCCGAGGCAGACGCCGAGGATCGGCACCACCGGTCCCGCGCGGGAGATGAGCTCGAGGCAGATGCCCGCCCGGTCCGGATCGCATGGGCCGGGGGAGAGCACGATCGCCTCAGGCCCTTCGGCCAGCACCTCGTCGACGGTCACCTTGTCGTTGCGGTAGACGCGCGTGGAGGCACCCAATTCGCCCAGGAAATGGACGAGGTTATAGGTAAAGCTGTCATAGTTATCGATCAGCGTAAGCATGAGGGTGGTGTTACGCTTGGCGCGCCCACGCCGTCAAGGTTTCCGGCCCGGGGCCGAAAGCCTACTTGCGCACGTCTTTCGGCGAAATGAACAGGTTGAGGCTGCCGCTGTTCACGGCGACGCCCTTCCAATTCCCGCTTGTGAAATTGATCACCGCGAGCCCGCCCGTCGGAAATTTCTCCCTGAGCTGGTCCCGGTAATGCTTGGGGCCAGAGCCGACGAGATCAAGCGCGAATGCCTGAATCTCGGGATTATGGCCGACGATCAGAAGGCGAGACGCGCTTGGCGGCACGTTCCGCAGGATCTCGAGCATCTCGCCTGGGCTTGGGTGATAGAGCTCATCTTTGTAGATGACCTGCGGCTCGACCTTGAGCTCGGGCAGCACGAGAGCGAGAGTGTCGCGCGTGCGTCGCGCCGAGGAGCAGAGCACGAGGTCGGGATCGATGCCGCGCTCGGCCATGGCGCGGCCCATCAGCGGGGCGTCGGACACCCCGCGGGTGGCGAGCGGCCGCTCCTGGTCTGGCAGCGATGGATTGTTCCAGCTCGACTTTGCGTGGCGAAGCAGGCTCAGCGTCAGCATCTCGTCTCTTAGCCCCGCCTATTGGCCGCGCTTGGCGCGCGAGGCGAAGCGCACCGCCTCGTCCGCCGCCTTGAACAGAGCGCGCGCCTTGCTCACGCATTCGGCCTGCTCGCGCTCGGGCACCGAATCGGCGACGATGCCGGCTCCCGCCTGCACATACATGACGCCGTCCTTCACCACGGAGGTCCTGAGCGCGATGCAGCTGTCCATGTTGCCGTCTGCCGAGAAATAGCCGACGCAGCCCGCATAGATGCCGCGCGCCTCGTCCTCGAGCTCATCGATGATCTCCATGGCGCGGACCTTCGGCGCGCCCGACACGGTGCCGGCGGGAAATCCGGCCATCAGCGCATCGACCGCGTCATGGTTCGAGGCGAGCTTGCCCTCGACATTCGACACGATGTGGATGACCTGGCTGTAATATTCGAGGAAGAAGGAGTTGGTGACGCGCACGCTGCCGACCTCCGCCACGCGACCGACGTCGTTGCGGCCGAGGTCGAGCAGCATCAGATGCTCGGCGCGCTCCTTGGCATCGTGGAGCAGCTCCTTGGCCAGCGCCTTATCCTGCTCCGGCGTCGCGCCGCGCGGGCGCGTTCCGGCAATCGGGCGGATGGTGACCTTGCCATCGCGCACCCTGACTAGGATCTCCGGGCTCGAGCCCACCACGGCGAAGTCGCCGAAATTGAGGTAGTAGAGGAAGGGCGAGGGGTTGACGCGCCGAAGCGCCCGGTAGAGCGCGAAGGAGGGCAGGATGAAGGGCGCCTCGAAGCGCTGGCTCAACACCACCTGGAAGATATCACCGGCCGCGATGTACTCCTTGGCGCGGACGACCTTGGCCATGTAGGCCTCAGCTGAGGTCGTGGCCTTGGGCTCCGGATGCGGAGCGGTCACGTCCCCTTCGCTCGCGTGCGGCAAAGGCTGCTCCAGCCGCTCGATGGCGAGATTGAGCCGGTCGCCCGCGCGCGCGTAAGCCGCCTTCGCGCTGACGCCGGGCGCGGGCCTCACGGGGGTCACCACCGTCATCTCGTCCTTCACCGCATCGAAAATCACGATCAGCGTGGGGCGCACGAGAACAGAATGAGGTAGGGCGAGAGGATCGCGCTTGTCGCTAGGCAGACGCTCGATGAGCCGCACCGTGTCGTAGCCTATATAGCCGAAGATGCCGGCCGCCATCGGCGGAAGCTCAGGCGGCAGCGCAATCGCCGACTCGGCGAGCAATGCGCGGAGCGAGGCGAGCGCCAGAAGCGGCGAGGGAGCGAACCCTTGCGGATCAGATTGCGGCGCGCGCTTGATCTCGGCCTTGTTGCCGTTGGCGCGCCAGATGACATCTGGCTCGCAGCCGATGATGGAATAGCGGCCGCGCGTTGCGCCGCCTTCGACCGACTCGAGCAGGAAGCTGTTCGGCCGCTCATGCGCGAGCTTCAGCATAGCCGAGACGGGCGTCTCGAGATCGGCGACAAGCCGCGTCCAGGCGACCTGCGGCACACCCTCCTCATAGAGCCTCGCGAAGACCGCGAAGTCGGGCTCGATGGGAGCGGCCGCGCCTCGCTGAGGTAACGGCGCGACGGAGGCTGGAGCGGCGCTCATGGCTCCTCGTTGGTGCCAACGAGCTTGGCAAGCGCCTTCTCGTTGACGCTGACCCCGTAGCGGTTCTCGAGCGCGGCGAAATATTCGGAGATGATGTCGTCGCCGATCAGGAACTTTATCTGGGATTTGAGACGGGCCGCTTCCTTCTCATCGACCGGTGGCGGCGGCGTGACCTTGTCGACCTTGAACACGATGCGGCCCTCCCCGATGCCCGAGGGCGCCGAGCCGTAGCCGCCTTCAGGCAGAGTGAAGGCCTGCTGCACCGCCGCGGGGAGAATGTAGACGGCCATGCCATCGCGCTTCAAAGGATCGCTGGTCAGCACCTCGACATTGAGGTCCTTGGCCACGTCCTCGAGCGTCTTGCCGCCGCTCAAGGAATTGACCAGGTCCTGCGCGTATTTAGCGACCTTGGTCCGCTCCTCGTCCTCCCGCCAATCCTTGGCGACCTCATCCTTCACTTTATCGAACGGCTTCAGCTGCTCAGGGACGACGCCGAGCACCTCGTACCAGATCACGCCCTCGTCCTTGGCGTCGATCGGATCGTTTTCAACGCCAACGTCGGTGGCGAACACGGCGTTCAGCACCTGCGTCTGCGCCGGCAGCGTCACCGTCGAGCCGTCCGGTTTGCGGCCCGACCGATCGAGCTGGTCGATGACCTGATAGTTGAGCTTGAGCTTGTCAGCGACCTCGGACAGCTTGGCGCCGGCGGCGAGCTGGTCCTCGATCTTGTCGTGCAGTTCGAAGATCGCGCCAGAGGCACGCTCCTTGAGGATCTTCTTCTCGAGGTCGGCCTTGGCCTCATCGAAAGTCGGGGTCTTGCCCGGATCGATCTCGGTGACGCGCAGGAGGACGACTGTACCGAGCTTGCCGGTGACCGGCTCGCTCACCTTGTTCAGCTCGAGCTTGAAGGCGGCATCGGCCACGGCGGAATCGGCGAGCTGAGAGCGGGTGACCATGCCAAGATCGACGTCAGCCTCGCTCATGCCCTGGTCCTTAGCGACCTGGACGAAATCGGTGCCTGACTGGATCTTGTCGTGCGCGGCGGTCGCGGCCGCCATGTCGGGGAAGGCGATCTGCTGCACGTGCCTCTTCTCGGGCTTGCCGAGCGTGTCCTTGCTCGCCTCGTAGGCGGCTTGCAGGTCCTGATCGGTGATGTTCACGTGTTCCTTCACCGTCTCCGGCGTGACGGCGAGGATGCCGACCTTGCGGTATTCGGGTTGGGTGAATTTCGCGTGGTGATTGTCGTAATAGCGCTTGAGGTCGTCGTCGGTTGGATCAGCGACCGACCCAGCGGCCTCTTGCGACACAAGCACGTAACGCAGCGTGCGCGTTTCGCCGTTGTAGCGGTTGAGCGCGTCGACGAGGACTTCAGGGGCGTTCACCACCTTGCCGATAGTGGTGAGGATTTGCCGGCGCAGATTCGTCTCGCGCTGCGAGGCGAGAAAGCCTTGCTCCGACAGACCCATATTGTGCAGCGCCTGTTGGAAGGCGGCCGGATTGAAATTCCCCGTCGCGTCCTTGAAGTTCGGATCCTGCATGATCTGCTCGAGCAGGGCGGCATCGCTGATGTTGAGCCCAAGCTCGCGCGCGTGGTTATCGACGGCCGCTCCGCCAATCAGGCGCTCGAGCACGCGGCTATCGAGACCAAGCGCACGCGCCTCCTGGAGGGAGAGGCTGCGGCCGGCTTGCGCGCTCATGGCCCGGAGCATCTCCTGCTGGGTGCGCATATATTCGTGCGGCCCGATCTTGGTATCGCCGACCGTGATGAGGTCTTCACTGCCATAGCCGTGGAACCACCCGGCAGGGAACCAAATCGCAAAGCTCGCGACCAGCAGGAGGACGAAGATCCCGCCGATAACCCCTCCGGCCCCTTTACGCAATGTGTCGAGTGCCACGCTTAAGACCTTCCATTCGCCATTTGCCAAAGCCGCGCCGGCGTCCGATGCTTGGACAAGCCCGCGCGGCGGCGGCATCATAGGTAGCAAGCCGAGTCCCGGCAAGGCAGGGATGGCGGGCCAAGCCTTGGAAATCCGCGTGCTTAATGGGGAGACGCGGGGCGTGGGGAACGAGGTCGGACGTGACAGCCATTAGGCCGCTCGTCGCCGGGAATTGGAAGATGAACGGCCTTTCGCCGTCTTTGGCCGAGCTAGAGGCGCTCAAGGCTGACGTCAAAGGAAAGCCTGTCTTGCCCGCCGACCTGATGGTGTGCCCTCCGGCAACGCTCCTCTCCCGCGCCGCGCAAGTCTTGGCGGGAAGCGGCATCGCTCTTGGCGCCCAGGACAGCCATCCCTTGCCGTCAGGCGCGCATACCGGGGATATCTCGGCTGAGATGCTGGCGGATGCCGGCGCAACCGCGGTGATCGTCGGCCATTCCGAGCGGCGCACCGATCACGGGGAGATCGACGCGCTCGTCAACGCCAAGGCGCGCGCCGCCCATCGCGCGGGCCTTACCGCCATCATTTGCGTTGGCGAGACCGAGAAGGAGCGCCGCGACCGGACAACGCTCGGGGTGGTCGCACGCCAGTTGAAGGGGTCGGTGCCGCAAGGGTCCCAAGCTGCCAATACGGTGATCGCCTATGAGCCCGTCTGGGCCATCGGCACGGGTCTTACGCCTACTCCGGCCGACGTCGCTGAAGTGCACAGCTTCATCAGGGGCGAGCTCGGCCGCCTGCTCGGCGAGGGGGAGGCGAGCCGACTCCGCATCCTCTATGGCGGCTCGGTGAAGCCCGGCAATGCGAGCGAGCTCCTGTCCGTTGAAAACGTCAACGGGGCGCTGGTCGGGGGCGCGAGTCTCAAGGCCGACGACCTCTATGCCATCCTCTCGGCCTATTGTGGCAGAACTGCCTGAGCCCTCGCAAAACCGCCTACGAGGGGCCCTTGTAGGGTTGGCAAACGCGCCGATTTTCGACATTCTGGAGAAAGCTGATTTGGCGGGAGTTCTCCGCCGCGGGACACCATGATGCCGGTGCTGCGCTTCATCGCCGTGGCCCTTCTCGTCTCAAGCCCCATCGCGGTGCTCGGCATGAGGGCTGTCGCCGAGCCGCTCGACAAGGCGAGCTGCGCGAGCCTCGCCAATGAGCGCAAGAAGCTGTTCACCCCCAGCATGCAAGCCGCGCTCGAGCGCGGCCCCGACTGGGTCAAAGACCATCTGAACGACCAGGAGCTCGACCAGGTCAGGCAATTCCTCGACGTCGAGGCCAAGATCGCCTTCCAGTGCCGCGGCGGCGGCGTCGACAAGAAGGTGACGGCGGCTCCCGCCGCGCCTGAGACCGAAGAGATGCCGCTGCCCGACCGCAAGCCCGTTCTTGAGCCAAGCACGACCACCGATAGCAGCCCTAGCCAAACGGTGGCGGATTCGGATAAGACAGCGCCTTCGAAAACCAAGGCTACGAGATGAGCACTGTCCTTCTATTAATTCACGTCATGGTTGCCGTGGCGCTGGTCGGCGTCATCCTGCTGCAGCGTTCCGAAGGCGGTGCGCTCGGCATTGGCGGTGGCGGCGGCTTCATGACGGGCCGGAGCGCCGGAAACGCCCTGACCAAGACCACGGCGATCCTCGCCGCGGGGTTCTTTGCGACGAGCCTCGCGCTGTCGCTCCTCGCGGGCCAGCATGGGGGCACACCCTCGATCCTGAACCCCGCAGGCCAGCCCGGAGGTCTTGCGCCACTTCAGGCCCCTGGAACGCCGGCGCCGGGCACCCCAGCGCCGCAGAGCGCGCCTTCGAGCCCACAAGCTCCGCTATCGAAATAGGGGCCTGCACCCACCTTATAAGCTTTGATGGGACAAGCTCCGTTTGGGGCTTACGACTCGCCCCCGTTTCGGTGTAGGGTCGAGGCCCATGACGCGGTACGTTTTCATCACCGGCGGCGTGGTTTCCTCACTCGGCAAGGGTCTCGCCTCGGCGGCGCTCGGCGCGCTGCTTCAGGCGCGGGGGTTCAGCGTGCGCTTACGCAAGCTCGACCCCTATCTCAATGTCGATCCCGGAACCATGAGCCCCTATCAGCATGGCGAGGTGTTCGTCACCGACGACGGCGCCGAGACTGATCTCGACCTCGGCCACTACGAGCGCTTCACCGGACGCCCGGCGAGCCAGGCCGACAACATCACCACAGGACGCATCTACCAGCAGATCATCGCCAAGGAGCGGAAGGGCGACTATCTCGGCTCGACGGTGCAGGTCATCCCGCACGTCACCGACGCGATCAAGAATTTCATCACCTCGGGCAACGACGGCGTCGATTTCGTCTTGTGCGAGATCGGCGGAACGGTCGGCGACATCGAGGGTCTTCCGTTCTTCGAGGCGATCCGCCAGCTCGGCAACGAGTTGCCGCGTGGCTCGACCGCCTTCATCCATTTGACGCTCGTTCCCTTCATCCCGAGCGCGGGCGAGCTCAAGACCAAGCCGACCCAGCATTCGGTGAAGGAGCTGCGTTCGATCGGCATCCAGCCCGACGTTCTTCTCTGCCGTACCGACCGGCCGCTGCCGCGCGATGAGCGGCGCAAGATCGCGCTCTTCTGCAATGTGCGCCCCGAGGCCGTGATCCAGGCGCTCGACGTGCCAAGCATCTACGACGTGCCCGGCGCCTACCATGCGGAAGGGCTCGACCGCGAAGTCCTCGCCGCCTTCAACATCACCAACGCGCCTGAGCCCGACCTCGAGCGCTGGCGGTCGATCTCGGAGACCATCGCCAACCCCGACGGCGAGGTCACCGTGGCCATCGTCGGCAAATATACCGGGCTCAAGGACGCCTATAAGTCGCTGAACGAGGCGCTCGTTCACGGCGGCATCGCCAACAAGGTGAAGGTCCATCTCGAATGGATCGAGTCGCAGACCTTCGAGAGCCAGGATGCCGCCGTCCATCTCGAGGACGTGCACGGCATTCTCGTGCCGGGCGGCTTCGGCGAGCGCGGCTCGGAAGGCAAGATCCAGGCGGCGAAATTCGCCCGCACCCGTGGCGTGCCCTATTTCGGCATCTGTTTCGGCATGCAGATGGCCGTGATCGAGGTCGCCCGCGACGTGGCGGGCATCGCCGAGGCAAGCTCGACCGAGTTCGGCCCGACGGCTGAGCCCGTGGTCGGGCTGATGACCGAATGGATGCGCGGTAACGAGCTCGAGCAGCGCCAGTCGAACGGGAATCTCGGCGGCTCGATGCGGCTCGGCGCCTACGAGGCGGTGCTCGCCAAGGGCAGCAAGGTCGCCGAGATCTATGGCACCACGCGCATCTCGGAGCGCCATCGCCATCGCTACGAGGTCAACATGCGCTACCGCAACCGGCTCGAAGCTGCGGGCTTGCGCTTCTCAGGCCTCTCGCCCGATGGGCTGCTGCCCGAGATCGTCGAGGTGCCGGACCATCCCTGGTTCATCGGCGTGCAGTTCCACCCCGAGCTGAAATCGCGCCCCTTCGAGCCGCATCCGCTCTTCGCCTCCTTCATCGGCGCGGCGGTTGAGCAGAGCCGGCTGGTGTAACCTTGCGGCAATGCGCGAATGTCGGACAGCGTTCATAAAGGCGGGTGCGCCTGCGGCAAGGTCAGGTTCGAGACGAGGGGAGAGCCTTATCGCGTCGGCGTGTGCCACTGCCTGACCTGCCGGAAGGCGCATGGCGCCCCGTTCAATTTCTATGCGGTGTTTCCTACTGAGGCCGTGACGGTCGAGGGCGAGGTGATCGAATTCGCAAGCTCGGAGCACGTTCGGCGCTATTCCTGCGCGTCTTGCGGCGCGCCCATCTATTCCAACTACGGCCGCGACGACGAGTTCTATCTCTATGCCGGGTCGTTCGACGAGACCGGAATCTTCGAGCCGGCCTATGAACTGTGGACCATCTTGCGCGAGCCCTGGCTGCACGAGTTCCTAAGCGTCGTGAGCCGCTACGATCGGAACCGCCCGAAATGGAAGCGGACGGAGCCTGACTCACTCCGTCTCAAGCGTTGACGCACAGCGATTGGCGTCCCATGGTCCGGCCATGAATGAAGCCCTCAAGCTCGCTCCACGCCCGGTCGTGGCAATCGGAAAAGCTAACTTTGGCAATAGCTTGCCCTTTGCGCTGATCGCCGGTCCTTGCGTGCTCGAGAGCCGGGCGCATGCGCTCGAGACGGCGGAAGCGCTGAAGGGGATCGCTGCGCGGCTCGGCATCGGCCTCGTGTACAAATCCTCCTTCGACAAGGCGAACCGCACCAGCGTGACGAGTGCCCGCGGGATGGGTCTCGCGGATGCGCTCCCCATCTTTGCCGAGATCAGGGAAACGATTGGGCTCCCCGTCGTCACCGACGTGCATGAGCCGGAGCAATGCGCTCTCGCCGCAGAGGCGGTCGACGTCTTGCAGATCCCCGCCTTCCTCTGCCGCCAGACCGATCTCCTGCTCGCAGCAGCGGCGACCGGCAAGCCGGTCAACGTCAAGAAGGGGCAGTTCCTCGCGCCCTGGGACATGAAGAACGTCGTCGCGAAGATCGTGGGCGCGGGCAATCCGAACGTGCTCGTCACCGAGCGGGGCGTCTCCTTCGGCTACAACACGCTCGTCTCCGACATGCGCGCGCTCCCCATCCTCGCCGAGACGGGAGTGCCAGTGATCTTCGACGCGACCCATTCGGTGCAGCAGCCGGGAGGGCAGGGAACATCGAGCGGGGGCGAGCGGCGCTTCGTGGCGGTGCTCGCGCGCGCGGCCATTGCGGTCGGAGTTGCCGGCCTTTTCATCGAGACGCATCAGGATCCCGACCGTGCGCCCTCGGATGGCCCGAACATGCTGCCGCTCGCGGAGCTAGAGCCGCTGCTTGCTGAGCTGATCGCCATCGACCGCATCGCCAAGGCTAGGCCGGCGCGATAAGCCGCTCCTTCTCGGCGTCGAAACGCCATAAGCGATTGTTGGTGAGATGCGTGCCGCCCCACCAACGGTCAATCTCATTTGGAGCGGCGTTATCCTCGCGGCATTCGAGCACCGCCTCGCCGAACGCAGTCAGCCTAAGCTCGCTCTGGAAATAGGATGAAGCGAGGCTCGCACCCTCGGGGCGGAACGGCGCGCCGGCGAGACCCTCGATCAGGGGAACGCGGGCAAGCGCGAGCCCGTCAAGCAATCCCCAGAAGCTCCAATCCCCCATGAACACGGCCGGCTCGGTCCGCTGCACTGCGACGAATAGAGCCGGCGGTGTCGAAATGCCCGAGGCAAGCGCCGTGAGGATCTGCCGTTCGCTGCGCGAGAGGCCTTCAGGGCCGGGCAACTCCTCGAGCATGCGGCGCACCGCTTGATCGAGAAAAGGCAGTGGAGAGAGGTCGCCGCCAAGAAGGGCTTGCCAAGGTTCGGGCGTCGGTGCCCTGAAAGCGCTCCACGCATCCGCTGCGAGAGCGAGTTGCTCGTCGCTGACAGGCTGCTCCAACGCCCCGAGCGCTTCGATCTCCTGCGCGGTTTGCCGGCCGAGAAACTCCGAGGCCTGCACCAGGAGAAGATCGCCGCGTTCCGCGCGGCTGAACCAATCGAGAATCTGCAAGAGCTGGAGCTGGTCATAGAGGTCATGCTCGAACCACAGCACCACGCGGTCGAAGGCGTTGGCGCGAGCAAGCCCGCGATCGCGCGCCTGGAGATTGGCGGCGATCTCCTCGCGGTCTCCCCACCCGCGATCGGCGAGATACTGGGCACGGATTGCGGTCAGCTCGGCAAGCGTCGCGGTGAGAGGGACAGGGTCCTCATGCAGCACGTCGCGCCAGGGTAGAACTTCGGCGCTACTGATCGTGCGCCTGAGCAGCTCGCCCGCTGCATCGCCGTTGGTGATGATGAGGTCCAAGACAGGCTCTTGATCAGCTGCGGCCGCGATAGGGGGAGACGCCCTGGTCGGGGATCCACACACCCTCGGGCGGCGTCCCGTGTTGCCAGAACACGTCGATCGGGATGCCGCCGCGCGGATACCAATAGCCGCCGATGCGAAGCCATGCAGGCTCGATCAGCTCGACGATGCGCTTGGCGATGCTGACCGTCACGTCCTCGTGGAAGGCGCCAATGTTGCGGAAGCTCGCGAGATAGAGCTTGAGCGACTTCGACTCCAACAGCCACCCCTTGGGCGCATAGTCGATGACGAAATGCGCGAAGTCGGGCTGGCCGGTGATCGGGCAGAGACAGGTGAACTCTGGCGCGGTGAAGCGCGCCACGTAAGGCGTGTCCTCATGCGGATTGGGGACGCGCTCGAGCTCGGCCTCCGCCGGCGATTTCGGGATCGGCGTCGTGTTGCCGAGCTGCTTCAATCCGCTGATCTTCCGCGCCATCGGCTTTACTCCGCGGCGAGACGAGGGGCGGGGCCGCGATAGATGCAGCCCTCGCGGCAAGAATCGCGCGCGATCTCGATCTCGGCAAGACCAGGTAGGCGGTTGTGCAGGCGATCCCACAGCCACATGGTGATCCGTTCGAGCGTCGGCTGCGACAGGCCCTCGACCTCGTTCAGGAAGCGATGATCGAGCGCCTCATGCACATCGGCAAGCGCCGCCTCGACGTCGTCGAGATGCATGACGAGGCCAGTCTTCTCGTCGGGCTCGCCATCGAGGGTGACGCGCACGCGGAAGGAATGTCCGTGCACCCGCGAGTTCGGATGGCCCGGCGGCGCCGAGGGCAGGAAATGGGCGGCCTCGAAGGTGAACTCTTTGTAGATACGCATGGCGTTCGTTTAGAAGATTTTGACGTGCCCTGCCAGGGCAGCTTACGGCAGCCCTAACAGCTTATGGGTCTGCACACTCAACCGCCATTTAGGATGAGCGAGACAATAGTCAATCGCCGCGCGGAGATTGGCGGGCGAGTCCGAACCGGCATCCATGGGTTGGAGCAGGAAATGGCCGAAGTCGAGACTTTCGACCTCTGCCGGATCGAAACAATCTTGCGGGTAGACGAGCTTCAGCTCATCCCCCGAGCGCTGAACGAGCGGGGCACCCGCCTTAGGGCTCACGCAGATCCAGTCGATCGCGCGCGGCACGGGGAGAGTGCCGTTGGTCTCGATGGCGATCTCGAAACCGGCTCCGTGCAGCGCGCTGATCAGGGCCTCGTCCACTTGCAACATGGGCTCGCCGCCGGTCAGCACCACGAAAGGCGGCGTGCCTGAATTGCCGCGCCAGGCAGCGCGGCAGGCTTTCGCGAGCGTCTCGGCATCGGCGAACTTGCCGCCGCCAGGCCCGTCGGTGCCGACGAAGTCGGTGTCGCAGAAATTGCACGTCGCCTCGGCGCGATCCTCTTGGCGGCCGGACCAGAGATTGCAGCCGGCAAAGCGGCAGAACATGGCAGACCGCCCCGCCTGCGCGCCTTCGCCTTGCAGCGTGTAGTAGATCTCCTTGACGGCATACATGCCCGGAACTTGGCTCCTTGCCTCCTTTTTCACAAGTGTAACGTGTCATCGCCCGGCTTGACCGGGCGATCCAGTAACCGCTGCGCTGCGCGATTAGGCGGGACTGTGACTACTGGATGCCCGCTTTCGCGGGCATGACAATTTCTCCCGCTGGACGGAACCAGCGAGGGAAGGGAGGATGGCGCGCCGAAAAGCGCAAATCTGATAGCTCGCGATCCGAAGATCGCGCGGGCGCCTTCCGGCGCGCCAACGCGGCGTTGTTCGGCGGCGGGCCGCGCTTCCCATTGAATCGTTGCGCTCACGTGGGCCAGAGCCCGGTCGCGCAATATTCAAGGTGTCAGCCAGCTCCTGGCAGGTCCTCGTAGTGGGCCCGGGCGGAGCCCCGGCACCGCCCGGGTGCTCATGCTGCGTTTATGAGCCCGCGGGCGCCGCACCGCGCCCCGCCTCACGACGCCTCATGAGAACGCCCCTTCAGCGGACGAGGTGGGCCAAGAGTAACCGCAATTCGAGAGGCGAGGATAACTTCGCCGGATCACTCCACGGGCAGGACCTTGTCGGGCGGATTTGTGCCGGGAGGATTGATCGACTTGATCCAGGCGATGATCTTCCAGAGGTCATCGGAGGTTTTAATGGTCATGCCCATGGGGGGCATCGGCGCGTGCACGCTGCCGTAGCCAAGTCGCTTGTAGCCCTGCTTCTCCATTTCCGCCGAACCAAGCGTAACCAGCCTGAACAACACGTCATCGGTGTTGCCCCAGAACCAAACGCCTTGGGTGAGTGCCGGGCAAATGCCGCCGCCGCCGGTACCGCCATGGCACTCGTTGCAGCCGGGCAGCCGGAACTTCTTGACGAGGTCTGGGTCGTCCTTGGCGAGCTTGGCGTAGTCGGGATAGGGACTGTGCAATTGACCCTTGGGGAATTTCGTCACCAATTCGGTCGGCGGCGTGGTGTCGCCTTCCTTGCAGCAGGCTTCCTCAGCGGCGGAAGCGGTCCCTATGGTGCTGCTGGTGGCAACGACGCCGAGAGCCAAGAGGCCTGACAGTCCAGCGGCAAGCGCAAGCAAAGTGTTCGTTGGGAGCCTCATCGCGGGCCATTCCTTCTCGGGTATTGGCTGCGTGACGATGGCTTTACTCAGTCGATCAACTCAACTCACTTTGCGGTGTCTTCGACGCGAGCAAAACTTGCGAAGCAATGCCCCGGCGGCCGGTGCGCGGCCGCCGGGGCGCTCGTATTTACCTAGTGATGATGGGCCGAAACGCTCTTGACGCAATCCGTCAGGAGGTCGCTCGGCGCCGAGCGTCCGACATCACCAAGGCTGAGGATGCCGACCATTCGCATCGACTTGTTGATCACCGGCAGCCGTCTGACCTTCAGCTCCTCCATATGCCGGATCGCCTTCGCGAGGTCATCGTCCTCACGGCATGTGTGGATGCCGGGAGTCATCACATCGCGCGCCGTCGCCGTGCGGCAATCCAATTTGCCGTTGGCCAATCCTTTGCAGATGATGTCGCGATCGGTCACCATGCCGATCAGTTTGTCGTTCTCGCCGATCGGCAGCGCGCCGATATCATGATCGCGCATCAGCTTCGCAAGCTCGGTGATGGGGGTGTCCGGGCCGACCCAGTCGACGCCCTTATGCATCGCTTCCTTGACTTTCATAGCGGACCTCCTTGGTTGGAGTAGGGTGCACTCGATGCCTCCGTGCCAGCCCCCCGCCGTCGTTTGAATTATACGACATATCGCGTCTCGATTACACGCCGAGGCAGGCTAGTTAGTTCCATGCAAGGCTTCGCAAACGTCAGCTGGAGCGAGGGTCTAACCGGAAGCCGTCCGCGCATCAGCCGTTGAGGCACGCCACTCGGCGTAGCCCTTGGCGCGGAGCTCGCAAGCGGGGCATTGGCCGCAGCCATAACCCCAGTCATGGCGCACGCCCCTCTCGCCGCGATAGCAGGTGTGGGCCTCCTCGACGATCAGATCGACGAAAGCATCTCCGCCGAGCTGGTGCGCAAGCGCCCAGGTCTCGGCCTTGGTGCGCCACATCAGCGGAGTCTCGATCGCCAAGGGGATTTCGGTGCCGAGCCTGATTGCCTCGCCGAGCGCCTTCAGCGTCGCGTCGCGGCAATCGGGATAGCCGGAATAGTCGGTCTCGCACATACCGCCGACGAGTGTGTTGAGGCCGCGCCTGTAACCTAGCGCCGCGGCATAGACGAAGAAGACGAGATTGCGCCCCGGCACGAAGGTCGAGGGGAGGCCCGATTGCAACATCACGATCTCGGCGTCCGAGGTGAGCGCGGTGTCGCCAATCGCACCGAAGCTCGTGATGTCGACCATATGGTCCGGCCCAAGCCGTTCGCCCCAAGCGGGAAAGCGCCGCGCCATCTCGGCCCTGACACGCTTGCGGCATTCGAGCTCGATCGCGTGCCGCTGGCCGTAGTCGAAGCCAATCGTCTCGACGCGGGCGTAGCGGTCAAGCGCGTAGCCGAGGCAGACGGTCGAATCCTGTCCGCCCGAGAAGAGCACCAGCGCTCCGCCCTCCTGTGGGGTAGGAGATATTTGACTCGCCATAAGGTTGTTCTCTATATATCTTCAACCATAGAGGGAGGCGAAGCATCGGGGGGCTTGGCCTATGCAATGCGCAACTGCGGCTTTGTGCTGTGTAATTTCTATCCTTTTCGCCGGTTGCTCGACCATCGTCAAAGGCACTGAGCAGCAGGTTTCGGTAAACACGCCGGGCGTGCCCGGAGCGCTGTGCCAGCTCCAATCGCCGGCCATCGGCACGCGAACGGTGCAGACACCCGCCAACATCACCCTGCCCAAGAGCAAGAACAACGTCGCCGTCTCCTGCACCGCCCAATGCTACAGCCCGGGCGTGGGAACGCTTGCCTCTCACACCGAGGTCATGGCGGCTGGAAACGTGTTGTTCGGCGGCATCGTCGGGCTTGGCATCGATACAGCTTCTGGCGCGATGAACACCTACGATCCAGGCGTCGAGGTCATCATGACGCCGCTGCCTGGCTGCGGCCGACCGCCACGGAAGGCCAAGGGCGTGCCGATGGCGAGCAGTCCGCTTCCACCGGCGCCGCGCGGCTAGGGCTTTCGCTTCCTCAGCGCTTCCGCTAAGAGGGCCCCAACTCGGGGAGGGGCCCTAAAGCATGACCGCCATTTCAACCATCATCGGCCGGGAAATCCTGGACAGCCGCGGCAACCCGACCGTCGAGGTCGATGTGGCGCTGACGGACGGCCATCACGGCCGCGCCGCCGTGCCCTCAGGCGCCTCGACCGGCGCGCACGAGGCGCACGAGCTCAGGGATGGCGGCTCCCGCTATGGCGGTAAGGGCGTCAAGAAAGCCGTCGAGGCGGTGAACGGCGAGATCAGGGCCGCGCTGACCGGCTTCGATGCGGCCGACCAGTGTGGGCTCGATCAGCTCTTACGCGATCTCGACGGCACCGAGAACAAGAGGCGTCTCGGCGCCAATGCCATTCTCGGCGTCTCGCTTGCCGCGGCCAAGGCCGAAGCACTGTCGCAGGGCCTACCCCTTTATCGCTATATCGGCGGGCCCGATGCGACGCTGCTGCCGGTGCCCATGATGAACATCATCAATGGCGGGGCGCATGCCGACAATCCGATCGACTTCCAGGAGTTCATGATCGTTCCGGTCGGCGCATCCAGCATCGCCGAGGCCGTGCGCATGGGCGCCGAAGTGTTCCACGCGCTCCGCCACGCCCTGAAGGGCGCAGGCCACAACACCAATGTCGGCGACGAGGGCGGCTTCGCCCCCAATCTCGCCTCGACCAGAGAGGCGCTCGACTTCGTCATGAGAGCGATCGCGGCCGCCGGCTACAAGCCCGGAGAGGATGTGTATCTGGCGCTTGACGTGGCCGCGACCGAGCTTTTCGGCGAGGACCGCTATTTCCTCAAAGGCGAGAAGCGGACCTTCACCTCCGACCAGCTGACCGCCTATTACGCCGAGCTCGTCGGCGCCTACCCGATCTTCTCCATCGAGGACGGCATGAGCGAGGACGATTGGGAGGGTTGGAGCGTGCTCACCAAGACGCTTGGCGACCGCTGCCAGCTCGTGGGTGATGATCTCTTCGTCACCAATGTCGCGCGGCTGAAGCGGGGCATCGACCAGGACATCGCCAATGCGATCCTGGTCAAGGTCAACCAGATCGGGACGCTCTCCGAGACGCTTGATGCCGTGCGCATGGCGCAAGAAGCTGGCTATGCGGCCGTGATGTCGCATCGCTCGGGCGAGACGGAGGACGCGACCATCGCCGACCTCGCCGTCGCCACCAATTGCGGGCAGATCAAGACGGGCTCTCTCGCCCGCTCTGACCGCGTGGCGAAATACAACCAGCTCATCCGCATCGAGGAGGAGCTTGGGGGGAAGGCCCGCTATGCCGGCCGCTCGGTGCTGAAGCGCTAGTAACCCCCGCTTAACGGGCGGCGGGTGATTCTCATCAGCTCTGTCATCGCCCGGCTTGACTGGGCAACCCAGTAATCCCGCACCTTCTCATCGATATGGAGGGATCGGCGATGACCGGATTCCCGCTTTCGCGGTAATGACACGTGGGAGATCGACGAGATGCGGTTCAGCGCTTTCATCTTTCCGCTACTTGCCTGCGGGGCAGGGGGCTATTTCGCCTATCACCTCGAGACCGGCGACCATGGCTTGAAGGCGCGCGCCGACCTCGAGCGCCGGAAAGAGGTGCTTGCCGGTGAGCTTGCCGGCCTCAAGGAGGTGCGTGAGCGGCTCGAGCGCGACGTTTCTCTGCTCAGGCCCGAGAGCCTCGATCCCGACATGCTCGATGAGCGGGCCCGCGCAATCCTGAACCTCGCGCACGAGGACGATCTCGTCATGCTGAAGCGCCGCAAGCCTGCGCCAGATGCGGCGCCCTCGACTGGAACATCGCCCAAGCGCTGATTCTTATACATGAGCAGGGAGTGGTAGGCCCTCGGGCTAACCCGAAGGCTCAGCGGCTTTTATGCTGCATCCAAGCCATGCTAGCGTTTTGCGGCAGGGCGAGAATCGAGGAGAACGACATGACGAGCCCAACCCTCTCGCCAAGCGCCGCCAATCTCTGGTTGGGCGATGAGTGGGCGCAGCCCGCAAAGCCGGAAAGCCGGCCAAGCCTCACCCGCGAGCAGGAGCTTCATGCCTATCGCGAGATGCTGCTCATTCGGCGCTTCGAGGAGAAGGCGGGTCAGCTCTACGGCATGGGCTATATCGGCGGCTTCTGCCACCTCTATATCGGGCAGGAGGCGGTCGTCGTCGGCATGATGATGGCGATCAAGCCGGGCGATCAGATTATCACCGCCTATCGCGATCACGGCCACATGCTCGCCTCGGGCATGGACCCCAAAGGCGTGATGGCGGAGCTTACCGGACGCCGCCATGGCTATTCCAAGGGCAAAGGCGGCTCGATGCACATGTTCTCCGCGGAGAAGAACTTCTTCGGCGGTCATGGCATCGTCGGTGCGCCGGCGCCTCTCGGCACGGGGCTCGCCTTCGCCAATAAATATCGCGGCAACGCTTCCGTCTGCGTCACCTTCTTCGGCGAAGGGGCCACCAATCAGGGCCAAGTCTATGAGAGCTTCAACATGGCGGCCTTGTGGAAGCTTCCGGTGCTCTATGTCATCGAGAACAATCACTACGCCATGGGGACCGCGGTCGAGCGCGCCAGTGCTCTCGCCGAGGAGCTCTATAATCGCGGGATCGCCTTCGGCATTCGGGGAGAGAAGGTCGACGGCATGGACATCGCCGCCGTCAAGGATGCCGGGGAGCGCGCGCTCGCCTCGGTCCGCGCAGGCAATGGACCCATGATCCTCGAGATGCGCACCTATCGCTATCGCGGCCATTCCATGTCGGACCCTGCCAAGTACCGGACGCGCGAGGAGGTTCAGGACGTCCGCGAGCATCGCGACCCGATCGAGCTCGTGCGCAAGCGCATGATCGAGGGCGGACACGCTACCGACGAGGAGCTCAAGGACATCGACCGCAAGGTCCGCCAGACGGTGAACGAGGCGGCCGAGTTCGCGCAAGCTGATCCCGAGCCCGACGCGGCCGCGCTCTTCACCGACGTCTATGCCTGAGCGGCAAGCGCCGATGCCGACCGAGATCCTCATGCCAGCTTTGTCCCCGACCATGGAAGAGGGGAAGCTCGTCAAATGGCATGTCGGCGAGGGCGATGCCGTGCGCGCCGGCGATGTGATCGCCGAGATCGAGACCGACAAGGCGACCATGGAGGTCGAGGCGGTCGACGAGGGGAAGATCGGCAAGCTGCTCGTGCCGCAAGGCGCCGAGCATGTGAAGGTCAACCAGCCGATCGCCGTTCTCTATACCGACGGCGAAGACACTTCTCGGACCTCATCCTTCGAGACGCGGCCCGCGGCCGCTATTCATGAGGGTCTACCTCCTCACCCCGAGGAGGACGCGCCAGCACCCGTCTCGAAGGGTGAGGCCGCGACAGTGGAAGCGAAGCAAGCAGCCGAGCCCGCGCCCGATTTCGGCGAGGTGCCTCCGCTCGTCGAGAAGGCGCCGGCGGGTCCGCGCGTCGCCCCGGAAGAGCCGAAGCGGGAAACGGAAATCCCGCCCGGCACCGAGATGGTCACCATGACCGTGCGCGAGGCGCTGCGTGACGCCATGGCCGAGGAGATGCGGCGCGATCCGTCGGTCTTCTTGATGGGCGAGGAGGTCGCACAATATCAGGGCGCCTACAAAGTGAGCCAAGGCCTGCTCGATGAGTTCGGACCGACGCGCGTGGTCGATACGCCGATTACCGAATATGGCTTTGCCGGGGTCGGCGTCGGCGCGGCTTTCGCCGGCCTCAAGCCCATCGTCGAGTTCATGACCTGGAACTTCGCCATGCAGGCCATCGACCACATCGTCAACTCAGCCGCAAAGACGCACTATATGTCGGGCGGTCAGATGCGTTGCCCCATCGTGTTCAGGGGGCCGAATGGCGCGGCGGCGCGCGTTGCCGCTCAGCACAGCCAGGATTTCTCAGCGTGGTATGCGAGCGTGCCGGGGCTCAAGGTGATCGCGCCTTACGCCGCCGCCGACGCTAAGGGCCTGCTCAAGGCCGCGATCCGCGATCCAAGCCCGGTGATCTTCCTCGAAAACGAGATCCTTTACGGCCAGAGCTTCGAGGTGCCAAAGCTTGAGGACTTCGTCCTTCCCATCGGCAAGGCGCGCATCGCCCGCTCGGGCAAGGATGTCACCATCGTCTCTTACGCCCGCGGCATGGCCTATGCGCTTGACGCGGCGAAGCGGCTCGCCGAAGAGGGCATCGACGCGGAAATCATCGATCTCCGCACGCTCCGGCCGCTCGACATTGCGACGGTGCTTGCCTCGGTGCGGGAGACGAACCGCATCATCACGGTTGAGGAGGGCTGGTCCGTCTGCTCGATCGGCACCGAGATCTGCGCACGCGTCGCGACGGACGCTTTCGATTATCTCGACGCGCCACCAATGAAGATCACCGGCGCCGACGTGCCGATGCCTTACGCCGCCAATCTCGAGAAGCTCGCTCTGCCCTCGGTCGACAAGGTCATCGCCGCGGCCAAATCGGTCTGCTACCGGGAGTAATGCGAGACATGTCCGAAGCCCCCATGACCTGGAAGAAGGGCGGATGCCATTGCGGCGCGGTGCGCTTCGAGGTGCTTGCGCCCGACGAGATCGAGGCAACCGAGTGCACGTGCTCGATTTGCCGCAAGGCGGGCTATCTTCATCTCATCGTGCCCGCCGCGCGCTTTCGGCTGCTCACGGGTGAAAACCAGCTCACCACCTACAGCTTCAACACCGGGACGGCGAAGCACCATTTTTGCTCCGTGTGCGGAATAAAGAGCTTTTACGTGCCGCGCTCGAAGCCCGACGGCTATAGCGTCAATGTGCGCTGCCTCGACGAGGGCGCCGTACGCGTCGCGCGCATTGCCCTGTTCGATGGCAAGCACTGGGAAGAAGCCATGACCAATCGCGTCCTGGACGTCTGACATGACGACGCAGATCCTCATGCCCCAGCTCTCGCCGACCATGGAGGTTGGCAAGCTCGCCAAATGGCATGTGAAGGAGGGCGACGACGTGAGGTCCGGCGACGTGATCGCCGAGATCGAGACCGACAAGGCGACCATGGAGGTCGAGGCGGTCGACGAGGGGCGGATCGAAAAGCTGCTGGTGGCCGAAGGCACCGAGCAGGTTCCCGTGAACCAACCGATCGCCTTGCTTCTCACTGAAGACGACGACTCCGCAGCCCTCTCCTCTCCCCTTGGGGGAGAGGACGCGGCGCATAGCGCCGAGGGTGAGGGGGCTCGCACCGCAAACATCTCAAGCTCCTCCTCACCCCAGCCCTCCCCCCCAAGGGGAGAGGGGGACCATCCGCCTCACCCTGAGGAGGGCGCATTTGCGCCCGTCGCGAAGGGTGAGACCCATGACGGCTCACCCGAGCATGTGATGAACAAGATCGCCGAGCAGATCAGGGCGAACGGCGCCAACGGCCACGCCAAGCGCATCTTCGCCTCGCCGCTCGCGCGGCGGCTCGCACGTGAGCGCGGCATCGGGCTTGCGGCGCTTGCCGGCTCAGGCCCGCATGGCCGCATCGTCAAGGCCGACGTGGAGCGCGCTCAGCTCGCACCGTCACGCGGAGAGCCAGAGCACATCGAGGCAGAAGCCGTTGAGGCTGAGCCTCTAGCGGCCGAGATGATCGAGGAGGCGGCAGAGATTGCCGCGCCTCGCGCGAGAGGCCCCCGCGAGATCGCTATGCGGCACGAGGAGCCCGAGTCGCTCTCCGATGCCAAAGTGCTCGCGCTCTACGAGCCTGGCTCCTACGAGCTCGTGCCGCATGACACGATGCGGAGATTCATCGCCGAGCGGCTTACCCTGTCGAAGCGGACCATCCCGCATTTCTATCTCGCCATCGATTGCGACATCGACGCGCTGCTCGCCGCCCGCGCGCGGATGAATGGGCTCGCCCCGCAAGAGGGACCGCGCGCCTTCAAGCTCTCGCTCAACGATTTCATCATCAAGGCGCTTGCCATGGCGCTGCAGACGGTGCCCGGCGCCAACGCCACCTGGACGGAAGGCGGGCTGCTTCGCCACCGCGCCTCCGACATCGCCGTCGCGGTGGCGCTCGAAGGCGGCGGCCTGCACACGCCGGTAATCCGCAACGCAGAGATCAAGAGCCTGTCCGAGATCTCTAACGAGATAAGGGACCTCGCCGCCCGCGCCCGCTCCAAGCGCCTAGCCCCGCACGAATACCAAGGAGGTGCGACCACCATCTCCAATCTCGGCATGTACGGCATCGACCGGTTCGACGCGGTGATCAACCCGCCGCAATCGAGCATTCTTGCCGTGGGTCGCGCCGAGAAGCGCCCGGTGGTCAAGGACGATGCGCTCAAAATCGCGACCATGATGAGCGTGACGCTCTCAGTCGATCATCGCGTCATCGACGGCGCCCTCGGCGCCGAGCTGCTCGCCGCCTTCAAGGCCTTCATCGAAGACCCCGTGACAATGCTGGTGTAGGAAGGGTCATGCAGAGGGCTTACGGCCGCCGGCAAGCCGGCTCCCGGCAAGGCGCGCGGGAAGGACAATTCCGAAAGCGGAGCAATCCCGTTCCCCACCGAGTGAGCCTTACGCCATGAGCGAGCAGCTAGACCTCGCCGTGATCGGCTCGGGTCCCGGCGGCTATGTCGCCGCGATCCGCGCGGCGCAGCTCGGCATGAAAACCGCGATCATCGAGCGGGAGCATCTCGGCGGCATCTGCCTCAATTGGGGCTGCATCCCGACCAAGGCTCTGCTCCGCACCGCCGAGCTCTATCAGGCGATGCGCCGCGCGCCTGAGTTCGGCCTCGCCGCCGACAATGTCCGCATCGACATCGCCGCCGTGGTCGAGCGGAGCCGCAAGGTGGCGGAGCGGCTGTCGAACGGCGTCGCCTATCTCATGCGCAAGAACAAGATCGAAGTGATCAAGGGCGTGGGCCGACTTGCGGGGGAGGGGCGGATCGCCGTGACGGGCGAGAACGGAGAGGCGCTTCCCGATATCGAGGCGAAGCACGTCATCGTCGCGACCGGCGCGCGGGCGCGCATCCTGCCAGGGCTCGATCCGGATGGCAGGCTGATCTGGACCTACAAGGAGGCCATGGTCCCGCCGAGCTTTCCCAAATCTCTGCTGATCGTGGGCTCAGGCGCGATCGGCATCGAGTTCGCGAGCTTCTATCGCTCGCTCGGGGCCGAGGTGACCGTGGTCGAAGTTCTCGACCGCATCCTCCCCGCCGAGGACGCCGAGATCTCTGCCCTGGCGCGCAAGGCCTTCGCGCGGCAGGGCATCGTCATCCACACCGAAACGCAAGTCGAGAAGCTGGTGAGGAACGCCGACAGCGTCACCGCGCGCCTCCGCAAGCCCGACGGAGATCTCGCGGAGATCACCACGGCCCGCGTCATCCTCGCCATCGGCATCACCGGCAATGTCGAGGGCCTCGGCCTCGAGGATCGAGGGGTCAAGATCGAGAAAGGCCACATCGTCGTCGACGAGTGGTGCCGCACGGGCGCGCCCGGACTCTACGCCATCGGCGACGTGGTGGGGTCGCCCTGGCTCGCGCACAAGGCGAGCCATGAGGGCATCGTCTGCGTGGAGAAGATCGCGGGCGTCGAGGGCGTCCATCCGCTCGACAAAACGAACATCCCCGGCTGCACCTATAGCTCGCCGCAGATCGCAAGCGTCGGCCTGACCGAGGAGGCGGCACTGACAGCCGGCCATGAGCTCAAGATCGGTCGCTTCCCTTATCTCGCCAACGGCAAGGCTATCGCGCTCGGCGAGACGGAAGGGATGGTGAAGACCATCTTCGATGCGAAGAGCGGGGCACTGCTCGGCGCGCACTTGATCGGCGCCGAGGCGACCGAGCTGATCCAGGGCTTCGCCATCGCCAAGACGCTCGAGACCAGCGAGGCCGAGCTGATGGCGACCATCTTCCCCCACCCGACATTGTCGGAGATGATGGGCGAATCGGTGCTCGACGCCTACGGCCGCGCGCTTCACATCTGATCCCCCGGCCAGGGGACGGTTGAGCCTGAGAACAAGGGGAGCAACATCATGAGCCTTATCATCTTTCTCGTGGTCGGCCTGATCGCCGGCGCGCTTGCGTCCTATATCCTCAACCGCCAGCAGGATTTGCTGGTCAATCTTTTGATCGGCATCATCGGCGCTGTGGTGGGCGGCCTGCTCGCCGGGCTGCTCGGGCTCGGCGCCTACAACATCATCGGCGAGATCATCATCGCCACGATCGGCGCCATCATCTGCATCCTCATCTGGCAGCGAATGCGGTAACGCCGGTCTCGCCACTGTAACTGTCGTCAAGACGGCCTATATGCATCGGCGAGGCGCCGCGTCGGCGCTTTGATGCGAACCGGGAGGTCTCGATGAACAACGCGCAAACCTTGCTGTCCATGCCGGGCGTCGGCTTCTTCGGCATGCTGGTCATCGGCATCATTGCCGGTTATATGGCCGAGAAGGTCACGGCGAGCGATCACGGTCTCCTCACCAATCTGCTCGTCGGCATCGCCGGCTCTTTCGTGGGCGGCGCGCTCGCCAATCTCCTGAACATTGAGTTCTACGGTTGGCTTGGCAATTTGATCGTGGCGTCGGTCGGCGCAATTCTCGTGTTGTGGGTCTGGCGGCGCCTCAGGGATCGCCAGCCGGCAAGCTAATAGGTTTCGATGGTCGTCGTAATCGGTCAGGCAGATGTCAAGGCGCGGCCGCGCCATCCGGAGAAGGCGCGGCTGCCCGACACGCCCGTCCTGCCGAAGCCGTCTTGGATCCGCGTCAAGGCGCCTGGCGCGCGCGAGTTCGATGCGACGCGCGCGGTGCTGCGATCGCATCGCCTCGTCACCGTGTGCGAGGAGGCGGCCTGCCCAAATATCGGCGAGTGCTGGGGCAGGCGCCACGCGACCTTCATGATCATGGGCGACACCTGCACGCGCGCTTGCGCCTTTTGCAACGTGCGGACCGGCAAGCCGGGAGCGCTCGACGCGGGTGAGGCGGCCCGCGTGGCGGCGGCCGTGGCGGCGCTTGGGCTCGCTCATGTGGTGGTGACCTCGGTCGATCGCGACGACCTTGCCGATGGCGGCGCGGCTCATTTCGCGGCGACGATCAGCGCCATCCGCGCGGCCTGTCCCGCGACCAGCATCGAGGTGCTCACCCCGGACTTCCTGCGCAAAGACGGCGCGCTCGAGATTGTCGTCGACGCCAAGCCTGACGTGTTCAACCACAACATCGAGACGGTGCCATCGCTCTATCGGCGCATTCGTCCGGGGGCCGACTATCGCGCCTCCCTCGATCTCTTGAAACGCGCCAAGGCGCTCGACCCGCTCATCTTCACCAAATCGGGCATGATGGTGGGATTGGGGGAGGGAGCGGAGGAGGTGCATCAGGTGATGGACGACCTCCGCGTCGCCGATGTCGACTTCCTCACCATTGGCCAATATCTCCAGCCGACGCGGAAGCACGCTGGCGTGGATCGCTTCGTCACACCGGACGAGTTCACCGCTTACAGACTGAGCGCGGAGCAGAAGGGTTTCCTGCTCGTGGCATCGAGCCCCCTGACCCGCTCATCGCATCATGCCGGAGAGGATTTCGCCCGCCTCAAGGCGGCCCGGCACGCCGCCCTCGGCTGCTAGCACACGCCCCATTCAGCCATGCACGTGTTCGAGACCAAGCACCGTGTCGCCCATTCGGCCGACGACATGTTCGCCCTCGTCGCCCGCATCGAGGACTATCCGCTCTTCCTTCCGCTCTGCGAGGCGCTCACCGTCAAGCGCCGCGAGCAGACCGAGACTGGCGAGGTGCTGATCGCCACCATGACCGTCGGCTACAAGTTCATCCGCGAGAGCTTCACGACACGGGTTGAGCTTGACCCCCCAGCGCGCTCGATCCTCGTCGAATATCTCGACGGGCCCTTCTCCCATCTCGAAAACCGCTGGAATTTCAAGCCCTTGGGCGATGGCGCCAGCGAGGTCGATTTCTACATCGCCTATAGCTTCCGCTCGCGTCTGTTCGAGCGGCTGGTGGGTGGCCTCTTCGACAAAGCGGTGCAGAAATATACGCACGCCTTCGAGGCGCGGGCCGACGCGGTCTAAGGACCGAACGCGCGAGCGCTCGCCTCACAGCAATGAGCTGACCAGCGCGAGAGCGCGCTCAACGCTCCGCCGCCTGATCTCGGCGCGCCCGAGATCTCCGAACAGAACCATCTCATCGATGATCGGAGAGTCGCGCCGCGCCGCGGCGAAGTAGACAAGTCCCACGGGCTTCTCGGGCGTGCCGCCGTCGGGTCCGGCGATACCGGTGACGGCGACGGCGAGATTCGCTTGCGAATGGGTGAGCGCGCCGCCCGCCATCGCGCGCGCCACATCCTCGCTCACCGCGCCGTGGCGCTCGATCAGCCAATAGGGCACACCCAGCATCTCGCTCTTGGCGACATTGGCATAGGTGACGAAGCCCCGCTCGAACACGTCCGATGAGCCGGGGACTGCGGTCAGCGTCGCAGCGACGAGCCCTCCGGTGCAGGATTCGGCGGTGACGATCGTCTCGCCGCGCGCACGGCAGGCATCGAGCAATTCGGCTGCCTGCGCGACGAGCCGCGCGTCGACCGTGATCGCGTAGGTTTCAGGACCGCCGGTCATGGCAGGTTCACCGTCGCTGTCGCCATCGCCGCGATGCCTTCGCCTCTGCCGATGAAGCCGAGGCCTTCGTTGGTGGTTGCCTTGATGCTGACCTGCGCGACATCGAGTCCGAGCATGCTGGCGATCGCCGCACGCATGAGTTCGCGGTAGGGACCGATGCGCGGGGTCTCGCAGATCAGAGTCAGGTCGACGTGCACGATGACGCCACCCCTGTCGTGCACCAACGAGGCGGCATGTTTGAGGAAGAGCTCCGAGGGAGCGCCGCGCCAGCGCGCATCAGAGGGCGGGAAGTGTACGCCGATATCGCCCTCGGCGATCACCCCAAGCAGCGCGTCGGTCAAGGCATGCAGCGCGACATCGGCATCGCTGTGGCCGCTGAGCTTCTTCGTATGCGGGATCTTCACGCCGCACAGGATCACCGCATCGCCCGGCCCGAAGCCATGCACGTCATAGCCGGTCGCGACGCGGACCGTGCCTGAAGGCCTGCCCTCGCTTCGCAACATCTCATCGGCCATGCGGAGATCCTCGGAGGTAGTGAGCTTGCGGTTCTCCTCCGAGCCTTCGACCAAGGCAACCTCGAGTCCGAACCATTCGGCGATGCCAGCATCGTCGGTGAACTCGCGTCCGACATCTGAAGCAGCGGCGCGATGCGCGGCGAGGATCGCATCGAAGCGGAATCCTTGCGGGGTCTGCGCGCGGAAGAGCTGATCGCGCTCGACCGTTCCCGTTATGCGGCCTCCGCTTACGCGTTTCAGCGTGTCGGTAATGGGAAGACAGGGGAGGGCGCCGTCGTGCGCGTCGAGACGATCGATGACGCGGGCGATGAGCGGCGCATCGACGAACGGCCGCGCCGCGTCATGAATGAGAACCGAGGAGGGCGCGACACTCGCCAGCGCCTCGAGGCCTAAGCGCACCGAGTCCTGCCGCCGCGCCCCGCCCGGAACGGCCGGGCGCAGGCGAGGGGCGAAGGACCTGCTCGCGGCCTCGTAAAGCGGCACGTCATCGGGATGAATCACGACAAGAATGTCATCAACGCGAGGGTGCTCAGCGAAGGCTCCAATGGTTCGCTCAAGCAGCGGCACCCCGCCGATCCGGCAATATTGCTTCGGCCTGCCGCTCTCGTTCGCGGCCCTGGCGCCACGCCCGGCGGCCACGATCAGCGCCGCCACGCTCACAGCGAGGTCCCCCCGAGGCTGCTTAGACCTTGAAAAATAAAAATGTTGCAGTGCGGCAAAACGAGTGTTGCTCCCACGAAAAATCCCTCGTATGGTGCCCAATTAAAGATCATAAGGGTGCCTTGCTTAAAAATTGAGCATCCTGGTCCAGGACAAGAACGGGCGCCAGCAAGGATATACCGCTTGAGCGGTTCGACCAAAAAGACCAATGCCCGTCGGCATGCAGAGCCAGCGCCAATCGAGGCGGACGCCCTCCTTAGCGCTTTACCCCATCCGCTCCTCGTTATCGGCGGGGGCCTCAGGATCGACTACGCCAACACCGCGGCCGAAGATTTCTTCCAGATGAGCGCGGGCGTGCTGTGCAAGCGCCTGCTCACCGACGTCGTCGCCTTCGGCAGCCCGCTCATCGCTCTCGTCGAACAGGTGCAGCGAAACGGCACCACGGTCAACGAATATGCCGTCGACCTCGGCTCGTTCCGTTTCGAAGCGCCGAAGCTGGTCGATCTCTATGGCGGACCTCTGCCGGAGATACCCGGCCGCGTCCTGATCATGCTCCAGCAGCGCAGCATGGCGCAAATGATCGAGCGCCAGCTTACCCATCGCGGCGCCGCGCGCTCGGTCTCCGGGCTTGCCGCCGTCCTTGCCCACGAGATCAAAAACCCGCTCTCCGGCATCAGGGGCGCAGCGCAGCTTCTCGAGAGCGAGCGCACCGACAGCGACCGCACGCTGACGCAGCTCATCTGTGCGGAGTCGGACCGCATCTGCAAGCTGGTCGACCGCATGGAGATCTTCGGCGACGAGCGCCCGCTCCAGCGCGAGCCGGTCAACATCCATGATGTTCTCGATCATGTGAAGCAGATCGCAGCCACCGGCTTCGCGCGCCAGATCAAGATCGTCGAGAACTACGATCCTTCGCTGCCGCCGGTGCCGGGGAGCCGGGACAAGCTGATCCAGGTGTTCCTCAACCTCGTCAAGAACGCGGCCGAGGCAATCGGCGAGGAGAGGGCAGACGGGCAGATCACTCTCGTGACCTCATTCCGGCCGGGGGTGAGGCTCTCGGTGCCCGGGAGCAAAGCGCGCGTCAGCCTGCCGCTCGAGATCGCCGTCGAGGACAACGGCGCCGGCGTGCCAACCGACCTCATGCCGCATCTCTTCGACCCGTTCGTCACGACCAAGCCTTCGGGCACCGGGCTCGGCCTTGCTCTCGTCGCCAAGATCATCGGCGATCATGGCGGCATCATCGAATGCGACTCCCGTCCGCGCTGCACGGTGTTTCGCGCGCTGATGCCGATGTCAGAGAGCGAAACAACGATAGGCGTGCGGACCTGATGGCGATGGGCAAGGGCAACATCCTCATCGCCGACGACGACGCAGCCATCCGCACGGTGCTGAACCAGGCGCTCGCGCGCGCCGGCTACGCACCGCGCGCGACCGGCAATGCCGCGACGCTGTGGCGCTGGATCAGCCAGGGGGAGGGCGACCTCGTCATCACCGACGTGCTGATGCCCGACGAGAGCGCCTTCGACCTCATTCCGCGGGTGAAGAAGCTTAGGCCCGATCTCCCCATCATCGTGATGAGCGCGCAGAACACCTTCATGACCGCGATCACCGCGGCCGAGCGCGGCGCTTACGAATATCTGCCCAAGCCCTTCGACCTCAACGAACTCGTCGCGGTGGTGGGCCGCGCGCTCGCCGAGCCGCGCAAACGGGCCCAGCGGCTCTCGGCAGAGCCGAGCGAAGGCCTGCCGCTCATCGGCCGCTGTCCCGCGATGCAGGACATCTACCGCGTGCTCGCCCGCCTCACGCAGACCGATTTGACCGTGATGATCACGGGCGAGTCCGGCACCGGCAAGGAGCTCGTCGCCCGCGCGCTGCATGAATACGGCAAGCGCCGCAACGGGCCGTTCGTCGCCATCAACATGGCGGCGATCCCGCGCGAGCTGATCGAGTCGGAGCTGTTCGGCCATGAGAAGGGCGCCTTCACTGGCGCGCAGAACCGGCATATCGGACGCTTCGAACAGGCGGAAGGCGGCACGCTCTTTCTCGACGAGATCGGCGACATGCCGATGGAGGCGCAGACCCGGCTGCTGCGCGTGCTTCAGGAGGGCGAGTACACGACGGTCGGCGGCCGCACGCCGATCAGGACCAATGTCCGGATCATCGCCGCCACCAACCGCGACCTCCAGCAGCAGATCGACCAGGGCCTGTTCCGCGAGGATCTGTTTTACCGGCTGAACGTCGTGCCGCTCAGGCTCCCGCCCTTGCGCGAGCGGCTCGAGGACATCCCCGATCTCGTGCGTCACTTCCTCGCCATCGCCGAGAAGGAGGGGCTGCCGCCGAAGAGCTTCGAGCCCGCGGCGATCGAGCGTCTGAAGCGCTATCACTGGCCGGGCAATGTGCGCGAGCTCGAGAACCTGGTGCGGCGGCTCTCGGCGATCTACGCGCAGGACATCGTCACCGTCGAGATGGTCGAGAACGAGCTCGCCAGCGCCGCCCGCGCGCCATTCAACGACACGGCCGAGCCGTCGGCCGATCTCTCCGAGTCGGTCGAGCGCTTCCTCTCCGACTACTTCATGAGCTTTGGCCAGGAGCTGCCGCCATCAGGCCTCTACACCCGCGTGCTGCGCAAGGTGGAGTTACCGCTGATCACGGCGGCTCTGGCCGCGACCCGCGGCAATCAGATCCGCGCCGCCGATCTGCTCGGGTTGAACCGCAACACGCTCCGCAAGAAGATCCGCGACCTCGGCATCAAGGTGATCAGGACCCCAGGCACCTGACCAGGGCGGCGAAGCCGCTCAAGCTTCGCGAAAATTTGAATTGTAAGCTTCGCGGCGCGCCACCATCAGTGAATACATCATAAAATCAATAAGTTGGTGAGGCTAGGCTGATCTCTCGCCGGGATGGTTTAGGCTGTGTGCTGGCAGTCACACTTGTCGCCAAAGCGCCACATTGTGATTTTATTGCATCAGAGTAGGCGGACACTCCCAAAAGTAGAACTGGCGAAGAATCAGCCAAGGTCTTTCGGGAGAGAGCAGGGGAAAGCGGTTGCGTAGCGTTTTCCAATCCTTGCCCAATGCGGCCCAATTTTTGGCGTTTTGGCGCCCGCGCCGAGCCATGACCGACCCGCCTTCGCCCCCGGGCGACAAGAAGCCCGCCACCGTGCCGCCGGTCGCTCCGCAGCGCGACCCCGTCCGCTCGCGCCGTCTGCCCTTCACGCTCGGCCTGATCACCATGGTGCTGTCCCTCATCTCGGGACTTGCCACCTACGCCATCCTGACCGGGCTGACCCCCATCGTACCGACGCATCTCGTGGTCGTCGGCGTTTTGCTCATCAATCTCGTGCTCGTGCTCGCCATGCTGGTGATCATCGCCTGGCAGGTCGGTGCGCTCTGGCTCGCGCGGCGGCGGCAGATCGCCGGCGCCCAGCTCCATGCGCGTGTCGTCAGCCTGTTCAGCGTGATCGCGGTGGTTCCCGCCATCCTGCTCGCGGTCTTCGCCAGCATCTCGCTCGATCGCGGCCTCGACCACTGGTTCTCGGTCCGCACCAAATCGATCATCCAAAACTCGATCGACGTGGCCACCGCCTATCTCCAGGAGCACGGCCAGGTCATCCGCACCGACACGCTCGGCATGGCCAAGGACATCGACGAGGCGGTCGATCTCGTGCGCTCGCAGCCGCAAGGCTTCGGCACCTTCCTGAGCGCCCAGGCCTCGATCAGGGCGCTGCCCATGGCCTATCTCATCGACGGCGACGGGAGGGTGCTGGCCACCGCGGCGTCGATGCCGGAGTTTCCCTATCGCCCGCCACCCAAGGAGGCGATGGATCTCGCCAAGAAGGGGCAGGTGATCGTGATCGCGCCGGGCCAGACGAGCCTCGTCGGCGCCATCAAGAGCCTCGACAATTTCAACGACACCTATCTCTACGTGATCCGCCCGGTGAACGCGCGCGTGCTCCAGCAGCTCCGCGCGACGCGCGCCAACGTCGCCGAGTATCAGTTGCTCGAGCAGCGGCGCGCCGGCGTGCAGGTTGCCTTCGGGCTCATGTATGTGGCGATCGCGCTGACGCTGCTTCTGTCGGCGATCTGGATCGGCATGTGGTTCGCCAACCGGCTCGTCGCGCCGATCCGCCAGCTGATGGGGGCGGCGCAAGAGATCTCCGAAGGCAATCTCGGCGTCGAGGTCGACGTCAACCCGGCCGACGGGGACTTGGCCGTGCTCGGCTCGACCTTCAACACTATGGCATCGGAGCTCAAGAGCCAACGCGACGAGCTGGTCGGGGCCAATACCAAGCTCGATGAGCGCAGACGCTTCATGGAAGCGGTGCTGTCCGGCGTCACGGCCGGCGTCGTCGGCGTCGATGCCGACAGCACCATCAGGCTGATCAACCGCTCCGCCGAGACCCTGCTCGGCGCCAAGGATGCGAGCCTCACCGGCAAGAAGCTCGCCGAGGCGGTGCCCGAGTTCGGACCGCTTTTGAAGCGGGCGCAGAAGCAGCGAAAACGCCTCGTCACCGACCAGATCACGTTGAGGCGCCAGGGCTCTGAGCGCAATTTCGCCGTCCGCGTCACGAGCGAGGGAGCGGAACAAGAGGGCCAAGGCCATGTCATCACCTTCGACGACATGACCGAGCTCGTGAGCGCCCAGCGGAGCACCGCCTGGGCCGACGTCGCGCGGCGCATCGCGCACGAGATCAAGAATCCGCTCACCCCCATCCAGCTCTCGGCCGAACGCATCCGCCGCAAATACGGCGACTCGATCACCAAGGACCGCGAGGTGTTCGAGCAGTGCACCGACACCATCATCCGCCAGGTATCGGACATCGGGCGCATGGTCGACGAGTTCTCGGCCTTCGCCCGCATGCCGAAGCCGGTGATGGAGCGAAACGACATCAGAGAGATCGTGCGCGAGGCGGTGTTCCTGTTCCAGGTGAGTCGGTCTGAGATCACTTTCGAGCTCGATCTCCCCGACAAGCCGGTGGTAATGCTGTCAGACCGGCGCCTGCTCACCCAGGCCGTCACCAATCTCGTCAAGAACGCGAGCGAGGCGATCGACACCGCGGTCGAGGCCGACCCCGCGCGCGCCGGCACCGGCCACGTGGTGGCCAAGGTGCGCACCAAAGGCGACCGGGTGCAGATCACTGTCATCGACAATGGCTGCGGCCTGCCCAAAGAGGACCGGCACCGCCTAGTCGAGCCCTATATGACCACCCGCGCCAAGGGCACGGGGCTCGGGCTCGCCATCGTCCAGCGCGTTACCGAGCAGCATGGCGGAACGCTGCATCTCGCCGACGCGCCGAAAAAGAACGGGAAGTTCGAAGGGGCCTCGGTGCGCCTTGACCTGCCGATGAACGATCGAGAGGAAGCGCCCATGGAGGATGGAGGCGCTGAGCGGACAGCAGCTGCCCCCGTCCAAGCCGTCACGGCTGAGGCCGCAGAGGAGGAAGAGGGAGTAACCCATGGCGTCTGACATCCTCATCGTCGACGACGAGGCCGACATCAGGGAGTTGATCGGGGGCATTCTCGAGGACGAAGGTCACTCGACGCGGCTCGCCAAGGACAGCGACGAGACGCTGAAGCAGATCGAGGAGCGGCGGCCGTCGCTCGTCATCCTCGATATCTGGCTGCAAGGCTCCAAGCTCGACGGGCTCGAGCTGCTCGACCGCATCAAGAAGGCGCATCCCGATCTGCCGGTGATCATCATCAGCGGCCACGGCAATATCGAGACGGCGGTGGCGGCGATCAAGCGCGGTGCCTACGACTATATCGAGAAGCCGTTCAAAGCCGATCGCCTCGTGCTGATCACGGCCCGCGCGCTCGAGGCCTCGCGGCTCAAGCGAGAGAACCGCGAGCTCCGCGAACGGAGCACCTATTCCTTCGAGATGATCGGCAAGTCGGTCGCCATCAATCAGCTGCGCCAGGCGATTGACAAGGTAGCGCCCACCAACAGCCGCGTGCTGATCACCGGGCCGTCGGGCTGCGGCAAGGAGCTCGCGGCGCGGGTGATGCACGCGAAGTCGATGCGCGCCGACGGACCGTTCGTGGTGCTGAACGCCGCCGCCATGGTCCCTGACCGCATGGAGCTCGAGCTGTTCGGCACCGAGGAGGGCGCAGGCTCCGGTCCGCGCAAGGTCGGAGCGCTCGAGGAGGCGCACAACGGCACGCTCTATATCGACGAGGTCGCCGACATGCCGCTCGAGACGCAGGCCAAGATCCTGCGCGTGCTGGTGGAGCAGCGCTTCCAGAGGCTGGGCGGCGGTCCCAAGGTGCATGTCGATGTGCGCGTGGTCTCATCGACGAGCCACGATCTGCAGAAGGAGATGTCGGCTGGGCGGCTGCGCGAGGACCTCTATCACCGGCTGAACGTGGTCCCGATCAAGGTGCCGGGGCTCTCCGAGCGCCGCGAGGACGTGCCCGAGCTCGTGCGCTTTTTCGTGCAGGTCATCTCGGTCGCCTCGGGCCTTCCGCCCCGGCGCATCGGCGAGGACGCGATGGCCGTGCTGCAATCCCACGACTGGCCGGGCAATGTGCGCCAGCTGCGCAACAATATCGAGCGGCTGATGATTCTCGTCGGCGGCGACCCCGACTCCATCATCACCGCCGATATGCTGCCCGAGGAGATCATTTCCCCCGTCCCTTTATCGCCGAACGGGGCAGGGGGTGAGCATCTGATGTCGCTCCCGTTGCGCGACGCGCGGGAGATTTTCGAGCGCGAATATCTGCTCGCCCAAGTCAACCGATTCGGCGGCAACATCTCGCGCACGGCCGAGTTCATCGGCATGGAGCGCTCCGCGCTGCACCGCAAACTGCGGGCGCTCGGGGTCAATTCCAATGAAAGGAGCCCAGTCTTGCGTTAGCCTGCCCGGAAGGGTCTTGCCCATCAGCCCTCTTGCTTGATTGCCTCCCAATCGCGTCTAATGTGGCCATTGGCCGGGGCTGGGCATGATTCCGGCACAACCGAAAGGCGTATGCGTTGACCAAAGGGACGGGGAAGCCCATGGCGACTGAGCGCACGCAGTCACTTCAAGACACCTTTCTCAATCATGTTCGCAAGAACAAGACTCCGCTGACCATCTTTCTCGTGAATGGCGTTAAGCTGCAGGGCGTCGTGACCTGGTTCGACAATTTCTGTGTGCTGTTGCGCCGGGATGGGCATTCACAACTCGTCTACAAGCACGCCATCTCGACCATCATGCCCGGTCAACCCATCCAGCTCACAGACATCTCCGAAGCGGAAGGTTCCGCTGACTAATTGCGTCCGACCGACCCGCGAGAGCTGAAGCGCAAGAAGGAGCGGGTCCCGCGTGAGACGGGGCGCGCGCGCAAGGGAGGCCGCGCGAGAGCCGTGGTGCTGGCGCCGGTTCTCGATTTGAGGGGAGGGCGACGGCCCCCGAAAGGGCGGCCTTCCGAGCGATCGCCGCAGGCGCGCCTCGACGAGGCCGTGGGTCTGGCCGCGGCAATTGATCTCGACGTCAAGGCGAGCGGCCTCGTGCCCGTGCCGAACCCGAGACCAGCCACACTGTTCGGCTCGGGCAAGGTCGAGGAGCTTGCGGGCCTCATCCGCGCCGAGGATGCCGAGCTTGTTATCGTCGATCATCCGCTCACGCCCGTCCAGCAGCGCAACCTCGAGACGGCATGGGACGCCAAGGTGCTCGACCGCACCGGACTGATCCTTGAGATTTTCGGGCAGCGCGCGCGGACGCGGGAAGGGCGCCTTCAGGTCGAGCTTGCCCATCTCGTCTATCAGAAGAGCCGGCTGGTCAGGTCGTGGACCCACCTTGAGCGCCAGCGCGGCGGCTTCGGTTTTCTCGGCGGCCCTGGCGAAACTCAGATCGAGACCGACCGGCGGCTCATCGGCGAGCGCATCGATGTCATCCGCAAGGAGCTCGATCAGGTGAAGCGCACGCGCTTTCTGCATCGGAAATCGCGCGAGCGCGTGCCGTACCCTTCCGCTGCGCTCGTCGGTTACACCAATGCCGGCAAGTCGACCCTGTTCAACGCGCTGACCGGTGCATCCGTGCTCGCCGAGAGCATGCTGTTCGCGACGCTCGACCCGACCATTCGCGCTCTCTCGCTTCCCGGCGGCTCAAAGGCCGTGTTGTCCGACACCGTGGGTTTCATCTCCGATCTGCCGACCACGCTCATCGCTGCGTTTCGCGCCACGCTCGAGGAAGTGCTGCAAGCGGACCTCATCCTGCATGTGCGCGACATCGTAGACCAGGCGAGCCTCTCTCAGCGCGAAGACGTGAATACCGTGCTCGCCGAGCTCGGCATCAATGCCGAGGAAGAGCCTGAGCGCCTGATGGAGGTTTGGAACAAGGCCGACCTCCTCGACGCCGACGGCTTGAAGCGCGCCGAGAAGGAGGCAAAGCGCGCTGGTGCTGTCCTCGTCTCGGCGACGACGGGATACGGGTTCAAGACGCTTCTCGCCGAGATCGAGAAGAGACTCAATCGCGCCCGCGACACGATCGAGATCGCGGTCCGGCCCGAGGAGGGCTCTCTGTCGAACTGGATTTACGAAAATTGCGAGGTGGTTGCGCGATCCGATCTAGGCGAGGGGATTACCTCGCTCCGCATCCGCGTCGCTCCAGAAAAACGCGAGAGGCTCGCCCGCCTCGCCGGCCCTGCTCGGCTCCACGCCGCATCATAGATCGGTTCAGCCTTTACGCTCGGCTTCCTTAGCCTCGTCCCAAAGCGCATCCATCTCCTCGAGCGTGGCGTCCTCGCAAGCCCGGCCGTCCTTGGCCAGCGCCTGCTCTATGCTTTTGAACCTCCGCACGAACTTGGCATTGGCCTCGCGCAGCGCCGCCTCGGGGTCGACCTTGAGGTGGCGCGCAAGATTGGCCATCACGAATAGGAGGTCGCCGAACTCTTCTCTGACCTTGGTCGATCGAGTCTCGCCCGGCGCATCGTCTTGCGCCCCGATCGCCTCCTTCAGCTCGCCGATTTCCTCCTCGGCCTTGGCGAGGACCGGAGCGACGGACGGCCAATCGAACCCGACCTCAGCCGCGCGCTTCTGGAGCTTCACCGCGCGCGTGAGCGCGGGCAGAGCGAGTGGCACGTCATCGAGGTGAGAGGAGGAGGCGCTGGAGGCGCTCTCGCCGCGCTCGGCCTTCTCCTCGGACTTGATGCGTTCCCAAAGATTCGCCGTGAGGAACTCATCGCGCAGCGAAGCGTCCGCGAAGACATGCGGGTGGCGGCGGATCATCTTCCGCGTGATGGCGTCGGCCACGTCGGAGAAGTCGAAGCGCGACTGCTCAGAAGCCATCTGCGCGTGATAGACGACCTGGAGCAGGAGATCGCCGAGCTCGTCCTTGAGTGCGTCGAGATCGTCGCGCGCGATCGCGTCGGCGACCTCGTAAGCCTCCTCGATGGTGTAGGGGGAGATGGTCGAAAAATTCTGCTTCAGGTCCCAGGGGCAGCCGCTATCAGGATCGCGCAAGCGCGCCATGACGGCGATGAGATCATCGAGCGTGTGGCGCTTCGTGTGAGCGTTCTCAGCCATCGCGACAAGCCCAGAGGACACGGAGCGAAGCATTGGCCATGTGCAGGAATTTACGTTTGCAATCAGCAGGATAGCGGATCAACGCCGATTCAGCACCCAAATCCCAGATTCGCATAAGGTATATTATGGAAAATTTATGTGGGTCGAGGGCGTCGAGCACGCTCAATGCCGCTCGTAGTGATCGCTGATCAGACGGTCGAGCAGCCGAACGCCGAAGCCCGATCCCCAGCTCCGATTGATCTCGCTGTCGACCGAAGACATGGCCGTGCCGGCAATGTCGAGATGCGCCCACGGCGTTCCGTCCTTGATGAAGCGCTGAAGGAACTGAGCGGCCGAGATCGACCCGCCCCACTTCCCTCCCGTGTTCTTCATGTCGGCGACCTTCGAGTCGATCATCTTGTCGTATTTCGGCCCGAGCGGAAGCCGCCACAGCCTCTCGCCCGTGACGTTGCCGGCCTCGGTCAGCCAGCCTGAGAGCTCATCATTGTTGCTGAAGAGCCCTGCATGCTCCTTGCCGAGCGCGACCATCACCGCGCCGGTCAGCGTCGCGAGATCGACGATCGCCTTCGGCTTGAAGCGCTCCTGCACGTACCAAAGACAGTCAGCGAGCACCATGCGGCCCTCGGCGTCGGTGTTCAGCACCTCGATGGTCTGCCCCGACATCGCGGTCACCACGTCGCCCGGACGCTGTGCGCGCCCGCTCGGCATGTTCTCGACGAGACCGATGATGCCGACCGCGTTGACCTTCGCCTTGCGCTCGGCGAGCGCCTGCATCAGTCCGACCACGCAAGCCGCGCCTCCCATGTCGCCCTTCATGTCTTCCATGCCGGCGGCAGGCTTGAGCGAGATGCCGCCGGTGTCGAAGGTGACGCCCTTGCCGACGAGAGCAATCGGCGCGCCGCCTTTGGGACCGGCGCCACGCCACTGCATCACCACCACGTGGCTCGGCTTCTCGCTGCCCTGCCCGACCGCAAGCAGCGCGTTCATGCCGAGCTTCTGCAACGCCTTGAGCCCGAGCACCTCGACCCTCACGCCGGACTTGGTGAGCGCTTTCGCGCGCGCGGCGAACTCGGCCGGGCCGAGAATGTTCGCGGGCTCGTTGACGAGATCGCGCGCAAGCGTGACGCCGTCGAGAATTGCGCGCGCGGACACGAAAGCCTGGTTCGCCGCTTTAGGGTCGTCGCAATGGATGACGATTTTCTTCAGTGAACGGTCATTCGCCTCGGCGCCATTTTTCTTCTTCGCCTTGCTCTTGTACTTCTTGAACTTGTAGCCGCGCAGCAACGCGCCGAGCGCGAAGCTCGCGGCGTCGGCGCCAGCGATCTTGCCGTCGGCGCTCTCGAGGAAGATATGCGCGGCGGGCGCTTCCTTGCCCGTGAGGAGACCTCGCACGCTGCCGCCAAGATTGAGCCAGTCCTCCTGGCCAAAGGACGCGATCTTGTCGGTGCCGGCGAGAATGACTCTCGCGAAATTCAAACCTTGCGGCGCGATGAGATCGACGAACTGATCCTTCTTGCCCTTGAAGCCAGTGATCTCCGCTGCCTTCGCGAGCACTCCCTTGGACTTCTTGTCGAGATCTCCCGCAGTACGGGTAAGCTTGGGCCCCTCCCCGGCAAACACCACGGCCACACCATCGGCGGGTGCGCTTCTTGAGGCAAAGGACAAGGCGGTCTGATCGCTCACGGGCTAGCTCTCCATCGGCCTCCGCCACACAGTTTCGAAGCGAATTGACCGGGGAAGCACGCCCGGGCCAAATTGGTGCCGGCGCGTTCACTGGTGCAGTTCTGCAACAGCGGCGGGGAATGTGAGCGCACTAGGTAAATGTTGCTTGATGCGAAAGCAAGCCATTCGAAAACGCCGAAATTCCGCCATCTTGCACTGATGGGAATCCTGTTTGGCGGCAGTGGGTTCGCAGTTTTCCAAGAAGTATCAGAAGCCTACCGGCTGGGAGCCAAACGGGGACTTCGCGAGCCATGACGACGCTCTTCGGCCGATACATGTTTCGGCAGGCGGCGAACGCGTTCCTTGTCATCCTGCTCACGCTGACGTCAGTCGTCTGGCTGGCTACGGTGTTGAAAGAATTGAATTTAATCACATCGCAAGGGCAAGGCATGCTGCTCTTCCTGCAGATGACCCTGCTCAGCCTGCCGAGCCTCGTGGCGCTCATTGCGCCGAACGCGGTGCTGATGGCCTGCCTCTACACGCTCGACCGCATGAACGGCGACAGCGAGCTGATCGTGGTGACCGCCGCTGGCGCCCCTGTGTGGCGAATCGGCGCTCCCCTGATCGCGCTAGCAAGTCTCGTCTCCTTCGGCATCTTGATCGCCAACATCTTCCTCACGCCGGCCGCCACACGGGAGCTCAGGACCTTCATCACCCAGGTCCGGGCCGACCTGATCTCACAAGTCCTTCAGCCAGGCCGCTTTTCCAGCCCCGAGAATGGCCTCACCTTCCACATTCGCGACCGTAGCCCAAACGGGGAGTTGTTGGGCCTCCTCATCCACGACGAGCGTGACCCTAAGCAGGTCATGAGTTATCTCGCGGAGCGCGGCCAGATCATCAGCAATGACGACGGCGCTTACCTCGTGATGTTTGATGGTTATGTTCAGCGCCTGGATACTCAAGGCACAGATAAAGGTGTGCAGATCGTCGCGTTCGACCAGAATATGCTCGATCTTTCCGAATTAGCTCCCGAGGAAGCAACCGACAAAGAGCTTAGGCCTCGCGAACGTTATATTAGCGAGCTCATCAATTTCGGCCCCGACAGCAAGTTTTATCCTGCGTTCAAGGGGCAGGTGCGCTCGGAACTGCACGAGCGCCTCTCGACCCCGCTCTACCCCCTCGTTTTCGTGTTTATCGCCATCGCGTTATTGGCGCATGCGCGTACCACGCGCGAGAACCGCTGGGGGCAGATTGTCACGGCCTTCGGCATCGCCATCGCGTTGAGGGTTGCAGGGATTACTGCCAACAACCTAGTGACGCTGAATGCGTGGGCCACACCTCTTGTTTATCTTATTCCGGTGGGGGCGATTCTATTTGCGGCCTATATGGCCCACGTTAGAATGTCCCCTGAATTGCGGTCCAAGCTGAGCTTCGAACTTCGGTTCAAGCTGAAAAACATAACATTCTGGGCCGGTAGAGGGATGCGAGCGACGTGAGAGCGCAGATGCCAGGCATCAGTGCAGGCTGGACGATTGCGCGCTATTTTTCGGCGCGCTTCTTCCTCGCCATGATGGCGATGTTCCTGATCTGTTGCGTGCTGATCTTCTTCGTCGACTTCATCGAGATGTTGCGCCGCGCCGGTAGCTATGCGGGCGACATTTCGGGCCTCCTCCTCGCCTGGATCACGCTGCTGCGCCTCCCCTCCTTCTCCGAGCTCACGCTTCCCTTCGCCGTGCTGATTGGCAGCATCGGCATCTTCCTGATGTTGAGCCGCACCTCCGAGCTCGTTGTTCTGCGCGCCGCGGGAATCTCGGTGTGGCAATTCACCCTGCCGGCGATGGTCGTCGCCTTCGTGCTCGGTATCATCTTCGTGCTGGTCTACAATCCGGTTGCCGCCGCAGCCCGCGGCGAAGCCGAGCGGCTCTACGGCATCGCCTTCGGCAAGGATCAGTCCATCCTCACTTCGAGCAGAAATTCGGGCGCTTGGCTTCGCGAGGACGGCACCGACGGCCCGACCGTGCTTCACGCGGCCGACGTCCTAAACCAGGGCCTCGAATTGAACGGCGTCAGCGCGTTCCAATACGACCGCGATCACGGGCTCACCGAGCGGATCGAGGCGAGGAAGGCGACGCTAAAGGATGGACGCTGGGAGCTCGATGACGCGTGGGTCAGCGCCGTCGGCCAGGAGCCCGAGTTCTACAAGCATTATTTGCTCAGCACCTATCTCACGCCGACCCAGGTGCGCGACAGTCTCGGCACCGTGTTCTCGATCTCGGTCTGGGATCTGCCGAACTTCATCGAGATCGCCGAGCGCGCGGGCCTGCCTGCCACGCAGTATCGCGTGCAATATCAGCTCCTCTTATCGCGGCCCTTCCTGCTCGTGACCATGGTGCTGATCGCGGCCACCTGCTCGCTCAAGGGCTTCCGCTTCGGCAACGTTCAGATCAACGCCATTATCGGGCTCTCCGCCGGATTCGCTTTCTTCGTGTTCTCGGAGATCTCGCGCAACTTCGCCATGGCCGGGCTCACCTCGGCGGTGGCGGCAGCTTGGGTTCCGGTGATCATCGCGACGTCGCTTGCGCTCACCGTGCTCTTGTACAAAGAGGACGGGTGATGGTGCGCACGGGGGACAGGGAGCAGAGATCGCGCCGGGCCCTGCCCGGCCTCGCCGCGTCTAAAGGGCGGTCGTCGCGCGTCATGCGCTGGCCGCTGCTGGGATGCGCTTTTGCCTGCTTCCTTGCCCTTCTAACGCCATGGCAACAGGCCTTCGGTCAGGCGCAGACCGGTCTCGAGCAGATCATCCAGCCGCCGAAGATCGACTCCGCCCAACCGATGCTGCTTCAAGCCGATCAGATGATCTACGACAACGACAACGGCAAGATCACAGCCAAAGGCAATGTCGAGCTCTACTACGGCAACTACACGCTGCTCGCCGACAGCGTGATCTACGACCGCAACGCCAACACGCTGACCGCGGTGGGCAACGTGCGGATCAAGGATCCGGACGGCGCGGTGATCACCGCGGACCACATCACGCTCACCGACGACTTCCGCGACGGCTTCATCGATGCCTTGCGTCTCGTCACCAAGGACGACACGCGCATTGTCGCCCAGTCGGCCTCGCGCGAAGCCGGCAACGTCACCGTGTTCGAGAAGGGCTGGTTCACGCCTTGCAAGGTCTGCGAGGACAATCCTGACAAAGCGCCGGCCTGGCGCATACGCGCCGGCCAGATCATCCATCGGCGCGATCAGGCGACCCTCACCTACAGGAACGCGGTCTTCGATTTCTGGGGCGTGCCCGTGCTGTATGTGCCGTGGTTCCAGAGCGCCGATCCGACCGTGAAGCGGAAGTCGGGTTTCCTCATGCCGGTCTACAGCCACTCGGACGAGCTCGGCACCGTGGTGCAGGTGCCCTACTACTTCGCCCTGTCCGACCACTACGACTTCACCTTCGCGCCGATGTTCACCGAGAACGCGGGCACGGTTCTGATCGGCAACTGGCGTCAGCGACTGGCGAGCGGCGGCTACAGCGTCGAGGCTGGCCGGGGTTTGGACCAATCTCGACAATCCGAACAGCGCGGCCGATCAGGACTTCCGCGGCAGCATCAAGACCGAAGGCAAGTTCGCCCTCGACCCCTATTGGGATTGGGGTTGGGACATCATCGCTGAATTCAGACGAGACGTTCCGCCGCTTCTACAATCTGGACTTGCGGCTCAAGACCGATCGCGTCTCGCAGGTCTACCTCGAGGGCCTGCATGACCGGAACTACATGTCGACGCGGTTCTACAACACGCAGAGCCTGCTGTTTACCGACGAGCCGTTCTCGGAAGCGACGGTCTACCCGATCATCGACTACGACTACATCGTCAACAAGCCGATCCTCGGCGGCGAGCTCAGCTTCAACTCCAACGCCATGGCCTTCAGCAGCCAGGACGGCACCGACACGCAGCGGGCGATCCTCGAGGCCAATTGGCGGCGGCAGATGATCGACGGCATCGGTCAGGTCTACACGCCGTTCGCCCAGCTCCGCGGCGACGTCTACAACATCAGCGGCGTCGACCCGAATGCCGTCAACGGCTCGGAGGATTTCGACACCCAGGACCCCGAGGACGGCGGCATCGTTCGCGGCAACGCCGTGGCGGGCTTCGAGTATCGTTATCCCTTCGTCGCCACCACCGGCCCCGTCACCCACGTGGTCGAGCCGATCGGACAGATCATCGCCAGGCCGAGCTCCATCGGCAATCAGCAAGACATTCCCAACGAGGATGCCCTAAGCCTCGTGTTCGACGACACGCTCCTGTTCGACATCGACAAGTTCTCCGGTTACGACCGGGTCGAGACCGGCACGCGCGCCAATGTCGGCTTCCGCTATACGGCTCAGCTTGCGTCGGGCGCCTACGCGCGCGCCGTCTTTGGCCAGAGCTATCAGCTGGCCGGCCAGAACGCATACGATACCGATTTCTACCGATCGGCAGGCCTTGCCACCGACGATTCGGACTTCGTGGGCGGCCTCTATCTGCAGGCCTCGAACTATCTCGGCTTCTCCGCCCAGTCGCGCTTCGACCAAGAGACCTTCGACATCAAGCGCACCGACCTTGGCTCGACCGCCCATTACGGCCCGGTGCAATTAAGCGTCAATTATGCCAACGTGACCGCAGAGCCCGGGCTCGCAGCTGGACCAGCCGCGCCAAGAAATCGTGGGCGCGGGCGTTCTCGCTCTGACCACCTATTGGTCGCTGCTCGGCAATGTCCGCTACGACCTCGAGACCGATCAGACGATCACCGACGGCTTGGGTGTGCAGTACCAGAACGACTGTTTGACGGCCGCCGTGACCTATCAGCGATCCTTCATCCAAGACCAGGACATCAAGCCGGATGAGCGATTCCTGCTCAAGCCTCAGTCTGAAATATCTCGGCAGCTACTCGTATCGTACGGGGCGACCGACGCTGCCGGCTTGTTCGGGCCGACCGGCTCGGACACCAACCAATAGGACCGTGAGTTCGATGCTTGCTCATGGTGCGGCTGTGGACGAAATCGGAGCGGGGAAGACCGGCATCGTCGCCAGGCTTTCATCCGGCGTCCAAGCAATCGCAGCGCTGATCCTCGCCGTCATCCTTGTCGGCGGTGTTCGCGCTGGCATTGGCGCAGGAAGTGTCGATCAAGGTTCTCGTCAACGACGACCCGATCTCCGACTACGACATCGATCAGCGCGAGCGCTTCCTTGCCATCACCACGCAACAGCAGCCCTCCGCCGATCTGAAGAAGCAGGCGACCGACCTCCTCATCGATGAGCGTCTCCAGATGCAGCAGGCGCGCAAGCTCGGCATCACCCCCGATGACGACGACATGATGAAAATCCTCGGCGACATGGCGCAGAAGAATAATTTGACCGTGGACGGACTTTCGACGGCGCTCGGCAAGGCGGGCGTCAACATCAAGACGCTGAAGGATCGCATCCGCGCCCAGCTCGCCTGGCAAAGCGTGGTGCGGCAGAAATTCCGTCATGACGTCGATGTCGGCGACGCCGACGTCGACAAGGCTCTGGCCGAATCCGGAGCCGGTGCCGGCCAGGGGGGCGGCGCGACCGCCGCTCCTACGCTGCAGCTGAAACAAGTGAAGTTCGAGTTTCCTGCAGGCGCCGATGACAGGACGATCGCGGCAAGGCTTGCCGCCGCGGAGGCATTGCGTGCACGGTTCGACAATTGCTCCAATGTCAACGATCTCGCCAAGAGCGTCGAAGGCGCGAGCATCAAGACTCTTACCGACCAGCAACCCACATCTTTGGTTCAGCCCGCCCGGCTCCTGGTGATGAGCGCCAAGGTCGGTCAGATGACGCCGCCCACCCTGACGCAATCGGCGGTCGAGATCTACGCGGTCTGCGGCAAGCGCACCGCGATCGGCGACAGCAAGCTCCGCGAGGAGACGGAGCACAAGCTGTTGAACCAGGAAATGATGATCCGCGCCGAGCGGCTGCTGCGCGACCTCCGTCAGGACGCCTTCATCGAATATCGCTAGAGACATCGATTTCGTGCTAGCCGAAGCGGCATGGCACATGCCGAAACACCGCTCGCGCTGACCTTGGGCGATCCCGCCGGGATCGGCCCTGACATCACGTTGCTCGCCTGGCTCGCGCAAGGCCACGAGCCTATCCCCCCCTTCGTCCTGCTCGGCGATCCCACGGTGCTCGCCGCGCGCGCCGAGCTCTTGGGGCTGAAGGTCCCGATCGCAACGATTGGCGAGGCAGAGACCGCAGAAGCCCGCTTCGCCGAGGAGCTTCCCGTGTTGCCGATCACCGTGACCGGCGAGGTCGTGCCAGGTCGCCCGAACGAGCGCGCCGCCCCTGCCGTGCAGCGCTCGATCGAACAGGCGGTCCGCCTTGCGCTGAGCGGAGAGGCCCGCGCCGTCGTCACCAATCCGATCAGCAAGGCCATGCTATATCGCGGAGGCTTTGCCTTTCCAGGTCATACCGAATATCTCGCCGCGCTCGCCGCGAAAGGGGGCGAGACGCCTCATCCCGTGATGATGCTCGCTGCGAACTCCTTGCGCGTCGTCCCGGTCACCATCCACCTCCCGCTCAAGGACGTGTTCCACGCCCTGAGCAAGGACCTGATCCTCACAACCATCGAGATCACCGCGAACGATCTTCGGCGCTATTTCGGCATTGCGCGCCCGCGCCTTGCCGTGAGCGGGCTTAACCCTCATGCGGGAGAAGAAGGCGCCCTGGGTCGTGAGGAGATCGACATCATCGCGCCTGCGATCGAGGCGGCGCGAGCCCAAGGACTTGACGTGACGGGTCCGCATCCAGCCGACACGATGTTCCATGCGGCCGCGCGCGCCACCTATGACGCGGCGATTTGCATGTATCACGACCAGGCGCTCATTCCCTTGAAGACGCTCGCCTTCGACGAGGGCGTCAACGTCACGCTCGGCCTCCCCTTCATCCGCACCTCTCCCGACCACGGCACCGCCTTCGGCATTGCCGGCACCGGAAGAGCGAGCCCGCGCAGCCTGATCGAAGCGCTCCGCGTTGCCGACGCCATGAGCCGCGCCGCAGAGGACCGCGCTTGAGCACGCCTGATGGATTGCCCCCGCTCCGCGAGGTGATCCGCGCGGCCGGGCTCTCCGCCAAGAAGAGCCTCGGCCAGAACTTCCTGCTCGATCTCAATCTGACGCGCCGCATCGCCCGCGCCGCCGGACCCCTCGAGGGCGTGACTATCGTCGAGATCGGCCCGGGGCCGGGCGGCCTTACCCGTGCGCTTCTGCTCGAAGGCGCCGCTCGCGTCGTCGCCATCGAGAGGGACGAGCGCTGCCTGCCGGCGCTTCAAGAGATCGCCGCACTCTATCCCGGCCGGCTCGATATCGCCAGCGCCGATGCGAGAGAGATGGACTACGCGGGACTGCATGTCCCCTCGCCTGCGCGCATCGTTGCCAACCTGCCCTATAGCGTCGGCACGCCGCTCCTAATCTCCTGGCTCAAAACCGAGCCCTGGCCGCCTTGGTTCGACCGGCTCGTGCTGATGTTCCAGCGCGAGGTCGCAGAGCGGATCGTCGCTGCGCCACGGACCAAGGATTACGGGCGGCTTGCGGTGCTCTCACAGTGGCGGACGAAGCCCCGCATCCTCTTCACCTTGCCGGCAGAGGCGTTCACTCCGCGCCCCAAGGTCGATTCGGCGCTGGTCGAGTTCGTCCCCAAGGAGAGACCGGAGCCTCCATGCGACGTCGAGCAATTGGAGAAGGTCACGGCGGCGGCATTCGGCCAGAGGCGCAAGATGCTCCGCTCCTCGCTCCGCCAGCTCACCGCTGACAGCGAGACCTTGCTCACGAGCCTCGGCATCGCGCCGACGGCGCGCGCCGAGGAGCTCGGCGTCGCCGAGTTCTGTCGCATCGCCAACGCGTTGCGCCGAGGCTAGAGCTCGGCGAGCAGGTTCTGGATGAAGCCCCTGAGCCCGGTGAGCCGCGTGCGCCGCAAGCGCTCGGCGGCGAGGATCGCGCGCACGGCAGTGACCGACTGCTCAATGTCGTCGTTGACCACCACGTAGTCGTACTCGTCCCAATGCTGGATCTCGTTGCTTGCGCCGCGCATGCGCCGAACCACGACATCCTCCGAGTCCTCGGCGCGCGCGCGGAGCCGCTCTTCGAGCGCTGCCGCTGACGGCGGTAGGATGAACACGGCGACCACGTCGTCCTGGGCAGATTCGCGGAGCTTGCGCGCGCCCTGCCAATCGACGTCGAATAGCACGTCGCGTCCCGCGGCAAGCGCCTCCTCCACCGGCTTCCGCGTCGTGCCGTAATAATTGTCGAACACCACAGCCCATTCGAGAAACGCGTCCTGGTCGCGCATCCGCGTGAAGGTCTCGCGATCGACGAAGTGATAGTCCTTCCCGTCCTTCTCGCCTTTCCGCTTCATCCGGGTCGTGTGCGAGATCGAGATCTCGACGCCCGGATCCTTCAGCAGTCGCGAGGCGATCGTGGTCTTTCCCGCCCCCGAAGGCGAGGACAGCACCAGCATGATCCCTCTTCTCGCGATGGGCGTTTCCATGCGGGGCCTCACTCGATGTTCGCCACCTGCTCGCGCAGCTGATCGATCACGGTCTTGAGCTCGAGTCCGGCCCGGCTGATCTCGATGTCGGACGCCTTCGAGCAGAGCGTGTTCGCCTCGCGATTGAATTCCTGCGCCAGGAACTCGAATTTCCGTCCAACCGGCTGGTCGCTTTCGATCAGCTCGTTGGCGGCAGCGACATGCGCCCGCAAGCGGTCGAGCTCCTCCTGGGTGTCGGCCTTGGCGGCAAGCAGCAACGCCTCTTGATGCAGCCGGTCGGGGTCGAGCACCGATGACCCCTCGGTGAGCCGGGCGATCTGCTCGGCTAGCCGCGCCGCGATCGCTTCCGGCTGGCGGGCTGATGCATTGGTCGCGCGCTCGACCAGGCTCTCGATCGTGGCAAGCTGCTTCTCGATGACACGCTCCAGCCGCTGCCCCTCGCTCGTCCGCGCCGCGACGAGTTGATCGAGCGCGTTGGCAAGCCCGGCGATGAGCGCATGGTTGAGCGCCGCTTGCGCCTCCTCGCTCTCCTCGGCTTCTACCGCCTCAACCACCCCGCGCATGGCAAGCAGCGTGTCGAGACGCGCTTCCTTTAGCTTGGTCAGGCTTTGTGCCCGCTCCGCCACCTCTTGCGCCTGAGAGAGCGCCGCCTCGTTCAGGCGAATCTCGGTCTGCTTCCCCTCGCGCTTCACGGCGAGATTGATGGTGCAGTTGCCGCGCGAAAGCTTCTCCTGGCAAAGGCCGCGCGCCCTGATCTCGAGCGCTTCAAAGCCGGAAGGAAGACGCAAGCGAAGATCGAGATTGCGTCCGTTGACGCTCCGCGCCTCCCAGGACCAGCTCGTGTCACCGTGCACGCCTTCGGCACGGGCAAAGCCGGTCATGCTCTTCAGGGTCATGGCGCGTCCTTGAGCCTTACCAGGGGAAGCCTGCTCGGCCGCTCTTATAGCCGAGTCGGGAGGCGTTTCGGATCGGAAGCTATGCTTACCGCTTCGGATTGCGGAGGGGTTTCGGCACCGCCTCGCCCTTTGCCGCAGGGGCAGAAGCAGTCGGCACCTCCCCCGCCGGAGCAGCGCCTGCGCCGACCAGAGCCTCGGGATCGGCAAAGGCCCCAGGCATGTCGGCGGCGGCATTTGCGGCGGAGCCCGTCTCGTCAGGAGCAGGGGCGGCGGGGCCATTGACGGCAGGAACCGAAGCGGCCGCTTCGCCTCCTCCCGCAGCGGCCTCGGCCGCGGCCTTGGCGGCGGCCTCCTCTGCCTCCTTGGCCCTGATCTCGCGCTCGACCTTTCGCCACTTCACGACATTCTTATTGTGCTCTTCCAGCGAGGCCGCGAAGACATGGCCACCGCTGCCGTCGGCGACGAAATAGAGGTCTTTCGTCTTGGCCGGCTTCAGCACCGCCTCGATCGACGCACGCCCCGGACAGGCGATCGGCGTCGGCGGCAAGCCGTTGATTTTATAGGTATTATATTGGGTGTCGCGGTCGAGCTCGTCCTGCTGGATGGGATGGTCGAGCACGCCCTTGCCGCCCACCAGCCCGTAGATGATGGTGGGATCCGACTGGAGGCGCATGTTCTTGCGCAAGCGGTTCTGGAACACACTCGCGATGTGCGGGCGCTCATCGGCGCGGCCGGTCTCTTTCTCCACGATCGAGGCGAGGATCAGCGCCTCCTCCGGCGTCGCGACCACGATGTCAGGATCACGCTCCTCCCAGACCTTGGCGAGGAACTTCGCCTGCGCGGCGCGCATGCGTTCGATGATTTCCTGGCGCGTATCGTCGCGTCCGAATTTGTAGGTATCAGGAAGGAGACTGCCCTCGGCCGGGACCTCGGTGATGTCGCCATGGAGATCGGGGTTGGCCCTGATCTTGTCGACGATCTGTTGCGTGGTGAGCCCTTCCGCCAGCGTCACCTTGTGCTCGATCGACCTGCCCTGGACGAGAGTATCGAGCACCTCGCGCATGGTCGCGTTCTTGCGGAACTCGTACTCGCCGGCCTTCACATTCCCCTTCCCCCTGAGATACTTGAAATAGAGAAGGCTGGTCATGAAGATGGGCCGGTCGTCGATCACGCCCTCACGTTCGAGACGCTCGGACATGGCGCTCGCTCCCTCGCCTTTGGGAACGGCGAACACAACCGATGTGGTGAGCGGACCCGGCTGGTCGAACTGTATCTTGACGAAGAAATAGAGACCGGCGGCAAGAGCCGCCAAGACGAAGATGAAGCTCACAAGACCGTCGAGCATGTTGAGGAAGGGATGGGAGCGCGCCTCCGGCTCATCGCGGTCAGGGAGCGGCGGCGGACGCATCGGCTCGAGCGTCTCGGCGGGGCTGCGCGGGGCGAGCGACACCGGCTGCCGGCCGCGAGGCGCGGCCGGAACGACCTCTCTTTGCTCCCGATTGTCGTTGGCCGTCGACGGAATGTCCTTGGTCAATGACATTGCTGACACGCCCCACGCGCGAAGAACCCTAACCAAGTTAAGTCGAAATATGGCGAAAGGGAGGTTCGCCTTGCCATCTTGGACCGGTCAGGAGGCGTAGCGGCGCATGATCAGCGAGGCATTGGTCCCGCCGAAACCGAAGGAGTTGGAGAGCACCGTGTCGATGGTCCTCCTGCGCGCCTGATGCGGCACGAGGTCGATGGCCGTAGCGACTGACGGGTTGTCCAGATTGAGGGTGGGAGGCGCGGTATTGTCGCGGATCGCAAGCACCGAGAAGATCGCCTCGACCGCGCCCGCTGCGCCGAGCAGATGCCCGATCGCCGACTTGGTCGACGACATCGACACCTTGCCCGCCGCGTTACCGAACAGGCGCTCGACGGCGGCAAGCTCGATCTCGTCGCCCATCGGCGTCGAGGTCCCATGCGCGTTGATATAGTCGATATCGGCGGGCTCGATGCCGGCGCGCTTCACCGCCGCCACCATGCAGCGATAGGCGCCGTCGCCGTCCTCGGCGGGCGCGGTGATGTGGAACGCATCGCCCGAAAGCCCATAGCCGATGATCTCGGCATAGATGCGCGCGCCTCTCGCCTTGGCGTGATCGAGCTCCTCGACCACCACCATGCCCGCTCCCTCGCCCATGACGAAGCCGTCGCGGTCGCGGTCATAGGGGCGCGAAGCGCGCTGCGGCCGATCATTGAAATTGGTGGAAAGCGCACGGCAGGCGGCGAAGCCCGCGATCGCGAGCCGGCACACGGGCGACTCGGTCCCGCCGGCGAGCATCACATCGGCATCGCCGAGCGCAACGAGGCGCGAGGCATCGCCGATGGCATGAGCGCCCGTCGAGCAGGCCGTGACCACCGCGTGGTTCGGACCTTTCAGCCCATGCTCGATTGAGACATAGCCCGCAGCAAGATTGATCAGCCGTCCAGGGATGAAGAACGGGCTCACGCGCCGTGGCCCCTTCTCGGCGAAGAGAAGCGAGGTTTTCTCGATTCCCTGCAAGCCACCGATGCCCGAGCCGATCAACACGCCGGTCCGGATCTGGTCCTCATAGGCGGTCGGCTGCCAGCCGGCATCCTTGAGCGCCTGCGTCGCCGCGCCCATAGCATAGATAATAAAGTCGTCGACCTTGCGCTGCTCCTTGGGTTCCATCCAATCGGTCGGATTGAAGGTGCCGTCGCTGCCATCGCCTTGCGGCACTTGGCAGGCGACCTGACAGGAGAGATCTGAGACATCGAAGCTCTCGATGCGGCGCGCCGCGTTCTGCCCTTTGATCAGGCGCTCCCACACGATCTCATGGCCGCAGCCGAGCGGCGAAACGAGACCCAAGCCTGTAATGACGACACGTCGCATCGCGCTTTTGCCGTGATCCTCGCGGGAACTGCTGGCGAGCCGTTAGGGCTACATTTGTCACGACATAGGGCGGCTTTGAGCCGCCCGAAGCGAAGTCGCGTCAAGCGGCAGTATTCTTCTCCAGGAACTTGATGGCGTCACCGACGGTCAGGATCGTCTCCGCGGCATCGTCGGGGATCTCACAGCCGAACTCCTCCTCGAAGGCCATGACGAGCTCGACGGTGTCGAGGCTGTCGGCTCCGAGGTCGTCGATGAAGCTCGCATTCTCGGTGACCTTGTCGGCCTCAACCCCGAGATGCTCCACGACGATCTTCTTCACGCGCTCCGAGATATCACTCATTTCCGCCTCACCTCACCGTCCCTTGCTTTCAGTCCTTAGGCCTCGCACGTCCCCCCGAGCTGCGGCTCACGGCCTAACGCACCCCCGAGCGGCAAGTTTTATGAGGGTTGATCGCGGTGAGATTGTCTTTTGTCAAGCCCCCACTGAGCGGCCGCTTGGGTACCATATTTTGCCAGACTTTGCCAGAAGCCCTCGCCGGGGGAAGACCGCCTGCCAGAATTGCTGAGGGTCTTGCCCCAAGTCTTTGCCCCAGCACGCTTACACCATCACCATCCCACCGTTGATATGCGTCGTTTCGCCGGTGATATAGCCGGCCTCGTCGCTGGCAAGGAAGACCACCGCCGCCGCCACATCCTCGGGCTTGCCGAACTTCTGGGCTGGGATGGCGGCGGCAATAGCCTCGACTTGCTTCGGCGTCAAGGCGTCGGTCATGGGGGTCGAGATGAACCCGGGCGCGATGCAATTGGCGGTGATGCCGCGGCCCGACACCTCCCGGGCGAGCGACTTGGTCATGCCGACGAGCCCGGCCTTCGACGCCGCGTAGTTGGGCTGCCCCGGATTGCCGAGCACGCCCGAGATCGAGGCGATATTGACGATGCGCCCGTAACGGCGGCGCATCATATTGCGCAGGATCGTGCGGGTCAGCACGAATACCGAGGTGAGGTTGACGGCGATGACGTCGTCCCACTCCTCGTCTTTCATGCGCATGAAGAGATTGTCGTGGGTGATGCCGGCATTGTTGACGAGGATGTCGACCTTGCCGAGCGCCTTCTCCGCCTCTTCGCCGAGCTTGGCCACCGCCGCGCGGTCGCGAAGGTCGCAAGGAAGCACGAAGACGCGGTCGCCGAGCGCGGCGGCGAGAGCATCGAGCTTCTCCTTGTTGGTGCCTGAGATCGCGACGGTTGCTCCTTGCGCGTGCAGCGCCTTGGCGATCGCCCCGCCGATCCCCCCTGAGGCCCCGGTGACGAGCGCGCCCTTGCCTGTGAGGTCGAACATCGAACTCTCCTTTTCCTAGCCCGCAAGCGCCTGAGCGGCAGCTTCGAGCTCCTCTTGCGTCCCGACGCTCCGCGCCTCGATGCCCTCGAAGCGCCGCGCGATCCCCGTGAGCACGCGGCCCGCTCCGATCTCATAGACGGTGGTCGCGCCGTTCGCCTTGAGAAACTGCATCGTCTCCCGCCAGCGCACCATCCCCGTCACCTGCTGGACGAGCCGCGCCCTGATCGCCTCGGGGTCAGAGATCGGACTCGCGAGCACGTTGGCAATGAGCGGCACAGCGGGCGCTTTTATCGCAACGTCCTGGAGCGCACCTCGCATCACCTCTGCCGCGGGCTGCATCAAGGCACAATGGAAGGGTGCGCTCACCGGAAGGAGCACGGCGCGGCGCGCGCCGAATTTCGGCGCGAGCGCGATGGCCCGCTCGATCGCCTCCTTGGCGCCCGAGATCACCACCTGCCCTGGCGCGTTGTCGTTGGCGGCCTCGCAGACCTGGCCCTGCGCCGCTTCCTTGGCGAGACCTTGCACCTGCGCAAGATCGGCGCCGAGCAGCGCCGCCATCGCCCCTTGGCCGACCGGCACGGCCTCCTGCATCGCGCGCCCGCGTGTCTTCAGCAGCCGCGCCGTGTCGGCGAGAGTGAGAGCGCCGGCGGCAGCAAGCGCCGAATATTCACCGAGCGAGTGGCCGGCGACGTAAGCGACGCGATCCTTGAGCTTCACGCCCTTTGTGCCAGCGAGCACCTTGATCGCCGCGAGCGACACCGCCATTAGAGCGGGTTGCGCGTTCTCGGTGAGCGTGAGCTTGTCCTCGGGCCCCTCCCACATCAGCCGCGACAGATCCTGGCCGAGCGCCTCGTCGACCTCGGCGAATACCGCGCGCGCCTCGGGGTAAGCTTTGGCGAGTTCGGCCCCCATGCCGACGGCCTGGCTCCCTTGGCCTGGAAAGATGAAAACAACGCTCATAGGCGGGAAGGTTCGAAAGATCGATGGAAGGTCGCGGCCAAAGACACTGTTTCAATCTTTTCTGTCAAGCGAGCGGGCTTGCAGGCTCCTTCTGACCGGTGTCAGACCGCGCGGAAAAGTCACGCTTTTCCTGAACCACGCGTGCTAGAAGTCGTTCCGCTGGAGGTCCCTGCGACCCCCAACGATATCGTCGTGCTTAAGGGAGAATACGCCATGAACCGCGCAAAGCTTGCCGGCGCGCTCGCCGCCGCCGCCGTCCTGACCGTAAGCCTGCCGCTCCTGGCCAAGCCGCTGACCTGGCCGTGGAAGAGCAAGACGCCGTCGGACCCTGCGCTGGTTGGCCTCTACAGCATCGAGGACGTGACGGTCACCATCAGCAAGTCCGACCCCCCTCTGGTGACGATCAACGTGTCAGCCTCGGCGCCAACCTCGAACTTCACCGAGCTTCAGCTCACCCCCCGCGTCGGCGATCCCAATGACCTCATCTTCGCCTTCGATGCCAAGGGCCGTCCGCCGCAGGATTTCACCACCCAGGTCGTGACGCCGGTGACCTTCACCGCCGAATATACCGGCGCGCCGATCGAGAAGGTGGGCGTGGTCGAGGTCTACGCCACGTCGAATTGCAAGGCATTCTCGGTCAAGGACAACAAACCCGTCGATTGCAGCTCTACGTCGGTCCCGCAATAGGCAACCCCAAGGCGAAGATGGCCTCGCCGGTCTTGCAAACCCAGCGCGAAGCCTTATAAGACGGCCACTAGCAACTGCTCCGGTCGGAGGCTGAACGGAGGACCGCGCCAAGCGAGTGGCGCGGCAGGCGTAAAAGCCGCCCTCCCGTGTCTCCGCTCTCAAGGGTCTCTTGGGCCTTTCCTTCTAAAGCGCCCATGCGAGGCTTAGCGCCGGAGCCAAAGACGAAGGAAAGGCAATCATGCCTCTTTACGAGCATGTGTTCCTGGCACGCCAGGACATCTCGCCCCAGCAGGTCGAAGCCCTCGTCCAGGGCTTTCGTACGCTCATCGAGGAGCAGGGCGGCAAGGTCGGCAAGACCGAATATTGGGGACTGAAGTCCCTCGCCTATCGCATCAAGAAGAACCGCAAGGCGCATTACGAGCTGATCAACATCGATGCCCCGCCGGCCTCTGTGACCGAGCTCGAGCGGCAGATGCGCCTCTCGACCGACATCATCCGTTTCCTCACCGTTCGCGTCGACGAGCATGAAGCAGGCCCCTCGCCGATGATGCGCCGCTCCGACCGCGACGAGCGCGATGGCCGTGGTGACAGAGGCGATCGGGGTGACCGTGGCGACCGAGGTGATCGTGGCGGCCGCGGCGGACGGCGCGATTTCCGCGACCGCGACCGCGATTACGGCACCCGCGAGGCGCGCGCGCCCATTGAGGCTCCGAGCGACACGTTTGAAGGTGGGGAGGATTCCTGATGAGCATGACCCAAACTCAGGCGCGCCGCCCCTTCTATCGGCGGCGCAAGACCTGCCCGTTCTCGGGCGATAAGGCGCCCAAGATCGACTACAAGGACGTGAAGCTGTTGCAGCGTTACGTGTCCGAGCGCGGCAAGATGGTCCCGAGCCGGATCACCGCCGTGTCGGCCAAGAAGCAGCGGGAGCTCGCCCGCGCGATCAAGCGCGCGCGCTTCCTCGGCCTCTTGCCCTATCTCATCCAGTAGAGGGGGTTCGGGCACCTTTCGTCTGAACTCTCGGCGAAGTTGGGGTGGGGCGCTCCCCCTCCCCTAACCGCTCTTCAAGGAGGCGGGACAGCGCAAATGCCAATACCTCTCATCATCGGCGCGGGCTCAGGTCTCGTCTCGGCGGCGCTGTTCGCCTCGGCGGCGACAGCGACCGCGCTCGCCGGCGTGCTGTTCTATCTTGCGCCGCTCCCGCTCTGCCTTGCCGGTCTCGGCTGGGGCGGCATGGCCGCGCTCGTCTCGGCCATCACCGGCACGATCGTGATCGCGGCGAGCCTTGGCCCGGCAACGGCAGCGATCTTCGCAATCTCGGTCGCGGCACCCATGGCCCTTCTCACGCATCTTGCGCTTCTGTCGCGCCCAGTCGCCGCGCCCGCCACGCCGCAAGGCCGCGTCACACAGACGGTTGAATGGTATCCCGCGGGACGCCTGGTCGGCTGGGCCGCACTCATGGCCGGGCTTCTCGCCGCCATCCTCGTGCTCATCGTCGGCTACGACCAGGACTCCTACAAGGAAATGATCCGCCAGATGCTCGAGCACAGCTCGCTGAAGGAGCTCGATCGCGACGGCACGCTGTTCACCGAGGAGACGATCGCGAGCATGTCCGCCATGATCGCGCGCGCGCTTCCGGCCGCTTTCGCCATCGTCTGGCTGACCATCACCTTGTTCAATCTGTGGATGGCTGGACTGATCGTGAATGCCTCTGGACGAGCGCTCCGGCCTTGGCCAGATCTCCACGCGCTCGAGCTACCGAACGCGCTCGTGCCGATCTTCGCCGCCGCGTTGCTGGCGTCCTTCGTGCCCGGTCTGCCCGGGCTCGTCGCGACCGGGTTCGCGGGCGCGCTTCTCTTCGCCTTCGTATTGCAGGGGCTTGCGGTGATTCATGTCTATAGCCGCGGCGTGCCCTTCCGCGCGCTGCTGCTCGCCGCGGTCTATCTCGGAATTTTGCTGCTGGGCTGGGTTGCCATCGTCGTCGCCATTGTCGGCCTCGGCGAGCCGGTGTTTCGCCTGCGCGAGCGCGGCCAGCCACCCACGACCGGCGGAACGATCTGACAAGGATGCAAAGATAGGAGTCTCGTACCATGCAAGTCATCCTCCTCGAGCGCATCGGGCGTCTCGGCCAAATGGGCGACGTGGTCACCGTCAAGGACGGCTTCGCCCGCAACTTCCTCCTGCCGCAGGGCAAGGCGCTCCGCGCCACGGAGGCCAATCGCAAGCGCTTCGAGCGCGATAAGGCGCAGCTCGAGGCGCGCGATCTCGAGCTCAAGACCGAGGCCGCTTCCGTGTCGAGCAAGCTCGACGGAAAGAGCTTCATCGTCATCCGCCAGGCGGGCGACTCAGGCCAGCTCTACGGCTCGGTCTCGACCCGCGACATTGCCGCTGTCATCACCGAAGGCGGCTTCTCCATCGAGCGGCGCCAGGTGCTGCTCGACCGGCCGATCAAGACGCTCGGCGTGCATGAGCTTCGCATCGCTCTTCATCCCGAGGTCACGCCTCATGTCACGGTCAACGTCGCCCGCTCGCCTGACGAGGCAGAGCGCCAGTCAAGAGGCGAGGCCGTTACTGCCAAGGCCCTGACCGAGGCCGAGGAGGAAGCTGAGGCCGCCAAGCGCGCCGCCAAAGCCCTGTTCGAGGAGGGCGCCGCTCCTGCCGAGGAAGCCTCTGAGGAAGAGGCCGAGACCGGCGAAGCCGAGTAGGCCTCCGAGCCGAAAAAGAGGACTCGTCATGCCCGGCCTCGTGCCGGGCATCCACGTCTTCGCCAGATAGTAAGGCGCAAATCGTGGATGGCCGGGCCTTCGCCCGCCGAAGCATTGGCCGGCAGGGCACACCTACAAGGCTTCGGCCCGCGCAGGCGGGCCAAGCCCAGCCATGACAGCCTGGTGGAATCTCTCTTGTGGGCGCGAGGACATGTCCCCGCTGTTCACAGACCTGACATATAGCCAGGGGCGGAGATTAGGTTACGGTTGCTTATGAGCACGGCACTGATTCTCCCAAGACACCAGCCAGAGACGCCGGTTTTCCGCGCGCCTCCGCACAATCTCGAGGCCGAGCAGGCCCTGCTCGGGGCGATCCTCGTCAACAACGAGGCGATCGATCGCGTCTCGAGCTTCTTGAAGCCCACCCATTTCTACGATGCTCTGCATGCGCGGCTTTACGAGGCGACGGCGAAGCTCATCCTTGGCGGCAAGCGGGCAACGCCGATCACGCTCAAGACCTTCTTTCAGGCCGAGGAGCCGGTCGGCGAGCTGACCGTCCCGCAATATCTCGGGCGGCTTGCTGCGAACGCCACCACCATCATCAACGCCGAGGATTACGGCCGCACCATCTACGACCTCGCCATCCGCCGCCAGCTCATCGGCATCGGCGAGACCATGGTCAACACCGCCTTCGATTCGCCGATCGACGCCGAGCCCTCGGTGCAGATCGAGAGTGCCGAGCAGCAGCTTTATGAGCTGGCCGAGACCGGCAAATATGGCACCGGCTTCGAGCCGTTCTCCTCGGCACTGACCGATGCCATCGACATGGCCGCCAATGCCTATCGGCGCGATGGAGGCCTGTCGGGGCTCGCCACGGGCTTCACCGATCTCGACCACCGCATGGGCGGGCTCCAGCCCTCCGACCTCGTCATCATCGCCGGGCGTCCCTCGATGGGGAAGACGGCCCTTGCCACCAACATCGCCTATCACGTGGCCAAGACCTATCGGTCCGACAGCGAGAACGAGAACGTCGTCGACGGCGCGGTGGTTGGTTTCTTCTCGCTCGAAATGTCGGCGGAGCAACTCGCGACCCGCATTATCTCGGAGCAGGCCTATATCCCGTCGGAACGCATCCGCCGCGGCCGCATCGATTCTGACGAGTTCGACCGCATCGTCGAAGTCTCCCAGGAGCTGCAGAACTTACCGCTCTATATCGACCAGACGGGCGGCATCACCGTGGCTCAGCTTGCCGCGCGGGCGCGACGGCTCAAGCGCCAGCGGGGCCTGGGCTTCATCGTCGTAGACTATCTCCAGCTTCTGTCGGGCTCATCGAAGCGCGCCGCTGAGGGACGCGTGCAGGAGGTCTCGGAGATCACGACCGGACTAAAGGCGCTCGCCAAGGAGCTGCACGTCCCGGTTCTCGCCCTCTCCCAGCTCTCCCGCCAGGTCGAGCAGCGCGAGGATAAGCGTCCGCAGCTCGCGGATTTGCGTGAATCAGGCTCGATCGAGCAGGATGCCGACGTGGTATTGTTCGTGTTCCGCCAGGAATATTATCTGGAGCGAAGCCAACCTCGCGAGAACACCGAAGAGCACCGAAAGTGGCAAGAAGAGATGGACATGGTGACCGGCAAGGCCGAGGTGATCATCGGCAAGCAGCGCCACGGCCCGACCGGCACGGTGACGCTCCAGTTCACGCCGGAATTCACGCGGTTCGGCAATCTCGCCGCGTCGGAGCGCCTGCCGGAGCGGCGGGAGTGACGGGCGGACGCCCGCTTCCCTCACCATCGCGCGACAATGTCGAGTATGCGGGAGAGACCGCGATCCTCACCATTGATCTCGACGCGCTTGCCGCCAATTACCGGCGCTTGCGCGAGCTTGTCGGCACGGCCGAATGCGCCGCCGTGGTGAAAGCCGACGCCTACGGTCTCGGCATGGCGGAAGTCGCGCCCGCGCTGTGGCGGCAAGGCTGCAAGACCTTCTTCGTGGCGACGCCTAGCGAGGGCCGCGCGCTCCGTAAGCTTCTGCCGAATGCCATCATTTATATACTCGCCGGGCTGATGCCGGGGACGGCGGATGCGTTCCGCAAACACAATCTCCGTCCAGTGCTGAACAGCGCCGAGGAGATCAGGGAATGGGCAAGCTTGTCGGCAACGGTTGGACAGGCTCTCCCTTGCGCGGTGCATATCGACAGCGGCATGAACCGGCTCGGCCTGTCGGCGGCCGAGGTCGATGCGGTCGCTGCCGCGCGCGATCTCTGGTCGGCCGTCAAGCTCTCGCTGGTGATGAGCCATCTCGCCTGCGCCGACGAGCCGGAGCATCCGAAGAGCGAGACGCAGCGCAAGGTCTTCGATCACCTCCGCGCGCGCCTGCCGAACGCGCTTGCAAGCCTTGCCAACTCCGCCGGCATGCTTCTCGGCCGCTCTTACCTTTATGATCTGGCCCGGCCTGGGATAGCGCTCTATGGCGGGAAACCTCAGAGCCGCGGCCAGCATGAATTTGCTCCTGTCGTACATCTCCTGGGTCGCATCCTTCAGGTGCGCACTGTCTCTGCCGGTGAGACGGTCGGCTACGGCGCGACCAGAACGCTGACGCGCCCCTCGCGGGTTGCCACCGTCGCGGTGGGCTATGCCGACGGCTTCTTCCGCTCGCTCTCGACCAAGGATGGCGAGACCGGTTTCATCGCTTATGCCGGCAACCATGCCGCACCGATCCTCGGGCGCGTGTCGATGGATCTGATCACCGTCGATGTGACGGATGTGCCCGAGGCGTTCTCGGCGCGCGGCGACTTCGTCGAGTTGATGGGACCTCATGTCACCGCGCAGACCGTCGCCCACCATGCCGGCACCATCGACTATGAGGTGCTGACCAATCTCGGCGCCCGCGCCTTCCGGCGCTATATTGGCGGGTGATTGCGCATACCTTCCCCTTGTGGGGAGGTCGGCGCGCTGCAAGCGCGCCGGGTGGGGGGATTTGTTCAAGCACATGGCGCACTTACCCCACCCGGATCGGCCTTATGGCCGAGCCACCCTACCCGTCAAGGGGAGGGATGAAAAACCCGGACGTGGGCTTACAATTGCGACCGAATCTGCACTAGACAACTCATGGCCAAGACCTCGCGAGCCTTCGTCTGTCAGGCCTGCGGCGCGGTGACCGCCCGCTGGTCGGGCAAATGCGCCTCCTGCGGCGAGTGGAATTCGATCATCGAGGAGGCAGCGCCTTCCGGCTCCCCTGCCCTGATCGCCATCAAGGGGGGCAAGGGACGGAGCTCGGGCAGGCTCGCTTCCTTCGAGACGCTGTCGGAGGCGACGCGCGACGCGCCCCGTCTCCCAACCGGCATCGCCGAGCTTGACCGCGTGCTCGGCGGAGGGCTCGTGCCGGGATCTGCTGTTCTGGTTGGCGGCGAACCAGGTATCGGCAAGTCGACACTTCTGCTCGAAGCTGCCGCCAAGCTCTCCGGATCGGGAGTGCCAGTGGTCTACCTCTCGGGCGAAGAGGCGACCGCACAGGTCCGCATGCGCGCCAAACGCTTGGGGCTCGAGCAGGCACAAGTCGCTCTCGGCACGGAGACGAACCTCGCCAATATCATCGCTACGCTGGGAAGCTCTGCGCCTCCGGCTCTCGTTGTCATCGATTCGGTGCAGACGCTCTGGTCGGAGAATATCGAGGCCGCGCCCGGCACGATCTCCCAGCTCAGAGGCTGCGCCTCGGCGCTCATCAGCCACGCCAAGGGCAGCGGCTCGACCCTTGTTCTCGTCGGCCATGTCACCAAGGACGGCCAGATCGCTGGCCCCAAGGTCATCGAGCACATGGTCGACACTGTGCTCTATTTCGAGAGCCTGAGCGGGCATCAGTTCCGCGTGCTTCGCGCGGTGAAGAACCGCTTCGGCCCGACCGACGAGATCGGCGTGTTCGAGATGCGCCAGGAGGGGCTGAAGGAGGTCGAGAACCCTTCGGCGCTTTTCTTGAGCGATCGCGACCGCGGAGCGCCGGGCACGGCCGTCTTCGCCGGCGTGGAGGGCACGCGCCCGATCCTCGTTGAGATCCAGGCCCTTGTCGCGCCATCTGCCCTCGGCACGCCGCGCCGCGCCGTGGTGGGGTGGGATCCCAACCGGCTCGCCATGCTGCTTGCCGTGCTCGAAGCGCGCTGTGGCGTGAGGCTCGCTGCCCACGATGTCTATCTGAACGTGGCAGGAGGGCTCAGGCTGGCCGAGCCCGCCGCCGACCTCGCCGCGGCTGCAGCGCTCCTCTCCTCCTTCACCGGACGCCCCGCGCCTGAGGACACCGTCTATTTCGGAGAGGTCAGCCTCACCGGCGCCGTGCGGGCCGTTGGCCATATGGATCAGAGACTTAAGGAAGCGAAGAAGCTCGGCTTCGCGCGAGCCGCCGTGCCCGCAATGGCTAGCGGAAAGCCGAGGGAAGCCGACGGGCTTAGGCTATTGCCGGTGTCCCAGTTGGATGAACTCGTTTCCTGGTTCGGGTCCCCTTCCGGCGACGACGCTTGAGCCTCTTCGTGCTGCCCAAAATATGCCCTGCGACAATGCGACGAGCAGGCTGCTAGCGCCATTGCGCGAGCCCGGCCAATTGTGCTTCATCGCCGGGAATCGTGATAGTGTCCGCTCGCCCGTCGGAGGAGCCTTCGCGCCATGCCTATCTCCTGGCTCGATATCATTCTCATCGTCATCATGCTCATCTCGGGCTTCCTCGCCATGGTACGCGGCTTCACGCGCGAGGTTCTGTCGGTCTTCTCCTGGGCCGTGGCTGCCGTCGCCGCCCTCTATCTGACCCCGAAATACTACACGGTCCTCTCGCCCTATATCGACAAGCCGAGCATCGCCCAGATCGTGTTCGCCGCCGCCGTCTTCATCGTCTCGCTGATCGTGGTGAGCCTGATCACCTTCCGCATCTCCGACAAGGTGCTGGACAGCCGGGTCGGTGCGCTCGATCGCACGCTCGGCTTCATCTTCGGCCTGGCGCGCGGCTTCCTGCTCGTCGCCATCGTCTTTATCCTTTTCACCGCTCTCGCGCGCGACCAGCCAGACTGGGTCCGCAATGCGCGCTCCTACCCCATCCTCCAGCAGACCCAGGTCGCGATCGAATCGCTGCTCCCGATGAATCCGGAGCAATATCTGCCGAGCCACGAGGACCAGGGCACCGGTACGCAGCCCGAAACTCAACCCCCGGAAGGCCAGCAGCCTGAAGCGCCGCCAAGTGAAGGCGCCCCTGCCGCGCCCGATCAGAAATCGTGAGGAAACGCGTCGGTAAGGAGTGTGTAACGGATTTTAGGCATTGAAGCGCTTCTCAGGGCGCCTATTTACGTCAAGGAGGCGGACGCCCGTGACCGAGCAAACCGACGACGCTAACGACCCCGTCTTGAGCTGGCTCGAAGAGGACCGGCTGCACGAAGAATGCGGGGTCTTCGGTATCTTTAACCATCCCGACGCCGCCGCACTCACCGCGCTCGGCCTGCATGCGCTCCAGCATCGCGGCCAGGAAGCCGCGGGCATCGTCAGCTTCGACGGCGCCCATTTCCATACCGAGCGCCGTGTCGGGCTAGTCGGCGACCATTTCACCTCCCGCCCGGTGATCGAGCGCCTGAAGGGCGACGTCGCCATCGGCCATGTGCGCTATTCGACCTGCGGCGATCCGGTGTTGCGCAACGTGCAGCCCCTCTTCGTCGATCTCGACTCTGGCGGCTTCGCGCTCGCTCATAACGGCAATCTCACCAACGCGCTCACCTTGCGCGACTGGCTGATCAAGAAGGGCGCCATCTGCCAGTCGACCACCGACACCGAGGTGATCCTTCACCTCGTCGCGCGGAGCGAAAAACGGCGCTTCGTCGAGAAATTCATCGAGGCGCTGCTCCAGGTCGAGGGGGCCTACGCCTTTGTCGGCCTCACCAACAAGAAGCTGGTCGGCGCGCGCGACCCGTACGGCATCCGCCCGCTCGTGCTCGGCAAACTCGGCGACGCCTGGGTGCTCGCCTCTGAGACCTGCGCTCTCGACATCATCGGCGCCGAATTCGTGCGCGAGGTCGAGAACGGCGAGGTCGTGGTCATCTCCCGCGAAGGGATCGAGAGCCACAAATTCGTGCCCAAATATCCCGCGCGCCTCTGCATCTTCGAATACATCTATTTCGCCCGGCCCAACTCGATCGTCGGCGGCCGCTCGGTCTACGAGGTGCGGAAGGAGATGGGCCGGCAACTGGCGCGCGAGGCGCCGGCTGATGCCGACGTCGTCGTTCCCATCCCCGACTCGGGCGTGCCCGCAGCCATCGGCTATTCGCAAGAATCGGGGATTCCCTTCGAATACGGCATCATCCGCAACCACTATGTGGGTCGCACCTTCATCGAGCCCGAGCAGCGTATCCGTCAGCTCGGCGTGAAGCTCAAGCACAGCGCCAATGAGAGCCAGGTCAAAGGCAAGAGTATCGTGCTCATCGACGACAGCGTGGTGCGCGGCACGACCTCGGTGAAGATCGTGCAGATGATGCGGGAAGCCGGCGCGCGCGAGGTGCATATGCGCATTTCGAGCCCGCCCATCACCCATCCAGATTTCTACGGCATCGATACGCCGGACCAGGACAAGCTGCTCGCCGCCAACCGCACGCTCGAAGAGATGCGCGCCTTCATCGGCGCAGATTCGCTCGCTTTCCTCTCGGTCGACGGCATCTATAAGGCCATGGGCTATGAAGGCCGCGACCCGGCCCATCCCCAATTCACCGACCATTGCTTCACCGGCGAATATCCGACGCGCCTCAGGGACCGCGAAGGCCCGCCGCAACAGAAGCAGCTCTCCTTCCTCGCCGAGGTCGGTTGACCGAACGCCTCAAGGACCGCATCGCGCTCATCACCGGTGCCTCGCGCGGCATCGGCCGTGCGGTCGCGCTCAAATTCGCGCGCGAGGGCGCGCATGTGCTGCTCGTCGCCCGCGCGCGGACAGCATTGGAAGAGATCGACGATTCGATCAAGGAGAGCGGCGGCAAGGCGACACTCATCCCGCTCAACTTGACCGACGGCAAACGGGTCGATGCGCTCGGGCCCACGCTCTATGAGCGCTTCGGCAGGCTCGATGTGCTCGTGGGCAACGCCGCGATCCTCGGTCGCCTCTCCCCGCTCACCCATGTCCCGTCGGAACATTGGGAGCGCGTGATCGCCACCAATCTCACCGCCAATTGGCGGCTCATCCGCACCCTCGATCCCCTGCTTCGCCGCTCGGATGCGGGGCGCGTGATCTTCGTGACCTCGAGTGTGGCGCATATGGCGAAGGCCTATTGGGCGCCCTACTCGGTGTCCAAGGCCGCTCTCGAGACGCTCGCCAAGACTTACGCCAACGAGACCTCTGACAGCGCGATCAAGGTCAACATCATCGATCCAGGGGCCACGGCGACGCGCATGCGCGCCGAGGCTTATCCCGGCGAGGACCAGGCGACCTTGCGCACGCCGGAACATGTGGCTGAGGCCTTTATCGAGCTCGCGCTCCCCTCCTTCATGGAGACCGGCCAGATCATCGACGTTTGATCCCCCTCTCCCCGCTCGGGGAGGTGTCTCTACCCCGGAACCTCGAGCACCATGCCGTCATAGGCCGGTTCGACACCCTGAGGCAGCTGGGCGAGCACCGCGGTGTAGTCGAGATCGATATGCATATGGGTGAGGATGGCGCGCTTCGGCTTGATCCGCTCGATCCAGGCGAGCGATTCACTGAGCGAGAAATGGCTCGGGTGGGTCGTATAGCGGAGCGCATCGATGATCCACACATCGAGATCGCGGAGATGCGCAAGCGAATCCTCCGGCAGATCGCTCACGTCCGGCGAATAGGCGAGGCCGCCGAAACGAAAACCCATCGTCTCGCTCCGTCCATGAATCTGCTGGAAGGGGAGTGCCTCGATCGCCCCGCCCGGGCCCGCAATGCGCACCGTCTCGCCGGGGGCAATCTCGTGGCTGTGGAGAATCCCGGGATAGTCGCTGCCGGGAGGCGTCTCGAAACAATAGTCGAAGCGCTGGCGCAGCTCCCGTGCCGTCGCCGCGTCGGAATAGACCTCGACCCGGCGATGCCCGTTATAGGCGACGGCGCGGAGATCATCGATGCCGTGCACGTGGTCGGCATGGGTGTGAGTGTAGAGCACCCCGTCGAGCAGGCCGATGCCGGCACCGAGCAGCTGATCGCGGCAGTCCGGAGGCGTATCGACCAGCACGTTCGTCGTCCCTTCCGCGCCCTCGCGTTGGACGAGGAGCGAGCAACGCCGCCGCCGGTTCTTGGGATTGGAAGGATCGCAAGCGCCCCAGATATTGCCGACGCGCGGAACGCCGCCAGAGGTGCCGCAGCCGAGAATTGTGACCTTCAAACTCATGCGGCGCTTTGCGGCAAATCGAGGCGCCGGCGCGGCACCTTCTTGAACAGACGGAAGAAGTTCTCGCTCGTCGTCCGCGCAATCTCCGATTCACTTGACCCCCGCAGCGCGGCAAGGCGCGCGGCCGTATGCGCAACGTAGGCTGGCTCGTTGGTCTTGCCCCGCATCGGCACCGGCGCAAGATAAGGCGCGTCGGTCTCTACCAGCAGACGGTCATAGGGCACGGCGAGAGCAATATCGCGCAAATCATCAGCATTCTTGAAGGTGACGACGCCTGAAAACGAGACGTAGCCGCCGAGCGCGAGCCCGCGATGGGCGAGGTCAGCGCCGCTGGTGAAGCAATGGAGGACGAAGGGGAAGTCGCCCTTCTTCGTTTCCTCCTCGAGCATGCGAGCGATATCGGCATCGGCCTCGCGCGCGTGGATAACGAGCGGCAAGCCGGTCTCGCGCGAAGCGGCGATGTGGGTTCGGAAGCTCTTCTTCTGCACATCGCGCGGGCTGTAGTCATAGTGATAGTCGAGCCCAGCCTCGCCGATCGCGACAACTTTTGGGTGGCGCGCAAGCTCGACTAACTCCTCGACCATGATGTCGGGCTCTTCGGCGGCATGATGGGGATGGGTGCCGACCGAGCAGAAGACATTGTCATGCGCCTCGGCGATCGCGCGAAGCGCCGTGAAATTGCGGACTTTGGTCGATATGCTGAGCATGAGCCCGACGCCGGCCGCCTTGGCGCGCGCCAGCACGCCGTCGAGATCGGCCTCAAGCTCGGGAAAATCGAGATGGCAGTGGCTGTCGATCAGCATGGGGAGATGACAAAATTCCGATAGTCGTCAAGCTGCTAGATCGTTACCACAATGTACCGCGGACTATCTGCAGCATATAAGTTGACGGAGCAAGACTGCGAGGAGAGCAAATGCCGAGAGCCGTTCATGTCGTTGTTCACTATCTCGTTGCCGCAGCAGTGGCGGCCACGCTGCTTTCGCTTGCGCCTGCGCCCGCCCAGGCTGCTTGCAGCAAGAGCGTTATTCTGTACAGCGCGTCTTGGTGCCCCTACTGCAAGCAAGTGAGAGACATCCTCGCGCGCAACGCTATCAAATACACTCTCCTGGATGCCACCACCGCGAGCGTCCAAGCCATCATGCGGAAACGATTCGGCGACACCGCCGTCCCCCGCACCGTGATTGGCGGCGTCGTTGTCGAAGGCGTGGATGAGGCGCGTATCAAACAGCTCTGCCGCCAAGACGAAGACGTGCCTGCGTCCATCGACATCATGCTGCCGGATTTTGCTCCGTCTCCAAATGGCGCGGAAAAACAGGCCGTGGCGCCGGCAATTCCGTTCCGCGGTTGAGCCGCCCCTTCGGGCCGAGCGCGGCGAAGCTTCTTGCATCTTGCGGCACGCCGAGCTGATCGACCAGACGGCCGGCACTCTTCGGCATCACCGGCTGCACGAGGATAGCGATCTGCCGCGTCACCTCGGCGGTGACGTAGAGGATCGTCTCCATGCGCTCAGGATTGGTCTTCTTGTGCGCCCAGGGCTCCTCGCCCGCGAAATAGCGATTGGCGTCGGCGATCAACGCCCAGACGATCTCGAGCGCGCGGTGAATGGCGAAATCGTCGATGGCGGCAATGACGCGGGCAAGCGTGGCGTCGGCAGCGGCAAGGATCGTCTCGTCGGCCGGCGTGAGCGTGCCGGGCTTGGGTACCACGCCTCCGCAATTCTTGGCGATCATCGACAGCGAGCGCTGCGCGAGATTGCCGAGATCGTTGGCGAGATCGGCATTGATGCGCTGGATGATGGCCTCGCGGCTGTAATTACCGTCCTGCCCGAAGGGAACCTCGCGCAGGAGGAAGTAGCGGAGAGGATCGGCGCCGAATTCCTTGGTGAGCGCGAAGGGATCGACCACGTTGCCGATCGATTTCGACATCTTCTCGCCGCGGCTATAGAGGAAGCCGTGGCCGAATACGCGCTTCGGCGGCGCCACGCCCGCCGACATCAGGAAGGCCGGCCAATAGACGGCGTGAAAGCGGATGATGTCCTTGCCGATGATATGGACGTCCGCCGGCCAATAGCGCTTGAAGCTGCCTGACGTCTCGTCGGGAAAGCCGACGCCTGTGAGATAGTTGGTGAGAGCGTCAACCCACACATACATGATGTGCTTTGGGTCGCCTGGCACTGGGATGCCCCAATCGAAGGTGGTGCGCGAGATCGAAAGGTCCTGCAAGCCGCCGCGCACGAAGCTCTTCACCTCGTTCGCCCGCGTGTCTGGTCCGATGAACTCGGGATGGAACTCGTAGAAGTCGAGGAGCCTGTCCTGATAGGCCGACAGCCTGAAGAAATAGCTCTCCTCCTCGACCCATTCGACGGGCGTGCCTTGCGGCGAGAGCCTCCGTCCGTCGGCCCCCTCCTTCAGCTCGCTCTCGTCGTAATAGGCCTCGTCGCGCACCGAGTACCAGCCGGCATATTTGTCGAGATAGATGTCGCCAGCCGCCTGCATGCGCCGCCACAGCTCCTGGCAGGCGCGCTTGTGACGTTCCTCGCGCGTGGTGATGAAATCGTCGTTGGAGCACTCGAGCACGCGCACCATCTCGCGGAACTTAGGCGTATTGCGGTCGGCGAGCTCGGCCGCGGTGATGCCTTGCGCCTTGGCGGTCTGGAGCATCTTGATGCCGTGCTCGTCGGTGCCGGTGAGGAAGAATACGTCGCGGCCCTGAAGGCGGCGGAAGCGCGCGAGCGCGTCGGTCGCGACCGCCTCATAGGCATGGCCGATATGGGGCGCATCGTTGGGGTAGGAGATGGCAGTAGTAATGTAATAAGGGAGCTTGTCCGCCATGGGGTTTGAATAGCCTTTAGGGCTAAGGCTCGGCAAGCGCGCTCGCGCGTGACGCTAAACAGGATGTTCGCGCGCGAGCCTTTGTAGCTGGAACCAGGTGTCGAGCACGAGCAGGCTCTTGTCGAGGTTGAGGGCAAGCGCCTCGGCCCTCTCCAGAGAGATCGCCTCCCAGCCTTCCGCCCAATGAGCCAGGTTCGCGCGCGACAGGAGGCGTTGGGCAAGCACCCGCTCGCGATCTGTCGCCCCCTCGCCCGTCGCGCTGAAGCGGATCAGCCGCTCGATCACGCCAAGCAGAAGCGAGAGGTAAAGCTCGAGCCGCTCGCTGTCGCTTGCGCTTGAAAGACTCTCGACCAATCCGTGCAGGCGCGTTCCGTCGAGCTCGGGCAGGCTCGCGAAGGTGTCGATGATCCCGTCATAAAGCTCGATCCCCTCGCCCGAGATCAGCTCGAGCGCGCGTCGCACGCTTCCCTGACTGAGGGCGAGTGCCGTCCCGAGCGTCTTGGTATCTGCTTCAAGGCCGTCGCGCGCCAGCGCCGCGCGCACGGCCTTCTCCACATCGTCCTCGCCAAGCGAGCTCAAGCGAAGCGTCCGCGTGCGCGAGCGGATGGTGACGGGAAGCCGCCCCTCGGCGCCTGAGATCAGGAGAAAGAGCGTGCGCGCGGGCGGCTCCTCCAGTGCCTTCAGCAGCGCATTCGCGGCATTCGCATTCAATTCGTCGGCGCGATCGACGATGACGACGCGCCAGCCGCTCTCGCCTGCGGTGTTGCCGAGAAAGGCGCGCAAGCGTCTCACTTCGTCGACGCCGATCCATTGGCCGTAGCGCTTGGTCTTCTCGTTGTAGGCGCGATGCAGCAGGAGAAGATTGGGATGGGAGAGCGCCGCCACCTTGCGGAAGACCGCCTCGGCTTCGCCCACCTTGTCACCGTGGCTGAGCACGGTGCGCGCAAAGCGGTAAGCAAGCGTCGCCTTGCCGATGCCCTCAGGCCCGACCAGTAGCCAGGCATGATGCATGCGACCCGAGCGGAGCGCGTCCTCGAACTCCTCGATTGCAGCGTCGTGCCCGAATACGCGCTCGACCTCGCGCGGTGCCGAGAAACCTTCGAGGCGGTCGGGCTCGGCGGGCGCGGTGCGATGGCGCTCCGCCACGTCGCTCATGGGCTCAAGCGATTGAGGACGACTTCCCACACGTCCTCGGCGACCATCGCCTCCGGCTGGCCTGCATCGATCACCACGCAGCGGTCTGGCTCCTCCTCGGCGATGTCGAGGAACGCCCTGCGCACGCGCTCATGCAGCATGAGCTCCTGGTTTTCGAAGCGGTCGGGCACTTGGACTCCACGCCGCTCGGCGGCGCGGGCGAGACCTTCCTCGGCGGGAATGTCGAGGATGAAGGTGATGTCAGGCAGAAGCCCGGCGAGCGTGATGCGCTCGAGCGCATTGATGAGCCCACGCGGCACGCCGGCCGTCGCTCCCTGGTAGGCGCGCGTCGAATCGAGGAACCGGTCGCACACCACCCATTTGCCCGACAGCAACGCATGCCCGATGGCATTCTCGACGTGATCGGCACGCGCTATCGAGAACATCAAGGCTTCGGCGAATGGCCCGTACTGCCACACTCTGCCGGAAAGTAGGGCTTCGCGGATCTCCTCGGCGGCGGGCGTCCCCCCCGGCTCGCGCGTGGAGAACACGTGGCGGCCTGCCCGCGTCAGGCGATTGGCAAGGATGCCGGCCTGCGTGGACTTGCCGCCGCCCTCGCCGCCCTCGAATGTTATGAATCGGCCGGTTTCGACCACTTCGTGCCGCATGTTTCAGTCTATAGCAGCCAGCCGAACGCCAGCACGAACAGGGAGTCCAACCCGCGCATAGCGAAGTTGCTCTGGTCGATATCGTCGCCGGCATAGAGCGGGATGTCATTGGTCGCCGAGGATTCGGCCGAGGTGATACGCAGCACTGCGACCTTGTCGCCCTTACGGATCGGCGCCTTGATGGGTCCATGATAGACGACAGACGCCGACACCTTGCCGCTCGATGTGGCCGGCAGGATGATATTGATGTTGCCGCCGCCGACGAGCGGCACGTAATGCTGGGTGCCGCCCCAGACGAGCGCGTCGCTCACCTTCTCGCCCTGATCGAACAGCCGGAACGGCTTGAAGCTCTTGAAGCCCCATTCGATCAGCTTGCGCGGCTCCCCTTCCCGCTCTTGCTTTGAGTTGAGACCGTTGACGACGAGGATCAGGCGCTGGTCGCCGCGTTTGGCGCTGGCCACGAGACCGTAACCTGCCTCGTCGATGAAGCCGGTTTTCAGCCCGTCGACGCCGAGATCGGGAGCAAAGATGAGTGGATTGCGGTTGTTAAAGGTGTGCTTGTTGAAGGTGAAGGACTTCTCCCCGAAGAACGGATAGTACTCGGGATAGGTGTAGATGAGGTAGCGCGCCAGCATGCCAAGCTCGCGCGCCGTCATCAGATGACCTTCAGCCGGAAGCCCGGTCGAATTGACGAAGGTCGACTTGGTCAAGCCGATCTCGCGCGCGTATTTCGTCATCTCCTTGGCGAAGGCGTCCTCGTTGCCCGAGATGCCCTCGGCGAGAATGATCGCCGCATCGTTTCCCGACTGGACGGTGATGCCCTGGATCAAGTCAGACACGCTCACCATGGAGTTGAGTGGGGCAAACATGGCGGAAGAGCCGGAGGGCGCGCCTCCGGTTCGCCAAGCGTGCTCGCTCACCTTGAACTGATCATCGAGCTTGAGCCGCCCCGCCTTCAGCTCGCGGAACACGACGGCAAGCGTCATCAGCTTGCTCATGCTTGCCGGCGGCACGAGCGCATCGGCGTCCTTCTCGAACAGGACGAGATTGGCGTCGGCGTCCATGAGGAGCGCGTGCTTCGCCTTGGTCTCGAAGGAGCCAGGAGGCGTAGCCGCATCTCGCGCGAAAGCCGCGGCACAAGCCGCACCGATCACGACGACAGCGGCAGCCGCCGTGAGCTTGATCCATCTATCAAGTCGCAACGCGTGCACGGTATGGCGAGGCAAGGTCGAGTTGGATACGTGGACGGCCATTCTGCCGATCCCTCAAGCTCAATATCGAGCGCCTGGAGCCAAAATGCAACTCGCCAGAGCGCGAAGCTCTAGTTCTTGGCGATAATCTTGGCGCCTTGATAGCCTGCTTGCGTGACCTTGGAAAGCGCCGCCTCAGCGCTGCTCTGCTCGGGGAAAGGTCCAATTCGGACGCGGAAATAGAGGTTTCCGCCGGCCTCGATTTCCGCCAATTCGACCGGCGCAATGGCGGACAGCGCGGCGCGGGCCTTATCGGCATTTTCTCGGGCCTTGAAGGAGCCGGCCTGGATTAGGAAGCCGGCTGACTGGTGGCTCTGCTTGCTCGGCTGCGGGAGCGAGCCGGTGGCAGCGACCTGCGTCCTCTCCGCCGTGCGCGGGCTTGCCTGCCAGTAGAGCGGGGCGTCGACGGGAACAGCTTCCGCCTGCTTAGGCGGCGCCACCATCGTCCAGCCATAGGAGGCGGCGGCGTCTTGCTGTATGGGCGCTGGAGCGGACTGAGCCGCAGGTTGCACGGGCCTTTGCGGCGCTGGCGTTGCGGCCGCCGATTGGGCGGGTGCCGCGTCTTTCCAGGGGGCTTGCAGGTTCTCCGGGTTCTCGAGCGGCAGGCTCGCGACATCCGCCGTCGGAGCTTTGTTCTTGCGCGCGGCCTTGGACGCGACCTGCATCCAGCTTTGGCCTGCCAGGAATTTCTGCTCGTAGCGGTCGTCGCCGCTCAACGGCGCGCGCCCGAGATACTTGACGCGGACGAGCGCGGTTCCGCTGCCGCGGAAACCGAGCACCTCCGCCGAGTGGCGCGAGAGATCCAGGATCCGGTCGTTGGCATAGGGTCCGCGGTCGTTGACGCGCACGACGATCGTCCGCCCGTTGGTGAGGTTCGTGACCTGCGCATATACCGGGAGCGGCAGAGTGGGGCTAGCCGCCGACAGCCGATCCATGTCGTAGATCTCGCCATTGGCGGTACGGCGTCCGTGGAACAGTTCGCCATACCAGGACGCCCGGCCGACCCGGTTATAGCCGGGCTCCTCACGCGGCGTGTACCACATGCCCCCGACCTGATAGGGCTTGCCCAGCATGTAAACGCCGCCGCCCTTGGGCACCGGCTGGCCGAGAGGGATGACGCGCTCGCCGAGGCGTTCGCCGTCGCCCCCACAGGCGGCGATGAAGGCGCCAAGACTTGCGATGAGCGCAAGCGAAAGGCACAAGCGGACACGAGCCGAAAGACCCGCACACACGCTTGCGCCGCCCGCTTCCCGCGCGGGCTTACGCTCCACCACCACACTCAATTTCTGGCCCCCCGAAAGGGCTTACTCGACGCGCCGGAAGGCCTCGTTCGCGAAACGAGATCCACGCAGCCGGCGCGCGCCTACTGTCGGCCTAAGTGGGTTAGCAAAAGATGAAGCTAGGACCGCTTGCCTGTTGCCGCGCCAATCGCATCGAGCGAGGCGGCGACGACACGCTCGAGCGGAAGACCGGCATCGATGATTTCGAAGCTTTGCGGGCCGATCTCGTAGCGGAGCTGCTCATCGACGACGGAAGGCGTCGCGTCGGACACATCACCTTGCCGCTTCGCCACCCTCGCCCGCATCACCTCGCGCGGAGCTTCGAGCCAAAGCCCGGTGAACCGAACGCCCGCTTCGGCGGCGAGAGACTCGATCGCCGCCCGCTCCTCGGGCTTTGCATGAACCGCATCCACGATCACGGTCCGCCCGGCTTTAAGCGCAAGGCGCGCACGCTCGCGGCAGATGGCGTAGACCTCATCGGAGATTTCGGCCGCATAAGCCCGACCGGGAAGCCTCGTCTGCGGCCCGACGCCGAACAGGCGCTTCCGCTCGACATCGCTCCGCACATGAACCGCTCCTGGAAACGCGCCGACATGAGGGGCGATCGCCGCCGCCACCGCTGACTTGCCGCTGCCCGACAATCCGCCGATGGCGATGAGACGGCGCTCCGCAGGCGCATGAAAAGCGCGCGCAAGCGCGAAATAGGCGCGCGCTTCCGACCGCGCCTCTCCTTTGATCTCGCGCCTGTCGGCCTTGCTCGCGCGCAAGATCTCAACCTTCGCCCTGATCATCGCCCGCATCGACAGGAAGAGCGGAAGCGCGGCAAGGCCGAGCAGGTTGCCAGTGCTCCCCTTCTCGTCGAGATAGGCGTTGAGGACCGCGTTCGCGTGAGCCGCAAGCCCCCGCTTGCCGAGATCCATGAGCAGGAAGGCGAGATCGTAGAGCACGTCGATCGTGGCGAGAGAATCGTCGAACTCGATGGCGTCGAACAGAACGGGCTTGCCCTCGATCTCGACGATGTTGCGCAAGTGGAGATCGCCGTGACAGTGACGCACATAGCCTCCCCTCGCCCGCGCTTCGAGCAACGGCGATAACGCAGCAAGCGCCTCGCGGCTCGCCTTTGTCAGCGCGCGCGCCTCTAAAGCCGGGAACAGATCGGAATTGGCGGCAAGCACCGATTCGTTGTCGGAGAGCACGCCTTCGAGCGGCAGAACGGCCTGCTCTTGCGTCAAGCACCTGTCGGCTGAGGCATGGAACGCCGCGATCACCTCGGCGAGCGGCCGCATCGCAAAGATGCCAAGCCGGCCCTCCTCGGCCATGCGCTCATAGAGACAAGCCTGATCGAATCGGCGCATGCGCAGCGCCCATTCGGCCACCTCTCCCGCGCCGCCAAGCGTGAAAAGCCCATCGGAATCGCGGGTTATGGGCACGAGATCAAGGTAGAGCTGAGGTGCCGTTCGCCGGTTGATGCGAAGCTCGTTGAGACAGGCCTGATGCCGCTTCTCCAAGGTCGAAAAATCGAGAAACGCGTATTTGACGGCGCGCTTCACTTTATAGGCGAAGGATCCGGCAAGAAAAACGATTGAGGCATGGGTGTCGATACGCTCAACGGTTGCCGGGCGGTCGGGATAGGCTCGCGGCAGAGCCATGAAATTCAAGACCTTTATCTGGTCCTCTTTGGGCTCTGCCATGCCGTTAACCATGCCGCGCGAAATCGCGTGCCTACTCTGCCACAGGACCTTTGAAAATATTCAGAAAACGCCCCTCGCCCCTTGCTGGCAAAGGGTTAACTGGCTAACGTCTGCGGCGGGAAGGGCGGCTTTGCGGGGAAGAACCTGCGAACAGCCTTTAGAAGGGCCGAGCGGCGGTGATGACGGGGTGGATGAGGTGGGCGATCGCGCTCGCGGTCGCCGCTTTTGTCGCGAGTGCGACCGCGCCCTCTTTTGCCGCCAATTCTGGCACCGTCGATGCCCAGCGCGATGCCTTGCTCAAGCAGATGATCGCGCGGCCGAACGATCTCGATCTCGCCTTCGAATACGCGAAACTCTCCTCCGAGGCCGGCGACTACGAAGGCGCGATCTCGACGCTCGAGCGCATGCTGATCTATGCGCCCAACACGCCGCGTCTCCAGCTAGAGCTCGGCGTGCTCTATTACCGCATCGGCGCTTACGAGGTCGCCCGCTCCTATTTCGCGCAAGCGCTTTCCAATCCGAAGGTGCCGCCCGAGATCGTCCAGCAGATCCAGCTCTATCTTTCCCAGCTCGCTCTGACCGCCGACCCGCCGCCCTTCTCCGCCACGATCTTCTCGGCCATCCGCTGGGAGAGCAACGCAAACTCGGGTCCCGGCACGCAGAGCGTCACGCTGAACGGCATCGACTTCACCATCGACGCGCAATCGGTCGGTAAAGCGGGCTGGAGCGCGCTCAATATCGGCACGTTGCACTACAACTGGAACCTCAAGCAGGGCGACCGCATCGAGCTCGACGCGCTCGCCTATTCGACCGCCTATTTCGAGAACCAGCTTCAGGACGTCAGCCTCGACTTCTTCGAGGCCACGCTCGGCCCGAGCTTCAACATGAAGCGCTGGGGCGCCGACAACTCGCGCGCTTACATCTATGCCATCGGGGACCTCGCTTATCTCGGCTACGACTATTATTTCAGCGCACCAGGCGCCGGCGTGCGCTTCCTGAGCTTCGCCGCCGAGCGGAGCGTACTCGATGCGAGACTCGAGACGCGCGTCCGCGAGTTCAACGACACCTCGAACATTCCCACCGCCACGCTGCGTAACGGTCCGCAGACCCGCCTCGGCGCGACCTATTCCTATTATCTGACGCCCGGCTTCGTGATCACCACGCAAGGCTACGCGCAGCGCGAGGACGTGAAGGCCGACTTCTACTCGGATTGGGAGATGGCGGCGTCTGGCGGCTTTGCCTGGACCTTCAACAACCCGCTCTGGCAGGCGCAATATCCCTGGACGTTCCAGTGGGGCGCCGGCTTCGTTCGCCGGGATTATGACGACCCCGACCCGACCATCAATCCGAACGTGGCGGAAACCGACAAGGTGTTCTGGACCCGCGGCGCTCTCGTCCTACCGGTGGCGCAAACCTGGGCCTTGGTACCCCAGGTCGAGTATCGCGACCAGCAGTCCAACTATGATATATATAGTTTCACCGATTTGACGGCTCTGGTTGGGGTCCAGAAGAGGTTCTGAGGGATGTCAAAGGCCAACCCATCCGCATGTCTGTATCGGCTCGCTCTGGCGGGGATAGCCGCCGTCGCGCTGGCCGCACAACGAGACCGGCAAGCTCTTCGAGATTTCACGACCGGGCGCGCCCGTCATGAGGGCCGCGACCTTCGCCGATACCAGTTTTCTGCTCGCCGCAATATCCGGCAAGAAGATCAAATATGCCGGCAAGGTCATTCCGGTGAAGGGGCAGCGTTGGCCCTATTACTATGGCATCCAGCCTGCCGGCAAATATCCCGATCAGCCCCCCAACAGGGAGCTCTACTACGACACGATCGGTGGCGACATCGCCAAGGCCACGCTGAAGCAGGTGCCGATCCCGGTGGTTACGCCTGTGCCGCAAGTCGTAGTGACGCCGCAAGTGGTGCAGCCCGAGCCTCCGCCGCCGCCGCCTCCCCCGCCGCCACCTCCGACGATCACGCTCGATGCCGGGCCGGGACGCTGACGATTCTCAGCTAAGCCACCCTTGTCAGAAGCACTACGAGGACCCAGATAGGGTGTCCGCTCGCCCAGCCTGCGCTGCGTCCGGCTTTCTCGACCGACATTTCAACGTCGCCCGCCGAGCGCTAAATTCGGCCCAGAGATCCACTCGATCAAAGGTTGACCTAAATGCGTGACCCGAAAAACCAGATGTGGGCGGAGGCCTGCGCGCTTCTGAAGCAAGCCGAGCAGCTGCACCGGCAATTCTTCGAGCCTTCGCGCGAGGGAGGCCGGACGGCGCGCTGGGAGCCGCCGATCGATGTGTTCGAGACCGAGCGGCAGCTTTGGATCATCGCCGCTCTCCCTGGTGTCGCGCCAGAGGCGGTACGCGTGGAGATCGAGGGGGAAGTGCTGGTCATCACCGGCACCCGCCCCCTCCCCGGCAAAGAGAGGAACGCCAATATAGTGAGACTGGAGATCCCGTATGGCTGCTTCGAGCGCCGCGTCACTCTTTCACCCCGCTTGCGCCTTTCCGCGCGCGAGTTGATGCACGGCTGCCTCGTCCTGACCTTCGCCAAGCTTGGTTGAGAGAATTGAGTCCTTCGTCATGAACGATATCGAAAAGCCACCGCAGTCCACCGACGCCAGGCAGCCGATCCCGCTCGCGGATCAGGCTCAGCAGGCCGCGCCGCAATCCTCTGCGAGCGCCGAGCTCAATTTGCCTGAAGGCGCGCTCATCATCTTGCCGACGCGGAACGCCGTGCTCTTCCCGGGCATCGTCGCGCCGCTCTCGCTCGGCCGTCCGCAGTCGATCGCGGGCGCCCAAGCCGCCGCCAAGGCCGACAAGCCGGTCGGCATCATCCTGCAGACCGACGCCTCGATCGAGACACCGGAGCCGGAACATTTGCACCGCGTCGGCACGACCGCCGACATCCTGCGCTACGTGACCTCGCCGGACGGCACTCATCACCTCGTGTCGCGCGGCACGCGGCGCTTTCGCGTGCGCGAGTTTCTCGCGGGCTACCCGTTCCTCGTCGCACGCGTCGAGGAGGTCGGCGAGGCCGAAATCTATTCGACCGAGATCGCCGCCCGCATGCACCAGCTGAAGGAGCGCGCGCGCGAGGCCATCTCGCTGCTTCCCAACGTGCCGACCGAGATCGCCGGCGCGCTCGAGCAGATCAGCTCTCCGGCGCAGCTCGCCGATTTCATTGCCAATGTCTCCGACCTGACGCCCAAGGAGAAGCAGGACGTGCTCGAGACCTTCGACGTCTCGGAGCGCCTCGACAAGGTGTTGCGCTATCTCGCCCAGCAGATCGAGGTGTTGCGCCTATCGAAGCAGATCGGCGAGCAGACGCAGGAATTGCTTGCCGGCCGCCAGCGCGAGCACATCCTGCGCGAGCAGCTTCGCCAGATTCAGAAGGAGCTCGGCGAGGGCGAGGAAGGCCAGGCCGAGATCGCGGAGCTGCGCGAGGCGATCGAGAAGGCCGGCATGTCGGAGGAGGCCGAGAAGCAGGCGCTGAAGGAGCTGAAGCGGCTCGAGCGCATGCCCGAGGCGTCTGCCGAGCACGGCATGATCCGCGGCTACCTCGACTGGCTGATCGAGCTCCCCTGGTCGACGCTCTCCGACGAGCGCATCGACATCGCGGAAGCACGCCGCATCCTCGACGAGGACCATTACGGCCTGCCCAAGGTCAAGCAGCGCATCCTCGAGTATCTCGCGGTGCGCAAGCTGAAGCCCGAGGGCAAGAGCCCGATCCTGTGCTTCGTCGGCCCTCCGGGCGTCGGCAAGACCTCGCTCGGGCAATCGATCGCGCGCGCCATGGGCCGGAAGTTCGGCCGCATCAGCCTTGGCGGCGTGCATGACGAGGCCGAGATCAGGGGCCATAGGCGCACCTATATCGGGGCGCTTCCCGGCAACATCATCCAGGGCCTGCGCAAGGCCGAGACGCGGAACCCCGTATTCATGCTCGACGAGATGGACAAGCTGGGCGCAAGCTTCCACGGCGATCCGTCGGCGGCCCTGCTCGAAGTGCTCGACCCCGAGCAGAACTCGACCTTCCGCGACAATTACCTCGCGGTGCCGTTCGACCTGTCGCGGGTGATGTTCATCGGCACGGCGAACGTGCTCGACCAGATCCCTGGACCGTTGCGCGACCGCATGGAGGTGATCGAGCTTCCCGGCTACACCGAGGAGGAGAAGGTCGAGATCGCCAAGCGCTATCTGGTGAAGCGGCAGCTCGCCGCCACGGGATTGACCACCGATCAGGTCGAGATCACCGAGGAGGCGATCCGCGCCATCATCACCGATTACACGCGCGAGGCGGGAGTCCGCAACCTAGAGCGCGAGATCGGCGCCATCCTCCACAACGTGGCCATGCGCGTCGCGGAAGGCGCCGAGCCGCACATGAAGATCGAGGCCAAGGACCTGCATGGCATTCTCGGCGCCCGCCACTTCGAGAGCGAGGTGGCGATGCGCACGAGCCTGCCCGGCGTTGCGACCGGACTCGCCTGGACTCCGACCGGCGGCGATATCCTGTTCGTCGAGGCCGCCCGCGTTCCAGGCTCGGGCCGCCTGATCCTCACCGGGCAACTTGGCGACGTCATGAAGGAGAGCGCCCAGGCCGCGCTCAGCCTCGTCAAGGCGCGTGCGTCAACGCTTGGCGTCGACCCGGCGTCGTTCGAGAAGTCGGACATCCACGTCCACGTTCCGGCCGGGGCCATCCCCAAGGATGGCCCGAGCGCGGGCGTCGCCATGTTCGTCGCGCTCGTCTCGCTGCTCACGGGGCGGACGGCGCGGAGCGACACGGCCATGACCGGCGAGATTTCGCTGCGCGGGCTCGTGCTGCCGATCGGCGGCGTTAAGAACAAGGTGCTCGCCGCGGTGCGCGCAGGCATCACCACGGTGATGCTGCCCGAGCGCAACAAGAGGGACTACGAGGACGTGCCCGAATCCGCGCGCAACGCCGTGCGCTTCGTGTGGGTCTCGACCGTGGACGATGCCATCGCCGCGGCGCTCGAGCCGCTGCCCGCAACACAGCCGCAAGCGGCGCCAGCGCTGTCAGATGATCAGCGCCGCGCCGCCGCTGGGTAGGAGCCTGGTGGTTAGTGACACCTGACGGCTGGATCACGGTGCGGCCCGTGCCAAACGTGGGAGGCAACCATGAAAGGCATTCTGTGCGCATCTTTATTGATCCTGCTGATGCCGAGCGCGTATGCCGCCTCGTTGCCGGGCGACAGCGCCGAGGGGAAGCGCTTGTTCGACGCTCACTGCATGGAATGCCACCAAACCGACATCTTCACCCGCAAAGACCGGAAGGTTCAGTCGTTGGATGCGCTGAAGGAGCAGTTGGTTGCCTGCAGTCACGCGGCAAAAGTGGAATTCTCCGCGAGCGAGATGCAGGACCTCCTCAAGTACTTGAACGATCAATTTTATCATTTTGACTAGGCCCGGCGCCGGTCGCGCTTTGGGGCGGCGGGCGCGTTGAGGTCTGCGAAACGGCTAAGGAATGCCGTTCGGGGGTCACCGCAGCAATCGCCCCGGGAAATGCGAGTTGCACGCCATCACATGGGTGATGGCGTTGCGGTCGTACTCGTCGCCTGACCGGTACGTCTCGAAATAGGCGTTGAGCGCATCGACCCGCTCGGGCATGGCATCGGCCGCCTGCAAGCCGACCGACACGCCGTAATTGGTGAAGGCGAAGCGCATCTCCGGCAGATACGGCTCGCGGCAGAAATAGCCGTCCTCGACCCACATCCGGTCGAGCATGACGAGCGAGCGGCGCCTCTGGAGCTCGGCCCAATTCTCCTCGGGGAAGAACTGCGTCATCCACAGCATCATGCCGAGCCCGAGATCCTGGGTGATAACGAGCTGTCCCGCCATCTTGTCGATGATCTCCTTCATCTCGGCGATCTCCTCCGCCAAAGCCGCCTCGTCGAGAAGACGATAGGAAACATAGCCGTCGAACGCATCGAGCGCGCCGAAGCCATAGCCGGGATAGGGGCCGCTCAGATCCTCCTTCATCTTCCAGACGACGCCGCGCCCCGGCACGACGAAGGGACGATGGATGTCGCGCGCGAGCGCAATACCGCGCTCGCGGTATTCGGGCTTGATGCGGCCGAGCACATAGAGCGCATAGAGCCACATCGAGAGGTAATGGAAATACTGGCCGTCGCGGTCGGCCTCTTCGCCGATCCTGATGCCGCGCTTCCGCCCGAGCACGCGCATCACGTCGGCGACCAGCCATTCCGCCTCGTCGAGAAAACGCTCCTCCTTCAGCTCCTCATAGAGCGAGACAAGCAGCACGACACCGAAGGCGTCGGTCCACAGATAGCGCAGCCCGTTCGGCCAGATCCGCTCGTTGCGCATGAAGGCGAGCTTGGCCAGGACATAATCGACGTCCTTGAGGCCTCTCATTCTCGTTTCCGGTCTTCGTCTTCCGGAGGATCGTCCTCGAGAGCGCGATAGGCCGCGCCTTCAAGATCCTCGAACTGGCCAGAGCGGAGCGCCCAGAGAAATGCGGCAAGGCCAAGCCCGCCCAGGAAGAGCGCCACCGGCACGAGCCAGGCAAGCGCGGTCACAGAGGCGGCCTCCCCGCGAGTTTGAGCGCATTGGCGGTGACGAGGATCGACGAGGTCGACATGACGATCGCTGCGATCAGCGGCGTGACGAAGCCGGCCATGGCGAGCGGCACACAGATGATGTTGTAGACGAAGGCCACGGCGAAATTCTGCAGCGCCATCGCCCGCGCACGGCGCGCAACCGCAATGGCTTCAGGCACCGGCGCGAGCTTCTCGCCCTGGAACACGAAATCGGCGGCGCGCTGGCTGATATCGGCGGCGGTCGCCGGCGAGATCGAGGCATGCGCCGCTGCGAGCGCCGGCGCATCGTTGAGCCCATCGCCCACCATCAGCACCTTGCGCCCCACGTCTGCACGTCCCTGAAGCCAAGCGATCTTGTCGGCAGGCCTGACCTCGGCAAGCCAGAGATCGATGCCGACTTCTTGCGCGATCTTCTCGACCACGCCCTTGCGGTCGCCGGACAAGAGCGCGACGCGATAGCCTTGGCGTTTCAGCGCCGCGATGACCTCGCCGGCATCGCTCCGGACACGATCGGCGAAGCGGAAGCGGACCGGCTCCTCGTCGTTCTTCCGGTACCAGACCTCGCTCCCCTCCCCGCCGTTTGCGAGACCGCACCACGAGGCTGAGCCGAGACGTTCAGTGTCATGGCCATAGCTCCGCTCGAGCCCCTCCCCTGGAGTTTCCTCGATCCCGTTAGCGGCCACCACCTTGCCGAGCCGCCGATCCGCCGCGGCGACGATGGCGCGCGCATAAGGATGGCGGCTTGCCGCGGCAAGTCCGGCGGCAGAGGCGAGCGCCGCGTCAGGGATCGCCTCGGCGTCGAGCAGCTGCGGCTTGCCGATGGTGAGCGTGCCGGTCTTGTCGAACACGACCATGTCGGCTTCCGCGATGCGCTCGAGCCCGTCAGCCGACTTGACCATGATGCCCTGGCGGAACAGGCGGCTTGCCGCTGCGATCTGCACCGCGGGCACGGCAAGCGCAAGCGCGCAGGGACAGGTGATGATGAGCACGGCAATCGCGTAGGTCAGTGCCGTCTGCCACGACGCGCCCGCGAGCATCCAGCCGAGGAAAGTCGCAAGCCCAAGCCCATGCACGGCGGGCGCATAGATCGCGGCTGCCCGGTCGGCGAGACGGCGATAGCGGGCCTTGCCCTGCTCAGCGGCGAGCATCAGCCGGCTGATCTCGGCAAGCAGCGTCGCGCTGTCGGCGGCGGTGACCTCGATCTCGAGCGGCTGGCCGAGGTTGAGCGTGCCGGCGTAGATCTCGGCGCCTGGGGCAACCACGACCGGCGCCGTCTCGCCCGTGATCAGGCTCTGATCGATCTCGCCCTTTCCGGTGAGGATCACGCCGTCTGCGGCGATCCGCTCTCCCGTCGCGACGAGCAAGCGATCGCCTGGTCTCAACGCGTGCGCGGCAACCATGCGGCGCGCGCCGTCGGCCTCGATGAGGGTCGCGATGCCACCTTGCAGGCTCAGGAGATTCTGCGCTTCGCTGCGGGCGCGGACGCGCAGCGATTCATCGAGAAAACGCCCGACCAGCAGGAAGAACAAGAGCGATACGGCGGCGTCGAAATAGACCTGCTCGCTGCCGACCATGGTCTGGTAAAGGCTCATCGCCGTCGCCAGCAGAATGGCGAGCGAGATCGGTACGTCCATGTTGAGCCGGCGGCCTTTCAGCGCGCCAAGCGCCGAGACGAAGAAAGGTTGCCCGGAGTAGGCGACCGTGGGCAGTGCGATGAGTGCCGACACCCAGCGGAACATCGAGGCGAGCGCCGGGTCCATGTCGCTCGCCGTCCCCGACCACACGGCGATCGAGATCAGCATGATGTTCATGGCGGCGAAGCCCGCCACTGCCATGCGCCGCAGCAGGTAGTTCTGGCGGGCAGTATCGCGATCCTGCTTGGCGGCTTCGATGGGCGCCGCGACGAAGCCCGCGCGCTCGAGCGCGGCGATGAGATCGATTTCGCCGGCTACGTTTGCGTCGTAAGTGACGCTCAGCCGCTTGGCGGCAAGCGAGGCGCGCGCTGTCTCGACCCCCTGAACGCCGAGCGCCACGCGCTCGACCGAGCGCATGCAGCCACCGCAATGCATGTTCTCGATGGCGAGCGTCAGCATGCCTCGATCAACGGGACGCGCCGCTTGCGCATCCTTGGCGAGGCACTCCGGCGAGGCGTGGACCGTCATGGGTGATCCGGGATGTAGAGCCGCTGCTTCAGCCGGAACGCGCTGTCACGCCCCTCATCCGCCTTGCGCGAGGCCATGGCGATCACCCAGATACCCGGAGCCAAGTCAATATCCGCGGCATAGACGCCTTGCGACACCTCCTTGAGGCGGAGATGGCGGTCGTCCTTGCTGGTCGCCGGGCGGCTGAGCATGACCGCGACGCGGAGTCCCGAGAGCGGCTCCGCCGCCTTGTCGAGCAGGCTCACGCGGAGCTCCCTCGTCTTGTCGTCATAGGCGACTGCGGTCCGCCAGCCTCGCTCAGCCTGACGCTCGTCCGCCGCGAGCATCTCGTTATAGTGAAGGCCCTTGCGATATGGGTTGGACGTGTCGCCGCCGCTGAAGGTCGCGAGCGCGAAATAGACGAAGATCCCGTTCACGACGAACATGACCCCGAAGAAGCCGCAAAGCACCATGAGCACATGGCGCCCCTTGAACTCCTTCGTAAGCCAACTCTTTGTCATCGCTCGGGCCCTTGGAAATTCGCGCCATGCTCGGCCAGAGTGCCGTTCCCGGTATCGGCGACGGTAAAGTGGAACTCGGTTGTCGAGTTGGACAGTGAGGCGTAGTCGGCCTTGTCGAGGGCGACGTAGACCCGCACCGATTGGAGCTCGTCGGGCGCGACGGTGATCACCGGATCGGTCTCGTGCTCATGGCCGACGACGCTGAGCGTCGCTCCCGAAAGCCCCTGGAGCCCGAGCTTGAAGCTGCGCGGCTCATAGAGCTTGTTGAGGAGCTTGACGGTATAGCCGTTGCGCATGCCGCCGTCCGACAGCTTGACATAGATGGGGTTGCGGTCGTGCAGCACACTGACCTCGAGTTCGGGCCTGAGCAGCAAGGCCGTCAGCATGATCACCCCGACGATGGCCATCAACGTGGCATAAAGGATCACGCGTGGACGCAGCCACTGCACCGGTAGAATTTCGGGCCCGGTGTGCTCCAGATTGCGGATCGTGTCGTAGGCTATGAGCCCGCGAGGCCTTCCGACCTTGTCCATGATCTCGGCGCACGCATCGATGCAGAGCGCACATTGGATGCATTCGAGCTGCGAGCCGTTGCGAATGTCGATGCCGGTCGGGCAGACCGCGACGCATTGCCGGCAGTCGATACAGTCGCCGTGCCCCTCCCAGGATTGTCCCGCTTTGTGCGGGCCGCGCGGCTCCCCGCGCCAAGCGCGATACGAGATGAGCAGCGAGTCGTGGTCGACCATGCCGCCCTGGATGCGCGGCCACGGGCACATATAGATGCACACTTGCTCGCGGGCGATGCCGCCGAGGAGGTAGGTCGTCGCCGTGAACAGCCCGACGAACACATAAGCGAGCATCGGCGCGTCGAAATTGGCGAACTGCCGAGCAAGCGTCGGCGCGTCGGCGAAATAGAACACCCAGGCGCCTCCCGTCGCGATGGCGATGAGGAGCCAGGTGACATGCGTGGCGCCTTTGCGCCACAGCGTCTCGAACGCCCAGGGCGTTTTGTCGAGCCGCATGCGCGCGTTGCGGTCGCCCTGGAAGAATCGCTCGACCGCGATCATCAGGTCGGTCCACACCGTTTGCGGGCAGGTGTAGCCGCACCACATGCGCCCGGCGATCGTGGTGACCAGGAACAGCGCGAGCGCAGCGAGAACGAGTAACCCGGTGATGTAGTAGAATTCCTGCGGCCAGATCTCGAGGAAGAAGAAAAAGAAACGCCGCGACGGGAAGTCCATCAAGACCGCCTGATTGGGAAGATAGGGCCCGCGGTCCCACCTGATCCACGGCACGAGATAGTAGATCGAGAGCGTCACCGCCATGACGATCCACTTGACGGTGCGGAACGTGCCATGGGCTTCCTTCGGGTAGACCTTGACGCGCGCGGCATAGAGGGACGTGCCGGCGCGATCGATCGTCGGCGCTTCGCTCCGCTCAACACCCGGTGCCGCTTCAACACCAGCGCCTAGGGCGCGGGCGACGGCTATATTGTCCTGCAAGTTCGTCATCAACATCTCGGGCGGCGCCTCGCTCTATTGGCCACCGCCAAGCGAATGCACGTAGATGGCGAGCTCCTTGATCGTCTCCGGGTCAAGGCGCCCGCCCCAGGCCGGCATCACGCCGCCGCGTCCGCCCCTGATCGTGTTGGCGATGGTCGTCTTGTCGCCAGCATAAAGCCAAAGCTCGTCGGTCAAATCGGGCGCGCCGATTGCCTGATTGCCCTTGCCTTCCGGACCATGGCATGGGGCACAAGTGGAGGCGAAGACCTTGCTCCCGCGCTCGGCAGCCCCCTTGTCGTCGGCGCGGCCCGACAAGGATAGCACGAATTCATCGACGTCGGCGATCTGCGGCTCGGTCAGAATGCCGGTCGCGCCGAAGGCCGGCATCTGGGCGCCCGGACTCCGTGTCGCGGGGTCATTGGCCCTGATGCCGTGCGTGATGGTCTGATGGATGGCATCGAGACTCCCGCCCCACAGCCAGGAATCGTCGCGGAGATTTGGGTAGCCGAACGCCCCTTGGGCGCCGCGGCCATGACATGGTGCGCAATTGTCGCCGAACGCCGCCTCGCCGCCAGCGAGCGCGAAGCCAAGAAGCTCGGGATTGGCGTTGATGGCAGCGAGATCGTTCGCCGCAATCTTCTGCCGGAATTCGGCTTTGGCGGCCTTGGCCGCATCGAGCTGCTCGCTCACCGCCCCGCGCTGGCTGTAGCCGAGCAAGCCCTTGGTATAGCCCGCGACCAGCGGCCAGGACGGCATCAAGAGCCAATAACCGATCGCCCAGACGATAGTGGCGTAGAACGTCCATAGCCACCATTTGGGCAGCGGCTTGTTCAGCTCGTGGACGCCGTCCCATTCATGACCGGTCGTCTCTGCCTCGGTCGCCGCGTCGCGCTTCTTGGCCATGGGGCTCAACCGTCTTTCTCGTCGCTTTCAGGATCTTTCTCGAGCGGAAGCCTGGCGGCCTGCTCGAAGCGCTTCTTGTTGCCGGGCCAGAATGCGTAGAGGAGCACTCCGGCAAACAGGACAACGAAGAAGATCAGCGCGACTATTTGGGAGACCGAAGCCACCTGCTCATAGGTCATGGCGAGCCTCTATCTGAGATTGGGACCAGCGGCATCGAACGTCGCGAAATTGACGAGCGTGCCGAGCATTTGCAGATAGGCGATCACCGCATCGAGCTCTGACACGTAATGCGGGTCGCCGTCGAACTGCCTCACTTGCGCCTTCGGATAGCGCGCGAGGAAGTCCTTGAGCCCCTCGGCATTCGGATCGACCTGCCGCTCGAGATCGGCCTTGGCGTCCTCGATCTCCTCGTCGGTATAAGGGACCCCCTCTTCGCGCAGCACCGTCATTCGATCGGCGATGTCTTTGTAATCGAGCTCGCGCTGGCCGAGCCACGAATAGCGCGGCATCACCGATTCCGGCACGACCGCGCGCGGGTCGTTCATGTGCGCCACGTGCCATTCGTCGGAATATTTGCCCCCGACGCGGGCGAGATCGGGCCCCGTGCGCTTAGAGCCCCATTGGAAGGGATGGTCGTACATGCTCTCGGCGGCGAGGCTGTAATGACCGTAGCGCTCGACCTCGTCCCTCAGCGAGCGGATCATCTGGCTGTGACACAGATAACAGCCCTCGCGGACATAGATGTCGCGACCGGCGAGCTCGAGGGGCGTGTAGGGCCGCATGCCCTCGACCTTCTCGATGGTGGAGGAGAGCCAGAACAGCGGCGCGATCTCGACAATGCCGCCGATGACGACCGTGAGCAGGATCCCGACGAGAAGAAGGATCGAGCTCTTTTCCAGGATTTGATGCTTGGCCCAGATCATGTGCCCCTCCTACTCGGCCGGAACGGGGCGAAGCTCGGGCGCTGCGGCGATGCGCGGCTGCTCCGCGGCATCGACCGGCTCATCGCCGCGAATGGTCCGCCAGACGTTGTAGACCATGATCAGCGAGCCAGCGAAGAACAGCACCCCGCCGGTCGCCCGGATAACATAGAAGGGATGCATGGCCGCGACGGTCTCCACGAAGGAATATTCGAGGAAGCCGAGACTGTCGTAGGCGCGCCACATGAGGCCCTGGAGGATGCCCGAGACCCACATCGAGGTGATGTAGAGCAGGATGCCGAGCGTCGCGATCCAGAAATGCCACTCCACTAGGCGCTGCGAATAGAGCGCGCGGCGATGCCACAGCCACGGCACGAGACAATAGATCGCCCCAAAGCTGATGAAGGCGACCCAGCCGAGCGCGCCGGAATGCACGTGCCCGATGGTCCAGTCGGTGTAATGCGACAGCGCGTTGACCGATTTGATGCTCATCAGCGGACCCTCGAAGGTCGACATGCCGTAGAAGGCAACCGACACGACGAGGAAGCGGATGACGGGATCGGTCCTGAGCTTGTCCCAGGCGCCTGAGAGCGTCATCAGGCCGTTGATCATGCCGCCCCAGGACGGCATCCACAGCATGATCGAGAAGGTCATGCCGAGCGTCTGCGCCCACTCCGGCAGCGCCGTGTAATGCAGATGATGCGGGCCCGCCCAGATATAGAGGAAGATCAGCGACCAGAAATGCACGATGGAGAGGCGATAGGAATAGACCGGCCTCTCGGCGCGCTTCGGCACGAAATAATACATCATGCCGAGGAAGCCCGCGGTCAGGAAGAAGCCGACCGCGTTATGGCCGTACCACCATTGCGTCATGGCGTCCTGGACGCCCGAATAGATCACGTAGCTCTTGGAGCCGAGGAACGAGACCGGGATCGCCAGGTTGTTGACGATGTGCAACATGGCGATGGTGACGATGAAGGCGAGGTAGAACCAGTTCGCCACGTAGATGTGCGGCTCGCGCCGCTTGGCGAGCGTGCCGACGAAGACGAGGAAATAAACGACCCAGACGATGGTCAGCCAGAGATCCACGTACCATTCGGGCTCGGCATATTCCTTGGACTGCGTGACGCCGAGCAGATAACCGGTTGCCGCCAGCACGATGAAGAGTTGGTAGCCCCAGAACACGAACCATGGCGCCCATCGCCCGGCGAGCCGCGCCCGGCTCGTCCGCTGCACCACATAGAATGAACTCGCGATCAGGATATTGCCGCCGAAGGCGAAGATCACGGCGGAGGTATGGAGCGGCCGCAAGCGCCCGAAGCTCGTCCACGGCAAATCGAGATTGAGGACCGGGTAAGCGAGCTCCCAGGCAATGATGACGCCGACCAGAAAGCCCGCCACGCCCCAGAACACCGTGGCGATGACGCCGGCGCGGATCACGCCGTCGGCATAGCCGCCCTTGTCGCGCGGCTCTTTCTTCTCGATGACCTGCGTGAGAATGTAGAGGAAGGCCAGTCCCGCCGCGCCGAGCAGCACGCAGCCATGGAAGGCGATGACCGAATCCTTGCCGGCAATCGCCAGGATCAGCCCGATAAAGGTGAGCAGCCCCGCCGCCGCGAGCGCCGAAAAATCCGAAAACGCCTTCCACTCCTCGCGCTCGAGCATAGAAGCCATGATCTGATCCCCTTTTGCAGAGCACCATGCGCAAGACGAGCACGCTTAACTTTGACGCGGATCAAGAGATTGGCTGTGGCCGATCCTTTGTATGCGTCAGGCGCCCCATTCGGCAGGTTGTCGATGCCAGCGAGATGCCCCTATGCTCCGCATCTCGCGTCGATCCGAACGCTCGCGCAAGCGCAATCGACCTTCCTCTTGTCTCCCGGGCGGCCTATGATTGGACTTTGATGCGGGTGGGGCGGCATGCGACTCTTGCTTGGCATGATCTTGGGGTCACTTCTCACGGTCGGGGGCGCATACATCGCCGATCAGCGTGACAATGCAGCCGATCCTCACCCCATGGTGAACTGGGACGTGGTCCAGCAGAAGCTCGCGGTGCTCACCGCGGACGCCAAGCAGAAATGGGATGAATTCACCCGCCAGATGACGGGTCCGCCCTAGCCATCGCTTAGAGGCGAAGCGCGGCCAAATCGCCTTCTCGTTTCACTCTGCAAAGGCCTCATTCTCGAGAGGCGCGCGGTTGCTTGGCGCGTTAGCCGGCGCATTGTCTTGTTTGGGCGGGGCGCTCTTCTCTTTCGCACCCTTGGGATGTGAGCTCGACTTCTCCGATGCCGCGTCGCCAACCATGTTCATGCCGGTGAGGAACGCCGCCCCGCTGCCGATCACGGCGAGAATGGCGAGCAGGCGCAAGATGCTTTGCAGCGTCCGCCGCTCGGGCGCCTCGAGCCTGACCGCGCGGTTGATATAGGCGACGAATGCGCTGAACAGCGCGGCGATGGCACCGCCGGCGAAGAACAGCATTGCCGCCGCGAGCTTGGGCTCGACCGACGAATCAGGCGCTCTCCCGAGAATCGCCAGCAGAACGAGCGAGGCCGTGCCATTGAGGACGACGAGGACGATGAGCGCGCGGGCGGCAAGCCGGTTCTGCTCCCGCTCGACGAACACGCGTTCGAATCTCGGATCGGCTTCGTAGCCGGAATTGGTCGGCATCGTCGTCATCATCACCCCTCGTTTAGTCGCATTTATGACGAGGAACGCGCGCGGCCTTCCGGGCAGAAAGGCGTTGCAATCGCACGCGAAAAGGACTGGCGGAGACGGAGTCCGCCAACTCGTCATCTAATCCTTTATAGCGACAAGCAGATCACTTAACACGGCTAGCTGGCCTACAAAATAGCCTACAAGTTGGTGGTGGAGCATGCTCACGCGGCGCCGGGCGGCTTGCCCAGCAGGACGAGGATGGATCAATGCACCGGACGTCGGGCACGCGGCCGCGCGGATGGTGACGGTGTGGTGGGACTCTCCTTTGGAGCAGCCTTGCCCGTTCGCTTACGCACGACATCTCGCACTTTGCCCCGACCCTTCGCTGTCCCTGAGATGATCGGCATATCTGAGGCGTCAACGCTTTAGCAATTCAGGCAGCTTGGCAATGTTGTTGGCGATGCGGCGCGCCTCGTCTTTCGTTAGCACCTTTGCGATTTTGATCGCGGCTTCGGCGGTGGCCTTCCACAAATACAAACTCGGGGGCTTTTGGGAGACCCCGAGTCTGCATTCTCATCCGCATCAAAGAAGGAGTTCTTGAGCATGAGAAAGAGAACTCAAGACGCTTCATTTTGCACAACAGCCGTTAACCAACTTTGAAGCTGTCCAATTACTCAGCATGCAACCTATGGTAAATGAGCGGCTGCGCGCCCATGCGCGATCGAGCTTCCGGTTGAAGCTCGCTAATCGCGACGGCTCCTCATAGGCAATCGCCATCAGGCCAAATGCGTCGGCGGCATGCGACGACCAATCGTGTTCCGGTCCTAGCCCAACGTCGCGGTTCTCGTCCTTCCGTTCGTGGTAATAGCCAAGCGCATCTCGGTGCCAACCGAAGCTCGCAGTGCGAGTGAAACACCTCGCGGGAAGCAAGACACTGCGCCACGCCACGGTGAGAGAGTTGGTGGAATAGGTGTTCGGGATAAGTCACCCTTATCGACACGATCAGAAAATACGATTTTGGCTTATCATGCGAGGACGCTATAGGGCGATAAGTGATTGCCCCCAATCACTCAGTTCCGCAAAGGAACCGAGAAGGCCCTAGACCCTCCCCCCGGTCGGGGCCTTCTCTTTGTGGTCTCCGTTTTCTATCGCGATCCGCGATGGCGCAGCGGTGGTTTTGTGTATGGCCGCGCCGATGCATGTGATGCCGGAGACGCAACTCAGCGCCGATTAACCACTAATTAGCCATATCAGCGCAGGTTCAACGCACTGTCTTCACATCCATTTGGAGAGCGCGACAATGCTTCAAGACTTGAGGATGTTAGGTATGGCGCTTGCCGTTGCATTAATTACTCCCTGGGCAACCACGCCTGCTGAAGCGTCATGCCAACTAATCAAGGCCACGCATAGCGCGGCTTCCCAGGCTGAAGCTGCCCAGATGTCCCGTACCCTTGCGCTGCAAAGCGCCGCCGATTTAAAGCGTGCCAAGGGTTGGAGCTACGTGAGTCTCACAGCGCGCAAAGTGAAGGGGGATCCGTTCTGGAAGGCCGTGCGCCCGGACGGAGTTCCGGATTATGCGCAGTTGAGGCCGGACATCGTCACCCCGCACTTCTACACCACCTGCTTCACTGGCGTTGTAGTGCCTTACGTCTGCACTACGGGTTCCAGCGCTTGCGGCGAGTGACGCCCGCCCGCCTCTGGATGAGGCTAGACACATAGCGGCGAACATCGCCAAGCTGCCAACCTTACTTGCCAAAGGGGCTGAGCGCTCGCGGCATTACATAGCCGCGCCTACGCAACCGGCCTAATGGGAGCGCCGCTGTTTAAAGAATACTGGCGGTCGCGGCCCAAACACTATCCCCCAGTCAATACAAGGAAACGGTGTCGGGTCGCGGAGCCAAACCTGTGGCGGTGCCAGTAGCCATACGGGCCGGGCGCGCAGAGCTTATGGCACCCATGCGTCTGCAGCACGAGGCTCGACCTAACTGTTATCATCCCGATTGGGTTGGGGGGCGCTGCGTTCGCCCCTTGCCCCATGACGGTAAGAGCGGATGCGGCAGCGACGAGAAACGCTATCTTTGTGCAAATCATGTGCTAGCCCTCCCTTAAGGGTGAGACCCACCCATCATAACAAAGAAGCAGCGTCAGGAGGCTGCGGAACAGACCGCTGGCCGCTAACCTCTACGTTCGAGCCGTTCACCCCTCCCCCGCTTTTTTCAGCGAGCGAAATTCCGGGAGGCTGCGCCCCCGTTTGTGGCTTGAGCCTCGGAAGAACCTAACATGCTATATTCTGCACTCTACGGTCGGGGCACGATCCATGAGCACAGCGCAACGGGTTAGCCGTGGCTTTCACCAGCTTGCCGTCACAGGCTCCCGGCTTGGAGCCCATAATGGCTGTGAGGCTTGAGGCAGTGGGTGCGAAAGCATCATGGGTCCGTTTCACTCGCACCGCCCCACGACCTCGTGCGGCTTGCGACCCGGAAACCGTCGGGCGAACTCGGGCATCATCGCATCTATTGCCTTCACGCAGGTTGACATTGCCTCGTGGTCACCCGCCTTGGACGCGTGCAGATAGTTTTGGATGCCGTGCAGAGCGTGCTCTTGAACTGGTCATCAGTGTACTTCGACACGTCCGCCGTCAACGCCTGGTGGCAGAATGTCATCGCATCCGTCGCTGACGCTGGCCCGGCGGCGAGCAGCATCAAGAACGCAAGTGCATGTTTCATGTTGCGAAGCGAGAGTCGAGGACCCGGCTCGGGGGGCATGCGCTATTCTAGGCGTGGCGGGTCTGGGGGAAGGGATTTGCCAGTGGCTTGGGACCAGGGGGTCAACTCTCTAGTCAACCACGCATCAATCTTCTCTTTCTCTTCGTACTCAAGCTTGTCCACAAGCGCCGAAATCATGGCGGCCACGCCGTCTTTATACCCGCGGCGATATTCCCTCTGAAGGGCTGCATCCGTCTCGTGTTTTGGCATCGCTCCCCTACTCCTTTCTGGTTCCCCTCGGTCGCAATGCTGTCCCAGTAAGAGAACCAAAACAAAAATACAATTAGAGTGCCATTAACCAGAAAGTCAGTTTGGCGGTTGCCAAGGTTGGGGTCGGGGGTTCGAATCCCTCGCCCGCTCCAATTTAATCAATAGGTTAGAGGGCGTCTTGGGGTGCCGCATTAAGCGGCCTTCCGGAGAATTTCCGCGTAATCTGTTCGGCGGACGTTCACGGCGCGCGCTACGCTTTCGCCCTTCCTAATCTTTTGAAGCGCGCGAAGGTCCTCCTCCGGCAACTCCATGAAAAGGTCATCGGTCGAGGGACCCCTGGTGCCGGGCAAGCAGTGATCTTCTGCGTACCAAAGTAGCTTGCCGATCCGCAGATTAAAGGGGCACAGGCTGATACGCGAAATATGCCAAGAGTTCGATTGTCAACATCGCCGCGCAGATAATCAGCATCCTAATCAACTCAGGTGTACTCACTTGGACATCCTCCCCGTACTCGCTCGGGTTAGCAAGCGAGCGGGGCCGGACTATGGTTTTCCCGGCTCGGGCATTCGGGCGAGTAATCTTTTTTGTCCGATGTTGCCTACAGAGCACAGGTCCTCGGAGGGCTCTGGCAACTTTGCGCTATGCTCATGGGAAATCCCCGCGAGCAGTCTAGCATCCCCAATCGCGCTGCTCGCGCTCGACCTACACTCCTTCAAACAGGTTCCCGGCAAGAAGCACGAGGTAGCCGATTAGCAAGGTTACAAAATTGGTTTGGGTCACATGCGGGATCGCAATGTGTGCGTAATGAAGCACCACGGCGATCACGGCGATAGCGATAGAGACAATAAAAGTGGCCTGGGCAGGTGGTGTGAGCCGAAACATTGTCTTTCCCCCTTCTGCAAAGCCCGTCTTTGGGCAGAGCAATGTTAGCTTCTATTGCTTAGGCCAAAACAGACAAAATGCGTGGATGCAGGCATATGAACAGGATTGAAGGAATGCTTTGACGGTCTCCCGCCTGGGGTCCTGGCCTGGGGCTGTCAGGGCGGGGCAGCCCTTACTTATTTTTGGAAGGAGCGGTCGTAATTCCGACCCCGCCCATTGAGAGATAGCAGTCACTTTTGCAAGTGTCACTGGGGCCCTTCGTGCAAGCGATGCTTCCTTCACTGCTTTCAATGCTGCACGTGCCCTCGCCCTTATCACATGAGCAGTGCCAAGTGGTTTCAATTCCAACTCGATCACCCCCGCTTATGGTTGCCGTCGAGCCCTCCACCTGGACACTTGTGTTGGGCGGTAGCTTCATCGTCTTGAATTTCAATTTCAGCTCAAACGCCCCAATAGGCGATGAGGCCAAGAGAACGAAGGCGATGAACCCAATTCTGGCTTTTCTCGAAATGGCCATAACCTAACCATTACAGAAACAGCACCCCGCGTAAGTACCAGTTCTATATTCATGGAAGGAATTCTTGCCGAGCGGTATCCCCCCGGCAGGTGGCTGCGGGTTTCTAGGCAGGCCTCAGAGCCGGGGCGCGGACAGGGGTGGTTGAGGCAGGCCCTATGCCTTCGAGGCTGTAGCATCTAGGCGCACCCTGCGCGGCTTCTGAAGCCTTAGCTAGCAGGGGGTTAGCATGGCACGCAGCCTCGGGGCTGCGGGTCTTGTCACCCTCTGGCGCGGGAAACAAAATCGAGCCCGGCAGAGTTAAGTTGTGTTGTGTACTGTGTATAGAGGGAGAAAACCCATGAGAACCATCGCCTACGCTTTAGCTCTGGCTCTAGGAGTTGCCTTTGCCGCCTCAGCTTTTGCTCAGGACGTAACCACGGCCAAGACAAAGGCCGACTGCGATAAGGCTGGCGGCGTTTGGGACGCGACAACCAACACCTGCGTGGCGAAGCAGTAGCAGCCCACCGATAAAACAAGAGCCCCGGCGATAGTCGGGGCTCTTCGCGTTAATGCGTGGCATGACGTGCCTCGTCCTCGCCCAACTCGGACGCTCTACTCCAGGCCATCGACTGCCGTAAAGGAAGCTACGATAGTGACAACTGTACTGATCATCGTCGCCGTCCTTCTCGTGGGTTCGGCCCTTTCGGGGTGGCGAGGCCGCCGGCAACGGCGCTAGGGCGTTCATGCTGCGAGCTTGTCGGCGTAGGGCCTGAAGGCCTTGGTTGCTCCTCTTCGAGATCGGCCGGGCTAGTCGTCCGCTGACGTGCTATCCTCGTCTATGCGTGGTCGCGTGCTAACTGCACTGGCTGGCGCGGTCATCGGCTCAGGACTTGCGCTGCTCGACCTTGCGTATCTTGGCGGTCCTTCTATCGGCTCTGTTCCCCAAACAACTGCCGGATGGTTCGCCTTTTATGTGTTGCAGTGCATTCCTTGGGCACTCCTAGGCGCCGTTGTTGGTTTTATGATTAGCCGACGAGGGAAACCCAATCATTGACCCTTGGTGGAAGTCAGGAGGTGCCAGCCTCCGTTCCCCCCTCAGGCTGACCGGGCCAACCCCAGCGATTTCATTCTAGGCAGCCGATGAGCCGCTCGCCGTAGTGGTCGATCTCGATGAGCGGCCGCTTACAGCGGGAGCAGGTCTCGACATCATCACCCTTAGCAACTTAACCACTGGGCAAGGATTTGAGCGATAGCCTTTTCGAGAGGGGTGCCTTCACTAGCACTATGACCTAGGAACTAAACGTGCGTGTCTTCGCGGCCATTGCTCTTGCGGTCAGTATTGTGTTGGCAGGCTGCCACCAACAAGCGCCCTCGCCCCAACTGTTGTCGTCACCACCATCAACGAAAATGCAGTCGAGACCCTCGAGCGCACCTCCCGACGGCTTTCCTTCCAGGTCGCTATGGGTCTGAGGTCGACATGTTGGCAAAGCGCCATCACACAATCCCGACTGGTGATGCAGGCCCATGTCAATTAGGAACAAGTGTCCAAGCAAGCCCCCCCCTTTGGTACTGTCGCTGGGGCGTGTGATTCGCGCCAAATAGGGGGATGGGATGACATACATTTTTGCGATCATGCTTGCGCCTTGGTTGGCTGCCACGGGCATTTATCATCCGCAGGTGGTGGATCGTCATGGCCGCTGTCTTGCTCAGCCAGGGAGCTTTGACGCCATTTATTGTTCCGGCAGCCCCGCAGCACCTCCTCATCACGTTAGGAAATACCGGGCACGATAACAACGCGCTAGGCGCGTCACACAATCCCGAGCGGCTGAAATTCCAGCTTGCGGTTGAAGTTCGCCGTCCGGCGCGCCCTGGTTGGGGATCACCTCGACCCTGAACTCGGCGTCGCGCAGGTGGTCAGCGTAGCGAAGCCCGGTCACCATGTTGGTGTTCACCCCATCATGCGGCAAGACGCAAATCGCCTTCTCGTAGCCGCGATGCCGGAGCTCGTTAGTGTAATAGCCGAGCACCTGGCCCTGGCCTTCGATGTAGTCGAGCACGCGGCTAGCGGAGGCGTCTCCTGCCCCTCGTCACGTGCCTTCGCTTCCTCAGACAACCCGCGCTCAGCTACCGCGTTTGATCAAGTGAGCTATGGAACCGTGCGGGTTCTCCCAATAGGCCGTGCCCATATAGGGCGGGAGCAAAACGTGGGCTTCTTGATGCGCACTGATGAACTCAACAATCGCGTCCTGTACTTCGGGCCTTGCCGCATCGTGGAACAGCAGATGTCCATTTGTAGCGAGACCGCCATACCAGTTAGCGATGTCAGCTGAACAACCCTCGTGGCTGTGGTCGCCATCGATAAACAACACATCGTATGGGCCGACAGAAGAGAATTTCCCCTGCTGGCTGTCTCCAACGAGTAAAGTGACATTGGTGCCTTCGCCGCTCTCTGCAAATATTTGCCTTAGTCGCTCATCGTTCTGTGGCGCAACGTCCATGGAGTAAATGGGAACATTGGGTGCGGCGCACGTCATAAGAAAGGTGCTTCCGCCGTTGAAACGACCAATCTCGACGATCCCAGAGTCTCGCACTCCGGACCACGGAGAACAGGTACGCGCCTTCCCACGGGCAGAGCCTGATGAAGTCAGAGGGCAATTCCGAAAAGGCTGGTAGGTAGACGTTTCTATAGCTCCTTCGGCTTAGAAGCCATTTGAGCCACCGAAGCCTGTGGTGTGATATTTTTGGTCCGGTATGAGGCGCCATACCTTTGAAAAAATTCCTTATACGTCATAAGGAGACCGCACCCCTCTCACCGAGCTTGCTTGGAAGTCGTACGCGCAATTGCATTTCGACTCCATCACGCGGCACTGGGTGTTTTTGCTGCCCCTGTTTTCCCCTTAGTTGCGAGTACAGCGCGTGTCGTTGTAAACCACCTCGCCATTCCTGTATATCCTCTGGGCCGTACATGTCACGCCGTGCGTCGCCCCCTTTTCCCGATGTCTCTTCGCGGCTGCCGCCCCTGCCGCCCCTACTGCCCCCGCCACTCCCCCCTTGGCGTCGGCATAATTAATTGTCCCGGCGATGAGTAGGATCAGCATTGTCAGCGTCGCGGGGGGTCTTGCCATGACGTTGCTCCTTGGTCTCGATGGGCGTGAATTATATCGCTCTTCGCTGCACCAAACACCTACACTGGCAAGGGCGGCAGTAAGCGCTAAGGCGATAGCCGCGCCAGACCGTCTGTAGTAATGTGTCACTGGCTTGGGCGGGGACAGTAGGTCCTGTACTGCCCTGCGGTGGAGCGTTTGTAGCTTTTGGTAGGTCTGCGTTTCCCAGTCGTCGTTGAGCATGTCGTGGTACACACCTTCACGCCCGCGTGTGGCCCACTCGTTGGTGTTACGCATGTTTTGCGACATTCCTTGAAGGTCACGTTCTGAAAAACTTGGCATGGCCCCCAGGGACTTTTCCATCGAAGTCCATGCCATGCCGAACACGAGGTATGCAGCAATAAGAAAGCCCGATCCGCATTTAG
>CAVVDW010000018.1:0-130387 GCA_963747175.1 uncultured Alphaproteobacteria bacterium | reverse complement strand
AGCCCAATTTAGGACTAGTGCAATGACCATTCCCCATTACCTCAATGAACACACATCGGATATTCGGGCGATCAAGCCTGGGTGGTATGGGATGGAGAGCAACGGCAAGCTCTCGTCCGGGCCGTTTTCAAACCAGGGGGAATGCCTCACCGGAATCACTGAGGCCAGGAAACAATTTCGAGCGTCGCCCTGGTTGGGGCAGGCCATTAAGTGTCCCGAGTGTGGAGGCGAGCACGTCCGGCCCTGCACTCGCTTAGATGAATATGGCCGGGTATGGATGAACAACTCGTGCGAGACCTGCGGACACGAACTCAGCCTCGAAGAGATAGGCCGTCACGTTGTCAACTAAAGCGTAAGGCGCGAGCCGTATGTCGCAGGCAATCATGGACGGAAGTTGCTGGGGGCTGGAGGAAACGAGATGAACGCGGCGGCAATTCTGAAGCTGAAGGGTAACGGTGTCGTCACCACTACCAAAGAGAAGTCGTTGCTCGATATTGCAAAGCTGCTCGCGGAGCATGGTATTGGCTGCATCGTCATCGTGCGAGATGATGACAAGGTCGCGGGCATCGTGTCGGAGCGCGACCTCTATGCGGGCGATCGGCCAAGCCGGCCCCAAGGTCTTGGAGAAGCCCGTCTCGCACTTCATGACCAAGACGGTGGTCACGGCGCGGGAGGCCGACACGATCGACCGGCTCACTGGGAAATGACGACGCACCGGTTCCGCCACATGCCCGTGGTGGAGCGTATAGTCGGACCGATCGGCCTCGTCTCCATCGGCGATCTGGTCAAGATGCACATCGCGGAAGTCGAAATGGAGGCGACCGCGACGGCGGAGTACACCGGCTACGTTGCTTTTTAACCACGCATCCCGTCTGAGCAACTTGTATGAACGCGAAAAAATGAGAAGCCAAATCGTTCATAAAAAACCCAGTCAGATAGTTTTCTGATCTGGATCATCTCGGGGTTGTACTTTCTTGGGATGGTTTGGTTTCTGCTGTCCACGATGGGCGGATACGGCGCACATGAAACTAAGCAGTGGCTTGCGCCAGCAGTTGTCGCGTTCACTGTTTCCTATGGCGTTCTCATGCTGTTGCTTTGGCCGCATGAAAAGTCACGAAGCGGACTTGAGAGTTTGAGGCGGTCAATGTGTCAGCTTCTGGCACGTGGCGACCGAGCCGAGTCGAGTGATGTCTGCTGTTGGGGGAGGACCGGACGCATCGCAGACGTGCGTCGACTTCCACGGCGATACATGCCCCACGCATTTCTGCGGATTTTGATGCCCAAAAACGCGCTCGGTCAGACGCCTTAAGGTCTATTGGAACATGCCCGGCGGGCAGATGGCATCACGGTGCCCGAGATCATGCGCCGGACGCATCTCTCCAAGGCCAGCATCTATCGCGCCCTTGGGGGTGCGACCGCTTAGCTGTCTCAAGCTTGTGACGCAGCGGCGCACTCGATCGGCGGAGCCTGAAGAAGCGTAGAAATAACTGAGCCAGAAGACGACGGAGAGGCCGTAGAAGATGATGGTTCGCACCGACCACAACGGCCAGGAGCCGGCGGGGCCGATGGCGATCACGTTGGGGTACCAACAGAAGAGCGTGGAGCGCCACCGATTCCACATGAGGGTCACTTCCGTGTTGCGATCCTGCGCGGTCTGGGCGTCGTTGAAGACGCGCTCACTGTTGCGCTTCAACCACCACCAGGAATCGTCGTTGGTCAGTTCGAGCCCCCTGTCGGACCGGTTGCGCATGTAATGTATTCGATGTCGGTCGTATTGCCGCGGGCGTCGGGATCGCTGCGGCGCACTTGCGTTCCTGTGATGACGCCGGTTGTCCATGTTGGACGTGCGTATTCCCATCCAACCCAGAGGGGGATACCCACCACGAGTGCAGCGATGGCCAGAACGGGACCCCCCCTGCGCCATAAGATAAACGCGAGCACGAGAATTGCGAACAGGACGATGTAACCGAAAGACAGCCAAGCCTGGACCTTAGCCGCGAGTATACGCACGCCGGCGGCAGCCACCCAGCCCCTCTTCGGAGGGGCTTTTTTATTGGGGATGAGTAATGGCCCTAGATAGCCAAAGCCGAAAACTCGCTTCTGAAAGCCTTGAAAACCAAGGACTTCAGGAGCCGGAAATCGAGATAGCCGGCAAACCTCGGCATTTGACTTTGAGCAAGTCAACGAGGTGACGTTCAAACTCACTGACGGCCGGGGGTCGATCGCCTGGAGCGGGTACTGCAGCGGGGTTATCGAACGACCCCAGCCGTCGCGTGGCTCATGGGCATCGGCAACGGTCGCTGGATCGTCCGCTACCGCGACAGAGCATCCCGGCCGATGAGGCTCAATGCGGCCAAGCGCTACGCCTTGGAGATGGTTCGTGACATTCTGGCCCGGTCGTGTCCTTACCGATCCTATCAGGAACGTTCACGAGGAAACTCTCAAAGCCTCGCACGAGGTTGATCGGGCGGTTCCGCAGTATGAGCCGGTTGACGTGATGGGAGGCGGTCGGCGGGAAGTTGTCGAGCATAAGCTACGACGAGCCATCTTGGACATCGAATTCGAGCAGGACGCAGCCCCCATTCTCGGTGATGACTACCAGCTCGAGTATGATGAGGACGGCTATCCGAAGCTCCCTGCATGTCTCGACCGCAGAGCATGAGCGGCCCGAGCGCCCCTATGCGCCAAGGAGCGTCCGGGCCTAACCAGCCAAACCGCGTGTTTAAGGAGGGCATCCTTCGGCGGCGGCTGGCTACTTCTGAGGCTGATCCAATGCCGCCCAGGAGCAATGCTGAATCCAGAACGAGAAACGGCCCCGACTGGCGAGGCCGCTTCCCAATTCTCCGTCTACGCAGCACTGGAATGACGACGGCCCGTTCGAGGGCGGCCTTCAGCTTCGACCTAAATTCTTGCTGAGAGATTAAGATGCTCACCATCGAGACCGCTCGTGTGTTCGAACCATTGCTTAAGCCAAGCCGCTACAAAGGCGCCTGGGGTGGCCGAGGCAGTGGCAAGAGCTGGTTCATGGCCGAGGCCCTCGTTGAGCGATGCTTGCTTCGACCTGGCACGCGTGCGGTGTGCATCCGTGAGGTGCAACGGTCTCCACGCAGTGCCAAGCGACTGGTCGAGGACCAGATTCTCCCGCTGTAAGCGGCCGCTCATCGAGATCGATCACTACGGCGAGCGGCTCATCGGCTGCCTAGAATGAAATCGCTGGGGTTGGCCCGGTCAGCCTGAGGGGGAACGGAGGCTGGCACCTCCTGACTTCCACCAAGGGTCAATGATTGGGTTTCCCTCGTCGGCTAATCATAAAACCAACAACGGCGCCTAGGAGTGCCCAAGGAATGCACTGCAACACATAAAAGGCGAACCATCCGGCAGTTGTTTGGGGAACAGAGCCGATAGAAGGACCGCCAAGATACGCAAGGTCGAGCAGCGCAAGTCCTGAGCCGATGACCGCGCCAGCCAGTGCAGTTAGCACGCGACCACGCATAGACGAGGATAGCACGTCAGCGGATGACTAGCCCGGCCGATCTCGAAGAGGAGCAACCAAGGCCTTCAGGCCCTACGCCGACAAGCTCGCAGCATGAACGCCCTAGCGCCCTTGCCGGCGGCCTCGCCAACCCGAAAGCGCTGAACCCACGAGAAGGACAGCGATGATGGTCAGTACAGTTGTCACTACCGTAGCTTCCTTTACGGCAGATGGCCTGGAGTAGAGCGTCCGAGTTGGGCGAGGACGAGGCACGTCATGCCGACGCATTAACGCGAAGAGCCCCGACTATTGCCGGGGCTCTTGTTTTATCGGTGGGCTGCTACTGCTTCGCCATGCAGGTGTTGGTTGTCGCGTCCCAAACGCCGCCAGCCTTATCGCAGTCGGCCTTTGTCTTGGCCGTGGTTACGTCCTGAGCAAAAGCTGAGGCGGCAAAGGCAACTCCTAGAGCCAGAGCTAAAGCGTAGGCGATGGTTCTCATGGGTTTTCTCCCTCTATACACAGTACACAACACAACTTAACTCCGCAGGGCTCGATTTTGTTTCTTGCACCAGAGGGTGACAAGGCTTTGCATCCGAGTTGGGCCACAAGAAGAAGCCCGGCCCTGCGACTGGGATCTAGTGGAACGCCTCGACGCCAAAGGCGTGGGGCTGAAGGTTCTCGATTAGGCGATTGACACCACCACGCCGACCGGCAGGCTGATGTTCAACATGCTCGGCGCCATCGCCCAGTTTGAGCGGGAGCTGATCCGGGAGCGCATGATGGTCGGCATCGCCAAGGCCAAGGCCGAAGGCAAATACAAAGGCGGAGCGCCGACCGCCCGCGCCAAGGCCGAGAAGGTAAAACGGCTGCGCGCTGCCGGCGTCGGTCCCTCTGAGATCGCTCGGCAACTCAGTATCAGCCGCACGTCAGTCCACAGGATCTTGACCGCCTAGCCCTGATCTGCCGCTGCCGCTAGAGGCGGCGAAGTTGAGAAGTCGATTAGGAATGGCGCGTGGGGGCAAGGGAAACCGCTGCTGAATCCGTCGAGTAAGTAAGGACCTACTGAAAGTGCGCGGGCCGCCCCTCGAGGCTTCTGGAGTCGTCAACCAACAGGCACGCCGCCATGACGGTGACTGGGCTACGTGGTTACTGGGCCTATAGGGGCCGTAGGGAGACCCTAGAAACGCGGTGCAAAAGCGAACTTATTGCATTGCGAGATAGCCATTCGCATTCAAGCGTTAAACGAGTTACTATTCCATTGCATCGGCGTAACGGGGGCACGATGAGTTTGTGCCAGCTCCTATAATGGGGAGAGTGTTATGCCGCTCAACGAGATTCCAAAATATTTCGACCGTGAGACCCGCCGTCTCGTCGATGCCGCTTTGGAAGACGCGTGGCAGGAGCTAAAAAAAGATGGCCTTGCGGATACCGCGCTAACGCGGCGGAAACTCGCCAGCACAATCGTGGCCCTCGCATCTGTCGGTGAGACGGATTCTGCCAAGCTCAAATGGTTTGCAATACATGCTGCCCGAGGGGCGCTACAGGCCGAAACCGCGAAGGCACGGAAAGCACAAAAAGCGGTTTAGGCGGCTGAAACGGCGGCTTAAGCCGCGGGGCCCTGACTAAGCGAGGTTACGCAAGTGTCGTGGCCGCTCTCGCCTGCTTCGGATGTCGTGGATGCGCCATGCGTTGGTATGTGACCTCTAAGAAGAGCAATGACACCAGGGACGGTCGCAGCCTCGACACCGCTTTCAGACGCATCCTTCACGCGATCCATATGGCAGGACGCGACGACACCATCGTTATTGAGCCCGGCGTCTACGACCAGGACCTGGCCAAGCGCATCGGAGCGGCTCGCGCGGCAGGCGTGAGTGTGGCCGTCGCCGGGAGCGAGGTCGAGGGAGCTGGGGGACGACAACGCGGGCGTCAGTCAGCAAAAGCGCCCTGAGCGCATTCACTTCCGCCTCGATAGCGGTAGTCTCTATACCCTGTGATCATCCCTTTGGTTGAGAAGCCCCGGTCTCCACCTTGCCCCAGACCTCTTCTTATGGCCGACCTTGGACTCTTCGGTGGGACCTTGCAGAAGGCGAGGCCCGCCGCCTGGGGAACGACCTAGCCCCGGTCCTGCGCGCAGGTGTATGCTTTGCGAACAAGAAGCTAGTTAGACGGGGGAAAACAATGACAAACCTGAAAGCTATTGCAACGACGGCTTTAGTTGCGAGCGCCGCGCTTTCTTGGACCGTGCCGGCAAAGGCCGGCCACAATGATGTTGGCGCCGGTCTCCTCGGCTTTGGCGTGGGCGCCATCGTCGGCAGCGCACTTACTCCGCACGAAGTCTACGTAGCGCCGCCGCCTCCTCCTCCGCCACCCGCGTATTACGGTCCTGCCGCGTATGGGCCGCCAGCCTGGTCGCCAGCTTGGTATCAGTATTGCCGCTCGATACACGGCCCGAACTTCGATCCGAGATCAGGTTACTTCCAAGCGGCCGATGGCGGTTGGTATTTTTGCCGCTAGGCTTGCTCGCAATTCAATAGTGCTCGGTGGTGGTGGTGGCAGCGAACCAGACGCCGAGTTCCCACAGCTCCTTGTCGCTCGCCGTTTCTCACGTGGGAAACTTTGGCCCATCCCCTTGAGGGACGGTTCAACGTGCTCTCCGCTTCATGCGAAGGGCTTGTTAGGCCGCTCCTGGCGGTCTCGGCCATTGCCCTATCGGTAGCTAATCGCCGTCTGCTTCTAGCGACTATCCTAGCGATATTGGCCGCAGTCATATACGTCGCGCCATCTGCCGCATTTCTTCATCGGGATCATGATTTGTAGTCGCGCTTGTAACCTGCGGGAGCTGCCCTAGTGAGCGGCGAATCCGCTCCGAGCGGTTCGATTACGCTTACCGCGGCCTGTGCCGGTATGGTGGTTTGGTGCAGCGGCGGATCAGTTGGCGACCCTCTTCGCGCTCATCGGGTGAATTATCCAGTCCACCATTACTGAGGCGAAGCCGCGTCTTCGAACCTTTGGTCCTCGAAGCCAAGGACGGCAAGCACTGCATCGAGGTCTTTTTTAAGGTCGTCAACTTTGAGTTTGTGTTCCTGCTTAGTCGAGCAAACATCGTGTCAAATCGCGTTTGAGCTGCACCGATTTGCTCCTCAAGAATTTTGCCACGCTCTTGAAGTTCGGCACGAATGTCACGCATGTCATGGTCCGGCATCAATTTTGTGCTGGCCCGTTCAAGCCAAGCCGGCCGACGGGTTTGTGCTACCGTCTGCGGCGCGCCTGACTTCTGCCAATGTTGCATTCGGTGGCTCGTCAAGCACGTTGGCTCGCCGTTGTAAGTTATCCCGAACGTCACCCATCGACTTGCCTCCCATTAAATGGAGTGAAGTTACGTATGCAGCCCACTTTTCCCAGTCTGACAGAAATCAAGGCGCGAATTTGACGGCGCCTCGACACTTGCTCGCCTCGGCCCAGCTCGCCACTCAATAAACGTTGCCTCCTAGCACCGCTCCACAAGTCTGCCGCGTCCGACAGCAGCCGGCTCTGACATGCTCACTTTGGTGCGTTGATGGAAGGGCGGCACCTTTTCAAATCGCCGTCGCCCCGAAGCCCGTTTCAAGCCTTCTCGATGAAGCGCGGAGCGCCGCGATCATCGAATGCTCCCGCTCATGCCATCTGGAAGGGTGTAAAGAGGGTTCATTCGGAGAATCCCGGTTAGGGAGGTCTGTCATGACTGACATTTGGAAAGTCAATGCGTTCGCGCTGGCGACGACTACGGGTGTGGCATATGTCTTATGCGCCCTTTTCGATCTTCTGTTCCCGCCCTTCGGCATGCTTGCTGCACTTGCGCCCTCCAGTCCTTGGCCGATCACTGGCAGTCCCATCGGTTTCCTGATCGGATTCGTCACGTTCACCATCGCTGGTTTTGTGCTCGGCGCACTCTATGGAATCGCGTGGGAGTTCTGGGACAGACGACTGCAGTGAGATGAGGTCGTTCACGCTGCGGGCACAGGCAGCGTGCTACGTCGGCCATGTTTAGCACCCGGCTAGAGCGACGCCGTCAGTTTAACCGCCTAGCTGTGCTGGTCGCCGCGACCCTGCTCGCGGTCGGCATCGCCTTGATCGCGGTCTGGGCGGTGCGGGCATTCAACATGCTTGGGGCGGCGGAGGCGGATCGTGCGCCGATTATAATCGGGGTGCTCATCGCATTGGCCGTTCTTGTCCTCCTGTGCCTTATCGCCTACGCCGCAGTCGGGGCTGTCGGCCGCTTCACATCGCGTTGATAGAAGGGGCGGCGGCGGCTCCGAGAATCACCGCCACCCACGCATCTTCCTACGAGACAGCAAAAAGCCCCCGTCAAGGACGAGGGCTTCTGCTTCAGGCTAACGAGCCGTTCGGGCTTAGTAGTAGCCAGTGCACTCGTAGTAGCGGTTCCACCAGTAGGTGCTGCCGGTCGCTACAGCCCTGCGATACAGCCAACCACATCCGCCACCGTAGTAACCGTAAGAAATGTATGGGTACCAACCATAATAGCGGCGATACCCACCGTAATACGCGTAGCGCCTGTGATGATCGTAATAGCCGCGATGCCCACCGTAGGCGTAGTGCTTGCCGCCATGGTCCCCCCTATATGCGTAATGTCGGCCACCGCTATAGGCGTAATGTCGGCCACCATGGCCACCATGGCCACCATGTCCGCCGCCGCTGCGTGCAGCAAACTGGCCACCGTGACCGCCGTGGCTGAAGCTGCGGCCATAGACATTCATGCCGCCATGGCCACCATGTCCGCCGCCGCTGCGTGCAGCAAAATGGCCACCATGTCCGCCGCCGTGACCGCCACCACCCTTACCGACAAGCGTCACGATCCCGAGAGCGGCGTCGCCTTTTAGGACCGGCATAGAGGTTGCCTGTGCCGACCCCTTGGTGGTGAGCCTGCTGGCCCAGCTACGCAGCAGCGCCGTAGAGCCGCTTGCAGCCGGGTCAGTGTCTGACTGGCAACCACAGCCTCTCTCTACACTCACTCAGTTTTTCTTTTTAGAGGCCATCCGACATCCACGGAAGATCCGGCAGCAAATGCGTGCATCCTCCCGGACGCCGGCGACTTAGCTAAAATTGCCACCGGAATTGCAACCGGACAGGGAGGGACTGTGCGGGAATGTACGGCAAGGACGGAGCCGAGTGAGACTTCGAATGGTCAAGGAAACTGAGCCTGGCGGGGATGCAGAGGGACCAGACAAAATCACGGCTTACGGTTTAGCAAACCGCCGCCTTCAGCCTCTCGGCCACGTCTCCAAGCAAGGAAGGCTTACTGATCCCGTGTTGGCCGGTCAACTCGCCCGCGAAGATGCCGGGGGATGAGCGCCATAGGCGATGCAGGGCCTCGCGTTGAGGCCTGGGAGATAACATGGTGCCTCAGCGCGCCGAAATCCAAGCCTTCCAGCAACCGAGACGTGCCGGCCCGTGCTCCTAACCGCGGCCACATTGACAGCGCAAAAATGTTTTCAGGAGAAGCAATGTGCTAGTCTTTTGGGCAATCGATAACAAAGGGGGGTGGCGCCGCTTGATGGGTCGGCACGCCTGCGCAACATTCGCAAGGATCGCGGCGCTTGCCGCAGTCCTGGCTTGCCTCGCGGCCTCGGCTGAGGCGGGCGATGCAAGCTATTGCGTCACGTGTACGGGCCCTGACCAGGTTTATCGCTGCCGGGTCACCGGCGAAGGCTCGAGGCCGAGCGATGCGCTGAAGCTCTATTGCGTCATCCGCACTGCCAAGGAGGGCCACCACGCCTCCTGCTCGGCCGAATACGCCACGCCCGCCTGCGCCGGTCCCGAAAAGGTCTATGCCTATGACGGGCCCGACATTGACGAGATCGCGCAAGATCCCCGCGTCAAGAATCTGATGGGCCGCGTCGAGCACGAAAACAAGGCCTTCGAGAAGCCGAAGGGCGAAGGACCGCAGACCATGGTCGAGCTGACCGGCCGCGCGTTCAGCGCCTCGCGTCAGGGCTGGCGCAATGCCCGCTCGGCGCTTGGCGGATCGAGTGGAGAGTCGCAGCCCCTGCCCGTTTCGCCGCAAGCTGGTAACACCGAAGCGTCGGCGGCGGCGAGCGCGGAGACCGCCTCGCCGAGCCGCATGAAGCGCGCAAGTTCCGCCATGGGAAGCCTCGCGCGCAAGAGCTATCGCTGCCTCCGCTCGTTCTTCCGCCATTGCAGCGAAGAGGCGAGCGGCACCGTGCAATAGGCGCCGCCCTCCCCGGCCTGAACTACCCAGCCTGTCAGTGAGTTTGCAGCCACTCGCGGGCTTGCTTCTGCGCCTCGGCGATCTGCTCACACGACATTTCCCGCGCGAGCTCGAGACGATAGCTCAAGGCTGATCGGTTACCGCGAGCGGCGGCGAGGTTGAACCATTTGTGGGCCGCCACGAGGTCGGCGTCCACGTCCCGGCCGGTCGCATAAAGCATCCCAAGCTCGAAAAGTGCGTCCGGCATGGCCGTCTGCGTAGCCAGATCCGCCTTTTCCGTCGAAATTTCCATCCGCGCCATCTTACATGCCCCCTCTTGTCACTCGTCTTGACACCTGTCGAATATTTGGGAAGTACGACAAGTTTGTTGGAGTTGTTGATCTCCCCTACCCGCGGGAGATCATGGGAGAGCACCTTGAATAACTTCTGAATGCGCGTGATTAACGTAAACTCACCAACTCTATAACACGTGGTAATATTGGTTTACGTTGCAGGCTAATCAGCGGCGAATTGGTTAATCTCTGGGCTTGGCAATCTTTCTTTGACCATTGCTGGTCACGCCGCGATAACCAAGAATAGTTTTCGCAATGCTCGGAAGGACGGCTAGCCGTTGTCGCCGGCAGGCTTAGCCACGAGCAGCATCCAAGCCCAGTTCCGCGCTTGGCCCGTGCCGGGATAAGGCTTCCAAGGCACCAGGATCTTCTCCGCGCCACCTTTGGGGCTCGCCTTGAGCCGCTCTAGCTCGCCCGCTGCGGCCCTGGGCATGTCACCACCTTGCTCAGGGCGCCATAACACGACGGTCTCGGACCGATAGTCGGCGGCTCTGGCCGGCGGCCCGTAATTCGGCCGGTCGAGGCAGACGATCCTTGCCTTGGGGAAGAACCGCCTGAGATTGCCGGCGTCATGTCGGCTCAAGGCGACGATCGTGCCATCCTCGAAGCCGCGCGCCTTGAGCGCCTCTGCCAGCCCCGGATAGGGCGTGGCCACGCGGCACTTGTTGCAGTGGGGGCCCATGGCCTGCATCAGGTCCCTCGCCCTGATGGGGAACACGATGAGGAGCGAGGCGGCGAGCACGATGCCAAGCACCTTGGCCTTCCGCGGAGCGTTCTCCGTGCGCTCGACCGCGCTCAGCATCCAGAGCGGCGTGAGCAAGAAGAAGGGATGCATGTAGCGCTCGAGATAATGCGTGGCGCCGGTGAGAAGCGCGCCGAGCATGAGCAGGAGGAAGCCTCCCATCGTGATGTGCAAGATGAGAAGCGGCCAGTCCGGCGCGCTTCCCTTCCACTCGGCAGGCGTAATGGCGCGCTTTATGTCAGCCCAAGCCTTCGGCAGCGAGGCCGGAAACAGGACCGGCAGGATCACGTCGAGCGGAAACAGGAAGCCGAGCGGCGCATAGATCGAGAGCGCAAGTCCCGTCACTGTCGCGCGCAAGCGGTTCAAATGCGCCTTGGGTGCGACCGAGCTGCCATAAAGCGCGACGAGATCGTGCTGGCCTACGATGAGCCAATAGGCGACCGGAGCGCCCACGATTGCGATCACGCAAAGGGTCAACAGAAAGCGCGGCGTGAGAATTCGCGCGCGGAGCGACGGCTGGAGCATCGCGCTGATGAAGAGAAGGACAAGAAATCCGGCGAAGCCCCATTTGCTGATCAGACCTAACCCGGCGATCAGCCCGAACAGGAGATAGTCCCACGCGCGCCCGTTTTCGGTGATTCGCATCACGGCCCAGAGGCTCGCGGCGACCAGGCAGGTGAGCACCATCGAGTGCGTCACGCCCTCATGCAAATTCCAGGCGAATTGAAAAAGAAGGAAGGGCGACAGGCCCGCGAGGATGGCGAAGCCCCGCTTGCGGAAAATCCGCGTGGCCGCGAGATAGAGAAAGGCGACCGTGCCGGTGAGCAATCCATATTTGATGAGGAGGAAACTCGGGAGCGTCGGGCCGGTCAGCTGCTGCACCGACCAGAGCAGCCACTCGTAGAGAGGCGGCTGCCGCGGCACATAGCCCAGAGCCAATGTCTGGGTGAGAACGTTGGAGGTGACGTCGTCCTGCGGCAGGTTGTCGGACAGCGAGAGCCGGAGGATCGAGTAAGCGAGCCCGTAAGCGAGCCCGACGCCGACTACGATCAGGAGGCCGAGGCCCCATGACGGCGACGCTCCCGTTTTCCTGTCCGCTTCGACCGAACCCCCGAGCGACATTCCGATCCTTTCTAAGGCAGAAGCACCGTCGAGCCGGTGGTGCGGCGGGCTTCGAGATCGCTCTGTGCTTGCGCTGCTTCCACCAAGGGATAGGTCTGGTTGATGGCGATCTTGACCTTTCCCTTGCTCACCACGTCGAACAGGTCGTTCGCCGTGGCAACGAGATCCTTGCGCGAGGCGGTATAGGCCGGGAGCCCAGGACGCGTGGCGAAGAGCGAGCCCTTCTGCGACAGAAGCGTAATGTTAAAGGGCGGCACTGGACCCGACGATTGGCCGAAGCTCACCCAGAGCCCGAGCGGCTTCAGGCAATCGAGCGAAGCAGGAAACGTGTCCTTGCCGATCGAGTCGTAGACGACGTCCACGCCCTTGCCCTTGGTGTAGTCCTTCACCTTGGCGACGAAATCCTCCTCGCGCGTGTTGATGACATGGCTGCAGCCATGCGCGCGCGCGATCAGCGCCTTGCCTGAGGAGCCCACGGTGCCGATCACCGTCGCCCCGAGCGCCGCGGCCCACTGGCAGGCAATCAGCCCGACACCGCCCGCTGCGGCATGGAACAGGAGCGCGGTCTCCGGCCCGACCTTGTAGGTCCGGCGCAGGAGATATTGCGCGGTCATGCCCTTGAGCATGATCGCTGCCGCCGTCTGGTCGTCGATACCGTCGGGGATCTTGACCACGCGGTCGGCGGCGATCAGCCGCTCCTCGGCATAGGCCCCGATCGGCCCGGCATAGGCGACGCGGCGTCCGACCTTGAGGTCGCGCACCCCCTCGCCGATCGCGGTGACGACGCCGGCGCCCTCGCTGCCCGGAATGAAGGGAAACGAGGACTGCGGATAGAGCCCGGTCCGCTGATAGATGTCGATGAAGTTCAGCCCGACCGCCGTCTGCCTGATCTTGACCTGGCCGGCCCCCGGCGCGCCGACCGAGACCTCCTCCCATTTGAGGACCTCGGGGCCGCCATACTCATGGATACGGATCGCGTGACTCATTCGATCCCGAGCTTCGTCTTGAGCAACGCGTTCACGGCTTGCGGGCTCGCTTTCCCGCCGGTCGCCTTCATCACCTGGCCGACGAACCAGCCGGCGAGCGCGGGCTTGAGCTTCGCCTGCGCGGCCTTCTCAGGATTGGCGGCAATGACCTGATCGACCGCGGCCTCGATGGCGCTCATGTCGGTGACCTGCACGAGCCCGCGTGCCTCGACGATCTCTTTCGGGTCGCCGCCCTCGGTCCACACGATGTCGAACACATCCTTGGCGATCTTGCCCGAGATGGTCTCCGCCTCGATGAGGTCGAGGATCGCGCCAAGCTGATCGGCGGTGACCGGGCTATCGACGATGCTCCGGCCCTCCTTGTTGAGGCGCCCGAACAGCTCGTTGATCACCCAATTCGCCGCCTGTTTGGCGTCACGCCCCTTGGCCACCGCCTCGAAATAATCCGCCAACTCGCGCTCGGCGATCAGCACGTCGGCGTCGTACGGTGTAAGCCCGTAATCGGCGATGAAACGCGCGCGCTTCGCATCGGGAAGTTCGGGCAAGTCCCCAGCGAGATTGTCGACATAGGCTTGCGTCAGCTCGAGCGGCAGGAGATCGGGGTCCGGGAAATAACGATAGTCATGCGCTTCCTCCTTGGAACGCATCGATCGCGTCTCTCCGGTCTTGGCGTCGAACAGGCGCGTCTCCTGGTGAATTACGCCCCCCTCCTCGATGATCTCGATCTGGCGGCGCGCCTCGTATTCGATGGCCTGGCCAATGAAGCGGATCGAGTTGACGTTCTTGATCTCGCAGCGCGTGCCGAGTGGCTCCCCCGGGCGCCGCACCGACACGTTCACGTCGGCGCGGAGCGAGCCCTCCTCCATATTGCCGTCGCAGGTGCCGAGATAGCGGAGGATCGACCTGAGCTTGGTGACATAGGCGCGCGCCTGCTCCGAGGATCGCAGGTCCGGCTTCGAGACGATCTCCATCAAAGCGACGCCCGAGCGATTCAAATCGACATAGGAATATTGCGGGTGCTGGTCGTGCAAACTCTTGCCCGCGTCCTGCTCGAGATGAAGCCGCTCGATGCCGACCACGACCCGCTCGCCGCTCAAGAGATCGACGATGACCTCGCCCTCGCCGACGACAGGATTCTTGTACTGGCTGATCTGATAGCCCTGCGGCAGGTCGGGATAGAAATAGTTCTTCCGGTCGAACACCGAATTGAGGTTGATCTTGGCCTTCAGCCCTAGCCCGGTGCGGATCGCCTGCGCGATGCAGCGCTCGTTGATCACGGGCAGCATGCCCGGCATGGCCGCATCGACCAGGCTGACGTGGCTGTTGGGCTCCCCGCCGAACTCGGTCGAGGCGCCGGAGAACAGCTTGGCGTTCGAGGTGACCTGAGCATGAACCTCCATGCCGATCACCACCTCGAACGGGCCGGTCTCGCCCTCGATCAGGTTCGATTTTTCCGCTTTCTGATCCATCTCAACTTTCACTGTGTCATTGCCCGGCTCGACCGGGCAATCCAGTAATCACCAACCTCGCCGATTGCTGGATTCCCGCTTTCGCGGGAATGACTCCTCTCCCCGTTGGCGAGAGGGTTACTCCTTATGCTCCATCGACTGGCGGAGCTTCTCCTCCTCATATTGGATGAACCAGCCGATCATTTGCCGCCACAGCGCCTCGGCGAGCTCAGGCGGCAGGTCCTTTTCCGCCGCTCGCGCGCGCACTCTGTCGATCACCTGCTGAATGCGCCAGGGCACGCGCGCCTCCGCGGGCGACGCCTTGAGCTGCCAAGCGCGATCCACATAAGTGAAGCGCTCGCCGATGAGATCGACGAGCTCGCGGTCGATGCGGTCGATCTCGGCCCTCACCTCGTCCATGTTGCGGCAGTCTTTGGCCTCGCGCGGTGCCATGGCAAAATCCCTTTAAGCTCCGGAGACCACGGCATCGGCCTCGATCTCGACCAGCCAGTCCTTGTTGATGAAGGCCGACACTTCCAGCATGCTCGACGCCGGGCGGATGTCGCCGAAGAACTCGCCATGCACCTTGCCGACCGCCTCCCAATGGGCGATGTCGGTGAGGAAGATGCGGGTGCGGATCACGTCCTTGAGGCTCGAGCCCGCGTCTTGCAGCACCTTGGCGATGATCTCGAGGATGACGCGGGTCTGCGCCGCCGGGTCGCCGATGGCAACCGGCTTGCCGCTCGACCCCGCGGTCGTGCCGCCGACGGCGATGATATTGCCGACGCGGACCGCGCGGGAGAAGCCGATGATCGGCTCGTAAGGGCTGCCTGAGGATACGAGAAGTCGCTTGGTCGCTACGTCGTTCATGCGGCTTTGCTCCACCAGTCGCTAGGCTTAGCCAACGGCCCCGCCGCCTGCTCGATCACGCGCGCCGTCCGGAACAAGGTTTCCTCGTCGAACGGCTTGCCGATGAGCTGCAGCCCGAGCGGCGTCCCCTCCGATGACAGCCCTGCCGGCACGCTCATCCCCGGCAGTCCCGCCATGTTCACCGTCACGGTGAAGATGTCGTTCAGATACATCTCGATCGGATCTCCGGACTTCTCGCCGAGCGCGAAAGCGGGTCCCGGCGTGGTCGGCGTGAGGATCGCATCGACCTCGGCGAAGGCCAGGTCGAAATCGCGCTTGATCAGGGTCCGCACCTTCTGCGCCTTGAGATAATAGGCGTCGTAATAGCCCGCCGACAGCACGTAAGTGCCGATCAGGATGCGCCGCTTCACCTCTTGGCCGAAGCCCGCGGCCCGCGTGTTCTCATACATCGAGATCACGTCGGAGCCCGGCTCACGCAAGCCATAGCGCACGCCGTCATAACGCGCGAGGTTCGAGGAAGCCTCCGCCGGCGCCACAATATAATAAGAGGGAAGCGCGTATTTAGTGTGCGGCAGGCTCACCTCCTTGATGGTGGCGCCAGCGTCCTTGAGCCAGGCGACGCCCTTCTGCCACAGCGCCTCGATCTCGGCCGCCATGCCCGGCACACGATACTCCTTGGGGATGCCGACGGTGAGGCCCTTCACGCCGCGCTCGACGGCCTTCTCGAAATCCGGCACCGGAAAATCGACGCTGGTCGTGTCTTTCGGATCGTGGCTCGCCATCGCCTTGAGCAGGATCGCGGCGTCGCGCACATTGCGCGCGAGGGGCCCCGCCTGATCGAGCGATGAGGCAAAGGCGACGATCCCCCAGCGCGAGCAGCGGCCATAGGTCGGCTTGATGCCGACCGTGCCGGTGACGGCGGCCGGCTGACGGATCGAGCCGCCCGTATCGGTCGCGGTGGCGCCCATGCAGAGCCTCGCCGCGACCGCTGCCGATGAGCCTCCCGACGATCCTCCCGGCACGAGCTTGGCGTTCGAGCCCTTGCGCTGCCAGGGGCTGACCACGGGCCCGTAATAGCTCGTCTCGTTCGATGAGCCCATGGCGAACTCATCATTGTTCAGCTTGCCGAGCATCACTCCGCCTTCCGCCCAGAGATTGGCGGTGACCGTCGACTTGTAGGTCGGCGTGAAGCCGTCGAGGATGTGCGAGCAGGCCGTGGTGCGGACGTCCTTGGTGCAGAAGAGATCCTTGATGCCGAGAGGAATGCCTTCGAGCGCGCCGCCTTCGCCTCGTTTGAGCCGCGCATCGCTCGCCTCAGCCATGGCGAGCGCCCGCTCCGGCGTCACCAGCACGAAAGCGTTGAGAGCATCGTTGGCGGCATCGATCGCGGCGAGATGCGCTTCGACGAGCTCGCGTGACGAGATGGACTTCGCGCGAAGGAGATCGCGCGCTTCCGCCAAAGTGAGGTCTGTCAGCTTGGTCACGGCTTTACTCGGCAACACCTGGGCAAGGAGCGAAATCGCCAAGGTCGTCCACGTCGCCTTCCGACTTCATGGTGACGTGGTAGAGCCCTCCGCCCGCCTCCTCGATGGTGATCACCGCCGGCACGGCGGGCGCTCCGGACTCGCAGCTCGCCTTCACCACCCAAGATTTGCTTTTTCCGTCCCCGCCTGGCTCGGCGTCGGTGAAACGGCAGGCAAGGTCCATGCCCGTGAGCTCGCCATTGGTGAGCACGAAGAAGTCTGTGGCATCGATATCGTCGGCGCCGGCAGCCTGCGAGAGCATGGTGCAGCCGTCGTCGGTAGCGAACACGCCGCCGGGCAGAACCGAGGCGGGCTCGGCCGCGCTGCCGCTCGCAGCGGGAAGCAAGCAGAGGACGACCGCCACCGCGAGCGCGCGCTTGGACCTTGCGCCTTGCTGCATCGCGGGCGGGGGCGAACTATGGCTTGACGTTTTCACAGCGGACATAGGTGTTGAAGGCATCGCTGGCCGACGGTGTATCGACATCGCCCTGGCCGCCAGGCGACTTGCTGTCGCCGCTCGTTTGATCCTGATCGTGGTCGAGCTCTGCCGGATCAGGGTCATCGGATGGGGCGGACGAATCCTCGGCCGGCCCTTCATTCGGCTCTTGCGTGAGATCGGTGACCCGCGTGACGCTGAGCTTGCCCCCTTCCCTCTCGGCAATGGCGAAGAGATCGGGATAGACATAACCCTGCTCGTCGCAGAAGGCGGTCGCGACCCAGCTCTTCGCGTCGTGCGGGGCGACGCTGACGAAGTCGCAGCGCTGCAAGTAGGTGATCACCCCCGCCTTGCTCAACACAGAGAAATCGAGGTCGGCCCCAAGCTCGGCCGGAGTCTTGCTGACGAGCTTGGCGCAGCCCTCCTTGGTCGAGGCAAAGGTCCCGTCGGGCAGCCCTTGGGCGAGCGCCGGCGAAGCCCCGATCAGCCATGCGGCAATCATCCATGGTGCGATGCGCTGCATCCCTGCCCTATTCGACGATCTTCGGTACGACGAAATAATGGTCGTCCACCTTGGGGGCGTTCTTGAGGATCTCGTCGGCGCAGAAGCCGTCGGTCACCTCGTCCTTGCGCTTCTTCATGCTCATGGCGGCGACGCGGGTCATCGGCTCGACTGCGCTCGTGTCGATCTCGTCGAGTTGGGCGACGAAGTCGAGGATGCCGTTCAGCTCATGCTCGAGCCGCGCCTCCTCGTCCTCCGAGATGGCAATGCGGGCGAGATGGGCGATGCGGCGGACGGTGGCGCGATCGACTGACATCGGTGCTGCTGGGCTTGTGGGACACAGTTCGTGGGGCTTGCTGTACCACCGGGCCGGATAAGCGGCAACTTGCTCTCACGCCTCGAACGGCACCCCAACCTTCGGCACGAGCACGCCCTTGCCCCCCATCTCGGCGACAAATTTGTCGGCCGTCTGATCGAGCACCGGGAAGGTGCCGTAATGGCAGGGCACGATCGTCTCGAACTTGAAGAAACGCTTGCAAGCGAGCGCCGCCGTCCTGGCGCCCATCGTGTAGCGGTCGCCGATCGGCACGAATCCAATGCTCGGGCCATAGATCTCCCCGATCAGCGCCATGTCAGAGAAGATTGCCGTGTCGCCCATGTGGTAGACCGTCTTACCCTGCTTGGGCGCGACGACGAGCCCGCAGCAGGCGCCGAGATAGATCGGTCGTCCGTCGACCATATGCGAGGCCGAGTGCCAGGCGGGCACGAAGGTGAGATCGAAATCCTTGTGATAGAGCGTGCCGCCGGTATTGCCGGGGTCGATCTTCTCGACGCCCTGCCCGGCAAGATAGGTGGCAAGCTCGTGCACGGCGAGAAGCGGCGCCCCGGTCTGCTTGCATATCGTAACCGTGTCGCCGCTATGGTCCTCATGGCCATGCGTCAGCGCCACATGGGTCACGCCCTTGATAGCCTGCTGCAGCGAGACACCCGAATTGGCAAAGGTCGGATTGAAGCTGAGGAAGGGATCGATCAGGATGCTGGACGAGCCCGTATCGATGCGGAAGCAGGAATGGCCAAACCAGGTGATCTTCATCGTCCCAATCTCCGGTCTCCGTAAGTGACCGCAACGCCTGTGCCCATAGAGGATCTGGCCGCCATGCTCGCGCCCGAGGCGAGGCTACTCGGTCTCGACGTTGGCACCAAGACCATCGGTCTTGCGCTGTCGGACGTCACGCGCAGCATCGCCACGCCCTATGAGACGATCCGGCGCACCAAGTTCACGAGCGACGCCGAGATCCTCGTCGACATCGTCGACAAGATGGAAGTCGGGGGGCTGATCATCGGCCTCCCCATCAATCTCGACGGCTCAGAGGGCCCGCGCGCCCAGTCGACGCGCGCCTTCGCTCGCAATCTCGCCAAGCACATCGATCTGCCGATGGCCTTCTGGGACGAGCGGCTCTCGACCGCCGCCGTCGAGCGTCACCTCATTGAGGCTGGCGCCTCGCGCAAGCGCAGGGCCGAAGTCGTCGACCGCATGGCCGCCGCCTACATCCTGCAAGGCGCGCTCGACCGGCTAAAGCGCGCCGGCGAACATCGTTACACGTAGATTGTCGTTGAAGATGAGATAGCCGCCGGGAGTCTCGGGGCAGAAGCCCGCCCCGCACAGCAAGACCGTCGAGATCACATTACCGATTGCGAGCAGTATGAAGGTGGCGACGGCCGTCACCGGCAGCGGCCGCAACCGGCTCGACATCGGCTCGGCGCGCGAGAACTGGCGGTCGTCGAGCAGCATGATGGCGGAGCCTATGATCATCAGCACAAAGGCGATGAACGCCCAGGTATAAAGGTGCAAGCCGAAGATGGCGTTGCCGTAAGAACCCGTGCCCGGAACGATGTGGTCCAGGATCTGACGCATCGAGACGGCGGCACCCACTGCGGCGCCCAAGATCGTCACGCCGTAATGGCTCGGCTTTGGTCCGAAGATGACGTTGAGCACAAGGCCGAAGCCTGCGGCGGTGAGCCCGGCGCGTTGCAGGATGCAGAGCGGACAGGGAAGATCGCTGAACCAGAGCTGATCGACGAAGGCGAGCGCGAGCACGGTATCGACAGCCATCAGCGCCAAAGCGTTGAGCAGCTTCGCCACGTCACCCGGCACTCTACGCTCCCAAGATCAAAGCGCGATATTCAAAACGTCGCTCATGTTCATGCGGAACAGCACGAGCAGCACGACCAGCCCCGCGACCCAAAAGCCCATCGCCGCCGCCCGCTGCCTGAGCCAAGCCGCACCGAGCCCGCAGGCAAAGAGAAGAAAGGGTAAGCTCATCATGGCGCCACCTCTGCAAGGCCGGGCCTCCGCCGGCGCTCGCTGTCACACCAGATCGCCAACTCGCAAAACGAATCACTGACTCGGAAGGTATTGGATTTCGCCGCCCTGACAAGCCTGAACAATAAGGTGACCTGACGCTCCCGCCTCCACAATGAAGGAGGCCGCCAAATTTGGCGGCCTCGAACAAGCTCATTGGGGCTCACGCCGCCGCAATCCGTGTCAGTCTAGCAGGGCCTAGTTCTTGGGTTTCCCACGCGCGCGACGCGGTGGGATGACCTTCCAAGGATAGCCCACGATTCGGCGCGCCGACACTAGCGAGCGCGTAGTCATTTACAAAGTGGATAAGCCAAAGTTCAAACGCTGGGCTCGAGCCTCGTAGAGGGGCGCGATGGCGCTCGAAGAGCCGTGGGAAATACGTCCACAGCTCGCTACCTTGGCCGCACCTCAAGCTTGCTGCTCGCGCTTACGAGGCTTATACAGTGCACTTTAATGACATTACCGGCCGAAGCCTCCGAATTTTCCTTTCCTCACCGCCATCTTCTTGGAATCGAAGGCCTTTCGCGGAGCGAGATCGTCTCTCTGCTCGACCTCTCCGAGGAAGCCACCAAGCTCAGCCGCCAGATCGCCAAGAAGCGCGACGATCTCCGCGGCCGCACCCTGATCAACCTGTTCTTCGAGGCCTCGACCAGGACCCAGAGCTCCTTCGAGATCGCGGGCAAGAGGCTCGGCGCCGACGTGATGAACATGTCGGTCGGCACCTCCTCCGTGCAAAAGGGGGAGACCCTGATCGACACGGCGGTAACGCTGAACGCCATGCGCCCCGACATTCTCGTGGTGCGCCACTATGCGGCCGGCGCGGTCGAGTTGCTCGCGCAGAAGGTCGATTGCTCGGTGATCAACGCTGGCGACGGGAGCCATGAGCATCCCACCCAAGCCCTGCTCGATGCTCTGACCATCCGCCGCCACAAGGGCCGCATCGAGGGCCTGATCGTCGCCATTTGCGGCGATATCCTTCATTCGCGCGTCGCGCGCTCGAACATCCTTTGTTTGAACGCGCTCGGCGCCCGCGTCCGCGTCGTCGCCCCATCGACGCTGCTCGCCTCAGGCATCGAGCGGCTTGGCGTCGAGGTCTACACCTCGATGTGGGAGGGTCTGGCCGACGCCGACATCGTCATGATGCTGAGACTCCAGCGCGAGCGCATGACTTCGAGCCTCGTCCCGAGCCAGCGCGAATATTTCCACTTCTTCGGCCTCGACTACGACAAGCTCGCGCGCGCCAAGCCCGATGCGCTCGTGATGCATCCCGGACCGATGAACCGCGGCGTCGAGATCAACTCTAACGTCGCCGACGACCCGCGGAGCGTCATCCGCGAGCAGGTCGAGATGGGTGTCGCCGTGCGCATGGCGGTGCTCCAGGCCTTGGCGCGCCAGTTGCCGAACCGATGACCGCAATGCGTCCGCTCACCCAAGATCAGCATGACTCATCGACCGTTGCGCTCGTCAATGCGCGGCTGATCGATCCCGCTACGGGCCTCGACCGCAAGGGCGGGGTTCTGATCATGGACGGCGCCATCGCCGATCTCGGCCCGCACATCACCGCAGGCAAAGTGGGCGACGCCGAGATCATCGATTGTGCCGGCCGCGTGCTGGCCCCCGGCCTGATCGACATGATGGTGTTCGCCGGAGAGCCGGGGCTTGAGCATCGCGAGACGCTCGCGACGGCGAGCCGCGCCGCAGCGGCCGGCGGGGTCACCACCATCGTCTGCATGCCCAACACCGATCCCGTGATCGACGACGTGGCGCTCGTCGACTTCATTCTCAGGCGCGCGCGCGACACAGCACTCGTCAATGTCCACCCGATGGCCGCCATGACCAAGGGCCTCAAGGGCGAGGAGATGACGGAGATCGGTCTCCTGCACGAGGCGGGCGCGATCGCCTTCGGCAATGGCAAGACGAGCCTCGCCAACGCCAAGGTGATGCGGAACGTGCTCGCCTACGCCAACGATTTCGGCGCGCTCATAGTGCATCACCTCGAGGACCCGACGCTTGCCGCCGACGGGGTGATGAACGAGGGCGAGGTCGCGACCAGGCTGGGCTTGCGCGGCGTGCCCGCCGTGGCCGAGACCATCATGCTCGAGCGTGACATCCGCCTCGTCGAGCTTACCGGCGGCCGCTACCACGCTGGTCAGATTTCATGCCGCGCCTCGCTCGATGTCGTGCGCGCCGCCAAGGCAAGGGGCCTTCCCGTCACCTGCGGGGTCTCGATCAATCACCTCACGCTCAACGAGAACGACATCGGCCCCTACCGCACCTTCTTCAAGATGAAGCCGCCGCTCAGGTCCGAGGAGGATCGCCGCGCCATGGTCGAGGGCGTTGCGAGCGGGGATATCGACGTGATCGTCTCGGCCCACGACCCGCGCGGCGCCGAGGGAAAACGCCGGCCCTTTGCCGAGGCGGCCGACGGCGCTGTCGGCCTCGAGACCCTGCTCGCCGCCGCGCTTCGCCTCTATCATAACGGCGAGGTCGAGCTTACCCGCCTGCTCGAGGCCCTGACTGCCGCGCCCGCCAGCCTGCTTGGTCTTGGCAGCGGTCGCCTTGCCAAGGGAGCGCCTGCCGATCTTGCGCTGATCGATCTCACCACACCCTGGACCGTCGAGCCTGAGCTGCTGCGCTCAAAGTCCAGGAACACCCCCTTCGACGGCGCGCGGCTCGAGGGGCACCCGCTTCTGACCTTCGTTGCGGGACGCCTCGTCTACAACTACGCTGATCAGCATTAGTTGTATCCGCACGCGTCCTCGTGGTGAGCGATGTCTTCTTCCGCCGATTGGAGTATCGCCCTTCTCGCTCTTGCTGCATTCGGCTTGGGCTATCTCCTGGGCTCGATCCCCTTCGGTCTCATCCTGACGCGGCTCGCGGGCCTCGGCGATGTCCGCAAGATCGGCTCTGGCAATATCGGCGCGACCAATGTCTTGCGCGCAGGCTCGAAGAAGCTTGCTGCCGCGACACTGATCCTCGATGCGGTCAAGGGGACCGCCGCCGTTCTGCTCGCCGCCCAGTGGGGCGAGACGCCGGCGATGCTTGCCGGGCTCGGCGCCTTTCTCGGTCACCTCTTCCCAGTCTGGCTCGGCTTTCGCGGCGGCAAGGGCGTTGCGACTTACATTGGTGTTCTGCTCGGTCTCTATTGGCCGGCAGGGGTTGCCTTCTGCGTGGTGTGGCTGCTCGTCGCCTTCGCGACGCGGTACTCCTCGCTCGGAGCTCTTGTCGCTAGCGGCGCCAGCGTCTGCGTTCTCGCGCTGACGAGCCAGTGGCGCCTCGCAGCGCTGTTCCTGCTTCTCACCGTGCTTCTCTACATCCGTCACGCCTCGAATATCGCGCGGCTGGCCAGAGGCGAGGAGGCGCGGATTGGCGAGAGCAACCGCTAAAGCCCCGCGCAAAGGGGTGACGGTCAGGCTCAACCGGCGCCAGCGGCTTGCCTGGCTCCGGCTGATCCGGAGCGAGAATGTCGGTCCCGCCACCTTCCGCACGCTCGTCAACGAGTTCGGAGGCGCCGAGGCCGCCATCGATGCCTTGCCGATTCTGTCGCGCCGGGGCGGCGCGCACCACATCCGTCTCTATAGCAAGGACGAGGCTGAAGCGGAGCTTGCCGCGGCCGAAGCTCTCGGCGCCCACCTCGCCGCGATCGGCGAGCCAGGCTATCCGCCGGCGCTCGCCGAGGTCGACGCGCCTCCGCCGCTCGTTTACGTGAAGGGCAATCTCGATCTTGCCGGGAGCCCCATCGTCGCCCTCGTCGGCGCGCGGAATGGCTCAGCGGTGGGACAAAAGTTCACGCGAGGCCTTGCCACCGATCTTGGGCTCGAGGGCTTCGTGATCGCCTCGGGCCTTGCCCGCGGCATCGACACCGCGGCCCATCTTGCCTCGCTCGAAAGCGGCACCATCGCCGTGCTCGCCGGCGGCATCGATAATGTCTACCCGCCTGAGAACGAGGAGCTGCAGAGGGCGATCGGCGAGCGGGGTCTGCTCCTCAGTGAGCGGGCACCGGGCTTCTCACCGCGCGGCAAGGACTTCCCCCGCCGCAACCGGTTGATCTCCGGGATCTCGCTCGCCGTGATCGTGATCGAGGCAGCCGAGCGCTCTGGCTCGCTCATCACCGCGCGATTTGCCGGCGAGCAGGGCCGCGAAGTTTTCGCGGTGCCGGGAAGCCCACTCGACCCGCGCTCGACCGGCACCAATAATCTCTTGAAGCAGGGCGCGGGCCTCGTCACCTCCGCGGCCGACATCGTCGAGGCGCTCGCGCCGATCCTCGGCCGTCCCCCTGCTCCCAAGAACGAGCTTGCCGCCTCTGATGAGCATAGCGCGCCACCTCCCCTCCCCGACATCGGCGAGAGCGAGGGTGAACGGGTCATCGGCGCCCTCGGCCCCAGCCCCGTCGATATCGACGAGCTGATCCGCACCACCGGGCTCGAGACCCGCAAGTGCACATTGTCCTGTTGGAACTCGATCTTGCCGGGAGGCTGCAGCGCCACGGCCAGCAACTCGTCTCGCTCATCGAAATAGGCGAGGAGCTGCAACTGTGCGTTGTGGGCGACGAGCCTCAAACCTTCTAGTAGGGAGGCGATATATTCCGCGGCCCCCTTGCGGCTAAGCTCTTTGTCATCACTCAATGAACTCGCGGCGCCTGGAGGCCGGCTGCGGGGCCCGCTCATTTCATTTTGCCTTATTTCCCGCCGATTGCTCACGAAGCTAGGCCTCCCCGAACTCTTTTATTCGGCGCGGCTACCGCTCCTAATTCACGTTCAGCTTAACAGCTTTAGGTTGTCCGTAGCTAGTATATGCGCCTAAAAGTTGTCAATCCGTGAGCGCCGAATTTGACACTGGGCCCTCTAGACACCATTTTCGGGCGGCTAACGAGGGGCCAATCCGGCCCGCCGCCCTCAGCCTGACGCAATTTGCGCGGCTAGGAACGTCTCAATGAACATCGTAATCGTCGAATTGCCCGCCAAGGCCAAGACCGTCAATAAATATCTGGGGCCCGAATACCGCGTTATCGCCTCCTACGGCCATGTCCGCGATCTGCCCTCGAAGAACGGCTCGGTCGTCCCAGATAACGACTTCGAGATGCATTGGGACGTTGAGCCCAAGGCGGCGAAGCGCCTCGACGAGATTGCCAAGGCCGTCAAGGGCGCCAGCAAGCTGATCCTCGCCACCGACCCCGATCGCGAGGGCGAGGCCATCTCCTGGCACGTGCTCCAGGTGCTCGACCGCAAGAAGGCTCTTACAGGCATCCCAGTCGAGCGGGTGGTGTTCAACGCCGTCACCAAGGAGGCGGTGCTCGATGCCATGCGCCACCCGCGCGCGATCGACGGGCCCCTGGTCAATGCCTATCTCGCCCGCCGCGCGCTCGATTATCTCGTGGGCTTCACCCTCTCCCCTGTGCTGTGGCGGAAGCTGCCTGGCGCCCGTTCCGCGGGCCGCGTGCAGTCGGTGGCGCTCCGACTCGTCTGCGACCGCGAACTCGAGATCGAGAAATTCAAGGCGCAGGAATATTGGTCGATCCTGGCCGAGCTTGCCAACGCCAAGAACGAGACCTTCCAAGCGAGGCTCGTCTCGATCGGCGGCAAGAAGCTCGAAAAGTTCGACATTGCCGACCAGGTAACGGCGGAGCGCCTGAAGGCCGCGCTTGAAGGCGGCCGCTTCACCGTATCGAGCATCGAGAGCAAGTCGCAGCGCCGGAACCCAGCGGCTCCCTTCACCACCTCGACCCTCCAGCAGGAGGCCTCGCGCAAGCTCGGCTTCTCGCCGCGCCACACCATGCAGCTCGCCCAGAGGCTCTACGAAGGTGTCGATCTCGGCGGCGAGGCTGAGGGATTGATCACCTATATGCGGACCGACGGCGTGCAGATCGTGCCCGAGGCCGTTGCCGCCGTACGACGCCTCCTCACCAAGCTCTATGGCGAGCGCTACATCCCAGCCTCGGCGCGCGAATACGAGACCAAGGCCAAGAACGCGCAAGAGGCGCATGAGGCGATCAGGCCGACGGATTTCTCGAAGGACCCAGACTCTGTTTCCCGCTATCTCGATGACGACGCGGCGAGACTCTACAAGCTCATCTGGCAGAGAACGCTCGCAAGCCAAGCCTCTAGCGCCGACATCGAGCGCACCACTGTCGACATCGACGTGACCGCCAAGGAGGGCTCCGCCTATGGCGTGAGAGCGACGGGCTCGGTGGTCCGCTTCGACGGCTTCCTCAAGATCTACGAGGAAGGGATCGACGAAGCGATCGGCGAGGACGGCGCGCTACCCGCTCTCACCAAGGGCGAGAGGCTCGATCCGCGCAAGATCGAGGCGAAGCAGCATTTCACCGAGCCGCCGCCCCGCTATAGCGAGGCGACCCTGATCAAGAAGATGGAGGAGCTCGGCATCGGCCGCCCCTCCACCTACGCGACGACGCTGAACGTGCTCCGCGACCGCGAATATGTCCGCCTCGACAAGAAGCGGCTCTATCCCGAGGACAAGGGACGGCTGGTCACGGCCTTTCTCGAGAGCTTCTTCAGCCGCTATGTCGAATACGACTTCACCGCCGATCTCGAGGAGAAGCTCGACCTCATCTCGGCGGGCAAGCTCGAATGGAAGGACGTGCTCCGCGACTTCTGGCGCGAGTTCATCGGCGCGGTGAACGACATCGGCGATCTCAGGATCGCCCAGGTGCTCGAGGCTCTGAACGATCTGCTGGGGCCGCACATCTTCCCCGAGCCCGCCGCAGGCGGCGACGCGCGCGCTTGCCCCTCTTGCGGGGCCGGTCGGCTCAGCCTCAAGGTCGGGAAGTTCGGCGCCTTCATCGGCTGCTCCAACTATCCCGAATGCCGCTATACCCGCCAGCTTGCCGAGACCGGCGAGAAGGCGCCCCCCGCCGAGGCGAAGGTTCTCGGCACTGATCCCGAGACCGGGCTCGAGGTCACGCTCCGCACCGGCCGCTTCGGCCCTTACGTCCAGCTTGGCGAGGGCAACGGCAAGGAGAAGCCGAAACGCGCCTCGATCCCCAAGGGCACCGATCCCGACAGTCTCGAGCTTGATCGCGCGCTCGCTTTGCTCGCCCTTCCCCGCGAGGTTGGCGCGCATCCCGAGACGGGCAAACCGATCCTGGCGGGCTTCGGCCGCTACGGGCCTTACGTTCAGCATGACGGCAAATATGCGAGCCTCTCGAGCCCCGAGGAGGTATTCGAGGTCGGGTTGAACCGCGCGGTGAGCCTCTTGGCCGAGAAGGCCGCGAACCGGCGGCCGCGCGGCGCGAGCGTCATCAAGGAGCTCGGCGAGCATCCCTCGCTCGGCGGCAAGGTGCAGGTTCTGTCCGGCCGCTATGGTCCTTATGTGAAGCACGGCAAGGTCAACGCCACGCTGCCGAAGGACATCGAGCCCGAGCAGACGACGATCGAGCAGGCGGTCGAGCTGATCGCCGCGCGAAGCGCGAAGGGTACCGGTAAGAGGCCCGCTAGGGCTTCGAGCGGCAAGACGGCTGCGAAGAAGTCGGCGCGCAAGAGCGGCAAGAGCAACAAGGAAGTCGTCGAGGAGACGGCAGGCTGAGGAGCCCGTGGCAAAGACTAAGGGGGCTCCGCGCCAGGCGACCGTGGGCAGACTACCTTCTAAGCAAGAGATCCTCGATTTTCTCGAGACCGCGAACGTCAAGGCCGGCAAGCGGGAGATCGCGCGCGCCTTCGGAGTCAAGGGCGGCGACCGCGTCGCTCTGAAGGAGCTTCTGCGCACCATGGCCGATGACGGGCTGATCGCTGGATCCCGGCGGAAGCTCGAGAAGCCTGGCGCCCTGCCGCCGGTCACCGTCATCGAGATCGTCACGCGCGACAAGGACGGCGAGTTCGTGGCCCGCCCCGCCGCATGGGACGAGGAGCATGGCGCCCCGCCCCGCATCCTCATGGTCGAGAGCAAGCGCGACGCAGGGCCTACAGCCGGCATCGGCGACCGCGTGCTCGCGCGCATCACGCCGCTCGGGGCCGATGCCGACTATCCCTATCAGGCGCGCACCATTAAGAAGCTCGCGCGCGCGACGCAAAGGATGCTCGGCATCTTCCGCTCACTTCCCGGCGGGACCGGCGTCATCGATCCTATCGAGCGCAAGCAGCTGAAAGAGTGGCCCGTCGCCCGCGGCGGCACGAACGACGCCGAGAACGGCGAGCTCGTGCGCTTCGAGCTGACGCGCGGGGGCCGCGCCGGCGTCCAAACAGCGCGCGTCACCGAGCGGCTCGGCAATCCGGCCGCGCAACAGTTGACGAGCCTCATCGCCGTCCATGCCCACGGCATTCCCGATACGTTTCCCGACGCCGTTTTCGCCGAGGCCGAAGCCGCCAAGGAGCCAGAGCTCGGGCGGCGGGAGGATTTGCGGCATCTCCCGCTCGTCACCATCGACCCGTCTGATGCCCGCGACCATGACGACGCCGTATGGGCCGAAGCCGACTCTGACCCCAAGAACCACGGCGGCTGGGTGGTGATCGTCGCCATCGCCGACGTCGCCGCCTATGTCAGGCCGGGCAAGGCGCTCGACAAGGAGGCGAGGAAGCGCGGCAACTCCGTCTATTTCGCCGACCGCGTGGTGCCGATGCTGCCTGAGCGCATCTCGAACGACCTCTGCTCTCTGAAGGAGGACGTGCCGCGGGCCTGTCTTGCGGTGCGCATGGTCTTCGACAAAGACGGACGCAAGCTCAAGCACCGCTTCTTCCGCGGACTGATGCGCTCGGCCGCGAGCCTGAGCTACGAGCAGGCACAAGGCGCGATCGACGGAAGGCTCGACGAGGTGACGGAGCCTCTGCTCGAGACCGTGCTCCGGCCGCTCTGGGGCGCCTATGCGAGCCTCACGCTCGCGCGCACCGAGCGCGCGCCGCTCGACCTCGACCTGCCTGAGCGCAAGATCCTGCTCGACGATAAGGGGCAGGTGCGGGCCGTCGTCAGCCCTCCCCGGCTCGACGCCCATCGCCTGATCGAGGAGTTCATGATCGCCGCCAATGTATCGGCGGCAGAGACGCTCGAGGCCAAGCGCTCGCCGCTCATCTATCGCGTCCACGATTCCCCCTCGAAGGAGAAGCTCGCCTCGCTCGGAGAGTTCCTGGCCACGATCGGGCTGAAGCTGCCGAAGTCAGGCACGCTGAAGCCCGCTCAATTCAACCGTATCCTCGCCGATACGCGCTCGACGCCTGTCGCCGAGCTTGTCGGCGAGGTCGTGCTGAGAAGCCAGGCCCAGGCCGAATATGGCGCCACAAATTACGGCCATTTCGGGCTGAACTTGCGCCGTTACGCGCATTTCACCTCACCCATCCGCCGCTATGCCGATCTCATCGTGCATCGCGCGCTGGTCCGAGCACTCGGGCTCGGCCCCGAGGGGCTGACCGACTCGGAGATGGGCGAGATCGATCAGATCGCGCAGGCGATCTCCGATACCGAGCGGAGAGCCATGGCCGCCGAGCGGGAGACGGCCGACCGGCTGATCGCGGCCTATCTCGCCGACCGCATCGGCGCGCACTTCCATGCGCGCGTCTCGGGCCTGGTGCGCTCAGGCCTATTCGTCAGGCTGATGGAGACCGGCGCCGACGGTTTCGTCCCGGCGTCATCGATCGGGCGCGAATATTTCTACCATGACGAAGTGCGCCAGGCGCTCGTCGGCGAGGATACAGGTCTCGGCTACCGGCTTGGCGATAGCATCGAGGTCCGCCTCGTCGAGGCGATCCCTACCGCCGGCGCGCTCAGATTCGAGATGTTGAGCGAAGGCCGCTCGCTCGGCGCGCGACCAAAAGGCGCTCGGTCGCGAAGTGACAGGGCGCGCCCGCAAGGCTACAAGGGCAAGCCGAAAGGCCGCGGTCCCTTCAAGAAGCGCCGCTAGCTCACTAGATAGGGTTGAGTAAGGATCGCATGATGCAAGAGAGTGTTGTGACGGCGCCTGTCTACCGCAATGCTGGGAAGGCCGGCGACCGTCCCGTCTTTCAGTCGATGCTGCGCGGCGCCAAGCTGAAATGCCCGGCTTGCGGCGTTGGCGCGCTCTATCGGCGGTTCCTCAAGGTTTCAGATACCTGCCCGAACTGTAGCGAGGAGCTCCACCATCACCGCGCCGACGATGCGCCGCCTTATTTCACCATCGTCATCGTGGGCCATATCGTGGTCGGCCTCGTGCTTTTCGTCGAGATGACTTACCGGCCGCCGCTTTGGGTGCATGCCGCACTGTGGCTGCCGCTCACCATCATCCTCGCCCTTGTTCTGCTGCCGTCCATCAAGGGCGCTCTGATCGGGCTGCAATGGGCGCTCCGCATGCACGGCTTCGATCCCAATGCGACCGAGGACGACATCGAGCGCTTCGTCGTGCCAGATCATGAGGACGCGCCGCGTCCACGCCTCCCCCGGTCTTGACTTCAAGTCTTGATCGGTTAGGTTCCCGCCAATTCACTAGAGAAAGTTTTCCAAGATGGCCAAGCCCGTCACCCAGAAGATCAAGCTCGTAAGCTCAGCCGGCACGGGCTATTACTACGTGACCAAGAAGAACCCGCGCAATCAGACCGAAAAGCTCGTGTTCAAGAAATACGATCCGGTCGCGCGCAAGCACGTCGAGTTCAAGGAAGCCAAGATCAAATAGCGGTTGGCTTGAGCTGTTGGCCGATTGGCCAATGGCGCACGCCTTGGCCACGCGGGCCAAAGACGCTTGCGTCCAAAAATAGGTGGCCGGCCGAAACGCGGCGCTAACGAGGAGGCCACTCAACCGCGGTCCGGCCGGCCGAACCCTACGGACCCAGGAGATGCGGCGGACCTGAGCATTCCGCAGGGTTATCCCTGTTTTGAAGGTACCGAGCTGAGAACGCGCGGCTCAAGGCTCCGCAAGACCCCCACCCCGATTGCCTCCACGTCTGTCTTCGTTGGCGATTAAACAGCCAACGAAGGGTCGAAATCAACCTACTTTATCGGCTTAATACGATAAAATGCTAGACAGCGTAAAGCCTTAAGGTTAAGCGCTCAGCCGCCACATAAAGTCCGGGAAGCGGCTTTTTCCGACGCTCGGCTCGCGAAGTGGCCACGGGTGATTCGCTGAAGGCCTCGATAAGCGCCGAGGGAAGTTCAGCGGCGTCGGCCACAACCCGGTTACGCCCGTCGCGCTTGGCGCAATAGAGCGCCTGATCGGCGCGCTTCAGGATGAGCTCTGGCGTATCATCGGCGAACTCGAGCGCCGCAACGCCGACGCTCGCCGTCACCTCGAGCGTGCCGATCCTCTCCCGGCATAGAAGGGAGCCGCGGCGATGCATTGCCGCAAGCGCTCGCCGACGAGATAGGCCTTGGCGAGGTCGGTATCGGGCATCACCACCACGAACTCCTCCCCGCCAAGCCGGCAGGCCAGATCGATGCCGCGAATATTGCGGCGGACGCGCGCAGCGAATTCGCGCAGCACCGAATCTCCCGCGTCATGGCCGTAGCTGTCGTTGACCGCCTTGAAATAGTCGATGTCCAGCAAGAGCACCGAGAGCGGCTTGCCGCGCTGCGAGGACTCATCGAAGAGCGTCTTCAGGTGGCTGGTCATATAGCGTCGGTTGTGCAGCGCCGTGAGCGGGTCGAGGATCGCCATCTCGACCGTCTCTTCGAGCCTAGTGCGCAAATGATCGGTGTAGCGCTTGCGCTTTACCTGCGTGCGCACGCGCGCCAGCAGCTCGTTCGAGTCGACCGGGCGCACGATATAGTCGTTGACCCCCATATCGAGACCACGCAACAGGCGGGCGTCGTCGCCCGGCTCGATGATGATCATGATCGGCAGATGCCGGGTGCGATCGAGCGAGCGAACCTGGGAGCAGAGCCTCAAGCCGTCGGCATGTTCGAGGCTGAGGCTGACGATCATGAGGTCGAAATTGCCGTCGGGAAGACTCAGCAGAGCCCGCGCGGGATCCGCTTCGCGCTCGACATGATGTTCTGATTGCAGCGCCTCGATGATCCGGTCCGCCGAGCGGTCACGATCCTCTACGAGCAAAATGCGCCCGCCCCGCCCGAGCTGATCGAGCCTGATGCCCATGGCCGCGGCGAAGCCCATCTGCTCCTCGGTCGAGGCGCGCATCAGCATCTCGTCGGTCAGCATCTTGAGGCGCGCCAGGTTCTTCACGCGCGTGATGAGCGCGATGTCGTCGACCGGCTTGGTGAGGAAGTCGTCGGCCCCGGCTTCCAGCCCTCTCACGCGGTCAGAGGGCTGATCGAGAGCCGTGACCATGATCACCGGGATGTGCTGCGTGCGCGGCTCCGATTTCAGCCGGCGGCACACCTCGAAGCCGTCCATGCCCGGCATCATCACGTCGAGCAGGATCACATCGGCGCGCTCCCGCGCGCAGATATGCAATCCTTCGGGGCCGCTCCGCGCGGTGCGCACTTCGAAATATTCGGCTGTCAGCCGCGCCTCGAGCAGCTTCACGTTCGCGTCGACGTCGTCAACCACAAGCACGCGGGCGGTCATGACTTGCTACCGTGCGGCGCCGATGAACTGGCGGACCGTGTCGAGGAACATGGCGACCGAGATGGGCTTGGAGATATAGGCCTCGCAGCCGCCCTCACGGATGCGCTCCTCATCGCCCTTCATGGCGAAGGCGGTGACGGCGACGACCGGGATCATGCGGAGCTGATCGTCCTCCTTCAGCCATTTGGTCACTTCGAGACCAGAGACCTCGGGAAGCTGGATGTCCATGAGGATGAGGTCGGGGCGATGCTCGCGGGCGAGCGCGAGCGCTTCCATGCCGTTCCGCGTCTGCAGGGTCCGGTAGCCATGCGCGTCGAGGAGGTCGTGGAAGAGCTTCATGTTGAGCTCGTTGTCCTCGACGATGAGAACGGTCTTGGTCATCGGCCTCGGCCCAAGCGATTCGGTCGGCCTATGATGGGCGAACTCAGGCCGATGTGCCATCGCACTCGGAGCCGGTCTGACCCTCCAGAACATCGTGATCGCTCCCATTCTCCCTGCACGCGGATTTCACCGTAAACCCGTAACCAAACTCTTTAGAGACGTGTCAAAGCCATGGGGAAATAGGAACTTTCGGGCATGGATGAGAGTGGTGCTCTTGCGAGGGCTCGAGCCCAGCGAGACCCTAAGGAAGGCTAAGGTGCCGGGCGGCACTCTGTCGCTTTCAGATATTCGAGCGAGGTCAGCGTCCCGTGGATGGAGAAGTCGCCGTAATCGATGAGAAGCTCGCGGCTCACGCCGTTGGCATAAAGGCGAAAATCGATCTGATAGCTCGGCGTCAGGTCGCCGCCCTTCGGCTCGAAATATCCGATCGACACCGGCCATGAGGCGAGATCGCCGAGCCCCTTGTCCTTGGCGGCGGCTTCGAGCTTGTCGGCATCGGCGCCAGGCTTGACCATCTTGCCGATGATGGCGGTCGTGTCATAGACCTTGCGGCCCTTTTCCGAGCCATCATAGATGCGCGCCTGGAACAGCGACTGTCCGGCGAGCGCGGCATCGATCAGGGCGAGGCTGTGCTGGGTGGGGAACAGCACCTGAGCCGGGAGATCGAGCTCTCCAGCGGCGGGCTGACTGATCTTCACCTTGACGTCGGCGTCAGGCGCCCCGCGGACCGCGCGGCCCATGGTCACGTCGCCGAGCTTGTCGTTCAGATATTGCGCCGACTGAAAGCGGAATTTCTGCCCGTCGCCCTGCTCCCAGGTCGAGGATCTGAGGTCGGTCAGGTTGGTCTGGCCTTGCGAGTCGGTCATCTGCGTGACCATGCGCATATTGAGCGAATAGCCATCGCATGGAGACCCGGTGAACTCGAACACCATGCGCCCGTCGATCCCGGTGATGCCGGAGGCCGAGCGGGCATCGTCGAGCGTCATCTCGTAGACGGCGCGGTGGGCGACGAGCTTGGTCGGCTCTTTCGCGGCGAGCGCATTGGCAGGGCCCGCGAAGGTGATGTCGAGGAGCAAGGCCGCCACCACAAGAGCAGGCACCCTCCGTCCGCCGAACAAGACCATGTCACCCTCACCTTCTACATCCACGACGCGGCGCCAAGACATCAGCTCAAGACGCTGGCGCAAACCGACTTTTCGCATCAACGGCGGGGCCGGACAAGGGCCAGGCGGCCGCGCTTGCAGCAAAGGCCGATTTGCTCAATGGTCAGAGGGCTTGCGGCGCAAGGCCGTTGGCAAGGATGAGGAGGTGGGAATGGCAGGAGAGATCGAAGCACGGCTCAAGGCGCTTGACCTTGCCCTCCCAGAAGCCAAGGCCGCTCTCGGCAGTTACGTGCCCTTTCTCCATCTCGACCGCCTGCTCTTCATCTCAGGCCAGCTTCCCATGAAGGACGGCAAGGTGGCGTTCACCGGCAAGCTCGGCGCCGATGTCGATCTTACGAACGGCCAGGAGGCCGCGCGGCTCTGTGCGATTCACATTCTGTCGCAGGCCAAGGCGGCCTTGCGCGATCTCGACCGCATCGTCCAACTTTTGCGCCTCAACGGCTTCGTCAACGCAGCGCCCGACTTCGCCGACCATCCCAAAGTACTGAACGGCGCCTCCGATTTCCTCGTCGAGATTCTCGGCAACAAGGGGCGCCACACCCGCATCGCCGTCGGCTGCTCGAGCCTTCCACTTGGCGCCTCCGTCGAGATCGATGCGATCTTCGCCGTGGATTGACCGCCATGGCTGAACGGCCGACATGTCCGAGCTCTATTGGTTGAGGCGGCCGATCGCGCATCGGGGCCTGCACGATGCCGCCAAAGGCATTGTCGAGAACAGCGCTTCAGCGGTCGCCGCTGCCATGGGCAAAGGCTTCGCCGTCGAGGTCGACCTGCAATGCGCGGTAGATCATGTGCCGGTCGTCTTCCATGACGAAACGCTCGACCGGCTGACGCCGGAGACAGGGCCGGTCATGGCCCGCAGCGCCGAAGCGCTCTCTGCCATTCCCTTGCGTGGGAGCACCGACCGCATCCTCTCGCTTCCCGCCCTGCTCGCGCTTGTTAACGGGCGCGTGCCTCTCGTGCTCGAGGTGAAGAGCACCTGGACGCGCGAGGGCAAATACGAGGCGAATATCGCGTTGCTGCTCGCCTCTTATCCCGGACCCGTCGGGGTGATGTCGTTCGACCCTTATTGCGTTGCGGCTTTCAAGGAGATCGAGCCCTCCCTCCCCCGTGGGCTGATCTCGGAGCGCTTCTCTGACCGGCACTATTGGTCTAACCTGGCGTTCTGGCAGCGTTTCGCCATGCGCAACCTGCTTACCTCGGCCATCGCGCGGCCTCACTTCATCGCTTACGATATCAAGGCGCTCCCGGCGCTCGCGCCCTTCATCGCGCAGACCCTGTTCGGCCTGCCGCTTCTCACCTGGACCGTGCGCACCAAGGAAGAGCGCGAGCGCGCTCTGCGCTACGCCGATGCCATGATCTTCGAAGGAATTGCGCCTTAGCCATGGGCGATATCGAGAAGCCGCCGAGAGCGGACGAGACGGAAGACGCTTCCCCTAACGGCGACGCTGCGGAGCGCGTGGTGCGTATCGTCTCGCGCATCGCCGACGTGCCGGCTGCCGATTGGGATACATGCGCGCGAGGCGCTGCCCCCTCACCTACTAACCCATTCATTTCGCATGCATTTTTGCGGGCCCTCGAGGAGAGCGGCTCGGCCACGCGCAAGACCGGGTGGCTCCCGCATCATCTCTTATTGGAGGATGGGAGCGGCACGCTGCTCGGCGCCATGCCCTGCTATCTCAAAGCGCACTCACAAGGCGAATATGTCTTCGACCATGGCTGGGCCGACGCCTATGAGCGCGCTGGCGGCAGCTATTATCCGAAGCTCCAGGCGTCGGTCCCCTTCACGCCCGTCCCCGGCAAGCGTCTCCTCGTCCGCGCAGGCGAAGGCGAGATCGAGCGCGAGGCTCTGCTGCTTCAGGCCGCGATGCAGGTGACCGACCGCCTCGGCATCTCAGGCCTCCACATCGCCTTCCTCACAAGCGAGGAGTGGGACCTTGCCGGCGAACTCGGCTTCCTCAAGCGCACCGACCAGCAATTCCATTGGCGGAACGACGGCTATGCGAGCTTCGAGGATTTTCTCGCCGCGCTCGCCTCGCGCAAGCGGAAGACCGTGAGGAAGGAGCGACGCGAGGCGCTAGCGGACGGCATCGCCATCGAATGGGTGACCGGGAGCGACCTGACCGAAGCGCATCTCGACGCGTTCTTCGACTTCTATATGGATACGGGCTCCCGCAAATGGGGCTCGCCCTATCTCACGCGCCAATGCTTCAGCCTGCTCCGCGAGAGCATGGCCGATAAGATGCTGCTCGTGCTCGCCAAGCGCGCCGGCCGCTATATCGCCGGAGCCCTCAACTTCATCGGCGCCGACACGCTCTATGGCCGCTACTGGGGCGGCATCGAGGAGCACCCCCTTCTGCATTTTGAGGTCTGCTATTACCAGGCGATCGACTTCGCCATTCAGCATGGGCTCGCCCGGGTCGAGGCCGGGGCGCAAGGCGCGCACAAGCTCGCCCGTGGCTATCTCCCGAGCGAGACCTATAGCGCGCACTACATCGCCGACCTCGCGCTCCGCCGTGCCGTCACCGATTATCTAAGCCGTGAGCGTCGCGCGGTTGCCCGTGAGATGGCGCTGCTGACCGAGGCCGCGCCCTTTCGCAAAAGAGTAGGTCGGGAGAGGGGGAAAGCAAACAACTCCGATGGAGGGGCTATGGGTGGTATGTGAACAGTCCGGGTGAAATCGCCGGAAGGTCTCACGTCGACAGTCACCCCGTCCAAGATCGGAAAAACCCCTGCTATAGTTGCTAACCGAATGCGGCCCAAGTAGGCCAATAACCAACTGAGGTAGGCTATGCGGGCAATGGTCCTTCTTCTCTTCCTCACATGCGTATTTTCGGCCTACGCCGAGGACCATAAAATTGTAGATCAGCATACATATAAAGATGCTAAGTTTAACTGCTCTGTTGCCGACTGAGCAAATCGGAAGAGCGCAAGACTTTGATGATCGAAACCAAAGATCAAACTGGATACTTCGAAATTCCCGGAGTTAATTTCATGGTCAAAGTCGATACAGATAATCGGGTTCTCATTGTGGGATTGGTTTTAGGCAAGCCCGAAAAGCCAGCTGGTTTGGCAGAGGGTCAGAACTGGGTAAAAGCTAGACGTGCTCTGGGGCATCAAGGGTAACCCGGATTATATTTGGGATACTGCCACATACAGCCTGACCGGCGACGGACACTAACCTCTCCTGGAGCGGGGGTGGGGGGTAGAGAAATCGCCCAGGCGCCTCGCCTGTTGGGACTGAAGCAGTCGCGTGTGGCGGCTATTCGAGCACGAAGGAGATCTTGCCGTTGACGCGGTATTTCTTGATCTTGCCGTTCTCGACGGTGGCCTCGAAATTCTCGATCCAGATCGAGCGGACATTGCGGACGCTCTGATTGGCCTTGTTCACCGCGAACTGCGCGGCATCCTCCCAGCTCTTGTCGGACTCGGCGAGGACCTCGATCACTTTGAGCATCGACATTGGGACTCTCCTCCGCGGGTAGTGCAGGACTCTCAGCTTACGGACCATGCCTCAAGACGGCTTTGACGCTGATCAATAAGCTAGTTCTGGTCATACCCGCAAAGGCGGGTATCCAGTAACCCTAGTGCTTCGCTATAACCTCCAGCAGTTGTTACTGGATCGCCCGGTCAAGCCGGGCGATGACAAAGACTGGAAGCTGCGATGGCCTACGATCCGAACAACATCTTCGCCAAGATTCTGCGCGGCGAGATCCCCTCCCACAAGCTCTACGAGGACGAGGACACGTTCGTCTTCCTCGACATCATGCCGCGCACCGAAGGCCACGCTCTGGTCATCACCAAGGAGAAGGCGCGCGACCTGTTCGACATCAAGCCGCAGGCCTTGGCCAAGCTCATGGCGGTGGTGCAGAGGCTCGCGCCCAAGATCAAGGGGGCCGTCGGCGCCGACGGCGTGCTGATCCAGCAATTCAACGGCCAGGCTGCCGGCCAGACCGTGTTCCACCTGCACGTCCACATCGTGCCGATCAAGCAAGGCGTGCCGGTGAAGCCGCACGCGGGCCAGATCGAAGATCAGGCCGTGCTCGCCAAGACCGCAGAGAAGATCCGGAAGAAGCTAGGGACATAAAACCAACTCTCCTCTCCCCGCTGGGGAGAGGTGTGGCTCCGTGCCTTGCGATTGAAACTACTTCGAACCGAGAGGGACTTTGGGCACGATGCTCGGGCCGGTCGCACGCTGGCGCGCGCCGCGCGGCCGGCGCGGACCCCGCTTCGCTCGCGGCGCAGGCCCATCGGCCTTCACGCCGCCCTTTGGTCCGCCGCCATCTGGGCCCTCGCCGTCTGGATCGGTATCCTCGGGGTCGCGCGGCTTGATCGGCGCATCGGGCTTCAAATATTCGAAGCCGAGCACCTTCTCGCCAGCCTTCTCCTCGACCAGCACGCGCACGATGCCGCCATCCTTCAGCGCGCCGAACAGGATCTCCTCGGCGAGCGGCTTCTTGATGTGCTCCTGGATCACGCGGGACAGCGGTCGCGCCCCGAACTTATCGTCATAGCCCCGCTCGGCGAGCCAGGTATTGGCTTCCGGCGTGAGCTCGATGGTGATGTTGCGGTCGCCGAGTTGCGCCTCGAGCTGGAACACGAACTTCTCCACCACCTTGGAGATAACCTCGGGCGACAGCGCGGCGAACGGGATTACCGCGTCAAGCCGGTTCCTGAACTCGGGTGAGAACAGGCGGTTGATCGCCTCCTCGTCGTCACCCTCGCGCTTCGAGCGGTTGAAGCCGATCGCCGCCTTGGCGAGGTCGCTCGCCCCGGCATTGGTGGTCATGATCAGGATCACGTTTTGGAAGTCGACGCGTTTGCCGTTGTGGTCGGTGAGCTTGCCGTGGTCCATCACCTGCAACAGGATGTTGAACAGGTCGGGATGCGCCTTCTCGATCTCGTCGAGCAGGAGCACCGAGTGCGGATGCTGGTCGATGCCGTCGGTCAACAGCCCGCCCTGGTCGAAACCGACATAGCCGGGAGGCGCGCCGATCAGCCGCGAGACGGTGTGCCGCTCCATGTACTCGCTCATGTCGAAGCGGAGCAGCTCGACCCCGAGAAGCAAGGCGAGCTGGCGCGCGACCTCGGTCTTTCCGACGCCGGTCGGGCCAGAGAACATGTAGCAGCCGATCGGCTTGCCGGGCTCGCGCAAGCCCGCGCGTGACAGCTTGATCGCCGCGGCAAGCGCCTCGATCGCCCGGTCTTGGCCGAACACAACGCGTTTCAGGTCCTGATCGATCGCGCGCAAGACCTCGGCGTCCGACTTCGACACCGTCTTAGGCGGGATGCGCGCCATCGTGGCGATGGTCGACTCGACCTCCTTGACGCCGATCGTCTTCCGCCGCTGCCGCTCGGGCAGAAGCATCTGCGAGGCGCCGGTCTCGTCGATCACGTCGATCGCCTTGTCGGGCAGCTTGCGGTCATGGATGTACTTGGCCGACAGCTCGACCGCCGACTTGATCGCCTGCTGGGTGTAGCGGACGCGGTGGAAGTCCTCGAAATAGGGCTTGAGCCCTTTCAGGATCTCGATCGCGTCGGGCACCGACGGCTCGTTAACGTCGATCTTCTGGAAGCGCCGCACCAGCGCGCGGTCCTTCTCGAAATGCTGGCGGTATTCCTTGTAGGTGGTCGAGCCGATGCACCGCAGCGTCCCAGACTGAAGCGCGGGCTTCAGCAGGTTGGATGCGTCCATCGCGCCGCCCGAGGTGGCGCCGGCGCCGATCACCGTGTGGATCTCGTCGATGAACATGATCGCGCCGGGATAGGCCTCGATCTCGCGCATCACGGCCTTGAGCCGCTCCTCGAAATCGCCGCGATAGCGGGTGCCTGCGAGCAGCGCGCCCATGTCGAGCTGGAAAATGGTCGAATCGGCGAGCACGTCGGGCACGTCGCCCATGACAATGCGGCGCGCGAGACCCTCGGCGATGGCCGTCTTGCCCACGCCCGGATCGCCCACGAAGAGCGGGTTGTTCTTCTGGCGCCGACAGAGAACCTGGATGGTGCGCTGGATTTCGGGGCCACGCCCGATCAGAGGATCGATGCGGCCCGAGCGCGCCTTCTGGTTGAGGTTGATGCAATAGACCTCGAGCGCATCGGCGCCGCGCTTCTTGTCCTCGCCGCCCTCGACCGTCGCCGCATCCTCATCGACCCCGCGCACGGCGCGTGGCTCTGACATGCCAGCACGCTTGGCGATGCCGTGGCTGATATAGTTGACCGCATCGAAGCGGGTCATGTGCTGCTCTTGCAGGAAGTAGGCGGCGTGGCTCTCCCGCTCGGCGAAGATGGCGACGAGCACGTTCGCTCCCGTCACCTCCTCGCGGCCGGAGGACTGCACATGCGCCACGGCGCGGTGGATCACGCGCTGGAAGCCCGCCGTCGGCTGGGCATCGCCGTGGGTGTCGAGCACCAGGCCCGAAAGCTCGTTGTCGAGATAGGAGGTGAGCTTGTCGCGGAGCACGTCGATATCCACGTCGCAGGCGCGCATCACCGCCGCCGCGTCGCGGTCATCAAGCAAAGAAAGGAGCAGATGCTCCAGCGTCGCATATTCGTGGCTGCGCTCATTGGCATATTGCAGAGCGCGCCTGAGAGCCTGCTCTAGACTGGTCGAAAACGAAGCCACGTAAGTCCTACTCTTTCTCCATCGTGCATTGCAGCGGATGTTCGTGCTGCCGCGCGAAGCTCGTCACCTGAGCTACCTTAGTCTCAGCCACCTCGTAAGTGTAGACCCCACAGATACCGACGCCCTTCTGGTGGACGTGCAGCATGATGCGGGTGGCCTCCTCTGGAGGCTTGTTGAAGAAGCGTTCCAGGACGAGCACGACGAAATCCATCGGCGTGTAGTCGTCGTTGAGGAGCAGCACCTTGTAGAGGCTCGGCCGCTTGGTCTTCGGCCGTGTCTTGGTGATGATATGGGTGCCGGTCTCTTCGCCCCGGCGAGGATCGCCGTTCCGCGCCATCGTCAGCCTGTATGTGGCGTCTCGTTCTTCATCTGCCAAGGAGTGCGGCCGCTCGTGCAAGCGACCGTCCTGCAACCATTCTAGCTTCATCGCGCGGACAATCGCAAATCGCGCGCCATCCCCGAATAACATAGTGTGAGTTGCCGACAGGAAAACGGAAAAAAAAGACCCGAGGGGGACCCCCGGGTCTTTTCGATGGGAAAAGTGTGGAGTGTGGTGACGCCGCTACGCGACCTTCTTGGTGAAGGCAGCCTCGACCGGCTTGTAGGCGTCCTTGGCCAGGCCGACATACATCTCACCGAGCTTGGACATCTCGGCGACATAGGTGTCGTAGGCCTTCTTGGCGTACTGGGACTGAATCTCGATCGCCTGCTCGATCGACTTGGCGCCGATCAGCTGCTCGAAAGCGCGGGTCGAATCCTCGAACGCCTTCTTGGAATAGTCGGTGATCTCGGCGGCAATGGCCTGGAAGCCCTTGTTCACCTCACCGAACGAACGGACGGTTGCATCGAAACCGTCTTTACCTACCTTCTGGAACTCTTCGAAACCTTTCATCATAGGTCCATCCTCGAAAAAACCGGGTTGCGCGTTTGCTGCGAACGCGAGCGATATATATGCGTTGCACAAAAAACGTCAATGAAAATTTTTTGCACTGCACAATAAACTTACGGGCCGTTGCTTAACGCTTTGGCAATAGACGAATTTTAGCCTCTTTTCCCACCTCAGGTATGGCGCCGGCCAAGCCGGCTGTCTGGGGTCACGATCGGAAATCGTGCAGGGGAAGCGTCGTCAAACGGGGGAAGGCCTCAGCCTTCTGATTCAGGTGGGGATCCGCAAGCGTCTTCGTTGGGCATTTCTTGGGCGAGCAGGCCAAGTTCTGCTCGCGCTCGCCCTCATTGTCGCCGCAGCCTCGGCGCCTTTCGGCGAAGCGTCCGCCGCTAAGAGACGGGCGAGCGCTGGCGCGCCTCCTATCGCCGCCGCCATCGTCGTCGACATGAATACCGGGATCATCCTCGATTCCCAGGCGCCCGACACGCCGCGCTACCCCGCGTCTCTCACCAAGATGATGACGCTCTACGTCCTCTTCGGTTGCCTCAAGGACGGCAAGATCTCGCTCTCCTCGGATCTCACCGTGACGCCCCACGCCGAGATCCAGGCCCCAACCAAATTGGGCCTCAAGCAGGGCATGACGATAAAAGTTGAGGACGCGATCAAGGCCCTGGTGACCCAGTCCGCCAACGACGCCGCCGTCACCATCGCCGAGAACCTCGCCGGTACCGAGGAGAATTTCGCGCGTTACATGACGCAGACGGCGCGCAGCATCGGAATGGCCAATACGACCTTCCGCAACGCCTCGGGCCTGCCCGACGACGAGCAGGTCACGACGGCCCGCGACATGGCGACTCTCGCCACTCATCTGATCCACGACTACCCGGAATATTACGGCGTGTTCGAGACACGCTATTTCACCTATAGCGGTCGCAAGTATCGCAACCACAACCACCTCTTGTTCGGCTACAAGGGCACCGACGGCATCAAGACCGGATATACAAAGGCGAGCGGCTTCAACCTGACGGCCTCGGTGCACCGCGGCGACAAGCACCTCGTCGCCGTGGTGCTCGGCGGCAAGACCGGCAGCCAGCGCGATGCCGCCATGCGCGCCCTGCTCGACAAGAATTTCGCCGCGGCCTCCGAAACCAAACCAACCAAGGAACAATTGGTGGCCGCTTTGGTGTCACCGTCTGGCGGCCCCACGCCGGCACCCGTCCCGCAAGTGGTTAAGCCTGCCGAACCGGCACCTGCGCCACAAGTTGTCGAGGCCGCCGCGCCGACACCCGTGCCGCAAGTCGTCAAGCCCGCCCCAGCGGCGAAGCCTGCGCTGACGGCGGCGGAAACCGAGCTCGAGACTTTCGTGTCGCAGTCGCCAGCAAAAGCAAGCAAGCCAAGCTTCGCGCTCGCATCCGTCACCCCTGAGCCCTCGACCGTCGGCACGCCGAACGATGTAGGCCAAGGCGACACCGGCGAACCATCGGACTCCGCCAACGATGCCGCTCTGCCCTGGGGTGCTTCGCAGAAAAAGCTCGCCAAGCAAAAATATGCCGGCGCGTTCCATGTCCAGGTCGGCGCCTACACGTCAGAGTCGGAGGCCGAGAGCCGGCTCGGCGTGGTGCAGCAGAGGGCTTCTGACCTGCTCGATGGCCATCTTCCCTTCACCACCTCCTTCACCAAGGAGGGGGCGGAGTGGTACCGCGCCCGTTTCGCCGGCTTCTCCAGGGGCGACGCGCAAAGCGTCTGCGACGCCCTAAAGAAGATGTCGGTCGACTGCGTGGTGATGAAGGCCGAGTAGGTCTTCCGCTATCATCGCCAACAACGAGGATGGTGTTGCCGGAAAAGGCGATCGCCTGCTTGATGGAGCGCGCGGGATCGGCGGTGTAAATCTTGCCGTTGCGCAGCACGACATCGGCCTTGCCCTGCTCCTCCGCGCCCGCGCCGGCGAGCCATAGGCAAGACAGAAGCAGGGCAAGTCCGGCCCTTGCAATCAACTGCTTGATCGTCATTCTTAGCGTCCCTCCCCAAACATCGTCTGGCTACCGCCGGCTGAGCAGCACTTCTTTTGCTTCGTTGATGCGCGCGGCGAGATAGGTCGAGCCGCCCTGGTCCGGGTGCATCTTCATCATCAGCCGCCGATGCGCCTGCCTGATGTCGTCCTCGTTCGCGCCCTTGGCGAGCCCGAGCACGGCATAGGCCTCGTCAAGGCTCATGCGGCTTGCGCGCGCCCGGCCGCGCGGCGCCTCCTCCTTCGCGGTCTTCTCCTCGCCCTGGTCGCGCCAGCCGGGAAGACGCCAATCGAGATAGGCCTCGATCAATGCCGCTTCCTGAGCACCCTCGGTCTGCAACTCATCAAGCAACTCAAACGCCTCTCCGTCAGTGAGGGATGAGAGCGCGCGGCTAGCGAAGCGCCCGGTGAGCACCTTGCCGTCCATGTGTCCTGAATCGTGGTCGAGCTCCATCTCGAGTTTGTCGGTGCGCACGCGAGACGCCTGCCCCGGCGATTTGCGCGCCGAGCCGAACGGGCTTCCGATACCGATTCCTTTGACCCCAACCAGAGCGAGCCCGAACACGGCAAGAGGGATGGCGAGCGGCAGGGCTCCGCGGAGCAGAAGGAACCCGGCGCCCGCAAGGGCCGCCACTCCGCTTGCCTTACGGATGGCAAGCGCAAGCGTGCTCGGATTGGCGGCAAGGAAGAACCGTCCAATGATGATGAGAGCGAGAAGGACGGCACAGCCGGCAAGGAAGTAGATCATGGAATAAGGCCATCAGCCGAGCTGCTCGAGCAGGCGCAAGGCCGCGCCGCTCTGCGTCGCCTCGCGGAAATCTTGCAGCGCCTTCCGCCCGCCAGTGGCATAGACCGCAACGGCGGTTAGCAGCTCCCTGAGCTGCCGCGCCGAGCCCGCATCGAACCGGCAATGCGCGCCGCGCGAGAGCCTGGCGATCTCCTTGAAGGCGCGCTCGGCCTTGCGATCGTGCCCCTCCTGGAACAGGAACACCGGCACCCCGATCAGGCCAAGCTCGCCGGCGAGCTGGCTAAGCTGGTCGACATCCTCCTCCATGCAATCGCCGACATAAATCAGTGCGTTGACTTTGCCGGTTTCAGCTTCGCGGCGCGCGTGGGCGAGCACTTTGCGGATCTGGGTCAGGCCCCCCTCGCAATTGACCTTGCGCATGAGCTTGGCGAGCGCGGCGGGATCGCTCACCCATTTCGAGGCCTGGCACTCGCTGAAGCCGCGGAAATAGACGAGCTGTACGTCGAGCCCGCCGACCTGTTTGACCGCCTCGAACATGTCGGCTTGAAGCTCGAGCGCAAGGTCCCAGGTCGGCTGCCGGCTCATGGTGGCGTCCATGGCGAAGATGAGCCGCCCAGTCCCCACGCCTGCTGGCTTCAGCGAGCGAACCTGCTTGAGAAAGGCATCGACCTCTGCGCCCGTCGAGCGCTTCTCGGCGACCTCGCCTTTTTCTGTTCTTGCCGGGGCTTTCGGCTGAGCCATCTTGTTTTCTAACTCGGTGCAAGCCGGGTTTCCTCGCGCTATAGATGGACCCTTATTCCCCTTGCGGCAATGGCGCTTAGGGCTCGTCGGTGGCGGCCAGCAGGCTCGCATTGCCGCCCGAGGCGGTAAGGTCGGTCGAGCGCACCCGCTCGACGGCAAAGCCCTGGAGATAATGCGGGCCTCCCGCCTTTGGCCCGGTTCCCGATAGGCCCTCTCCGCCGAAGGGTTGCACGCCGACCACGGCGCCGATCTGGTTCCGGTTCACATAGAAATTGCCGACCTTGACTTGGCTCGCGACGAAGTCTGCCGTCGCCTTGATGCGGGAATGGAGCGAGAGCGTCAGCCCGTAGCCCGTTGCGTTGATTGCCTCGCACACTTCGCCAAGATGACCGCCGGAATAGCGAACCACGTGGAGGATGGGGCCGAACACCTCGCGGCTGAGCATGCCGATCGAAGGGATCTCATAGATGGCCGGAGCCACATAGGTGCCGTGCTCGTGCTCCGGGCCTAATGGCAGGTCGAGCAGTAGGCCTGCCTCCATGTGCATGCGCGTCTTGTGAGCTTCGAGCGCGCGCCTGGCCTCCTCATCGATCACCGGGCCGACATCGGTCGCGTAGTCGAGCGGATCGCCGATCCTGAGCTCGCGCGCGGCGCCGAGCAGCATCTCAAGGATCGGCTCGGCCACGTCATCCTGAAGGAACAGCACGCGGAGCGCCGAGCAGCGCTGGCCCGCGCTGTCGAAGGCCGACGCGAGCGCGTCGTCGACCACCTGCTCGGGCAGAGCGGAGGAATCGACGATCATGGCGTTCTGCCCGCCGGTCTCGGCGATGAACTTGACGATCGACCCGTCGCGCGCGGCGAGCGCCCGGTTGATGGCGATGCCGGTGTCGGTGCCGCCGGTGAAGACCACGCCGTCGATGCGCGCATCGCCGACCAGCGCCGCGCCGACGATCTCGCCCCTTCCCGGAAGGAGATGCAACACATCAGCCGGCACGCCGGCTTTATGGAGAAGCCTGACCGCGCGGGCGGCCACGAGTGGTGTTTGCTCTGCCGGCTTGGCCACCACGGCATTGCCGGCGGCGAGCGCGCCGGCGATCTGCCCGGTGAAGATGGCGAGCGGAAAGTTCCACGGCGAGATCGCCGCGAACACGCCCCGCCCGTGCAAGGAGAGCTCGTTGCGCTCGCCGGTCGGCCCCTTGAGCTCGCGAGGCGAAGCGAATTGCCGGCGCGCCTCTACCGCGGAGTAGCGGAGATGATCGACCGCCTCGCGGAGATCGCCTTGAGCGTTGGCGAGCGTCTTGCCGGCCTCGCGCACCATCAGCGCTATGAGCGATGCGCGGTCAGCCTCGAACAAATCTGCGGCGCGGTCGAGCAGGCTTGCGCGCGCCTCCCCTCCGAGGCGATCCCAAGCACCGCAGGCCCTTTTGGCCGCGTCGAGCGCGCAGTTGATGGCCTCGGGACTAGCCGTGCGGCACGTGCCGACGACCACGCGGCGGTCATGCGGAGAGGTGATCCACGAAACCTCGCCGCCCTCTTCCACCTCCTCGCCAGACACGATGGGATTGGCAGTGGCCTGGCTCGCGAGTACCTCGTCCATCGCGCGAAGGAGTGGAACGCGGACGGTCGACTCGAAGAGCGGCAGGCCGAGACTATTCCGGCGTTCAGGCAGGAACAGTTTAGGGGGCGGCGGAATCAGAGGATTGGCCTTCTCGGGAAGCGCCGCCGCCTTCGCGACCGGATCGGCCACGATCGCCGAGATCGGCGCCGCATCGTCGGCGAGGCGATTGACGAAAGAGGTGTTCGCACCGTTCTCCAAGAGCCGCCGCACGAGATAGGCGAGCAGGTCGCGATAGCCGCCGACCGGGGCATAGATGCGGCAAGGCTTGCCGAGCTGTTCGGGATGGACCACCTCGCGATGCAGAGCCTCTCCCATGCCGAAGAGGCGCTGGAACTCGTACTGCCGGTCGCCGGCGATCGTCGCGAGCCAAGCGACGCTATGCGCGTTGTGCGTGGCGAATTGCGGGTAGAAGCGGTGTCCGCCGTCGAGCAGCGCGCGCGCCGCCGCGAGGTAGGCGACGTCGGTGTTCACTTTCCGCGTGAACACTGGGTAGCCCGCAAGCCCCGCCTCCTGCGCCCATTTGATCTCGCTGTCCCAATAGGCGCCTTTGACCAGCCGCACCGGAACGCGCCGACCCGTGACCTCTGCGAGTGCCGCAAGGTAGTCGATCAGCGGGAGGGCCCGCTTGCTATAGGCCTGCACCGCAAGCCCGAGCCCGTTCCATCCCGACAGTGCAGGATCGCTGAAAAGCGGCTCGATCAAGGAGAGCGAGAGGTCGAGCTTGTCGGCCTCCTCGGCATCGATCGTGAGCGGGAGCCACGCCTCGCGCATCAGATGGGCGAGCGCAAAGAGCCGCGGGCGAAGCTCGGCGTGAAGACGGGCCTCCTGTGATGGCTGATAGCGCGGGTGCAGCGCAGAGAGCTTGACCGAGAGGCCGGGCCGGCTGTGCAACTCCTCATCGGCCCGCGCGCTTGGCTCGCCTGCCCAGGCCGCGATCGCTTCGGCAGCCTCCAGGTAGCGCGCTGTATAACGGCTCGCATCGTCCTCGCTCCGTGCCGCCTCTCCCAACATGTCGAAGGAGAAGCGATAACCTTGGCTCCGCTCCTCCTCGGCATTGGCAAGGGCCTCTGAAATAGTCTCGCCAAGCACGAACTGGCGTCCGAGAATGCGCATGGCCTGGCGGAGCGCCTGTCGGATGACCGTCTCTCCGCTCCGCGCGATCAGCCGCTGCAGCCGGCTTGCGAAATCGCCCTCGTCGCTCTCGGCCCAATCGACGATGCGCCCGGTCAGCATCAGTCCCCAGGTGGAGGCGTTCACCAGGAGGGAATCCGAATGGCCGAGATGGCGCGCCCAGTCGCCGGGTCCTATCGTGCCCGCGATCAGTCGGTCGGCGGTCGCGGCGTCGGGGATGCGGAGCAGAGCCTCGGCGAGGCAGAGAAGCAGCACCCCCTCCTCGCTCGACAGTCCATATTCGTGGAGCAGCGAGTCGATCCCGCCCTGCTCGCGCCGTCCCTCGCGCGCCGCTTTGACGAGGTTGGCCGCCAGCCGCTCGATCTCGCGACGCTGCTCGTCGCTCGTGCGCGCCCTGGCGATCAGCGCCTCGACCAGCGGGCCCTCTTCGGCAAAGAGCGCCGCGCCGATCACCTCGCGTCCGGGCAATGCGGCAGTTGAGCGGATGTCGCGTCTTGGCTCGCCCATGCCGCAAGTCTACCCCTTGGGACCTCATGGCTGCTATGGTCCCGGCCCTCGGAGACAAAGCATGACCACCGTCGCAACCGTCAGGACCGTTGCGGATCTACGAAGCCATCTCGCCGGATGGCGCAAGGTGGGAGAGAGCGTTGCGCTCGTTCCCACCATGGGCGCACTGCACCAGGGCCATCTCTCGCTCGTCAAGCTCGCCAAGAGCAAATGCGACCGCGTGGTCGTATCGATCTTCGTCAATCCGATCCAGTTCGGTCCCCGCGAGGACTTCCACAGCTATCCCCGCGACGAGACGTCAGACCTCGACAAGCTCGCCAAGGCGGGAGCCGACCTCGTCTTTGCTCCCGGCACGGCTGAGATGTATCCCGAAGGTTTCAGCACGCATGTGAAGGTCTTCGACCTGACGGACGATCTGTGCGGCGCGGCGCGGCCCAATCATTTCGAGGGCGTCGCCACGGTGGTCGCCAAGCTTCTGCTGCAATGCGCGCCCGACATCGCGGTGTTCGGCGAGAAGGACTACCAGCAGCTCCTCGTCATCAAGAGGCTGGTGCGCGACCTCAACATTCCGGTCGAGATCGTGGGCGGCCCGATCGTGCGCGAGGAGGACGGGCTCGCGCTCTCATCGCGCAACGCCTATCTCTCGCCCGAGCAGCGCAAGGCCGCTCCCCTGCTCCACAAGACGATTGAAGAGGTTGCCGCCGATCTCGCCCGCGGCGAAGGCGCCGACGCCGCGGCGCTCGCCGGCCGATTCAAGCTCGAGGCGGCTGGATTTCGCATCGACTATGTCGCCGTGCGCGACCCAGATACGCTGAAGCCGCTCTCGGGCCCCGTTAAGCCGGGCGCCCGCGTACTTGTCGCCGCCTATCTCGGCAAGACGCGCCTTCTCGACAACGTCGCCGTCCCGGCTCCTACCAATCGATGAGTCTTAGCTCGCGCAGGTCCTCGCGCATTCCGGGCGGCACCTCGTCGGCCTCGTCCTCGTAGGCTCTCACATCCTTCGGAGCATCGGCCGCTTCGAGATAGCGCCAGCCCTGGAAGGCGCGGCGCGGGTGCGCGCGCGTGGTGACGAGTGTGGCGTCGAGCACGATGCCGCAACAGGCCGTGCCGTCATCCTTGGTGTCGGGCCTGAGATCGAGAACGCGTTGGCGCACGAGCACGAAGCCCTTGATCACCCAATAGAGCGAGCCGCCGTCCAGCACCTCGTCGCGGCGTTTCGGCGTTTGCAGTGTGCGGTGGCAAAGCTCGACGCGCTTCCGCTCGCGCTTCAGGCGCTTCAGGCGCTCGGTCTGCCAATCGGCCAACTCCTTGACGCTGTCGCAGCCGACACAAAGCTTGAGCAGATGGACGGTCATCGCGGGTCAATGGGCCATGAAGAGCGGGATGGTGGCTTCCTCGAGCATGGTGAGCGTGACCCCACCAAGGATGAACTCACGCCAGCGCGAATGATGGAACGCCCCCATCACGATCATGTCGGCGTGAAGCTCCTTCGCCTTGGCAAGGATCGTCTTGCCGATATCGCCGTCGCTTGTCGAGAAGCGGATCATTTCGGCAGCCACGCCCAGGCGCTTCAGATGCGCCACCATGTCGTCGATCCCGGGCGGCTCGTTCCCTTCCTCCGGAACGCCGACGAGCAGCACGACGCGCTTCGGCCGCTTGAGAAACGTCAGCGCGTCGTTGAATGCGCGCGCGGCTTCCGCGCTCCCGTCCCAGGCGACGACGACAGTGCCTGCGATCTCGACCTTCTCGGCCGCCGCCGGCACGATGATGACCGGACGTCCCGAGGCGAACAGGCAGCGCTCGACAAGCGCATATTGGCCGATCAGCGGATCGCCGTCGCGCGGCTGGCCGATAATGGCGAGATCGACATGGCGCGCAGAGCAGGCGAAGTCGCGAGGCAACTCCTCGCTCATGCCTTGCATCAGTCGTCCCTCGGCGCTGACCCCTTCGGCTTTCGCGCGCGCCTTGAAGGCGTGGAGCGCGGTCTCGCCTTGCGCCTTGACCCCCTCCAACACCTCGCTCATGTCGGCGAGGCCAACGTCTGCCCCATAGAGCGGCAGAAGCGCCGTTGGGGCGAAGGCAATGCCGAGCAGATGCGCGCCATGATCCTTGGCAAGCGCCACCGCGAACTCGACCCGCGCCTTGGTCGCCTCAGCGCTGTCCACATGGACGATGATGTCGTTAAGGCTCATCGCTTTTACCCCGCCTCTCTCGCGATCCTAGCCTGGACCGTCACCCGCTTGAAATCCCGCCCGCTTCTCAAGCTCAAGGCCAAGTCACGCGCTGATGACGATGGCGTGAAGAGAGTTAAGCCTGAGAGTCACGGAGCTTTGATAAGGAGTGACGCAAGACCTTGCGGAACAAGGGCTATAGCTCGGGTGTTGGCATTTTGCCACGAGTGCCTAGAACTCATGCACAGGAGAGGAAAATGAAGCTCAACCGGAAGTCTGGTGCTAAGCTTGCTATGACTGCCGCCGTGCTCTTCGTCACCGGCGCGACCCTGATCGGCGCGGCGACCGCCGAGACGGTCAAGGGACGCTGCTTCGGCGTCAACGGCTGTAAGGGCCAGGGCAATTGCAAGAGCGCCAAGAATGACTGCAAGGGCAAGAATGCGTGCAAGGGCCAGGGCTGGCTCGAGATGCTTCAGGCCGATTGCAGCGGCGCGCGGCGGCCAGTGGGAAGCGATCTAGTTCGCCTCTTAGGCTATTTGCAGGGGAGCCGGCCGGAGCCGGCTCCCACACTCCTTCCGGAGCGCTGGCATGATTACCGAGAAGCCGCCTTACCTTGGTTTTGGCTTGGGGCTTAGGCCCCAGCATTATCAGGAGATCCTCGAGGGCAACCCGGCCATCGACTGGTTCGAGGTCATCTCCGAGAACTACATGGTCGAAGGCGGCCAGCCGCTCTACATGCTCGATCAGATCCGCGAGCGCTATCCGATCGTCATGCATGGCGTTTCGCTCTCGATCGCCTCGACCGCTCCCTTCGACATGGACTATGTCAGGGCTTTGAAGGCTCTCGCCCTGCGCCTTCAGCCGAAATGGATCTCCGATCACCTCTGCTGGACGGGCGTCCACGGGGTGAACCTGCACGATCTCCTGCCCGTTCCCTATACCGAGGAAGCGCTCGGCCACGTCGTTGACCGCGTCAATTACGTGCAGGATTTCCTCGGCCGGCGTCTCACGCATCGAGAACGTGTCGAGCTACGTCACCTTCGCCCAATCGGAGATGACCGAATGGGAATTCGTGAGCGAGCTCGCACGGCGCACCGGTTGCTGGCTCCTGTTCGACGTCAACAACGTCTATGTCAGCGCCTTCAATCACGGCTTCTCGACACTCGACTTTCTGCATGCCATGCCGCGCGACAATGTCGTCCAGTTCCATGTGGCCGGGCACAGCCATGAGGAGACGCCACATCATCGACACCCACGACCACCCGGTGTGCGACGAGGTATGGGACTTCTACCGCGAGGCGGTCGCCTATTTCGGTCCGGTCTCGACCATGATCGAGCGCGACGACAACATCCCGCCGCTCGCCGAGCTAGTCGAGGAACTCGACCATGCGCGGGGTATCGCCCAGCGAGGTGCTCGGCGCCAAGGTGCTCAGCACCGAGGTGCTCGACGCCCCTCGCCTTGCGGCGGCGGAATGAAAAGCCTCAAAGAGATTCAGGACGAATTTCAGCGCGGCATCCTGGCCGGCGACGACGCGATCCTTGGCGAGGTCAACGACAGCTCCAAGGAAGAGCGCAAAGTTCTGTTCGGCGTCTATCGCAACGGCTATGTCGCGCGTCTCGCCGAGATTCTCGGCGAGGACTACGAGCAGATCCATGCCTATCTCGGCGATCGCGCCTTCGCCAATCTGGTGAGGGCCTATATCGCGGGCAATCCCTCCGATCAGCGGAGCGCCCGCTGGTTCGGCCGGCACATGCCCGCCTTCATCGCCAAGAGCAGGACATTCGCCGACCACCCCGAGGTCGCCGAGCTTGCCGCGCTCGAGAAGGCTTTAGCCGATGCATTCGATGGACCAGACGCCGAGCCGCTCCAGTTTTGCCGAGCTCGCCGAGGTTCCCGCCGACGCTTGGCCCGGGTCTCGTATTCGAGCCGCATCCGGCCGCGATCCGCCTCACCTTCGCGACCAACGCCGCAGAGATCTGGACCGCGCTCAAGAATGAGACAGCCCCGCCCAAGCCCACGAGGCTGCCTGAGCCCGCAAGCACTCCTCGTCTGGCGCGAGGGCTTCATGGCCCGCTTCAAGCCGCTTTCGACCGAGGAAGCGATGATGTGGGACGAGGCGGCTAAGGGCGTGCGCTTTAGCGTGCTCTGCGAGATGGTGGCCACCTTCGCCGGAGAGGACGAGGCCGAACTCAGAGCCGCCTCCTATCTCAAGGGCTGGATCGACTTAGGCATGCTGGCTGGCTTTGTTGCCGACCCTGCGCCCGCCCCGACCGATCGCAGCCTCTGACCTAGGGTGCACGCGGCGCGGGAAAGAGAGCATCGCTCCGGCCCCTCAGCCAATAAGCGAGTAGTCCCACCCATTCGCGGGCGGCCACATCGACGCGGCGCAAGCCTTCCGAGACCTTGTCGAAGGGCCGCGTGAGGTCGGCGCTTCCTCGCGTCCGATAATCGACGGGCCAGGGCTCGGCGTTGAAGCCGGCGGCGCGGAACGCCCCCATCGCCCGCGGCATGTGATAGGCGGAGGTGATCAGCACCCAGCGCGTGCCGGGGCCGAGCAGGCCCATCTTGGCAAGCTCCTCCTTGAGGAACACCGCGTTCTCGTAAGTATCGCGCGCGGCTCCTTCGAGGATCAGCTGCTCACGCGGGACACCCAGCGCTGTCAGCAGGACTGACGCTCCTTCTGCTTCGCTGCTCGATTTATAGAGAACGCCAGCGTCGCCCCCCGAAAACGCGATCTTCGCCGCCGGGAACTGCTTGGCGAGAATTGCGGCCTCGATGACGCGCTCGCCGGCCTCATTCAGGGTCGGGGCATGCCGCGCGGCGCCGACCAGCCTGTCCTCGGCGCCGCCGAGCAGGATGAAGCCGGTCGGCGGCGGGGGCACGGAGAGATCAGCGCGCGGGAAGCGATTCTCGAGCGGCAGGATCAGCGCATTGCCGAGCGGCGACAGCCCAGCAACCAGGAGAAGGATCGCGCCTGCCGTGACGAAGCGCCGTCCCCATCGTGCCCAGCCCGTCCAGATCAGGATCGAGCCATAGCCGATGAGGAGGGCAATCAGTGTCGACGGCTGCAGCAGGAACCACAGCACCTTGGCGAGATAAAAGAACATCGTCCCCCTTGGCGCCTATACTAACCACATCGCTGCCAGTCCGAGAAAGGCGAAGAAGCCGACCACATCGGTGCACATCGTCACGAACACGCCCGAGGCGATGGCTGGATCGAGCCGCACGGAATAGAGACCGAGCGGGATGAGGATTCCCGCCAGTGCCGCGACCAGCAAATTGATGATCATGGCCGCCCCGATAACGAGGCCAAGCGTGCTGCTGCCGAACCAGTAGAAGGCAATAGCCCCCATGATCAGTGCGAAGAGAAGGCCGTTAAGGAGGCCGACCGCCGTCTCTCTGCCGATGACCCTGAGCGCATTGACCGTACCGAGCTCTTGCGTCGCCAGCGCGCGCACAGCCACGGTCATCGTCTGAGTGCCGGCATTGCCGCCCATCGAGGCGACGATCGGCATCAGCACGGCAAGCGCCACCATTTGCTGAATGGTGGCGTCGAACAGGCTGATGACCCAGGAGGCCAGAATGGCGGTCAGCAAATTGACGAACAACCAGAGGAAGCGATGCTTGGTGGTTTGCAGCACCGGATCGAAAACGGATTCGCCCGAGACGCCACCCATGCTCAGGATGTCCTCCGACGCCTCCTCCCTGACGACTTCGACCACGTCGTCGGCGGTAATCACGCCGACCAGGCGGTTGGCGGTATCGACCACAGGGGCGGAGGTCAGGTTGTAGCGTTCGAACTGGCGCGCCACGGCCTCCTGGTCGGCCTCCACCTCGATCGGATGGATCTCGCTGTCGGTGAGCGTCTCGATAGTGGTGGGGCGCTTGGAACGGAGCAGCCGATCGAGCGCCACCGAGCCGATCAGGTGGTAGCCGGGATCGACGACGAACACTTCGTAGAAGCGATCGGGCAGGTCCTCGGCCTCGCGCATGTAATCGATCGTCTGGCCGACCGACCAGAATGGCGGCACGGCGATGAGATCGGTCTGCATGATGCGGCCGGCCGAGTCCTCGGGATATTCGAGGCTCCGCTCGAGCGCCGCGCGCTCGAAGGACGGCAGCTTGGAGAGGATGTCGGACTGCTCTTCCTTGTCGAGGTCCTCGATGACATAGACGGCTTCATCGGAATCGAGCTGCTGGAGGGCCTCGGCCACCTGCTCGGTGGGCATCGTCTCCAACACCTGGTCGCGCACGGCCTCGTCGAGCTCAGGCAGCGCGGCCGCGTTGAAATCCTCGCCGAGGGTCTCGATGAGGCGATTGCGCTGCTCGGGGCGCAGCATCTGGATCAGGTCGGCGAGGTCGGCCTCATGCAGCGGAAGCGTCAGCTCGCGGACCTTGGCGGCATCGCCCTCATCGAGGGCCGCCTCGACGGCGTGCAGGAAGTCGGAGCGAATGCCCCCCTCCTCGTCGCGCAGTTCGACCTCGCCTGCGGCGTCCTGCATGGCCCTGTCCGATCGCCAGTTCGAATTGCGTTCAAGCGGGAGGGCCAGCGACCCGGAGGTGGAACGGGGCGCCCTAAGAAAGCGTCGCTCATTGCCACTCCCGGCCTGCCGGAGACAGGCGCGGCCTAGGCGGCACTAGACGCTTGTTGCGTTGGAATTTCCAGCCAAAAAAGGGCGATGCGGCTTCGGAAGGCCGGCTCGAAAGTCATACCGGTGAAAGCCGGTATCCGGCACTAAACGAGCCGACGATTTCAACTGGATTCCGGCTTGCGCCGGAATGACGGAGACAGGAGAGGAGAGTGGTGCGGTCGAGAGGAATCGAACCTCCACGAGCAAGCTCACAGCGACCTCAACGCTGCGCGTCTACCATTTCCGCCACGACCGCGAATTCTTAAGGCTTTCCGCCAGAAATATGGCTATAGCCCGCCCAATCGGCAAGCGAATGGGCCTGCTGCCTTAGCAAACCTGCCCCAGCGGTGCAAGGATGGGCTTGAGGCAGCTCTCTCGGCTGGCTAAGTGACACACCATAATGGCCGAACACCTTCTCAAACAGGCGCAAGAGAGAGCCCCTGAGGCCGGTCGGGTCGAGTGGCTCACAAGCAACGCGCCGGTGCCCTATCCCGACGCGCTCGCGGTCATGGACGGCCGCGTTGCGGCCATCGCCGACGGAGGCGCGAGCGAGTGCGTGTGGCTGCTCGAGCACCCTTCCCTCTACACGGCCGGGACCAGCGCCAAGGCGAGCGAGCTCCTCGATGAGGGGCGCTTTCCCGTGTACCGGACAGGCCGCGGCGGCCGCTTCACCTATCACGGCCCCGGCCAGCGCGTGGCTTATGTGATGCTCGACCTTACGCAGCGCGGCCGCGACGTCCGCGCCTTCGTCGCCGCGCTCGAGGACTGGCTGATCGCGACGCTGGCCCGCCTCGGCGTCGAAGGCGAGCGGCGTGACGGCGCAATCGGCATCTTCGCCGGCGGCGCCAAGATCGCAAGCATCGGGGTGCGCGTGCGGCACTGGGTGAGCCTGCACGGGGTCAGTCTCAACGTCGCTCCCGAGCTCGAGCATTTCTCCGGCATCGTGCCTTGCGGCCTAGAAGATGTGAAGGTGACGAGCCTGGCCGCGCTCGGCGCCGAGACCGACATGGCGGCCGTCGATCGCGCGCTCCGCTCCGCCTTCGCCGAGGTCTTCGGCTGAGCGGCGAGCATCAGCGCCAGCGATCCGTTGCGATCACCTTGAAGCCGGGCGCGACCGAGCCGCCCTCGTGGACGACCGTGACTTTCGTCACGCGCGCAGCCTCTGGCCCCTGCTCGCAGAGCTTGAGCATCTTGGCCACGGTTACGGCAGGCCCTGAGAACACCGCTTCGACCGCGCCGTCGCTCGTGTTCTGCACCGTGCCGTCAAGTCCAAGCGACTGCGCGGTCTCGTAAGTCCAGGCGCGGTAATAGACGCCCTGCACCCGGCCTTCGATCCTCACCGTGACGGCGCGTGTCTCTTGAGCGTTTTCAGCCATCTCAAACCTAAGGGCTGTCATGCCCGGCCTTATGCCGGGCATCCGCGATTTGGCCAAGAATGGAAGACGTGGATGGCCGGGACAAGCCCGGCCATGACGAACTTAATACTGAAGCGAGGTTGATCGATCTCTTAAGCGAATTCGAGGATCACGGCATCGACATTGAGGCTGTCGCCGGGCTTGGCCAGGATCTTCGACACCTTGGCGTCGCGCTCGGCCTTGAGCACGTTCTCCATCTTCATCGCCTCGACCACGCAAAGCGCGTCTCCCGCCGCGACCTCCTGGCCCTCGCTGACCGCGAGCGACACGACGAGCCCCGGCATCGGGCAGAGCAAGAACTTCGACATGTCGGGGCGGATCTTTTCCGGCATCTGCGCAGCGAGCGCGGTCTCGCGCTCGGTGAACACGCGCGTCGCGACTTCAACGCCCTGATAGGTGAGATGACAACCGTTGAGGATCGGGCGAACCTGGACCGCGACGGGCACCCCGTCGACCGTCCCCTCGAACACGGGCATGCCGAACCACCACGAGGATTCGAGCGTGACGCGCCGGTCGGCATGGTCGGCCCCGTAGATGAACACCCGCGCCTTCCCGTCGAGCGCACCCGCCACCGTCACCCGCACGCGCTGCTCGCCAAGCTCGACGATGCGCTTCTCGGCAAAACGCACCGGCTCGCCGTGCATCTGCTGAGTGATGGCGCGGCGGCGCTGATTGCTCATATGATCGATGGAAGCGGCGACTGCGACCAGCACGTCGCGCACGTGCCCGACCGGTGTCGGCGGCTTGAAGCCTTCCGGAAATTCCTCGGCGATGAACTTGGTGGAGAGCCTCCCCTTGCGCCATCGCTCATTCCGCATCAACACGGACAGAAACGGGATGTTGTGGCGGAAGCCGTCGATGGCGAAGGCATCGAGCGCGGTCCCCATCGCATCGATGGCCTGAAGGCGCTTCGGCGCATAGGTGATCAGCTTTGCGATCATCGGGTCGTAATAGACGCTGATCTCGCCGCCCTCCTCGACGCCAGAGTCGAGCCGGGTGATGACCTCGCCCTCGATGCCGAGCTTCGGCGGCCGGTAGCGGACGAGTCGCCCGGTCGACGGCAGGAAGTTGCGCGTCGGGTCCTCGGCATAGACGCGCACCTCGACGGCCGAGCCCTTGAGCTTCACGTCCTTCTGCTTGATGCCGAGCTTCTTGCCGGCGGCGACGTTCAGCATCTCCTCGACGAGATCGAGCCCGGTGACGAGCTCGGTCACGGGATGCTCCACCTGGAGGCGCGTGTTCATCTCGAGAAAATAGAAATTGCGGTCCTTGTCGACGATGAACTCGACGGTGCCGGCGGTGTCGTAGCCGACCGCCTTGGCGAGCGCGACCGCTTGTGCCCCCATGGCCTCGCGCGTCTTCGCATCGAGGAACGGGCTCGGCGCCTCCTCGACGACCTTCTGGTTCCGCCGCTGGATGGAGCATTCGCGCTCGCCGAGATGGATGACGTTGCCGTGCTTGTCGCCGAGCACCTGGATCTCGATATGGCGCGGCTCCTCGACATATTTCTCGATGAACACGCGGTCGTCGCCGAAGCTCGACTTCGCCTCGGACTTCGACGAGTTGAAGCCCTCCTCCACCTCCTTGCGGCTATAGGCGACGCGCATGCCCTTGCCGCCGCCGCCGGCAGAGGCCTTGATCATCACCGGATAGCCCATCTCGTCCGCGATCTTGACCGCCTCCTTGGCGTCCTTGATCACGCCGAGATGGCCTGGCACGGTCGAGACCTTGGCCTTGGCCGCGAGCTTCTTTGACTCGATCTTGTCGCCCATCGCCTCGATCGCCTTGACGTTGGGCCCGACGAAGACGATGCCGGCCTCCTCGAGCGCGCGGGCGAAGGCGGGGTTCTCCGATAGGAAGCCGTAGCCCGGATGGATCGCCTCAGCGCCGGTCGCCTTGGCGGCCGAGATGATCTTGCCGATGTCGAGATAAGAATGCACGGCATGAGAGGGGCCGATCGGCACGGCCTCGTCGGCCATGTCCACATGCAGCGCGTCGCGGTCGGCGTCGGAATAGACGGCGACCGTCTTGATCCCGAGCCTTCGCGCCGTCCTGATGATGCGGCAGGCAATCTCGCCGCGATTGGCGATCAGAAGCTTCGAAAACATATGGTCCCCGCCCATGGAGCATGACCTTCGGAAAGGCGGGAACCGGCTCTCCGACAAGACCATGCCGAACAAGACTGAAAAGCGCTATCGCGGTTCAAGGCTGAACGATAGCCCTCTTGCGCCAGGGCTTTCTAGAGGCTGCTGCGGGGCGAGTAAACTGGGCGATAGGCGGATTAACCGCCGTTTCCCTATTCGGCCGCTGGCGCGAGCCGCCTCCGCCGCCGCTCCCGCCTGCTCAGGCGGCGGTCATGGGGTGCATCCACCACGGCGGCTGCCGCGGAGCCGATCGCACGCGCTTCCGGCGAAAGGGCTCCATCGGTAGGCCCTGGCTCGCCCGGGAACAGCATCCCCGCTTCCGCCTCGGCGTCTTCCTCGGCGAGCGTCTCGGGCTTGGGCTCGTGCGCGACATGGGCGAGCGCCTCCGCGGCGCGGTCGCGCTCCTTCGCCTTTTGATGGTCGCGGGCGAGATAGCTATAGACCGCAGGCGTCACGAACAGGGTGAACAGCGTGCCGATGGTCATGCCGGCGGCAATGACCACGCCGATGTCGAAGCGGCTTGCGGCGCCCGCGCCCCGCGCGATGAGGAGCGGCACCATGGCCACCACCATCGCCGCGGTGGTCATGAGGATCGGCCGGAGCCTGATCGCCGCGGCATGCTCGATCGCCTCGCGCCGCCCATAGCCCTGGTTCACTTGTAGCTTGTTGGCGAAGTCGACCATCAGGATGCCGTGCTTCGAGATCAGCCCGATCAGGGTAACGAGCCCGATCTGGGTATAGATGTTGATGGTGGCGAGCCCGGCATTGAGCGGAATGAGCGCGCCGAAGATCGAGCACGGCAACGCGATCAGGATGATGAGCGGGTCGCGGAAGCTCTCATATTGCGCGGCGAGCACGAGGAAGATGATGATCAGCGCGAAGATGAAGGTATAGACGAGCGTGTTGCCTTCCTGCACGAACTGCCGGCTCTCGCCCTGGAAGTCGTAAGTGAAGCCCTCGGGGAAGCTCTCGGCCTTCTTCTTGAGGAAGTCGATGGCTTCGCCCACCGTCCGGCCCGGAAACGGCACGGCAGATAGCGTCGCCGAGTTGAGCTGCTGGAAATTGGTGAGGGCGTTCGGCTGCACCGTCCTCTTCACCGTCGCGACGTTGGAGAGCGGCACCAAGGTGCCGGCGCTCGTGCGGATCTGATAGCGCGTCAACCAATCCTCGTTCAGCCGGTACTCGCGCGGCACCTGCGGGATCACCTGGTAGCTTCGTCCATAGAGATCGAACAGGTTGATGTAGTTGCCGCCGAGCAGAGTGGCGAGCGAATTGCCGATATCGGCCATGGTGATGCCGAGCCGGTTCGCCTTGTCGTGGTCGATATGGAACTCGATCTGCGGCGTCTCGAATCTCAAGTCCGAGTCAGAGAAGATGAAGAGACCGCTCTCGCGCGCCGATTTCTCGACATCGGCGAGAACGTCGGCGAGCTGGCGGAAGTCGTGCGTGGTGGTGATGACGAACTGCACCGGCGGTCCGCCCGTCGATCCGGGCAGCGCGGGCGGCGAGAAGGAGAGCGCGAGCGCCGTTGGCAGGCTCGAGATGCGCGGCGACAGCTCCTGGAGGATCGCCTTCTGATTGCGCGTCCGCTCTCCCCATGGCTTGAGCAGAATGCCGGCGAAGGCCTGGTGCACGTCGCCCATGCCGTTGATGGTGAAGACGTGCTCCTTCTCGGGGATCGTGCTGTAGGCCTGATAGAGCCGCTGGGTCGCGTCCTCAAGATAATCGAGATTGGCGTATTGCGGCGTCTTGACCAGGGTGAAGAGGATGCCCTGGTCCTCCTCCGGCGCAAGCTCTCTCTGCGTCGTCATGTACATGAGCACGCTGCCGGCGATCAGCCCGAGCAGCACGAGGATGGTCACCGGGCGATAATTGAGGGTCCGGTGCAGGCGCCGCTGATAGCGGCCCTTGAGACTCTCGAATCTGCGATCGAGCCAGCCCGTGAGCCCGCCGCCGTTGCCTGAATGAGGTTTGAGCAGCTTCGAGCACATCATCGGCGAGAGCGTGATGGCAATGATGCCAGACACGATGACCGCGCCCGCCAGCGTGAAGGCAAACTCGCGGAACAGCGTACCGGTAAGGCCTGAGACGAAGCCGATCGGGGCGAACACGGCCGCGAGCGTGATGGTCATGGCGATGACCGGATAGACAATCTCGCGCGCGCCCATCAGTGCGGCATCGAGCGGCCGCTTTCCTTCCTCGATATGCCGGTAGATGTTCTCGACCACGACGATAGCGTCGTCGACCACGAGCCCGATGGCGAGAACGAGCGCGAGCAGCGTCATCAGATTGATCGAGTAGCCGAGCGCAGCAAGCGCCGCGAGCACGCCGATCAGTGACAGCGGAATGGTGACGATGGGAATGATGGTCGAACGGAGATTGCCGAGGAAGAGGAAGATGACCACGATGACGATGATCGCCGCCTCGGCCAGCGTCTTCATCACCTCCCACAGAGAGGCGCGAATGAAATTGGTCGCGTCATAGGCGATCGCCGCATCGAGCCCCGGCGGCAACTCCCGCTGAACCTCGGGGAAGGCGTTGCGCACGTTGGTGATTACGGTCAGCGGGTTCGCTGTCGGCGTCGCGTACACGCCGATGAACACGGCCTTGAGCCCGTCGAATACCGAGGAAGAATCTGAGCTTTGCGGCCCAAGCTCGATCTCGGCGATGTCGGACAGGCGGACCAGCGAGTCGCCGCGGCCCATCACCACCAGCCTCCCGAACGCCGCGGGGTCGTCGAGCGAGGTCTTGGCGTCGATATTGGTCTGCACGAAATCGCCCTTCACCTGGCCCGGCGCGGAGGTGAAGTTGTTGGCGGCAAGCGCCACGCGCACGTCGAGCGGGGTCACGCCGAGCGAGGCCATGCGGTCGGGATCGAGCCAGATGCGCATGGCGAAGGTCTGCCCGCCGAGGATCTGCGCGTTGGCCACGCCGTTGATGGTCTGCAGCTTCGGCTGCACCACGCGGTTGAGATAGTCGCTGATCTGCGACGAGGTCATCACCTTCGAGTTGAAGGAGAGATACATCAGCGCATAGCCCTCCCCCGTCTGCTTGGTGACGACCGAATCGTTCGCCTCGCGCGGCAGGATGCTCTTCACCTGGGCGATCTTCGACAACACGTCGGTCATCGCCCGGTCTGGGTCGGCGTCGAGCTTCAGGTTGAGCGTGACCGTGCTCGCATTCTGGGTCGAGGAGGCGGTGAGCGTGTCGATCCCTTCGGCGCTCGCCACCGCCTGTTGGATCGGCACGGTGATGAAGCCCTGGATGAGATCGGCGTTGGCGCCAGGATAGGTCGTAAGGACCGTGATCGTCGTGTTCGACAGCTCGGGATATTGCCGGATCGGCAGCTTGAAGCCCGCCCACGACCCGATCAGCAGGATCATGAGGCTGACCACGCTGGCAAGCACCGGCCGTTTGATGAAGAGATCGGTGAAATGCATGGGCGGATTACTGCTTCGGCAGCTCCGCGGGCGGCTTCAACGCCTGGCTGTTGTCGATCTTGATGGCGGCGCCCGGCTGCAATTTGAGCTGGCCGCTGGTCACGACCTCCTCGCCGGTGCTCACGCCTTCGAGGATGGCGATCCGGTCGCCTTGCGTGGCGCCGACGCGCACGAATCTTCGCTCGACGGTGAGCTTAGGCTCGGCCGGCGGGGCATCGGCAGCAATCGCCGAAGTGACCCCTTCGCTCGAGGCGGTCGGCGCCGGCGGCGTCGGCTCAGGCACCCCCTCTTTCACCACCCAGACGCTGTCGCCGTAAAGTGTATAGGTGAGCGCTGTGCGCGGCACTGTCACCACATCCTTGGGCTCGCCGGCCAGCACCGCGGCATTGGCGAACATGCCCGGCAGCAGTTTGCGGTCGGGGTTGGGGATGCGGCCCCGCACCATGAGCGTGCGCGAGTCCGAGGAGAGCCGCGCATCGAAGGCCTCGACCTCGCCCTTGAACACCTCGCCACGGAAAGCATCGACCGTGATCTCGATCGGCGAGCCTTCCTTGAACTTTCCCATGTCATCCTCTGGCACCGGGAAGTCGACCCAGATCGGATCGAGCGACTGAAGCCAGACGAGAGCCTGCCCGGCCGTGACGTATTGCCCCTTCTCAACCCGTCGCAGCCCTAGTCTGCCGGCGAACGGCGCGGTGATGGTCTTCTCGGAGATGATCGCCTCCATCTTCGCCACTGCAGCCTGCGCCGAGTCGCGTTTGGCGATGGTTGCATCGAGCGTGGCTTGCGAAACCGCACCCTGCTTTACGAGCTTCGATTGGCGGTCAAAGTCGAGAGTGGCCTGGAGCAGCGTAGCCTTGTTGTTCGCGAGGTCGGCTTCCTCGACCAAAGTGTCGAGCTTAACGAGCTTGGCGCCCTTCTGCACGTCGTCGCCTGAGTCGAAGAAATATTCGGTGACCTGGCCGGCGAGTTGCGGCGACACGTCGACCCCCTCGATCGCGAGCAGCGTGCCGATCGAGTGGACCCTGTCGATCCAATGTTCGGTGATCGCGTTCTCGGCCGTCACGGTGACTGGCGGCGGCGCCATCTTGCCAATGAACTCGGCGATCATCTTCGGCTTGAACACGAGGTTGAAATAGCCAACCCCGCCGAGGAAGACGGCGACGATGATGGCGGCAATGACGAAGCGTTTGACCATGGCCTTGGCTGCCCCCCGGGTTCCCACGACGGGCCCGATTTGAGTGCGTCTTTAACCTTGGGTGAGGGCAAAATTGCGCCCCAACCGGCGCAAGAAAGTAACGGGATAGCAGCCCCTTGGCCGTTTGCAAGCGACTTCGGCGTCATGTTCGCGCCGCACGGACGGGTTAACCACGCCCGCTCGCGAAAATGTGTCCGGACGGACATATCCGCGGCCGCCCGGACGGGAGGTCGGGGCGAATCGCCTCAATCTTAGGCTCGCTTCACCATGCTATAAGCCGGCCATGACAATCACCCTCTACGAGGTCAGGGAATCCCCGCACTCACGCAAGGTCCGCCTGCTTGCGGCGGAGCTTGGCATCCCCTTGCACACGGTCGCATGTGATCCGCGCATCGGGGAAACGCGCTCGGCCGACTTCCTGGCCAAGAACCCTAACGGCAAGGTGCCGACACTCGAGGAGGACGGGTTCGTGCTGTGGGAATCGCCGGCGATCCTCAAATATCTCGCCGCCAAACATCCGGAGACCGGGCTTGGAGGCAGGGACGCAAAGACCGAGGCCCTGATCGATCAATGGCTGTTCTGGTGGGTGTCCGGCCCTGAGGCCGCGATCGACGCGCTCGCCTGGGAGCTCATCATCAAGCCGATGGTGCTGAAGCAGCCAGGCAACAACCCCGGCATCATGGCCGACGCGCGTGCGCGGATCGACCGCTACCTCCCCGTGCTCGACAAGCAGCTCGAGGATCGCGACTACATTGTCGGGGCGCTCAGCGTTGCCGATTTCGCCGTCGGGCCACGCTTCGACCGCGCGCCCGACCTGCTCAAATTCGACATCTCTCCCTACGAGAACATCGCCGCGTGGCTGAAGCGCTTGCGCGCCAAGCCCTATTGGCAGGACGCCTGACCTCAGAGACGACGTCAGCAGCCCTTCTTGGCCTCGACCTTCTTGATGGCAAGCACATTGTGGCGCTCGGCGGCGTTGAGCGGCACGTCGCCCGAGTCGTCAAATTTGCAGCCCGCATTGCCGAAAGCGGCGATGGCCTTCTGGGTGTGGAAGCAGTAGCCATTCTCCTTGTAGATCGTGTTGCGCACCTCCCACAGGATCTGGCAGCTCAGCTGCTTGAGCTGCGAGGTCTTGAAATAGTCCTTGTTGGTGCAGCCGATCAGCTCGTAGCAATTGGCGCGCGCAGGGGCGGGCGAGACGAGCAGGGTCGCGCCGGCGGCAGCGATGGACAAGGCGGCGACAGCCGCAAGTCCTATCCGCCCTCTCCGCCTTCCGATCTTCACTGATGAATGCAGCATGTGATCCTCCCAGGATTGTTCAGTCTCATTCTGTGCAGCCTTAGCGCTGCTCGACGCTCTTAGTGACGTCGGCGAGCACCGCCGCGAGACGCGAGCCCCGCAAGCAGACGGCTCATCGTCGCCCCTTAAGGTTGCGCGCCTCGTTGCTGGCCTAGAGGCAGCCGAGAGCGCGCTCTCTCTTCTTGATGGCAAGCACTGTGGCCTTGTCGGCGTGAGAAAAGGGAATATCGCCCTCGTAATCGTACTGGCAGCCGGCATTGCCGAAATAGTTGATGGCCTTCTGCGTTTTGAAGCAATAGCCGTAGGCCTTGTAGATCGAGTTGCGCTGGACCCACAGATCGAAGCACACATCGGCGCGCGCGGATGCGATCCCTACGAGCACGAAGAGGACGCCGGCAAGACCGACCGACGCAAGAGCAGTTGACGCTCGCATTGTTACCTCCCTGGAAGCCTGATCGCCCGGAGAATACTTGATTTTGTCCGTCGCCGGAATGACGCGGCATTGCCGGCGCGCCGCGAGCCTATTCGCCGATAAAGCCCAAGGATCCGGCGATGTCGTTATGCGAGGCGGCGGTTCGGTTTTGCCGCGAGGTGGAGGGTGTGGACGCCTCTGCCTCAGCCTCCTCCTCCGACAATCTGCTTTCTGGCGGGGGCTCCGGGAAGCCGGCGGCGCTGCCGAACAAAGCGGTGGCCATCTTATTGTCCAACCCGTAGAGGTCGGCGAAGGACGAGACCTTGCCGCCATCGTCGGCCACGGCCGTGAAATAGACCATGTGCACCGGGATCTTGTGCTCGATCGAGACCGGCTTGTTGATGGCGTTGTCCCACAGCTCCTTCACCTGGCTCGAAGACAATCCTTGATCCTGGGCAAGAAGCACCTCGGCAAAAGATTGCGGCTTCTCCATGCGCACGCATTCATGCCCGATCGCGCGCATCGGCTTCTGGAAGTACTTCTTCCGATAGGCGAGCGTATCGTGCATGTAGACGGTGTGCTTGTTGGGGAAGAGGAACTTCACCTTGCCCAGTACGTTCTCGGGCCCCGCCTTCTGGCTGAAGGTGTAAGCGAGAATGTTGACCCGGCCCCAATCGACGCGCGCCGGATCGACGGGGGTGCCGTTCAGGCTCACCGAGAGCTTGTGCACCTTCAGGATCGAGAGGTTCCCGTCGCGCAAAGGCGGCAGGAGATTCTCCTTGACCACGGTCTCCGGCGCATTCCAATCGGGGTTGAACACGATGGTCTTCATGTCCGCGGTGAAGACCGGCGTCGCGTAGGCCAGCGTGCCGACCAGGATCTTGTCGCCAAAGATCGGCTTGCCGTCCTTGACGATGTACACCATGAATTCGGGCGAGTTGTTCCACACATAAAGGCTGCCGAGGTCCTCGGGCATCCAGCGCCAGCGCTCCATGTTGATGACGATCTTCTTGATGTCGCGGTCGGTCACGGGCTTGCCGCCGATCATGCCTCCTTCACGCGCCTCGAGAAGAGCCTGGCGAAGCCGCGCGAATTGCTCGTGCTTCGGATGGAGCGACCGGAGATAGAGATCGGGTGACGGCGCGGTCTCGATCTCGGCGAGGACGACCTTCGGGTCGCGCAACTGCGGGACCTGATCGAACAGCTTGCTGATAGTCGAGGGATCGAAACGGCCGCCGCGGGCAAAGCGGGCATATTTCAAAATGGCGAGATCGAGCTTGAGCTCAGCAAGAGCCTCGGCGTCTTTGCTGGCCGGCAGAGCGCCGGCATCAGGCAGCTCGAAGGACGAGGCTTGAAGCCCCCAATCGTCGGCCTTCGCGATCTCGAAGATGGCCGCCTGCCCTCGCGCCGAAAAGCCCATGTCGGTCACCCACAACGGACCCCCGCCCCTCGCCCCGTAAAGGGCTTCGAGCGCGGCGAGGTCGTCTGGGTTGGCCCCCTTGCGCAAGGTGGGATCGGCGAGCTTTGAGCGCATGATCGCAACCACCGGATCGGAAGGCTCCGGCGCCGCAGCGAGCGGCGGCTGGTCTTGCGGCACAGTCTGGGGCGTAGCCGGCTCGGGCGATGGCGAGACCGGCTCCGCGGCGGCGGGCTCCTGTCCCTGAGTGGGCACTGGCGCGGGCGTGGGCGGCTGCAGGGTCGGTGTCAGCGACGGCGGTGAAAGGGTCTGCGCGCCTTGATCCTCGGCACGTGCGGGCAACGTCGCCGCCAAAGCACATGCTTCAGCCGCGCATAAAAGGACGGCGATCAGGTACCCCCGGCGCATCCCGTCTCCCTCGCGACGGTCGCGAAAATAGCGCGAGAGGAGCCCCTTAGGCCACCATGATCTCTTTCAGGTGAAAGGGCTGCGCGAAAGGCGGAAAACCGGGGAAAGCGTCGTCAGGAGCCGCTTTTTTTCACCGGGGTGGCGTCGGCGTCGATCTCACGAAGCTTGCTGATGAGGTCGTTCAACGACGCGCGGCAGAACTGGCGGGCGTCGACCTTGGTCGTCTCCTTCATCATCTTGAAGGCCTGATCCTTGTTGGCGACGGCCTGCTTCATCACCTTGTCCTTGTTGATGGAGGAGTCGCGCTTGAGATAGTAGGCCTCGATCTTCGCCATGGCGTCCTTGGCCGCTTCCGCGTCGGCCGCGCTGAGATGCTCCTTATCGGTGCAATCGAGCGTCACCTCATATTCGGTGTAGTAGCTGCGCAAATAGACCGCCATGCCAGGCCCGGAATGGGCGGCAAGCGAGAAGAGACCGATGCAGCAAGCCGTGAGCGTACGAGCAGACAAACGAGGCATGTGGTTTTCTTTCGGATGAGAAGAAGCCGCAAAGCGTGGGGCGAACAATAGGGGCCGCAGATTACAAAATTTATTATGCGTCTCAAGTGCCGCGGCAATTTTATCCGAAACCGGGATGCTCCCGGGCGAGACGAGGTGACGCGGGCCAGCGATGGCGGGGCGCCGGCCGCGCTGCATTGCCTTGAACCGATCGCCCTAAGCCGCTGATCCGCCAGCCTAGAGCACCCTGACATCGGACGGAGCGTTTTTCGGGATCAGAAGCAGATGTTTTTGATCGTTGGCCATCTCGCGACGCCTTTGAGCGACTGAGCTTTTGCCAGCGCGGCGGCGCGGTCCTGCATAGAGGCGTTCTCTAATCTGTCCCCTGCGCCGCCAGCGACCTCGTAGTTGCCGCAGATCGGGCACTCAATCACGTAGCCGTCGAAATTCTGTGGGGTGCGGTCCCTGGCTTCGCCAGCGCACACTAAGCATTGCATCGAGATTGTCGCTCCGTGCATCGCCGCTCGTCCATCCTCAAGCTCATTGCCCGAATGCCGGACTGCGGGGCACTTGACTGGGGATGAGGTCGCTGGTGACCGTTGCTCCTCCGTCAAGCTCAAGCTCGCTTTCTGCAACGGTGCGGTAGAAAGGCTCACAGCCGCTTTTTATGCGGTATTGGAACTGTCCATCCCGCTCAGGAAGTTGAGCAACGACTTTGTATGGACCAGAGGCAGCCTTCCGCGCCGGAAAGCGCTTGCAGAGTCGCACCTCGTTCCCGGTGTTGAAGCTATGCCCGGAAGGCTCATGCAAAGGTCTCATTGTGAAGCCTTCTCTCCAATGGGGAAGTATCGCCCCGAGGCCACCCCTAAAAGCAGCAGCCTCGGAGGGATCGTTGTCTAGGCGCCCGCGCCGATCTGACGGCCCTTCAACAGGGCCTCGACCTCACTCTGGGCTTGGATCTGGGGGAGCCCGTACTTGGTCACGACCTGCGATACGAGATCGGCCTTGCCCTTCATCGCAGCGACGTCCTGCTCTGAGAACTTGCTCCACTTCGAACAGATTTCCTTCAAGACTGCGCCTTTCTGATCAGTATTCTGCGGGGCGCTGTTTGAATTGGATGTGTTTGAATTTTCCATTTTTTTCTCCGATTACGTAGTCTTATCGTTTTTGGATGACGATCATCCAAATTGATTATGTTATATACGCCGCTTGCGGAGAATATACAAGCCATAAATAAAATAATTCCCTCGAAAACATTCTTATCAGTTCGATTTTGGCCAAGCTTTTCTACAGTATATTTTCAGAAATACTTGTTAGAGTGTGTGCGGAACCGGAGACTTTCTCTCATTGCAATCTTTGATGCAACACGAGCGCCGGCGCGGAGAGCGACCGCCTCGGCGAACGGCAGTCTTCTTTTGCGTAGTCCGGTTCGTGTTTAAGGCCATCACGAACTCTCGATGGCTGAATCGAGAGCCTTGGCGAGGGCCTTGGCCTTGGAAAGGGCAGCCCTGTGTTTCTCGCCATCTGAGCGTTCGTCCACCGTGCCCCCCAAGGCTACTGAGACCATGCATCGTATCGTGTCGCCGCCCCGGACCAGCGTGATCGAGAACTGATTGGTCCGGCCGTTGCGGGTAACCTCGATTTCGTCCATCAAGCCAAGAGGCTCCTTACTGTCGGCTAATCGCCACAGGACTGGGCGAACTCTCTCGAGAGCGCCAGGATTTGGTTCAGCGCGGCTTGCTCTTGGTCGGCCTCGGAACGGTTATCGGGCGGTCCTTCCAGTGCCACCCGCACCCGGCCGGAAATCTCGCCCCGCTCGGTCGCGAATTTGAACCTGTAGGAGCCGGGACCATCCGGCTCCAGCACGATGCTGTGATGCGTCAATGAGATACTCCTGCCTCGGTTCTAGTTACGACCTATCGCCTTGATCGGCGCCGCAGCAGCTGCCGTCACTTCGACCGAAAGCGCGCGGACTTCTTCCGCTTGGGCCGTCAGCGCATCGACTTGCTTGCGCCAATTGGCCGCCTGCAACTTCACCATGTCGTAGAGGCCCTTGGCTCCCGCCAAGCTCGTCGCCAAGTCGAAGCTGGAATCTACGTCGCGCCTGGCGATATCAATGATCTTGCGGTTGAACATGGTGGCACCTTTCCCCGCAGCGATAAAGCACGTTTCAAACGCCGCGACGGACGCATCGAATGCATCCATCGAGCGGTCACAGGCCTCGCGCGTGTGCGCCACAGTCTTCTCGGCAAGATCGCGTACGCCCTCCGGGATAGCGGGATCGAGCCCGAGGAGACCGAGTTGAGCCGTCACGTCGCGATACGCCTCGCGGTCTTGCTTGGCGGCAGCTTGGGGATTTGCATTCTTCATGGTCTCTCTCTCGGGTTTACAGCGCAGGCGATTTTCGACGGGCTTACGAAGTCTCTACGGACGACGCACCATGCGGGCATTGCACGTAGCAGTCCGGGTCCCGCCCCTGCTTGCTCGCCAAGCAGATCGCGCTTTGGTCAGCGCGGCCTCAAACCCGTCGACGGTGGAATCGTGCAGTTGCGGACTGGGGCTTGTATGAGGAGCCCTTTCAGAAGTGGGGGAAAGTTTGGCGAGGTGACCGCCAAACTTGGCATGTAGAATAGCGCGCATAGAGTTGCGTCCTTTCAAAGTTTCCAAAATTATCGAGCGGTGGCCGGTTCAGAATTGGGCATCGCTGCGTCTTGTTCCTGCGCCGCTTGGAGATCCGCAGGATCGATAGTCGCCATCTCTACCGCGGATCCCGATGGCGCCGGCACGAAGATGCCGGTCCATACCCGACGGTAAGCCGGAAACGACAGACCCTCGATCAGCTCTTCGTCGGTGACCACTCGATAGTTCGCAGGCGGCAGGAGACGATCAACGCCCTTCAGGTAGAAGGGTCGATGGAACGTGACGGTCCTGCTGGTTGTCCATGTCGTCATCGATGAATCCAGGGTTCGACCTGAGCTCATCCATGCCGTTGCGCCAAGTGTGCCTTCAGCGGCTCACTCGCATCAGCCGTCACCTTGGTCGAAAGGGTGCGGACCTCTTCTGCTTGCGCCGTCAACACGCGGAACTGTTTGCGCCAGAAGGCCGCCTGCAACTCCATCATGTCAGCGAAGTTCTTTGCGCCCGTCAGGGTCTCGGCCAAGTCAAAGGTCGCATCGACATTGCGGCGGGCGATGTCGACGAACTTGCGGTTGAACGCGGCAGCGCCTTGACCGGCGGCGTCGAACGACGTCTCGAACGCCGTCAAGGAGGCTTCGAAGGCATCCTTAGAGCGGTCATACGCCTCACGGCTCTGCGCTACCGTCTTCTCGGCAAGGGCCCGCATGCCCTCCGGAATGGTCGTGTCGAGACCGAGTTGGCCGAGTTGGGCCATCTCGGCACGGTAGGTGGCGCGGGCCGGGTCGGCAGCTGTTTGTGGATTCAAGGTGGCGGTCATGAACATACCTCTTGGGGTTAAAAGCACCGGCGATGTTTCGCAGGCTGGAAAGCCGCGGGCCTCGAGCGTGAATTGGTGCTCGGCGTGCTGAGATGTTCGGAAAAGGAGGCGTGCTCAGAATCGGCACGGTAATCTTTACCGTCATCGCCTGGGGGCGGCGTGCCAGTTCTGAAACCGTAGGCCTTCCCCAGACCTAATGCAAGCACCGAGTGAGAACGCCTTATTCTACCTGCACTAGTTGAGCGGAACCGGCTGAGGCAAGGCACGACGAGCCTCGCATTAACAAGCGATATGCGGTCGACCCGCGCTATTTGGTGACGCAGTCCGAATAGGTCTCCTCGCCCGCCGCCCCTTCGGTGATGAAGGCGGTGTTGCCCTTGTTCCAGAAGACGAAGCTCTCGTCCTTGTTGGCATAGCGCGCGCCGGATCCCGACATCGCCTGCGGCAGGCTCAAGCTTCGTCCGTCGCTCAGCTTGAGTTCGACCTTGTCGGCATAGAAGCTGGCGCCGATCGTCTTGCCGCCCTTGCAGGTGAAGGTCGCCACCGCAGTCGGTGTCGCGGCGAATACAGGCTGCGCACACAGAACTGCGATGGCGAGAGCGGCAAGCCGCACGGCACAGCCAAGATTGGTCAGGGGCGCCGGATCGTCACTTGATCCGGTAAGGTGAAATAATAGGCCTTGCCGTCGGTACCCTGGCGCTGAGCAGCATGTCGCCCTGGGCGCCTGCGAACTCTCCGGTGCCGCCGGTGATGGCGAGCACCGAGTCGCCCGCATCGTAGAACGGTCCCTCGACCGTCAATTGGCCCTTGTCGAGCGAGAGCGTCCAGAAGCACTCCCACGCCTTGCCGACCACGGTGCGGAAGCAGATGCCCTGGTCGCCGCCGATCTTGTCCTTGTCGTCGGCGTCATAGACTTCGTTGGCGAAGGTGAGGACGTCGCCGGCACTGTCGCCCGAAGCGCCCGTGTCGGTGACGGCGTCGGTCGTCGCGTGCTCGACCATCTTAAGTTCCTGCGCGGCGAAGGCCGGCCCCGCGGCAAAAGACCGAGGCAACGGCGAGATTGAGAGCGGCGCGGCGACGGCAATTCCTTGAATGCTTTGGCATGGCCACCTCCTTTCAAACTCTGGGCTGACACGGCTACAATAACAGAGTTCAAGAGGTGATCATGAAGCCTGTCAAAAAATCCGGCGTCAGCATCGCGATAGCCGTCGCCGCACTCGTCGCCGCCATCCCGGCCCAAAGCGGTCCCGCTTACGCGGACGATGCGAAAGGGCGATGCATGGGAGCGAACGCCTGCAAAGGCCAGAGCGCGTGCTCGGCGAACGGCTGCAGCGGCACCAACGCCTGCAAAGGCCAGGGCTTCCTCGAGATGACCAAGGCCGAATGCGACAAGATCCCCGGCACGACCTTCGAGCCCGAGAAGCAGGACTGACCGGGCGCCGGGAGCCTCCGGCTACGCCGACTTACCCCCACGCCCCTTCCGCGCCTCAATAGCAGGCATGCGGAGCAACCGAGCGCAGCACCGGATAATCCGTGTAGCCCTGCTCCGATCCTCCATACAGGTTTCCGGATTGAGCGGCTCGAGCAGCGCTTTGAGGAGCGGCTATCGGCTATCGAGCGCCGAACAAGCGCCTGAAAAAGCCTCCGCGCTGCCGGGGCTGGTTGTCGTCAAACAAGTAATATCCGCGCCGGGTTCCGAGGTTTGCCCGAACTCGCGACCTTGCTCTCGCCGCCGGGCGTCTCGCCGCTCAGCACCACTTGCGTCTTCTCCAAGCCGTTCGCCTTCACCAGCGCATAGAGAAGCGTGGCATTCTGCGGCGAGATGCGCACGCAGCCATGCGACGCAGGCTTGCCAAGATTCCTCACCTCGTAGCTGCCATGAATCGCGTGTCCGTCCTTCATGTAGAAGATGGCATGCGGCATGGGAGCGTTGTCCCATTGCTTGCTGTACCAGATCTCGTTCATCGAGGTGGGCGTGAAAGTTCCGGATGGCGTGGAATAGCCGCGCTTGCCCGTCGAAACCGGCCAGTCGATATTTCTGCACGCCATCGACGAAGACGGTCATGTGCTGCGTGGACTTGTCGATGTTGATGAGGATCGACGATGCCACCGGATTTGTCCCTTTCACGTCGCCGGCGCGTGCGGCGCTTTTGGATTTCTCCTCGCAAACGAGCGCCCTGTCGTTCCACGCCATCCCGGCGAGATCGCAATCGCTTCTCGTGAGAGGCTGTGCCCTAGCCGTAGCCGCCTGTTGCGACGAGACTTCGCAGACATTGGCGGGCTCGCTCCACGACCATCCCTGCTCCTTCTCGCAATCTGCCCGCGTCAACGGTTGGGGCGTAGCGTCCTCGGCGAATGCCTGGCCTGCAACCGCACTGAAGATGATCAGGAAAAGCACCGCCAAGGGTTTCACGTGTTTTCTCCCCAGGGCTGACGCGCGTGAGCACGCCGCCAGAGCTTGAACTCCGATCCACACCAGTAGGTTGCCACGATTCGTAGCAAGGCGTGCATTCGCTGTCAGCCCCGATCCGCGAGTGTCATCAAGCCTTCGTCCGGGACTTTCTCAGCTTCCTGGCCCGAGCACGAAAGAGACACATCGGCAGCATCGATCGGCATTTCGATTTGTTCCATTGCCGGTACGCCTCCGTTCGGCGCGTAGAAAGTATGCTGGCCGATGGGCTGCCCCTCGCCGCGCGCCCACTCAGGGAGCGAGCCCCCTCGCCGCTTCCGCACGATCGTCGGATTGAGGAAGTGCGTGGCGCCCACGGTCGGATCCGGAATTTCTCCGGAAAGAACGGCATCGGCAATCCTAGCCGCGTCGCGATAGCGGGGATCGCTTGGCGAAAGCGCCGCCATCTGCTTGCGCCGCGTCATCCATGGCTCGAACTGCCAAGGACGCGTCACGACCTCCCTGATGCTCTCGCCCCATCTGCCGCTCCGCTCCCGATTGAGAACGACATGAGCGACGGCGGCCTTGCCCTCGTCGGGCTCCTCGCCCGCTTCGAAGGCGATCGTCCTGATCAGGTAGTCGCGATCCTCGGGGTCGGTGCTCGTAATGACCCGAGGAAGCTCAGGCAGGGGTGTTTTGGCTTCGGCGGTCGTCGTCGACAGATCCTGAGTTGGAGGAACGCACTGGGGCAGAACGCCGAGCGAGGCATGCACCGGCGTCGAGCCCGCGAGGAGGACAAGCGTGAACAAGAAACAACGAATCCGCAACTCACATCTCCTTCAGTTCGTTGGGGAATTTCGGGCTGAAGGGAACCGATTCGCCGCATGAAGGCGCTCATTTCATGACGAGAAGGGAGCGATCTTGGGATCAATTGAGGCACTCGCCGCCGCAGCGGTTAAGAAAAGCGCGTTATTGTTGCTCGTGGGCTGAGGCGGGCCTACGCGGGGATTTGGTCGTCAGTGACCGAGATAGACATTCAGGCCAAACTTGATCGTGTCGTCGTCGCGCTTGAAAGTGTAGTTGAAGTTGGGCGAAGAGGCGGGCCTGTTGAAGTCGGCGTCCTGCCACCAGCTGTGCTGATACTGCAAGAACACCGACATCGGCTCGCCGAAAATGCGAAGCGCGCTCGGCTGATATTCGCCGCCACCACCCAAGGTGAAGCCTGGCACTGTGGTGGTGCGCGATGGCGCCGTGGCGAATTTGACGTTGAGTTCGGTGTTCAGCCACCCCGCTCCCGCTAACCCTAAAGGAAGAGGCCAGCCGGCGTCGCCACGCCGGCCTTGCCGCCGACCGTCGCGACCCAATTCGATTGCGTGCCGACAAACGACCCGCCGCCAAAGGTGCGCTTGATGGTCTCGTCGAGCCAATCGAACGAGCCGAACGGCCCGACTACTATGGCGTTGCCGAAGGGTCTGAAATTGTAGCCCACGACAACGCCGCCCCTGATTGTCGGTGAACTCGTGCGTGACTTCTTCCGTTTCGGCCTCGCGCTCGGTCGTGTGTAGCCGGCCCCAATTGTTGAAGCCTTCCAGTCCCGCGTACAGGCCGGTCTCCGGGCACCTCTCATAGCTCGCCAGGGCGTCGATCCTGTTCAACAGTTCCAGCATCTCGTTCAGAGTCTTCAGGTTCTCCTCGTGCTTCTTTTTGCGCGCCTTGAGCTTGTCGAGATACGTGCCCGGATGCTCGCCCTGCGGCACCAGGCCGGGATTTTCCTCGACCTTCTTGATCTCCTGATCCAATTGCTACTCCTGTGCCTAAATCTCTCCAATTCGGTTCATCAGGTCTCCCTTGGTGTAGGTCTCCGACCCGAGCGGAGCCTTCTCCCAGAGCATCTTCAGGCTTGCCTTGAGAGCGTCAATCGCCGCCTCTTTGTTGGCCGGCGCCGGGCATTGCGGCGCCACTTCTTTCGGCGGCGGCGCAGGTTTACAGATCGGCATGTCCAGGATTTTCCGGCGCAGAGAAGCGAGGTGCCCGACCATGAGATTGGTCCAGCCTGCCAAGCCCGCCATCTCGCCAAATTGCGAGGGGGGCTTCTTCAACTCGGTCAACTGCGGATTGACGAATTTGCTGAGCGAGTACTTGGTGACCTTTATCCCTTCGTGGAAAGCAAATTCCTTGATGAGGGAGATGGCTTTGTCTATGCGGGCGAGCAAGCCATTGCGGGCGTCAAGGGTCCAACACTTCGGGTTGGCCTTGCCGGCGTCGATGATGTCCTGGACGGTGTTCTTGTAGAGCGCGTATTCCTCATCGAAATTGCGCGGCACGCTTTGCGCGAATGCCTCTGGGCATACGAGAAGCAGACTAACGATCACCGCGGTGAAGAAGAGCGCAGTTCTGACCCCGCGCCTTCGCGCAGACACGAACGGAATGCCGCCACGGGTGTGCCGACGTCCCATCTGCCCCCCTGGGAGCCACCTTTATTGTTCTTATGACGCTATGCGGACCTCGCCCCAGGTCGAAGTCTAGTGATGGGATGCCGGCAAACAACTGCTCTGGGGCAACACTCCGAAATAAAAGATGCCCGCCGCCAAGCAACGGGGCTGGACCTTAAAGGAGCGCGATGCCAGTTCGAGCCGTCGTCGCAGTTGATTTATCCTTTTCCCGCTTCTTCTCGCTCTTGTCGCTGAAGCCAACGTCAGCGCAGGCCGGCTTGGCGGAGCTCGAACGCGGGCGCGCGCCTCTGCAGCAGGTGTTGCGCGAGGTCGATATCTCGATGTCGATCTCAAGCAGAGAGACCGCTTCACCGCGCTCTACCCTGACCTGAACCTTGTCTGGATCCACCGGGATGTGCTTGCCGATTGCCGCGACAATATCTTCGCGAAGGATGGGAATGAGGTCGGCTTTGCCCGGTCCGCCACGCTCGTGCATCAGCAAAACCTGCAATCGATGCTGAGCGGTTTTGGCCGTTCGCTGCCGGCCGAATAAGTCCATGAGCCTCATGCCGCCCTCCGTCCGAAAAGCTTGTTGAGCAGCCCGCTCTTGTCGCTCGGCACGACGAGCGGCACCTCCTCGCCTTTAAGTCTGCGAGCGACGTCGCTGTAGGCGCGTGCGGGCGCGCTCGCCGGATTGCTCAGCGTCACCGGCGTGCCCATGTTCGAAGCATTCAAGACTTCCTTGCTTTCGGGAATGATTCCGAGCAGCGGGATGCAGAGAATGTCCTGGACATCCTCCACGCCCAGCATCTCGCCGCGCCCTGCCCGAATTGCATCGTACCGGGTCAAGAGAAGATACTTCTCCATCTGCTGTCCGTGCTTGGCTTTGGCAGTCGTCGAATCGAGCAGGCCGATGATTCGATCGGAATCGCGTACCGACGACACTTCTGCATTCGCGACCACGATCGCCGAGTTGGCGTAGCGCATGGCGAGCGATGCTCCGCGTTCGATTCCCGCGGGGCTGTCGCAGATGATCCAATCGAAAAACGGTCTGAGCTCGCGGATCACGCGTTCGACGCCGTCTTCGGTCAGAGCGTCCTTATCGCGCGTCTGCGAAGCGGCGAGCAGGAACAGCGTGTCGATGCGCTTGTCGCGAATGAGCGCTTGGGAAAGCTTCGCGGTTCCCTGAACGACATGAATGAGGTCGTAAACCACCCGCCGCTCCGCCCCCATGAGGAGATCGAGATTGCGCAAGCCCACGTCGAAATCGATGACGACGACTCGCTCGCCTCCGCGCGCCAGCGCCGCACCGAGCGCCGCGGTCGATGTTGTCTTGCCGACGCCGCCCTTTCCGGACGTCACCACCAACACGTGGGCCATTTGAGTCCTCCTTTTTCTTCAGTCAATCGTTGTGATTTCCAGCGAATCCTTCTCGAGCCAGGCTTGTATGGGTGCCTTGCGAAGATGGGATTCTATGTCGTCGGCCACGATGTAGTGGCCATCGATCGCCATGAGCTCGGCCTCTAGCCGACGGCAAAAAATCCGCGCGCGTTCGTTCCCGTAGGCGCCCGCCATGACTCTCCCGCGCAGCGTTCCGTAGACATGGATGGAACCTGCGGCGACGATTTCTGCGCCGGAGCCCACCGAGCCCACAACGGTCACATCACCGTGGGGATGGACGATCTGTTGGCCCGATCGCACGGGAGCATCGATCAGGAGCGAGCTGATCGGCGCTGGCGCGGCCAGTTGAATCGCCGGCGCCGCGGCCTTCTTCGATTTCCGGGTTTGGCCTCGCGTCAGGGATGGAACACGGCCATCGACACAGGATCGGTCTGCTCCTTCGACGCCGAGGATGCGGATCTCCCGTTTGCTCAGTTCGTCTAGAAGGCCGAGGAAGGTTTCTTTTGTCAGGGAGAGTTCGGAAACATCGACCACCACGCTCTTTCCCGCGAAAAATCGGGGCGAGCGCAAAAGCAGGCCGTCTACATCGGCCAACCATGCGTCGATGGGAGCTTCGGGCTTGACCACCAGCGCGTGGAAAGATCCGCCGCGAAACTTAAAAGACGTGGTTGGCCGCGATGTTGTCATTTCGTTAACCCTCGACCCCGATAGGACGGTGCTTGTGGTTAACGACGGGTTAATTTCCGAGCGCAGCAAATGGAAAAAGCCGCCGAGTTCATCCCGTCTCGGCGGCTGCGCCTCTACCTGACGACGTACACGATCTTCCTCGCGGTCGGTTCAACCAGAACTCTCTGGCCGTTGACGTAGGCAAAGACGTAAGGCGAGGACGGGATGGGATAGACCGGCGCCGCGGCGGGCAAGGTCGCGCCGATCATCACTTCCCCATTGACGATAACGGGCTGAATGGCCTGCATCGTCACGTAGGAGACGACGTTCGGCGGAGGCGCGATCGGCTGGACGACCCCCACGCTCGGCGGAACCGGCACCATCGCTCCGACCGGCGGCGTGGCGACGACTGCCGCCCCGGTGTTGGCCGGCGTGATGGTCGGAATGCCGAGCTGAGCCCCGGCCACTTGCAGATTCTTAGGCGTGCCGGCGGCATTGGTGACGAGATAGGGCGCCGAGGCCCACCCGGTCTGTCCGCTCGGAAGGGCGACGGCGCACCAGGAATAATCGGACACGCATCCGGTGATCTGGGCGGGGACGTTGGCCTGGATCTGGCCGACCACCGCATATTGAAAGCCGGGGCCGCTCCGCACATTGAGATGGCCTGTCGGAGAAGAAGCCGTGACCGCCAAGGCAGGACCCGCGACCATGGCTGCGCCCAGGAGCGAAGCGAGGCCGATCATTGCGTGCGTGCGTTTCATTTGCATCTCCCCTTCACGTAGTCCCGTCTGGCTGACCCCTATTTATACAACGGCCCGTGCCCCCGCGTCATGACAAGAGCGAGCAGAGCGCTCACAGCGGTCACCCTGCGACGTATGGCGCAGGAGACGAACTCGGGCGGAAAAGGCAGCAAATGAGCGAGGAGAGGAGTTTCCTTAGTGGTGGGCTTGATGCCGCCATCGAGTCGGTCTTTGCTACGACGACAATCCAAGCGCTTTCACGCGCAGATGGAGCCGATCATGAAGGTAGCTGACATCTTGCGGATCAAGGGTTCGGTCGTGAAGACGGTGCCGCCACACGAGACGGCGCTTCTCGCCTCAGGGCAGTTGCGCGCCGCGCAAATCGGTGCGCTCATCGTGAGCCGCGACGGGAACGCAATTGAGGGCATCGTCTCCGAGCGCGACCTCGCCTATGGAATCGCGACACATGGCAACCGGCTGCCGGCGATTCCCATCTCCGAGCTGATGACGAATGCAGTCGTCGTTTGCTCGCCCGAGGACAGGATTACCGATGTGATGAAGCTGATGACCCAGCGGCGCGTTCGCCATGTGCCGGTCAAGGACGGCGACCGGCTCGTCGGCATCATCAGCATCGGCGATGTTCTCAAGCACCGCCTCGGCGAACTGCAAGAGGAAGCAGACGTCCTCCGCGACTACGCCGTGGCTGCCCGGCATTAGAGCGCGCAAGAGTTAAGCTCGCGCTCGATTCAGACGATCAGGCCAACCCCTGGAGCGCCCGCGACGCGCTTCCGCGTCCCCTGCAGCATAATCGCCTCGATGCAGCCTCGCTCAGCCCAGAGCCGACGCGGCGGAGTACATTACAGCCGTCTTTGAACTGAGGACGGGAGGAGCCTTCATGTCCGCCAGAAAGACGGTAATTCCGGGCATCATCATCGTTGCCGCCCTACTCGGCGCGACGCCGGTCTTCGCCGCTGCCAACAACATCAGCAAGAGCACCTGCGAGGGCTGCGGCTGCAAATATGAGAGAGACTGCGACGCGGGCGGATGCTCGATCAGTTGCAGCTGCCAAAACGGCCCGCAGAACGACTGCTACGTCAAAAAGGCGGGAAGCAGCGGTGCGATAAAGCTACCCTCGGCGATGACAAAATATCGGATCCATCAGGCAGCTCCTGCCGCAAAACAATGATTTGAAAGGAGCGCGCGCACCTTCGCTGTGCCCGCGCGGAAGTGCTTCGGCTCGCGGCAGAGCCCAAGTCTTATCGCCTCGCCGCGCTGTTCGCGCGCGAAGTCATGTCAAAGAGCTTGCCCCCGTGGTCCCTCGAGACGGGCCTTCGGCCCTCCTCAGGAGGAGGGGGATGGCGCGCCGATAAGCGCAAACCTATGGTTCCGCGATCCGATAGAGGACCACGGCGGGCGCCTCTCGGCGCGCCAACAAGCGCTCAAGTAGCGAAAGCGATAGCGCATCAAAAAACGCGCACACCCCTGCGCTGAGCGAGCGCATGCTATTTGCGGCGTTGGCCGGCGGCGGGCCGCGCTTCACATTTGAATGCTACGCGTCTCGCGAAAACGAGCCGCGCATATCCAAAGCTGTAAGCCAGCTCCTGGCAGGGTCTCCTAGTGGACCCGGGCGGAGCCCCGGCGCCGCCCGAGTGCCTGACTTGCATAGCCAAGCCCGCGGGCGCCACACCTCGTCCCGCTGTCACGAACGCCTCGCGAAGAGCGCCCCTCAAACGGACGAGGTGACGCAGATTTTACGCGAGCTCTGAGGGAGGGGGATAACTCTGAAATGTCGACGTCAGCTGAGTGCCAATCGCAGCCGTTGAAGGCTTGCTAATCAAACTCATCCGGTTTAGGGGCGCAGGAACCTGATGACGTTCGGACTCCTGAAATTTGGCTGCAACCGAGATGATCGACACAGTAGCAGGCATTCTTTTAGTCCTGACCGTGGGAATGTGTGTCGTCGCATTCCCTTTCGTCCTTTGGATGCTGTTTGGTAGTGGACCACGGTCCCGGCACACGCACTACACCTCTCACCCGCGTGGGAACGGCACCAGAGGTTCTTCTGCCCTCACTGACGATCGTAACAAAGGCCCGCAGGGGTGCGACGAGGCCGAAGAGTAAGGCGGCCTCTAAGTGGAAAGGGGGTCAACTACATCATCCTCCTTAGGAGAGCGCTCTCTGAAGTTGGATGATCTTGGGCATAGCCAGAAAGTGAGGTGTGCGCGACCTACCGATGAGCGTTATGCGGCTGCACCAATAAAGGTCATGCACTCGTAGAACAGTGCGCCGATCACAGCCGCGGCGGGCAGCGTAATTATCCACGCTATTATGATGCTGCCGGCGATACCCCAACGAACTGCTGAGACCCTGCGTGCTGCCCCAACTCCCATGATGGCGCCGGTGATCGTATGCGTCGTCGAGACCGGAACTCCGAACGATGTTGCTAGATAGAGCGTCATCGCTCCCGCCGTCTCGGCGCAGAACCCTTGCACCGGCTTTAGCCGCGTGATTCTCGATCCCATAGTCCTGACGATGCGCCAGCCGCCGACGAACGTGCCTAGCGCCATCGCCACCTGGCAAGACAGCACCACCCAGAACGGAACGTAAAAAGCAGATCCGAGCAATCCTTTCGCGAACAAGAGGCTGGCAATGATGCCCATGGTCTTCTGCGCGTCGTTGGCGCCGTGGCCGATGGAATAGAGCGCGGCGGAGCAGAGCTGCAGCACGCGAAATTTCTGGTCCACGGCAAAGGGCGTGCTTCGCATCAAGAGCCAGGCCACGGCGAGCCACAAGAGGAGCGCCAGCGCGAAGCCAAGCAGGGGCGACCAGACGATGGCCGCGACCGTCTTAAGCGTTCCCCACCACACGACCGCGCTGAAGCCCGCCTTCGCTGCTCCCGCGCCGATGAGCCCGCCGATCAGGGCATGCGAGCTCGACGAGGGGATCGCTCCCCACCAAGTCACCAGGTTCCACACGATGGCGCCCATCAACGCCCCGAAGATGACCTGCCCGTCGACGATGGCCGGAGAGATGATTCCGGTGCCGACGGTTTGCGCCACATGCAAGCCAAAGAACAAGAAGGCGATGAAATTGAAGAACGCAGCCCAGACGACCGCGACATTGGGCGAAAGCACGCGCGTCGAGACCACCGTCGCGATCGAATTGGCGGCGTCATGCAGGCCGTTGAGAAAATCGAAGATGAGGGCGACTGCGATTAGGGCGGCAAGCAGCAAGAGCGAATCTGGCATCGAGGAAAGCCCCCAGGTCGCGTTCAGACGTGCTCGATGACGATGCCTTGAATCTCGTCAGCGACGTCATCAAGGCTGTCCACACCATCCTCCAAATGCTTGTAGATCTCGCTGCCGCGGATGAACTCGAGCGCATCCCCGCCTTTGGCCTTTTGGTAGAGCAGTTCTAAGCCTCGGTCGTAGGTGTCGTCGGCGTCTCCTTCGATGCGCGTAATCTGCAAGCAGATATCATTGAGAGCCGCGGCGTTCTTCGCAACGTCGGACAGCAATGCGACGGCGCGCTGCGCAAGTTCCGAACAATCGACGATCGCGTCCGCCATTTTCCGCATATCCGGTTCGAAACTCGTCATCTCGAAGAGCATAATGGCCTTCGCCGTCGCCTTACATTGATCGACAGAATCGTCCATCGAGGTGATCAGAACTCTGAATGTCGGCCCGATCGAAAGGCGTGATGAACGTCGTGCGCAAGCCCAGAAGCACTTCGCGAGCAATGCCGTCGGCTTCGTGCTCAAGATCTAGGATTTCTTGGAAACGGGGCTTGAGCTGGTCGCCGCCGGCGACCATTGCGCGCAAGGCCACCGCGGCCTTGACCATAACGGCAGCATGTCGCTCGAAGGCGGGGAAAAAAGCGCCCTGGCGCGGCACCAATCGCTGAAACCATTGCAGCATCGCGCGCCTCTACCCTGCTAATGCTCCGATGAATGACTGAAAAGCCGGGTTTTGGTCAAGATGGCGTTTGGCCAGGCACGAAATCAGCAGAATCGCGATGCTACCAAACGGCCGCTATGGGTCAAAAGCTGACGAACGGACCGTCCGCGAGCAGGCACATCACAGCGGGATGTTGTCGTGCTTCTTCCACGGGTTCTCGAGCGTTTTGTTGCGGAGCATCTGGAGCGCGCGGGCCACGCGCTTGCGTGTCCCGTGCGGACTGATCACCTCGTCGATATAGCCGCGCTCTGCCGCGACGAACGGATTGGCGAAGCGCGCCTGATATTCGTCGATGCGCTTCTTGATCTTGGCGGGGTCGCCGAGCTCGGCGCGATAGAGGATCTCGACCGCGCCCTTCGCCCCCATCACCGCGATCTCGGCCGACGGCCAGGCATAGTTGATGTCGCCCCTGATATGCTTCGAAGACATGACGTCGTAGGCGCCGCCATAAGCTTTTCGCGTGATGACGGTGACTTTCGGTACGGTCGCCTCGGTGAAGGCGAACAGGAGCTTGGCGCCATGCTTGATCAGCCCGCCATATTCCTGCGCCGTGCCAGGCAGGAAGCCCGGCACGTCAACGAAGGTGACGATGGGCACGTTGAAGCAGTCGCAGAAGCGAACGAAACGCGCGGCCTTGCGCGAGGCGTCAGAGTCGAGCACGCCGGCGAGCACCATGGGCTGGTTGGCGACGACGCCGATGGTGCGCCCCTCCATGCGGGCGAAGCCGACCACGATGTTGCGGGCGAAGGTCTCCTGGATCTCGAAGAAGTCGCCCTCGTCCACGACCTTATGGATCAGCTCCTTGATGTCGTAGGGCTTGTTGGGATTGTCGGGGACCAGCGTGTCGAGCGAAGGCTCATCGCGGTCCCACGGATCGCGGGTCGGGAGCTCCGGCACGCCCGAGAGATTGCTCGACGGCAGGAAGTCCATCAGCCGGCGCATCTGGAGCAGAGCCTCGACGTCGTTGTCGTATGCGGCGTCCGCGATCGAGGACTTCGTGGTGTGCACGATGGCGCCGCCGAGCTGCTCGGCCGTCACCTCCTCCTTGGTCACCGTCTTCACCACGTCGGGCCCGGTGACGAACATGTAGCTCGTGTCCTTCACCATGAAGATGAAGTCGGTCATGGCCGGCGAATAGACGTCGCCGCCGGCGCACGGGCCCATGATCACGCTGATCTGCGGGATGACGCCGGAGGCGAGCACGTTGCGCAGAAACACCTCGCCATAGCCGCCGAGCGCCGCCACGCCCTCCTGGATGCGCGCGCCGCCCGCGTCGAACAACCCGATGATCGGCGCGCGGCTCCTGAGCGCCATGTCCTGGACCTTGATCATCTTGTTGGCGTGGGCCTCCGACAGAGAACCGCCGAACACGGTGAAGTCCTTGGCGAAGACATAGACGATGCGGCCGTTGATGGTGCCCCAGCCGGTGACCACGCCGTCGCCCGGCACGCGCGTCTTCTCCATGCCGAAATCGATGCAGCGATGCTCGACATACATGTCGAACTCCTCGAAGGAGTTCTCGTCGAGCAGGAGCTCGAGCCGCTCGCGCGCCGTGAGCTTGCCGCGCTTGTGCTGGGCCTCGGTGCGCGCGGTCCCTCCGCCTGCGCGGGCCCTGTCGCGGCGGATTTCAAGCTCTTCCAGGACTTCCTTCATGCGGGTTCCCCATGTGACGCGGCCATGACGGGGTGAATAGCATGGGGCGCAAGGCGCGCAAATGCCCGCTCTCGGGGTGCCTTAAGGCTTCTGCGAGAGGGTGAGCGCCCGCGCGGCAGCGGCGAAGTCGCGCCAGCGGTTCTCGCGGCGCGTAGCGGCCTCCGTGTCCTCGCCCCATTGGCTGATCTGGAAGTCCTCATCGACATGGGCGGCTTTCCAGACCTCTTCGGGCGAGAGCCTGCTCTTGAGCACGGCAAGCGCCAGCAGCGCCGAGCCGCTCAGCGCCGTCATCACATGCAGCGCCGCGAGCGAGAACGGATCGAGGTCTTCCATCGCTCCCCTGATGCGCGTGAGCGAGGCTTCCGGCTGCGCCACATGCACGACGCCTTGGGCGAGCAGGAGCGGCGCCTTCAGCTCCATCCTCGCCCAATCGAGGACCTTGTCCCAATGCGCGCTTTGCGCCTCGACCAGCGCCTTGGGCCCTTCGGCCCGGTAACAGAGAAGGTCCGAGCCCGCATGGCAGGCGATGTCATCTATGACCGCCGCTTCGCGTCCCTTCACCCCGTCGATCGCGCTGTTGGCGAGCCTGGTGAGCGGCATGGTCGAAGGATCGATCCGCTCGCCTTGCGCACGCCATTCGTCAGCGATCGCCTCTGCCAGCGCGCGGGACGGGAGCGCGAGCGCAGCCTTGCCTGGCGTGCGCACGGGCTTGCCGTCGAGCAGAAGGGAGGCGCGGCCTTCGCCTTCGTCCTTGAGCGCAACCTTTTCATAGAAGCGCTTCGGCAAGGCAGCCTTGCGCGCGGCGCCCTTCGGGGCGGTCCCGGTGCTCTTGCCCTTCTCCTGCATATTGCGTCCTTTTTGGGCTCTCTTCACTGGCTCAACAGGTTTAACATGACGTAGAGCGGCAGCACGGCAAGCTAATCTCGAAAGGGGGAAGACATGTCTCGCAATGGCAGGGTGGCGTTTGGCCTGATTTTTGGCCTGATCTTCGTAGCGGGAACCTTCGCGTCCCAAAGAATTGCCTCGGCCGCCGACCCCGCCTTCTGCAGCAAATACGCAAGCGACGCGAACAAGGCCGCGACGCAAGCCAAACAACTCAAATGCGGGTTCCAGGGCCCACGCTGGGCCAAGGACCTCGGCGGCCACACCGCATGGTGCCTCTTCGTCGATCAAAGCCTCGCGCAGTCGGAGACCGACGCGCGCGCCAAAGATTTGAAGGACTGCACCTGCCACTGGTACGCCGATCAGACCATGGTGCAGATCGCCATGAACATCGCCAAGAAATGCGGGTTCACCGGCTTGCGCTGCCTCGACGACAAGCAGGCGCATTTCGATTGGTGCGACAAGATGAATCCGAGCTTCGACGCGATGAAGGGCGAGATCAAGGCCCGCGACAAGGCGCTGAAGGGCTGCTGAGCACGAGCTCTAGAGCGAAATCGCTTTGGGCTAAATCACGATTTCGCTCTAGTTTTGTTTGAGCATGATCTTTTCGGAAAACCGGTTCCCACTTTTCCGGATCATGCTCTAGTCGGCGCCGGCGGTATCGGCTTCGCGCGCATCGAAGCCGAAGACGGCGAAGCTCTCGCGCATATGCTCGGGCAAGGGCGCGGTGACGTCGACCACCCCCTCGCCGAAAGGATGCGGGAAGCTGATGCGGCGCGCATGAAGGTGAAGTTTGCGCGCAACGCCTTCGGGCAGGTCGCGGTCGCCGTGATATTTCTCATCGCCCAGGATCGGATTGCCGAGGATCGCCATGTGGGCGCGGAGCTGATGCTGCCGCCCGGTGACAGGCTTGAGCGAGACGAACGCGGCCTGCTGCCCTGCCCTGTCGACCACGGCATAATGGGTCACCGCCGACTGCGCGATCTCCTGCTCGCCGGGACGAGCTTTGCGCACGCGGTCTCCCTCCGGGCCCGCGGCCTTGACCAGAGCCGCCTCGACCTTGCCCTGCTGCGGCTTCGGCACGCCCTTCACGAGCGCCCAATAGATCTTGCGCACCGAGCGGGTCTGGAAGGCACGGCCAAGCTTCGCCGCGACCGACCTCCGCTTGGCGATGACGAGCACGCCGGAGGTGTCGCGGTCGAGCCGGTGCACGAGGCGGGGCCGCGTCTCAGGTCCATCGCCCAATCCTTCGAGCAGCCGGTCGATATGCTGCGTGGTCTTGGTGCCGCCCTGCACGGCGATGCCGGAGGGCTTGTTCAAAATGAAGAGGTCGTCGTCCTCATAGAGGGTGATCGAAGCGAGAAAGGCGCGGTCCGCCTTTGACAGGGCATGCTTCGGAGCAGGCGGCGGCGCCACGTCGGGCAGCGGCGGTATCCGGATGGCCTGGCCCGAGGCAAGCCGCGTGCTCGCCTTGGCCCTGCCGCCATCCACCCTCACCTGCCCGGTGCGGAGCAGCTTCTCGAGCCGGCTATGCGGCAGCGAGGCGTAATGGGTCCTGAACCAGCGGTCGAGCCGCATGCCGTCCTCAGCGTCGCTAACGGCGCGGGTTTCGACCCGCGATCCTTCTCTTCCTGCCGCTTCTGATAGTCGCGCTGCCATACGTCTAGCCTTTGAACCATGTGCGCTCGATGGGACTTGATCGGGAGAGAGACTCGTCTAGCATGTCCCCCACAATTTGACGGGGATGGAGTCCCCCCGAAACCGCCGATTGGCTAATGACTCCTACCGCGCCCTTGTATGCGGTGGGAGCCTCGGTCCGCAACCCGCCGCCAGGCGGGTTTTGTTTTGCCCGCGCCCGATCTCTTGCGGACTGATGGAAGGACGGACACCATGAAGCTCTCTTGCGGACCCCGCCCCGACCGACTCAGTCTAAATACACCCATCCCGGACGGTGCCTGATGCCGCTCTCGCTCGCTCTTTATCTGTGGATCGCCCTCGGCAGCGCGCTTGGCGGGGTCGCACGCTATTGGTGCACGGGCGTCGCAGCGCGGCTGTTCGGCGAGACCTTCCCCTGGGGCACGCTGTTCGTGAACGTGCTCGGCTCATTCATCATCGGCTTCTTCGCCACGCTGACGGGCCCTGACGGCCGCATCTTCGCCGGCACGACGACCCGGCAGTTTGTCATGACCGGCATCCTCGGCGGCTATACCACCTTCTCCTCGTTCAGTCTGCAGACGCTGAACCTCGCCAATGATGGTGAATGGCTGCAGGCCAGCGGCAATGTCGTGGGCTCCGTCGTGCTCTGTCTCTTCGCCGTCTGGCTCGGCCATATGCTCGCCATCTCCATCAACGCCTTGAAATGGGTGTGACCATGCCGCTCTCTCGCGACGCCGTTCTGTTGCGCATTTTCATCGGCGAGGACGACAAGGCCGGACACCGGCCGCTCTACGAGGCGATCGTGCTCAAGGCGCGCGAGATGAAGCTTGCCGGCGCCACCGTGTTGCGCGGGCCGATGGGCTTCGGCCATTCAAGCCACCTGCACACCACCAAGGTCTTGCGCCTCTCGCAGGATTTGCCGCTCGTGATCGAGATCGTCGACAACGAGGACAAGATCAACGCATTTGTCGACGCCATAGAGCCCATCATGGGGAGCGCTCTCGTCACGACCGAGAAGGTCAAGGTCATCCGCTACGGCGAGAGTGGACCCTGCGAACCGCGCTGAGCCATTCCCCCAGGGAACTGGATAGAGCCTCGCGGCGTTGAATGTGGTTGCGCGCCGACAAAGACTCGCGCGTGTCGAGCGCTGCCTTCGTATGAGGCATTGACCTTGTTGCCGTTGCGGCATTGTCTTAGCGTCAAGCGATCAAACCGGAGATCGCGATGACCATCAAACTTAATGTCAATGGCACCGATCATGACGTCGATGTCGATGGCCACATGCCGCTGCTTTGGGTGCTGCGTGACGTGCTTGGCATGACCGGCACGAAGTTCGGCTGCGGCATGGCGCTCTGCGGGGCGTGCACCGTGCATCTCGACGGCCGTCCGATCCGATCATGCATCACTCCGGTCGGAAGCGTGGGTGACTCGGCAATTACGACCATCGAGGCGATCGGAGAGACACCAGCCGGCGCAAAGGTGCAAAAAGCATGGCTCGATCTTGAAGTCGTGCAATGCGGCTATTGCCAGCCGGGCCAGATCATGTCGGCCTCGGCATTGCTCGCGAGGAACCCAAATCCGACCGACGCCGATATCGATGCGGCCATGTCGGGGAATATTTGCCGCTGCGGCACCTATCCGCGGATTCGCGCCGCAATCAAACAAGGATCGCAGTCCACTTGACGCCGAGGCCAGGGGTTCCAATGTCAGCACGGCTCGACCACCACATGGCTGTAGAGCGTAAGGGTCTTTCTCGCCGGACATTTCTTGTCACTGGCGCTGCCGCCGGTGGCGGGTTGCTGCTCGGCGTCTATCTACCTCGATCGATTGGCGCCAAGGCGCAAACTGCCGCCGAGGCTTTCGCCCCCAACGCCTTCGTGCGCATCCGGCCCGATGACAGCATCACGCTCATCATGCCGCAGGTCGAGATGGGCCAGGGCACCTACACCTCGATGTCAATGCTGATCGCCGAGGAGCTCGAGGTCGATCTCGCCAAAATGGGCCTCGAGGCCGCGCCCCCGAGCGACAAACTCTATGCCAATCCGCTCCTCGGCTTCCAGGTCACCGGTGGTTCGACATCGGTGCCCGGGTTCTGGGAGCCGCTCCGTCGCGCGGGCGCGACCGCTCGCGTCATGCTGATCGAGGCAGCGGCGGCTCAGTGGAATGTCGATCCGGCCTCATGCCACGCCGAAAAGGGTGCAGTGATCTCGCCGACCGGGCAAACGATCAATTACGGAGCTCTGGTCGACGCGGCGGCGAAGCTGCCGGTGCCCGACAAGGTCGCGCTCAAGGACCCCAAGGACTTCACCCTCATCGGCACGCCCGCCAAACAACTCGACACGCCGGAGAAGGTGAACGGCAAGGCCAAGTTCGGCATCGACGCTATGATCCCGGGCATGAAATTCGCAACCGTGGCGGCTTGTCCCGTCTTTGGCGGCAAGCTCAAAAGCGTGGACGACGGCAAGACGATGGCGATCAAGGGCGTGCGCCAAGTGGTCAAAATCGACAATGCCGTCGCTGTGGTCGGCGATCATATGTGGGCCGCGATGCAAGGGCTCGCGGCGCTCGACATCGAATGGGACGACGGACCCAACGCGAACGTCACGATGGAAAGCATCGTCGAGCAGATGGCGCGCGCCTCGCAGAACGAAGGCGTGACCGCCCGGAGCGATGGCGACTTTGCCAAGGCGATACCGGGCGTCGCCAAGAAGATCGACGCCGTCTACGAGATACCGTTGCTGGCGCACGCCGCCATGGAGCCGATGAATTGCACTGTCCATGTGACCAAGGACAGTTGCGATATTTGGGTCGGCACTCAAGTCGTGAGCCGGGCGCAAGCGACCGCCGCGCAAGTCACCGGACTCTCGCCCGACAAGGTTCAAGTGCACAATCATCTAATCGGCGGCGGCTTTGGCCGGCGGCTCGATGTCGACGGCATCACCCAGGCCGTCGCGATCGCGAAACAGGTCGATGGGCCGGTGAAGATCGTCTGGAGCCGCGAAGAAGACATCCAGCACGACGTCTACCGGCCTTATTACTACGACCGGTTCACCGCCGGCTTCGATGCGCAAGATCAGCTCGTCGCTTACCACCACCGGGTGACGGCTTCCTCGATCCTCGCGCGCTGGGCGCCGCCAGTGTTCAAAAACGGCCTCGACGAAGACGCCGTCAACGGGGCGGCCAAGGAGTTTCCCTACGCCATTCCGAACATCCTGGTGGACTATGTACGCGATGAGCCACCCGGTCTCACTACCGGGTGGTGGCGCGGCGTCGGGCCCACGCACAACATCTTCGTGGTCGAAAGCTTCATCGACGAGCTGGCCGCGGCAACCAAGAAAGACCCCGTCGAATTTCGCCGTTCATTGCTCGGCAAGCAGCCGCGCGTGCTCGGCGTGCTCAATCTCGCCGCCGAAAAGGCGGGATGGGGCACGCCCCTCCCCGAGGGCGTGGGCCGCGGCGTCTCGGTGCAATTCGCGATGGGCTCCTACCTTTCGCAAATCGCCGAGGTCGAGGTCTCCAAGGAGGGCGAGGTCAAGGTCCGCCGCGTGGTTTGCGCCGTCGATTGCGGCCAGATCGTCAACCCCGACACGATCGTGGCGCAGATCGAGGGTGGTATTATCTTCGGCATCAGTGCCGCGTTGTGGGGCGAGGTCACCTTGAAGGGCGGCCGCGTGGAGCAGCACAACTTCAACGACTATCGCGTCCTGCGCATCAATGAAGCGCCGGTGATCGAGGTGCATCTCGTGAAGAACGGCGAAGCCCCGGGCGGCATTGGCGAGCCGGGCACGGTCGGCATCGCACCGGCGATGGCGAATGCTATCTTTGCGCTGACTGGCAAGCGCATCCGCAAGCTGCCCATCAAGAACCAATTGCGCCCTGCGTAGAGTTCCAGGCCAACTCCGTTGGGTATTCGGAGCAAAGTCGCTAAATGAGCCGCACCAGGAAATTCGCTCTTCTTGCCATTGTCCTGGTCGCAATCGCCGCGGCCGGATGGTGGGCGCTTCGTGCGGGCGATCCGACCGCCTTTGCCAAAGGCAAGCGGGTCGAGCTCGCGGATTTCAACGGACCTAACCCGACCGGAGCCCCCGCGAATCTCGCCGACGCCGATTTGGTCGCGCGTGGCGAGTATCTCGCTCAGGCTGCCAATTGCGCGGCGTGCCACACCGTATCTGGAGGCAAGCCGTTTGCTGGCGGCCTGCCGTTCAAGCTGCCCATGATCGGGACGATCTATTCGACGAACATCACCCCGGACAAGGAGACAGGCATCGGAGCATGGAGCGACGAGGACTTCATCAAGGCGCTGCATCAGGGAATCGGCAAGGGCGGCAATTACCTTTATCCCGCCTTCCCGTATACGTCCTACGCGCTGATGACCGATAAGGACGTCCTTGCCATTAAGGCCTATCTGCTGACGCTCAAGCCAGTCAGATATACACCGCCGCCGAACGACATCTCCTTCCCGTTCAATCAGCGCTATCTGATGATGTTCTGGAATGCGCTGTTTGAGCCGTCGCATCGCTTCCGGCCGAACGCAGATCAACCGGCCGATTGGAATCGTGGCGCCTATCTCGTCGAGGCGCTCGGCCATTGCGGCGAATGCCACACGCCTCGCAACATCCTGTTTGGATTAAACAACAAACGGAAATTCGCCGGGGCAATGATTCAAGGCTGGAAGGCCTACAACATTACTCCGGATCGTGACTGGGGCATCGGCAGTTGGTCAGATGAGCAACTCCAGGGCTACTTGTCCGCCGGTCATGCCGAAGGCCGTGGCTCAGCCGGCGGCCCGATGTCCGAGGTCGTCGACGGCAGCCTGCGCTACCTGACCGAGCCGGACATCAAGGCGATCGCTATCTATTTGAAAAGCGTGCCGGCCAATGGCGACGGCGCCGACGTCGCTGCGGCGCCCACGCCCGCGACGGCACGCGAGGTTAGCGAGCAGCAGGCGTCACCCCAAGAGAGCGGACCGGGCTTGCATGTGTTCGAAGGGGCCTGCACCGGTTGTCATCGCTTCGACGGCAAGGGAGCCGTCTCCAATTATGCCTCGCTCGTTGGAGGGCGGACCGCTAACGACCCCGCCGGCACCAACGCGACTCAGGCCCTCATCGGGGGCACTCATCTTGCCTTCGCCGAGACCGCCGCCTTGATGCCCAATTTCGGCGAGGGTTATTCGGACCATGAGATCGCTGCGGTCGTCAATTATCTGACTGGGCGCTTCGGAGCCCATCCCTCTGCGCTTACGCCGGCCGAGATCGCGAAGCGGCGCCAAGCCAACTAATCGAGGTGGAGCGCCCTCTCATAGGGCCGCTGCCAAATCGCAAGGCTCAAGGCTTGAGCGGCGCGCTCAAGCCGACGTCTAGTCTCTGTCCCGCTCGTCGCGGAGCTTTGCCCAGCGCTTGAGCCGCTCTTTCACCTCCGCCTCGTAGCCGTAGGTCGTGGGCGCATAGAAGGTCTGCCGCTCCATGCCGTCGGGGAAGTAGTTCTGGCCCGAGAAGGCCTCCTCCTCGTTATGGTCGTAGGCATAGCCGCGTCCGTAGCCTTCCTGCTTCATCAGCTTGGTTGGTGCGTTGAGGATATGCTTCGGCGGAAGCAGAGAGCCGCTCTCGGTCGCAACGCGCGAGGCGATGCCAAAGGCGACATAGCCCGCATTCGATTTCGGCGCGCATGCGAGATAGATCGTGGCCTGAGCGAGCGCGAGCTCGCCCTCCGGCGAGCCGAGGAAGTCGTAGGTGTCCTTGGCGGCGATGGCCTGGACGAGAGCATTCGGATCGGCGAGCCCGATATCCTCGATCGCCATGCGCACGAGACGCCGCGCGATATAGAGCGGGTCCTCGCCGCCGGCCAGCATGCGCGCGAGCCAATAGAGCGAGGCATCGGGGTCCGAGCCGCGCACCGATTTATGCAGCGCGCTGATCAGATTGTAGTGGCCGTCCTGGCTCTTGTCGTAGATCGGCGCGCGGCGCTGCACGAGCTTCACCAGCGCCTCGCGGTCGAGCGGTGCCTTCGCGCCAGAGGCGGTCGCGAGAAACACATCCTCTGCGAGATTGATCAGGCCGCGCCCGTCGCCGTCGGCCATGTTGATGAGGGCGAGCCGCGCGTCATCGGTCAGCGGCAGCTTGCGCTTCTCGTGGGCCTCTGCGCGCTCGAGCAGCGCCTCGAGCGCCGCGTCGTCGAGGCGCTTGAAGGAGAGCACGCTCGCCCGCGACAGGAGCGCCGAGTTGAGCTCGAAGGACGGGTTCTCGGTGGTGGCACCGACGAGGATGATGGTGCCGTCCTCCATATGCGGGAGGAACGCATCCTGCTGCGAGCGGTTGAAGCGGTGGATCTCATCGACGAAGAGCAGAGTGCCCCGCCCCTCCTCGCGCCGCGCTCTCGCCGCGTCGAACACCTTGCGCAGATCGGCGACGCCGGAATGGATCGCCGAGAGCTGCTCGAAATGGTGGTCGGTGACCTCGGCGAGGAGCCGCGCGACGGTGGTCTTGCCCGTCCCCGGCGGTCCCCAGAAGATGACCGATGAGAGCCGCCCGGCATCGACCATGCGCCGCAGGATGCCCTCTTTGCTCAGCAGATGGTCCTGGCCGATGACCTCATCGAGGGTAGCGGGACGCAGGCGATCGGCGAGAGGCCGGGGAGCGCCGTCGGAGAGCCCCGCAGCCTCGAAGAGAGTCGCCGCCGCCTTCTTCATGGTCAGCCCGAGATTGCGAGATTGAATAGCTTGCCGTCGCGCTCGACCGAGAGCCGCCAGCGATCGCCGGAGAGATCGAGCGCCGCCGCGAGCTGGGCGACCGACGACACTTTTTCATTGTTGAGGCCGACGACGATGTCGCCGCGCTTCACCCCGAGCCGCGCCGCAGGCGTCTGATCCTTGACATCGACGACCACGACGCCCTGTCGCGTATCGTCGTCGATGCCGAGCTCCTGAGCGACCGCGGGCGACAGATTGGCGACCTTGCAGCCCGACAGAGGATGGCGGCCGGTGAGATCGCGCGCATCGCGCGGCGGATCCTCGACCGGGGCGAGCAAAGCGATGATCGCCTTCAGCTTCTGCCCCTTGCGCAGCAGGGTGAGCTCCGCCGAGCCCCCGATGCCTTTGGTGAGGAAGCGATATTCGAAGGCCTGCGGATCCTTGACCTCCTTGTCGTCGACGCCGACCACGACATCGCCGGCAACAAGCCCGGCTTTGGCCGCCGGCCCCTTGGTTGCGACCTTGGCAACGAGCGCGCCGGAGGGCGTCGCAAGCCCGAGCGAATCGGCGATGTCGGGCGTCACCGGTTGGAGCGTAGCCCCGAGCCATGGCCTCTGCACCGTTCCGCCTTTGAGCGCGGACTGAACGACGAGGCGCACCATGTTGGAAGGAATCGCAAATCCGATGCCGTGCGAGCCGCCGCTCCGCGAGAAGATCGCGGTGTTGATACCGGCGAGCTTCCCATCCATGTCGACCAGCGCTCCGCCCGAATTGCCGGGATTGATGGCGGCGTCGGTCTGGATGAAGAACTGATAGTCGGAAATGCCGACCTGCGTTCGGGCGAGCGCCGAGACGATGCCGCTCGTCACGGTTTGGCCCACGCCGAACGGATCGCCGATGGCGAGCACGAGATCGCCCACCTGGAGACTGTCAGAGTCGGCGAACTGGATGACGGGGAACTGAGCGCCCTTGGCATCGAGGCGGAGCACGGCGAGGTCGGTGTGCTCGTCCTTCAGCACGATCTTGGCCGGGAACTCGCGCCCGTCCGACAGAGCAACCGTGATCTCGGCTTCCCCGCTCCCCTGGATGACGTGATTGTTGGTGACGACAAGGCCGCTTTGATCGACCAGCACGCCCGAGCCGAGCGAATTCTGAATGCGCTCGCGCGGGACGCCGAACCGCTCCCCGAACAACTGGCCGAAGAACGGGTCATCGCCGAACGGCGACACGATCTGCTGGACGGTGTGCTGCACGTAGACATTGACCACGGCGGGCGCGGCTCGCTTCACCACCGGAGCGAAGGATTGCTTGATGGCGACCGGGCTCTCAGGCACGACGCGCTGCTGGGCCTCTGCCGCCGGAGCGCCCGTCAGAAGAAGGTGCCAGGCAGCCAAGACCGCTATGCCAAGTTTACCTAGTGATTTTGCCAAGTTGTCCATCGCTCGCTGTAATGAGCCGGGTTAAGCCTGATGGGGTCTGGGTTCTCGTATAACCCAAGGCGAATCAGGAAGGAAACTGGGGCGGTTTGACACTGATTCAAGCCCTCTAGGGCTTGCCGGCCCTCGTCATTCTACTAAGATGCCGCCCGCGTGTTTTGCGAGAAAAGTCAACGATACATCCTGTGGAGAGAAACGCATGAGAACGATGAAACTGGCCTTGTTCGCGGGGCTGGCCCTCGTGATCGGCACCGGCTCGGCCTCGGCGATCACGGTCAAGAAGCGGACTGAGGCGCCTGGCCTTCCCCCCGAGATCTGGTCAATCGTCGGCGAATTCTGCGCGATCGAGAAATGGCACCCGGCGGTCGCCAAATGCGAGGAGAGAAAAGAGGGTGACGTGACTTTCCGCACGCTCACGCTGAAGGATGGCGGCAAGATCAAGGAGAAGCTCACCGGCACCGAAGATCTCGCCTACACGTACGAGATCGTAGAGAGCCCGCTCCCGGTGAAGAACTACAAGTCGAAGCTGTGGCTCGAGGTCGATGACGAGCCGGATCGTTCGGTCATCTACTGGCAGTCGGACTTCGATGCCGCCGACGGCAAGACCGACGACGAGGCCAAGAAAACCATCACCGGAATTCTGAAGGACGGCGTGAAGGGGATCAAGGCGCAGGCGATTGCCGCCTACGACGCCAAACACCCCGATGCCAAGCCCGAAGAGGACGAAGACGACGACAAGGACGGTAAGTAGCCCGCCGAAGGCGCGCTGCTTCGCGCGGCGCGCCGTCTCGCTTTTAGGCGGCTGCCGATTCTTGCTCCTGGGCCGGGCCTGAATCGAGCCCCTTAGCTGCGCGGTCGCGGTCGACCAGCTCGATCACCGCCATCGGCGCAGAATCCCCATAGCGGAATCCCGCCTTCATCACCCGCGTATAGCCGCCGGGGCGGTCGGCATAGCGCGGTCCGAGCGTATCGAACAGCTTCGCCACGGTGGCCTCGTCGCGGATTCGCGAGAAGGCAAGCCGGCGCGCGTGGAGATCGCCGCGCTTGGCAAGCGTGATCAGACGATCCGCGACGCGCCTGAGCTCTTTGGCCTTGGGCAGCGTGGTGGCGATCTGCTCGTGCTTGAAGAGCGCCATGGCTAGGCTCGCGAAGAGCGCGCTGCGATGCGTGGCGGTCCGGTTGAGCTTACGGCCGGCGTTACGATGGCGCATGTCAAATAATCCTCAGTCCTTTGGCGTTCCGGCTTCTGCTCAGTAATGATCCTCGAAGCGCTTGGCGAGCTCCTCGATGTTCTCGGGCGGCCAGTCCGGCACTTCCATGCCGAGATGGAGCCCCATGGAGGCGAGAACCTCCTTGATCTCGTTCAGCGACTTCCGGCCGAAATTCGGCGTGCGCAACATCTCGGCTTCCGTCTTCTGGATGAGATCGCCAATATAGACGATGTTGTCGTTCTTGAGACAGTTCGCCGAGCGCACGGAGAGCTCGAGCTCGTCGACCTTCTTGAGTAGCGCCGCGTTGAACACGAGCTCGGGCTGCCGCTCGAAGGTCTGCTCCTTCTTCGGCTCCTCGAAATTGACGAACACCGAGAGCTGGTCCTGCACGATGCGCGCAGCGAGCGCGACGGTGTCCTCGGGCTTCACCGAGCCGTCGGTCTCGATCTCCATGGTGAGCTTGTCGTAGTCGAGGATCTGACCCTCGCGGGTGTTCTCGACGCGATAGGACACCTTGCGCACCGGGCTATAGAGCGAATCGACCGGGATATAGCCGATCGGCGCATCGTCAGGGCGGTTGCGCTCGGCCGGCACATAGCCTTTGCCGGTCGAGGTGGTGAACTCCATGCGGATCGCGGCGCCCTGGTCGAGCGTGCAGATCACATGATCGGGGTTCAGGATCTCGATATCGGCGCCGCCCTCGATGTCGCCGGCCTTGGCGACGCCGGGGCCCTCTTTCTTGAGCACCATGCGCTTGATGCCTTCGGCATGCTGGCGGAGTGCGATCTCCTTGATGTTGAGGACGATATCGGTCACGTCCTCGCGCACGCCGGGGATCGAGGAGAACTCATGCAGCACGCCGTCGATATGCACCGAGGTGATGGCCGCGCCCTGGAGCGAGGACAGAAGCACGCGCCGGAGCGCGTTGCCGAGAGTGAGCCCGAAGCCACGCTCGAGCGGTTCGGCAACGACCGTGGCGAAGCGCTGCGGGTCGCGGCCCGAATTGACATTGAGCTTGGTGGGCTTGATGAGATCTTGCCAGTTCTTCTGCAGCACCGGTGAAGCCCTTTCTTGGTCCATAAGCGGGGCAACTTGGCCCAGCTTGCGAGTATCCTCGTGCAACATATGCGGTCAGCTAGCCTTTCTTGTCAGACGCGCCGGCGCTTGCGGGGCCGGCAGCCGTTATGCGGGATCGGCGTCACGTCGCGGATCGAGATGATGTTGAAGCCGGCCGCCTGAAGCGCGCGCAGCGCCGACTCGCGCCCCGAGCCCGGGCCCCTCACCTCGATCTCGAGATTCTTCATGCCGTGCTCCATCGCCTTCTTGCCGGCATCCTCGGCGGCGACCTGCGCGGCGTAGGGCGTCGACTTGCGTGAGCCCTTGAAGCCCATCGCGCCGGCCGACGACCAGGAAATGGCGTTGCCTTGCGCGTCGGTGATAGTGATCATCGTGTTGTTGAAGCTCGCATGCACGTGGGCGACGCCCGACGTGATGTTCTTCTTTTCGCGGCGACGAACTCGCGCCTTCTCCTTGACCATGCTCTATTCCCGCGTTTGCGAATTGACGAATTGGCGCGAGCGAAAGGCGCGCGACCTGCCTGACGCTGCCTACTTCTTCTTGCCGGCGATCGGCTTGGCCGGGCCTTTGCGCGTACGCGCGTTGGTGTGGGTCCTCTGACCCCGGACCGGGAGCCCGCGGCGATGGCGTAAGCCGCGATAGCAGCCGAGGTCCATCAACCGCTTGATATTCATTGCCACATCGCGCCTGAGATCGCCTTCCACGACATAGTCGTGGTCGATGACCTCCCGGATCTGGCTGATCTCGGACTCGGTTAGCTGGCTCACCCGCCGCTCAGGCGGGATGGCGACCTTGGCGCAGATCTGCTTGGCAAAGGTGTCGCCGATTCCATGGATATAGGTGAGCGCCACCTCGACCCGCTTGTTGGTCGGGATATTAACGCCTGCAATTCGGGCCACGAAAACGCCTCCTCGAGCACGGGCTAATGTGCTGAAATTAAAGCCAGATTTCCCAACCGGAACACGAGAAAACGACCGCGGAAAGGCAATACCCCCGAGGACCGGTCAGTCCGTTTTTCAATGTAGCCGGGCTTATGTAGCGATTCCGCTTGACAAGGTCAACCGGCCGTATTTGCCCGATTTCCCCTCAAGCCGCGGCGCCGTCGAGCGCCTGGTTAATTTCCTTCTGCACGGTTGCAATATCGGCCATGCCGTCCACCGTCCTCACCTTTCCCTGCCGCGTGTAATAGTGGATCAGGGGCTCGGTCTGGGCGTGATAGGCCGTAAGCCGCGCGCGCACCACCTCCTCGTTGTCGTCCCGCCGCCGCACGAACTGGGTGCCCCCGCAACGATCACACACGCCAGGCACCTTGGTCGGCTTGTAAATGTCATGATAGCCCTCGCCGCAATCGGCGCAGGCAAAGCGGCCGGTGATGCGCTCCACGAGGGCCTCGTCGTCGACATCCATCACGATCACCCGGTCGACGCGCTTGTGGCGGTCGGCGAGCAGCCGGTCGAGCGCCTCGGCCTGGGCGATGGTGCGGGGAAAGCCGTCGAGGATGAAGCCTTGGCCCGAGCTACCCTCGTCCATGCGCTCGGCGATGAGCTTGATGACGAGCTCGTCGGGCACGAGCTCGCCGCGCTCCATGATGTCTCCGGCCTTGCGCCCGAGCTCCGTGCCTGCGGCGACCGCGGCCCTCAGCATATCGCCAGTGGACAGCTTGGTGAGAGCGTGCCCGTCCTCAAGCAGCTTGGCCTGGGTGCCTTTGCCCGCGCCGGGAGGGCCGAGCAGGACCAGGTTCATCGGTTCCGCCTCGCTCCTCTAAGCCGCGCCCGTTTGATCAGGCCCTCATATTGATGGGCGAGCAGATGGCTCTGGATCTGGGCAACGGTGTCCATGGTCACGCTCACCACAATGAGGAGCGACGTGCCGCCGAAATAGAACGGTACGCCGGCATAGGAGATGAGAATCTCCGGCAGCACGCAGACGGCGGCGAGATAGATGGCGCCCACCACCGTGATCCTGGTCAGCACGTAGTCGATATATTCTGCCGTGCGCTCGCCGGGCCTGATGCCGGGCAGAAAGCCGCCATACTTCTTCAGATTGTCGGCCGTGTCCTTCGGGTTGAACACCACCGCCGTATAGAAGAAGGCGAAGAAGACGATCAGCGCGACGTAGATGATGATGTGCAGCGGCTGGCCGCGCCCGAGCATGGCGGTCATGGTGGTCAACCATTCGGGTCCCTGCCCGGCCGAGAAATTCGCCACCGTGATCGGCAAGAGCAAGAGCGAAGAGGCGAAGATCGGCGGGATCACGCCGGCGCTGTTCAGCTTGAGCGGGAGATGCGAGGCATCGCCCTGGAACATGCGGTTGCCGACCTGGCGCTTGGGGTATTGCACGAGCAGCCGCCGCTGCGCCCGCTCCATGAACACAATGACGCCGATGACTACGACTGCCATGACGAGGAGAAGGATGATCAGCGTCGTCGACAGGGCGCCCTGCCGCCCGAGCTCAAGCGTTCCGACTACGGCATGGGGCAATTGCGCGACGATACCGGCGAAGATGATGAGCGAGATGCCGTTGCCGACGCCCCGCGCGGTGATCTGCTCGCCGAGCCACATCAGGAACACGGTGCCGCCGACCAGCGTGATGGCAGTGGTGATGCGGAACATCAAGCCGGGATCGAGCACGATATTGCCCGCGCCCTCGAGCCCGACGGCGATGCCGTAGCCCTGGAGCGCCGCGAGCAGCACCGTGCCGTAGCGCGTGTATTGGTTGATCTGGCGCCTGCCCTGCTCGCCTTCCTTCTTCAGGTTCTCGAGATGCGGCGAAACTGTGGTGAGCAGCTGGATGATGATCGAGGCCGAGATATACGGCATGATGTTGAGCGCAAAGATTGCCATGCGCGCGACCGCACCGCCCGAGAACATGTTGAACATGCCGAGGATGCCGCTCTGGTTCTGCTTGAAGACCTCGGCGAGCGCCGCCGGATTGACGCCCGGGATCGGGATATAGGTGCCGAGCCGATAAATCAGCAGCGCGCCGAGCGTGAACCAGATGCGCTTCTTGAGCTCATCCGCCTTGGCGAAAGCCGCGAAGTTGAGATTGGAGACGAGCTGTTCTGCGGCGGAGACCATTCGAGCGCTCTCTTCCCTATGCGAGGATCGCGGGCGAGCGCGGGAGGCGCCCGCTCAACGTTACTCGGACTTGTCCTTCTTGGCGGGCTTCGCCTTCTCAGGCCTCGCCTCGCCTTGCTCGGCCTTCCCCTCCGGCTTTGCCTTCTTTGCCTTGGGCGCCTCTGCCTCGGCGGCGCCCTCTTGCTCCTCGCCCTTGGCCTTCTTGCCGGACTTGGCCTGGGCCTTGGCGGCAAGCGCCTCGCGCTTCTTGGCGCGCTTCTCGGCCTTGATGAAGTCCGCCGCGGGCTTCTCGCGCCCGGTGATCGATTTCAGCGTCACCGTGCCGCCCTTGGCCTCCACGGCCTTGATCGCGCTTGCGGAAGCGCCCGTCACCTCGAAGGCGAGCTTGCCCTTGATCTCGCCGGAGCCAAGCAGCCGCACCCCATCCTTGGTGCGCCGGATGAGCCCCGCTTCCTTCAGCGCCTCGACGGTGATCGGCTTCTTGCCGTCAAGCGTGCCGGCGTCGATCGCGCCCTGGATCTTGCCGAGATTGAGCTCGTTGAACTTTTTGGCGAAGATATTGTTGAAGCCGCGCTTCGGCAGGCGCCGGTGAAGCGGCATCTGGCCGCCCTCGAAGCCCTTGATGGCAACGCCGGTTCTCGCCTTCTGGCCCTTGGTGCCCTTGCCGGCGGTCTTGCCGAGGCCTGAGCCGATGCCGCGCCCGACCCGCTTCCTGGCGCTCGTCGCGCCTGGCTTGTCCCTGATCTCGTTCAAACGCATTTGCTTCGTTCCTTAAGCCTTCTTCTCGTCTTCGACGATGCGAACGAGATGGCTGATCTTGGCGACCATGCCGCGCACCTGCGGGCTGTCGATCAGCGTGCGGCGCTTGTGCATCTTGTTGAGGCCGAGCCCGATCAGCGTCGCGCGCTGGATATAGGGGCGCCGGATCGGGCTCCCGATCTGCTCGACGACGATCGTCTTCCGTTTGGATGTGTCGGCCATTGTCTTGAACCTTGCCTGTTAGGCTTACGCCTCTGCCGGAGCGGCGGCATCGCCCGCGCCGTCTCGGCGGCGCGAGACGATCTCGCTCACCTTCTTGCCGCGCCGCGCCGCGACCCCTCTTGGGCTGTCCTCGTGGCGGAGCGCATCGAAGGTCGCGCGCACCATGTTGTAGGGATTTGAGCTGCCGAGCGACTTGGCGACCACGTCCTGGATGCCGAGCGTCTCGAACACCGCGCGCATCGGACCGCCGGCGATGATGCCGGTGCCGGGAGGCGCCGCGCGGAGCACGACCTTGCCCGCGCCATGATGGCCGGTCACGTCGTGATGCAGCGTGCGGCCCTCGCGCAACGGGACCTTAACCAGGTTGCGCTTGGCGGCTTCCGTCGCCTTGCGGATGGCCTCGGGCACCTCGCGCGCCTTACCGTGACCGAAGCCGACGCGGCCCTTCTGGTCGCCGACGACGACGAGCGCGGCGAAGCCGAAGCGGCGTCCGCCCTTCACCACCTTGGCCACGCGATTGATATGCACGAGTTTGTCGACGAACTCGCTGTCGCGCTCCTCGCGGTCTCTGCCTTGTGGGCCTCGGCCCCCTTTGCGATCCATCATCTCGATCCTCTAGAAATTCAAGCCAGCTTCGCGCGCGGCCTCGGCAAGCGCCTTGACGCGCCCATGGTAGAGATAGCCGCCGCGATCAAACACCACGTCCTTGACCCCCGCCTGGAGCGCGCGCTCGGCGACGAGCTTGCCGACGGCAGTCGCCGCCTTGACATCGCTGCCCTTGGGCAGATTGCCCTTGAGGTCCTTGTCGAGCGTCGAGGCGCAGGCAAGCGTCTTGCCGGCGCTGTCGTCGATCACCTGCGCATAGATGTGCTTCGAGGAGCGGTACACCGACAGGCGCGCGCGCCCGTTGGCCGCACGCTTCAGCGTGTGCCGGACCCGGCGCGAACGCCGCAGGAAACTTTCATTCAACCCGCCCATCGTTCTCGTCCTACTTCTTCTTGCCTTCCTTGCGGTGGATGTACTCGCCCGCGTATTTCACGCCCTTGCCCTTATAGGGCTCCGGCGGCCTGAACTGCCTGATCTCCGCCGCGACCTGACCGACCTTCTGCTTGTCGATGCCGGTGATCACGATCTCGGTCGGCTTCGGGCACACGACCTGGATGCCCTTGGGGATCGGGAAGCTCACGTCGTGGCTGTAGCCTAGCTGGAGCTGGAGGTTCGAGCCCTGCACCGCGGCGCGATAGCCGACGCCGGTGATCTCGAGCTTCTTGGTGAAGCCTTCCGTCACGCCGGACATCAGATTGGCGACCATGGTCCGCGTCATGCCCCACATGGCACGCGCCTCCTTGGTGTCCTCGCGCATGGTGACCTCGATGCGGCCCTTGTCGAGCTTGGCCACGATGGCATCGGCCAGCACGTGCTTGAGCTCGCCCTTGGGGCCCTTAACCGCCACCTCCTGGCCGTTCACCGTGGCCGTCACGCCACTTGGAACTGTCACCGCCTTCTTGCCAATCCGCGACATCGCTCAAACCTTCGTTACCAAACCCGCCTAGAACACGTTGCAGAGGATCTCGCCGCCGACATTCTCGGTGCGCGCGCGGGAATCTGACATGACGCCTTTCGGCGTCGAGAGTATGGCGACGCCGAGGCCGTTCGCGACCGTCGGCAGATCCTTGACCGAGGAGTAGACCCGCCGCCCAGGGGTCGACACCCGCTTGATGTCCTTGATCACCGGCTCGCCGTCGAAATATTTCAGCTCGATCTCGAACTCGGACTTGCCGCCCGTGTAATCGACGCGCGCGTAGCCGCGGATATAGCCCTCCTCTGCCAGCACGTCGAGGACATGCTCGCGGAGCTTGGAGGCCGGTGTCGTGACCTTCGACTTGTGCCGCATCTGCGCGTTGCGGATGCGGGCCAGCATGTCACCTAGCGGATCGTTAATGCTCATCGATCGTCCTTACCAGCTCGACTTGATCATGCCGGGGATCAGACCCTGGCTTCCGAGATCGCGCAGCGCGATACGCGACATGCGCAGTTTGCGGTAATAGCCGCGCGGGCGCCCCGTGAGGTCGCACCGATTGCGGATGCGCGTAGGCGAGGAGTTGCGCGGCAGCTCGGCGAGCCTGAGCCGCGCGGCGAAGCGCTCCTCGGCCGGCAGCGACCGGTCGGCGGCGATCGCCTTGAGCCGCGTCCGCTTCGTCTTGAACTTCTTCGCCAAGCGCTTCCGCTTGTTGTTGCGCTCGATCATGCTCGTCTTTGCCATTCACGTCCTCCTGTCGCGGCCAGTCGCCTAGCTGCGAAACGGAAAATTCAAGCCCTGCAGCAACGCGCGCGCTTCCTCGTCGGTGCGCGCCGTCGTGCAGACGATGATGTCCATGCCGAGCACATCCTCGACCTTGTCGTAATCGATCTCGGGGAAGATGATGTGCTCCTTGAGCCCGATCGCGAAGTTGCCGCGCCCGTCGAAGCTCTTGGGATTGAGACCGCGGAAGTCGCGCACGCGCGGCAGCGCGATGTTCACCAGCCGGTCGACGAACTCGTACATGCGGTTCTGCCTGAGCGTCACCTTGGCGCCGATCGGCATGCCTTCGCGGAGCTTGAAGGTGGCGATCGACTTGCGCGCCCGCGTGATCACCGGCTTCTGGCCTGCGATCAGCCCGAGATCGTTGGCGGCAGCCGTCACCTTCTTCGAATCGTTGATGCCCTCGCCGACGCCCATGTTGAGCACCACCTTCTCGAGCCGGGGCACCTGCATGGGGTTCTTGTAGCCGAACGTCTTGGTGAGCTCGGGCTTCAGCACGCTCTGATAGTGCTGCTTGAGGCGTGGGGTGTAGCTATCTTCAGACATCGATCATCTCACCCGAGCGCTTGGCAAAGCGGACCTTGCGCCCGTCCTTCAGGAATTTGTAGCCGATGCGCGTGGGGCTCCCGTCCTTGGGATCCTCGAGCGCGATATTAGAGACGTGGATCGGCCCCTCCTTGGAGATGATCCCGCCCTCTTGCGAGGCGGTCTGGCGCTGATGGCGCCTGACCACGGCGACGCCCTTGACGATGACGCGGTTCTCGGCCGGCATCACCTTGAGCACTTCGCCCTTCTTGCCTTTGTCCTTGCCGGTGATGACGACCACGTGGTCGCCCTTCCGGATCTTGAGCTTAGCCATCTACAGAACCTCCGGAGCGAGCGACACGATCTTCATGTGCTTCTTGGCTCTGAGCTCGCGGGTGACCGGGCCGAAGATGCGGGTGCCGATCGGCTCGCCTTGCGGATTGACCAGAACGGCTGCGTTGCGGTCGAAGCGGATGATCGAGCCATCGGGACGGCGCACGCCCTTAGCGGTACGCACCACCACGGCCTTCATCACCTGGCCCTTCTTCACGCGGCCGCGCGGGATCGCCTCCTTGACGGAGACCACGATAGTGTCGCCGATCGAGGCATATTTCCGCTTCGACCCGCCGAGCACCTTGATGCACTGGACGCGGCGCGCGCCGGAATTGTCGGCGACGTCGAGATTGGTCTGCATCTGAATCATGGCACTTGCCCTTAGCTCAAGCCCCGCGGAGCCCGAGAAATCCGTTTCTTATCCAGCTGCCTGCTCGCGCGGCAGCACTACCCAACGCTTCTGCTTGGAGACCGGCGGACATTCCTCGATCCACACCATCTCGCCCACCTTGAACTCGTTCTTCTCGTCATGGGCGTGATAGTTCTTGCTCCGCCTGACTGTCTTCTGCAGCAAGGGATGGGTAAAGCGCCGCTCGACGCGGACCACCACGGTCTTGTCGTTCTTGTCGCTCACCACGACCCCTTGCAGAACTCTCTTCGGCATCGTCTTCGTCCTAGCTCTTGGCCTTGGCCTTAGGTTTAGCCTTCGGCTTCGCAGTCTTGATCTTGGTCTTGGTCTTCGCCTTGGCCTCAGCCTTCGGCTTGGCTTCGGCCTTCGGCTTCGGCGCGGGCTTCGGCTTGGCCACGACCGGAGATACCCGGCCCAGCGCAGCTTGCCCCGCGATCGTCTTGAGGCGGGCGATGTCGCGCCTGATCTGTCTCACCCGAGCGGTGTTCTCGAGCTGGCCAGAGGCCGCCTGGAAGCGCAGATTGAACTGCTCCTTCTTGAGCTTGATCAGCTCGTCGGTGCGCTGATCTTCCGTCAGCCCGCGGACTTGAGCGGCCTTCATGTCTTTACCTCGGTGATGCGCGCGACGACGCGCGTCTTGATGGGAAGCTTGGCGGCGGCAAGACGGAGCGCCTCGCGCGCGGTCACCTCGTTCACGCCATCGATCTCGAACATGATGCGGCCTGGCTTCACCCGTGCCACCCAGAACTCCGGCGTGCCCTTGCCCTTGCCCATGCGCACTTCGGTCGGCTTCTTCGACACCGGCACGTCGGGGAAGAGGCGGATCCACACCCGGCCCGAGCGCTTCATCTGCCGCGTCATGGCGCGGCGCGCGGCCTCGATCTGCCGCGCGGTGATGCGCGCAGGCTCCTGCGCCTTCAGCCCATAGGTGCCGAAATTGAGATTCACCGCGCTCGACGCGGCGCCCTTGATACGGCCCTTAAACGCCTTGCGGAACTTGGTGCGTTTCGGTTGCAGCATGACCTAAACCTTGTCTCTCCCGCTTACGCCGACGCCGGAGCAGGCTCGCGGCGCCCTTGCGAACGGCCGCCTTCCTGCGCCTCGAGCGCGCGGTTCTCCTGGGCCATGGGATCGTGCTCCATGATCTCGCCCTTGAAGATCCACACCTTGACGCCGATGATGCCGTAGGCCGTGCGCCCGAGCGCCGTGCCGTAATCGATATTGGCGCGCAGCGTATGCAACGGCACGCGGCCCTCGCGGTACCACTCCATGCGCGCGATCTCGGCGCCGCCGAGCCGGCCACCGCAATTGATGCGGATGCCGAGCGCGCCCATGCGCATCGCCGACTGCACGGCGCGCTTCATGGCGCGGCGGAAGGCGACGCGGCGCTCGAGCTGCTGCGCGATGCCCTCGGCGACGAGGGTGGCGTCGGTCTCCGGCTTGCGCACCTCGACGATGTTGAGATGCACCTCTGAGTCCGTCATCGAGGCGAGCTCGCGGCGGAGCTTCTCGATATCGGAGCCCTTCTTGCCGATCAGGATGCCCGGGCGCGCGGTATGCACCGTGACGCGGCACTTCTTGTGCGGGCGCTCGATCACCACCTTGGAGATGCCGGCCTGCTTCCTCGACTCGAGGATGTGCTTACGCATCTTCAGGTCTTCGTGCAGCAGCCGCGCATATTCGCCACGCGTCGCATACCAGCGCGAATCCCAGGTGCGGTTGACGCCGAGCCTAAGCCCGATCGGATTGACTTTCTGTCCCATCAAGCGGGCTCCTCGACTTGGCGCACGACCACGGTGATCTGCGCGAACGGTTTCAGGATGCGGCCTGCGCGTCCTCTCGCCCGCGCACGCATGCGCTTCAACACCAAATTCTTGCCGACATAGGCCTCGGACACGACGAGCGCGTCGACGTCCAGATCGTGATTGTTCTCGGCATTGGCAATGGCCGACTCGAGCGTCTTCTTCACGTCCTTGGCAATGCGCTTGCGCGAGAAGGTGAGATCGGCGAGCGCGCGATCGACCTTCTTGCCGCGGATCAGCTGGGCAAGCAGGTTGAGCTTTTGCGGACTGACGCGCATGAGCCGCGTGACCGCACGCGCCTCATTGTCCTTCAGGGTCCGTTCCCGCTGCGCCTTACCCATGGTCTTAAGCCTTCGCCCTCTTCGCCTTGCGGTCCGCGGCATGGCCGTAGAAGGTCCGCGTCGGCGCAAACTCACCGAATTTGTGGCCGATCATGTCCTCGGTGACGAGCACCGGGATGTGCTTCTGGCCGTTATGCACGCCGAAGGTCAGCCCGACGAATTGCGGCAGGATGGTCGAGCGGCGCGACCAGATCTTGATCACCGCGTTCGAGCCGGACCCGCGCGCCTTCTCCGCCTTCTTCAAGAGATATCCGTCGACGAACGGACCTTTCCAAATCGAGCGACCCACGTGAGCTATCCCTTCTTCTGATGGCGGCTGCGCAGGATGTACTTTTCGGTCGACCGGTTGTGCCGCGTCTTCTTGCCCTTGGTCGACTTGCCCCAAGGCGTGACCGGATGACGGCCGCCCGAGGTGCGGCCCTCGCCGCCGCCATGCGGATGATCGATCGGGTTCATGGCGACGCCGCGCACGACGGGCCGCCGCCCCTTCCAGCGCACCCGCCCGGCCTTGCCGATCGAGACGTTGGAGTTGTCCGGATTGGAGACGGCACCGACGGTCGCCATGCACTCGGCGGGGACCATGCGGGTCTCGCCTGAATTCAACCGCAGGATGGCGTAGCCGGCATCGCGGCCCACAAGCTGCACATAGGTGCCGGCCGCGCGCGCGATCTGTCCGCCTTTGCCGAGCTTCATCTCCACATTGTGGACGATGGTGCCGATCGGCATGTTGGCGAGCGGCATGGCGTTGCCGGGCTTCACGTCGACCTTCGCGTCGGCGATCACCGTATCGCCCGGAGCGAGACGCTGCGGGGCCAGGATGTAGGAGAGCTCGCCGTCCTCATATTTGATGAGCGCGATGAAAGCGGTGCGGTTCGGGTCGTATTCGAGCCGCTCAACGGTCGCAGGCATGCCGTGCTTGGCGCGCTTGAAATCCACCATGCGGTAGGCGCGCTTGTGCCCGCCGCCGCGATGCCACATCGACACGCGGCCGCTACCGCCGCGCCCGCCGGTCTTGGTCAGACCCTCGGTCAGCGCCTTGACGGGCTTGCCCTTGTACAGGTGGCTCTTGTCGACGAGGACGAGCTGCCGCTGCGAGGGCGTGGTTGGTTTATAGGTCTTGAGCGCCATCGCCTTAGATCCTCGTCGTCACGTCGATCTTGTCGCCTTCGGCGAGACGCACGATCGCTTTCTTGACGTCCTGCTGCTTGCCCTTCACGCCGCGGAAGTGCTTGGTCTTGCCCTTGCGGACGAGCGTGTTCACCGCGACCACGGTCACGCCGAACAGTTGCTCGACGGCGGCCTTGATCTCGGGCTTGGTGGCGTCGCGGCGCACCTTGAATACGACCTGGTTCGCCTCCGAGATGGCGCTTGCCTTCTCGGTGATCACCGGCGCGACGATGACGTCATAGGCGTCGAGCGTGCTCATTTGAACCGTGCCTCCAGCGCCTCGAGCGCCGCCTTGGTCAGCACGAGCTTCTCGTGCCGCAGAATGTCGTAAACGTTGATGCCGGCGACCGGGAGCACATCGACGTCGGGCAGATTGCGCGCCGCGCGGGCGAACGCCTCCTGCACCTCGGCCCCGTCGATGATCAGCACCGAGCCGAAGCCGAGCTTGGCGAAGCGCGACTTGAGCTCCTTGGTCTTGGCGTCTTTCAGCTCGCATTTGTCGATGACGACGAGCGTTTCCGACTTGGCCTTCGAGGAGAGCGCGTGCTTAAGCGCCAGCGCCCTCACCTTCTTCGGCAGATCGATGGAGAAATCCCGAGGCTTGGGCCCGAACGCCTTGCCGCCGCCTCTGAAGATCGGCGCCTTTTTGCTGCCGTGACGCGCCCGGCCGGTGCCCTTCTGCCGGTACATCTTGGCCGTCGTGTAATTGACCTCGGAGCGATCCTTGACGTGAGCCGTGCCGCCTCTGCGCTTGGCGAGCTGATAGCGCACCATGCGTTGCAGGATGTCGGCGCGGGGCTCGAGCCCGAACACATGGTCCGGGAGATCGACCGTTCCCGCCTTCTTGGCGTCGAGCGTGGTGACGTCGGCCTGCATTAGCTTACGCTCCCGCCCTCTGCCTCTGCGCTCTCAGCGCTCGGCGTGTCAGACCTCTCTTGCTCCGCCTCTTTCGGCGTTTCGCCGGCGGCCTTGCGGAAGGCGCCAGGCTTCGGCGCACTCTCGGGCAGCGCGCGCTTCACCGCATCGTGGATCGTCACCCAGCCGCCCTTGGCACCTGGGACGGCGCCCCTGATCATGATCAGGCCGCGCTCGGGATCGGTCTTCACAACGCGCAGATTCTGCGTGGTGACGTTCACGTCGCCCATATGGCCGGCCATCTTCTTGCCCTTGAACACCTTGCCGGGGTCCTGGCGCTGGCCGGTCGAGCCATGGCTCCTGTGGCTAACCGAAACGCCATGAGAGGCGCGCAAGCCGTGGAAGCCGTGGCGCTTCATGGCGCCGGCAAAGCCCTTGCCGATGGTCGTGCCCGACACGTCGACGAACTGGCCCTCGACGAAATGGTCGGCGGTGATCTCGGCGCCAATATCGATCACATTGTCGGGGCTCACGCGAAACTCCGCGAGCTTGCGCTTAGGCTCGACATTGGCCACGGCGAAATGGCCGCGCGCGGCGCGCGTGAGCCGCTTCACCTTGGGTGTGCCGGCGCCGAGCTGGAGCGCGGTATAGCCGTTCTTCTCCGGCGTGCGGTGGCCGACGACTTGGCAATGCTCGAGCCTCAGCACCGTCACCGGGATGTGCTCCCCGGCATCGGTGAAGATCCTGGTCATGCCGACCTTTTGCGCGATGACACCTGATCGCATCGATCTAATTCCTTGCCTCGCGCCCTACAGCTTGATCTCGACGTCGACGCCGGCGGCGAGGTCGAGCTTCATCAGCGCGTCAACCGTCTGCGGCGTGGGATCGACGATGTCGAGCAGGCGCTTGTGCGTGCGCATCTCGAACTGCTCGCGGCTCTTCTTGTCGATATGGGGGGAGCGGTTCACCGTGAACTTCTCGATGCGCGTCGGCAGCGGAATGGGTCCGCGCACCTCGGCGCCCGTGCGCTTCGCGGTGTTGACGATCTCCTTGGTCGACGCATCGAGGATGCGATGGTCGAAGGCTTTGAGCCTAATTCTTATGTTCTGACTTTGCATCTCGATGGCCTCAAGTTGAGGGGCGCGCCGCTTACCGTGGCGCGCCCTGCTCGTCTCTCCCTACTCGATGATCGCCGCCACCACGCCGGCGCCGACGGTGCGGCCGCCCTCGCGGATGGCGAAGCGAAGTTTCTCCTCCATGGCGATCGGCACGATCAGCTCGACCGTCATGGCGATGTTGTCGCCCGGCATCACCATCTCCGTTCCTTCCGGAAGATGCACCACGCCTGTCACGTCGGTGGTGCGGAAGTAGAACTGCGGACGGTAATTGGCGAAGAACGGGGTATGACGCCCGCCCTCCTCCTTGGTGAGGATGTAAGCCTCGGCCTTGAATTTGGTGTGCGGCGTGATCGAGCCAGGCTTGGCCAGAACCTGGCCGCGCTCTACGCCCTCGCGATCGACACCGCGCAGCAGGCAGCCGACGTTGTCGCCCGCCTCGCCCTGGTCGAGTAGCTTGCGGAACATCTCGACGCCGGTGACCACAGTCTTGCTCGTCGGCTTGATGCCGACGATCTCGACTTCCTCGCCGACCTTGATGATGCCGCGCTCGATACGGCCCGTGACCACCGTGCCGCGGCCTGAGATCGAGAACACGTCCTCGATCGGCATCAGGAAGGGCTTGTCCTTGGGACGGTCGGGCTGCGGGATGTAGGAATCGACCGCATCCATCAGCGCCTCGATCGACTTCTTGCCGATCTCATCGTCACGGCCCTCGAGAGCCGCGAGCCCCGAGCCCTTGACGATCGGAATCTCGTCGCCCGGGAACTCGTATTTCGACAGAAGCTCGCGTACCTCGAGCTCGACGAGGTCGAGAAGCTCCGGATCGTCGACCATGTCGACCTTGTTCAGGTAGACGACGAGCGCCGGCACACCTACCTGGCGGGCGAGCAGGATGTGCTCGCGCGTCTGCGGCATGGGGCCGTCGGCGGCGGAGACCACGAGGATGGCGCCGTCCATCTGGGCGGCACCCGTGATCATGTTCTTCACATAGTCGGCATGACCCGGACAGTCGACATGCGCGTAGTGGCGCTTGGCGGTCTCGTACTCGACGTGAGCGGTCGAGATGGTGATGCCGCGCGCCTTCTCTTCCGGCGCCTTGTCGATCTCGTCATAGGCGGTGAACTTCGCGCCGCCCTTCTCGGCCAACACCTTGGTGATCGCGGCCGTCAGCGTCGTCTTGCCGTGATCGACGTGACCGATGGTCCCGATGTTGCAATGCGGCTTCGTCCGCTGGAATTTTTCCTTAGCCATGTTGGCTCTCCATCCTTCAACAAAAACAACAAGCTCATGCCTCGCGGCCTCGTGGCCGCGCGGCGCTTAGGCGAATTTCGCCTTGACCTCCTCGGCGACGCCCTGGGGCGCCGGCGCGTAGTGGTCGAACTGCATGGTGAACTGCGCCCGGCCCTGGCTCATCGAGCGCAAATTGTTCACGTAGCCGAACATGTTGGCGAGCGGCACCATGGCGCTGATCACCGAGGCGTTGCCGCGCGTCTCTTGCCCGCGCACCTGGCCCCGGCGGCTGGTGAGGTCGCCGATGATCCCGCCCACATAATCCTCGGGCGTCACCACCTCGACCTTCATGATCGGCTCGAGCAGCTTCGGACCCGCCTTGAGCGCGCCCTCGCGGAAGGCCGCGCGCGCGGCGATCTCGAACGCCATTACGCTCGAATCGACGTCGTGATAGGCGCCGTCCGTGAGCGTCACCTTGACGTCGAGCATGGGGAAGCCCGCGAGCACACCGTTCTCGACCACGCTCTGCACGCCCTTGGCGACGCCCGGGATGTACTCCTTCGGCACGTTGCCACCGACGACCTTGTTCTCGAACTCGAAGCCCTTGCCGGCCTCGTTCGGCTCGATCGTCAACTTGACGCGGGCGAACTGGCCCGAGCCGCCCGTCTGCTTCTTGTGGGTGTAATCCACGTCGGCGCGCTTGGAGACCGTCTCGCGGAACGCCACCTGCGGCGCGCCGACATTGGCCTCGACCTTGAACTCGCGGCGCATGCGATCGACGATGATGTCGAGATGCAGCTCGCCCATGCCCTTGATGATGGTCTGACCCAACTCGTGATCGACCGACACGCGGAAGGACGGGTCTTCCTGGGCGAGACGATGCAGCGCGACGCCGAGCTTCTCCTGGTCGCCCTTGGTCTTGGGCTCCACGGCCACCTCGATGACGGGGTCGGGAAACTCCATGCGCTCGAGGATCACGGGCTTGGCCGGATCGCATAGCGTATCGCCTGTGGTCACGTCCTTGAGGCCGGCCAGCGCCACTATATCTCCCGTGTAGGCTTCCTTGATGTCCTCGCGGTGATTGGCGTGCATCAGCAGCATGCGGCCGATGCGCTCCTTCTTGTCCTTCACCGTGTTGATCAGCGTGGTGCCGGTCTCCACCTTGCCGGAATAGATGCGGCAGAAGGTGAGCGAGCCCACGAACGGGTCGTTCATGATCTTGAAGGCCAGCATCGAGAGGGGCTCGGTGTCCGACGGCGCGCGCGTCGCCTCCCCGCCGGTCTTGAAATCGATGCCCTTCATCGGGGGCACGTCGAGCGGCGACGGAAGATAATCCACCACCGCGTCCAGCATCGGCTGCACGCCCTTGTTCTTGAACGCCGAGCCGCACAGGACCGGAACGAAGAAATTGGTCACCGTCCCCTTGCGGATGAGCGCCTTGAGCTCGGCCTCGCTCGGCTGCTTGCCTTCGAGATAGGCTTCCGTCGCGGCCTCGTCGACCTCCGACGCCAGCTCCACGAGGAGCTCACGATATTCCTTGGCTTGGTCGAGGAGATCGGCCGGAATGTCCTCGTCGTGAAAACTCGCACCCAAGGCCTCGTCGTCCCACACCACGGCCTTCATGCGGACGAGGTCGATGATACCCTTGAAGCTCGAACTCGACGCCGAGCGGGAGCTGGAGCACGATCGGCTTAGCGCCGAGGCGATCCTTGACCATTTGCACGGAGAGAAAGAAGTCGGCGCCGATCTTATCCATCTTATTGACGAAGATCATGCGCGGCACGCCGTATTTGTCGGCCTGGCGCCATACCGTCTCGGTCTGCGGCTCAACACCCTGGTTCGCGTCGAGCAGGGCTACCGCGCCGTCGAGCACGCGAAGCGAGCGCTCGACCTCGATGGTGAAATCCACGTGGCCGGGCGTGTCGATGATGTTGATGCGCTTGCCGTTCCAGTAAGCGGTGGTCGCGGCGGAGGTGATGGTGATGCCGCGCTCCTGCTCCTGCTCCATCCAGTCCATGGTGGCAGCGCCGTCGTGCACTTCGCCGATCTTGTGGCTCTTGCCGGTGTAGTAGAGGACGCGCTCGGTGGTCGTGGTCTTGCCGGCGTCGATATGCGCCATGATCCCGATATTGCGGTAATCCTCTAGGGGGGTGGCCCGGGGCATCGTTAGAATCCTTGCACTCGTTACCAGCGGTAATGGGAGAAGGCGCGATTGGCCTCCGCCATCCGATGGGTGTCCTCGCGCTTCTTCACCGCAGTCCCACGGTTATTGGCGGCATCGAGCAGCTCCCCCGACAGCCGCTCCACCATGGTGTTCTCGTTGCGCCCGCGCGCCGCCGAAATGATCCAGCGAATGGCGAGCGCCTGGCGGCGATCAAGCCGCACCTCGACCGGGACCTGATAGGTGGCGCCACCGACGCGGCGCGACCTCACCTCGAGCGCCGGCATGACGTTGCGCAGCGCCTCGTGGAACAGCTCGATCGGGTTCGACTTCGCCTTCTTCTCCATCTGATCGAGGGCGCCGTAGACGATCCGCTCGGCGGCCGACTTCTTGCCCTCTTTCATAATGGAGTTCATGAACTTGGTGAGCGTCAAGTCCCCGAATTTCGGGTCGGGAATGACCTCGCGCTTATCTGCTCTGCGTCGCCTCGACATGTCGTCTGATCCGTTTCCTAAACAAGAAAACGACCCGCTACTTGGGTCGTTTGGCTCCATATTTGGAGCGCCGCTGCCGGCGATCGCTAACGCCTTGGGTGTCGAGCACGCCGCGAATGATGTGATAGCGTACGCCCGGAAGGTCTTTGACGCGCCCGCCCCTGATCATCACCACCGAATGCTCTTGCAGATTATGTCCCTCGCCCGGGATGTAGCTCGTCACTTCCATCTGGTTGGTGAGGCGGACGCGCGCCACCTTGCGCAGCGCCGAGTTGGGCTTCTTCGGCGTGGTGGTGTAGACGCGCGTGCATACCCCACGCTTCTGCGGGCAGGCCTGCATCGCCGGAACCTTGTTCCGCTTGCCCGGCTTCTGCCGCGGCTTGCGGATGAGCTGTTGTATCGTCGGCATCGTCTGCCTTTGCGTCCAATCGTTCTAAGGGCAAATGCCCATACCATCTGGCGCCGAATGAGCGGGTTTTCCCGCGCGCTTCGGCGCCTCAACACAGAGGACCTTGGAGGGCATCCTCCAAGATCATGACCCCGATTTGATCCCGGTTAGTCCGGCAGCGTTTAACCCTCGCCCGAAGGGCAACCAGATGGGGCTACCGCCTGCCGCGAAAGTGCGCGCGTTGTATCAGGCTGATTCTCGTATCGTCAATAGTCTGAAGCCAGAAATCGCGAGCCGGAAGTCAGAACTGCTCCGACTTCCGGCTCCGCTTTTGGCGTTTGGCTCAAGCGCTAGGCGGCATCCTCACCTGCTGGCACCGGCTCCTCCTCCTCGCGCCCGATCTGCTCGTCAGCCGTGCGCTGCCTCTCCTCGAGGATGAGCTCGTCGCGATGGGTCGCGATCTTGTTCAAGCGCGCCAGCATGCCGCCGGTACCGGCGGGAATGAGGCGTCCGACGATGACGTTCTCCTTCAGGCCCTCGAGCGCATCCGACTTGCCGTTCACTGCGGCATCGGTGAGCACGCGAGTGGTCTCCTGGAAGGAGGCCGCCGAGATGAAGGAGCGGGTCTGGAGCGATGCCTTGGTGATGCCGAGCAGCACTGGCTGCCCTGTGGCAGGCTTGCCGCCCTTCTCCACTGCCGCCGTGTTCGCGTCGTCGAGGTCGATGCGGTCGACCTGCTCGCCCTTGAGGAACTCCGTATCGCCCGGCTCGTCCACCTCGATCTTCTGGAGCATCTGCCGGACGATCACCTCGATGTGCTTGTCATTGATGGTGACGCCCTGCAGCCGGTAGACCTCCTGGATCTCGTTGACGAGATAGTTGGCGAGCTCCTCGACGCCCTTGATCGCCAGGATGTCGTGCGGCGCGGGATGGCCGTCGAGCAGGAACTCGCCCCGCTCGATACGGTCGCCCTCCTGCACCGCAAGGTGACGACCCTTGGGGATCAGATACTCGACTGGCTCGTCGCCCTCATCCGGCACGATGGTGATGCGCCGCTTGTTCTTGTAGTCGCGGCCAAGCTGCACTGTGCCCGAGACCTCGGCGATGATGGCGTGGTCCTTGGGCCTACGCGCCTCGAACAGCTCCGCCACCCGCGGCAAGCCGCCGGTGATGTCGCGCGTCTTGGCGCTTTCGGTCGGGATACGGGCGAGCACGTCGCCAGCCTTCACCTGATGGCCGGGCTCGACCGAAAGGATGGCATCGACGGGCAAGAGGTAACGGGCCTCGCCGCCGCGCGACAGCTTGCCGATCTTGCCCTTCTTGTCCTTGATCACCATCGCGGGACGAAGATCGACGCCGCGCGGGGATGCGCGCCAATCGATGATCACGCTGTTGGTGATACCAGTCGAACTCGTCGCGCCGCTCTGACACCGACACGCCCTCGACCAGATCCTCGAAGTCGACGGTGCCCTCGATCTCGGTGAGCACGGGACGGGTATAGGGGTCCCACTCGGCGAGACGATCACCGCGCTTGACCTTGACGTTGTCGTCGACCCGCAAATGCGTGCCGTAGGGAACGCGGTGCACCGTGCGCTCGGTGCCGTCCTCATCGAGCAGCACGATCGCCGTGTTGCGTCCCATGACCATGAGACGCCCTTGCGAATCCTTCACCACGTTGCGCTGCTTGATCTTCACCGTGCCGTCGAAATTCGACTCGAGTGAGGACTGATCGACGACCTTGGCCGAGGCCACGCCGCCGAGATGGAACGTGCGCATGGTGAGCTGGGTGCCCGGCTCGCCGATTGACTGCGCGGCGATGACACCCACCGCCTCGCCCATGTTGACCGGCGTGCCGCGGGCGAGATCGCGCCCGTAGCACTTGGCGCAGATGCCGTTCCTGGTCTCGCAAGTGAGCGCCGAGCGGATGCGGATCTCTTGCACGCGCGCCGCCTCGATCGCCTCGACCTCTTCCTCCTCGATCAGCTCTCCGGCCTTGACGATCACCTTGCCGGTCGACGGATTCTTGATGTTGTCGACGGCGGTGCGGCCGAGCACGCGTGCCCCGAGCGACACGGTCACCTCGCCCGCCTCGAGAATGGCGCGCGCAGTGATGCCTTCCTCGGTGCCGCAATCATCCTCGGTGACGATGCAGTCCTGCGCCACGTCGACAAGACGCCGCGTGAGGTAGCCCGAGTTCGCGGTCTTGAGCGCGGTGTCGGCGAGACCCTTGCGGGCGCCGTGGGTCGAGTTGAAGTACTCGAGCACCGACAGCCCCTCCTTGAAGTTGGAGATGATCGGCGTCTCGATGATCTCGCCTGACGGCTTGGTCATCAGGCCGCGCATGCCGGCGAGCTGCTTCATCTGCGCCGGTGAGCCGCGCGCGCCCGAATGCGACATCATATAGATGGAGTTGATCGGCTTCTCGCGGCCGGTCTTGGCGTCGCGTTGCACCGAGGAGATGCGCTTCATCATCTCCTTGGCGACCAGCTCGGTGCACTCGGTCCAGGTGTCGACGACCTTGTTGTACTTCTCACCGCGGGTGATGAGGCCGTCATTGTACTGCTGCTCGTACTCGCGCACGAGGTCCGACGTCTTCTGCACGATGGCGTCCTTGGTCTCGGGGATCACCATGTCGTCCTTGCCGAACGAGATGCCGGCGCGGCACGCATAGCGGAAGCCCAATCCCATGATCTTGTCGCAGAAGATGACCGTCTCCTTCTGACCGCAGTGGCGATAGACCACGTCGATCATGTTGGAGATGTCCTTCTTGGTGAGCAGCCGGTTGACGAGGTCGAACGGCACCATCGGGCTCCGCGGCAGAAGCTCGCCGAGCAGCATGCGGCCGGGCGTCGTCTCGTAGATATGCGACGTCGGCTTGCCCTTCTCGTCGATCGAGCGGAAGCGGCCTTTGATCTTGGCGTGCAGCGTCACCACCTTGGCGTCGAGCGCGTGATGAATCTCGGCCACATTGCCGAAGATCATCCCCTCGCCCGGCTCGTTCTCCATTTCGATCGACAGGTAATAAAGACCGAGCACGATGTCCTGCGACGGCACGATGATCGGCGAGCCGTTGGCAGGGTGCAGGATGTTGTTGGTCGACATCATCAAGACGCGCGCCTCGAGCTGCGCCTCGAGCGACAGCGGCACGTGCACCGCCATCTGATCGCCGTCGAAATCGGCGTTGAAGGCGGCGCAAACGAGCGGATGAAGCTGGATCGCCTTGCCCTCGATAAGCACCGGCTCGAAGGCCTGAATGCCGAGGCGGTGCAAGGTCGGCGCGCGGTTGAGAAGCACCGGGTGCTCGCGGATCACCTCGTCGAGGATGTCCCAAACTTCGGGCTTCTCCTTCTCGACGAGCTTCTTCGCCTGCTTCACTGTCGCGGCATGGCCCTTGGCGTCAAGCCGCGCATAGATGAACGGCTTGAACAGCTCGAGCGCCATCTTCTTCGGCAGCCCGCACTGATGCAGCTTGAGCTCGGGGCCGACCACGATGACCGAGCGACCCGAATAGTCGACGCGCTTGCCGAGCAGGTTCTGCCGGAAGCGGCCCTGCTTGCCCTTGAGCATGTCGGCGAGCGACTTCAGCGGACGCTTGTTGGCGCCGGTGATGACGCGTCCGCGCCGCCCGTTGTCGAACAAGGCATCGACCGCCTCCTGAAGCATGCGCTTCTCGTTGCGGATGATGATGTCCGGCGCGCGGAGCTCCATCAGCCGCTTCAGACGATTGTTTCGGTTGATGACGCGGCGATAGAGATCGTTGAGGTCAGACGTCGCGAAGCGGCCACCGTCAAGGGGCACGAGCGGGCGAAGCTCGGGCGGAATGACGGGAACGACGGTCAGGATCATCCACTCGGGCTTGTTGCCGGACTGGATGAAGGCCTCGACCACTTTCAGACGCTTGGCGAGCTTCTTGGGCTTGAGCTCCGAGGTCGAACTCGGCGATCTCGACGCGCAAGTCGGCGGCGAGCTTCTCGAGATCGAGACCTTTGAGCAGCTCGCGGATCGCTTCGGCGCCGATCGATGCGGTGAAGGAATCCTCGCCGAAATCCTCCTGCGCCTTGAGATAGTCCTCCTCGGAGAGAAGCTGCAGCGGCTTGAGCGAGGTGAGCCCCGGCTCGAGCACGATGTAGTTCTCGAAATAGAGCACGCGCTCGAGGTCCTTCAGCGTCATGTCGAGCAGAAGGCCGATGCGCGAGGGCAGCGACTTCAGGAACCAGATATGGGCAACGGGCGCCGCGAGCTCGATATGGCCCATGCGCTCGCGCCTGACCTTGGCGAGCGTCACCTCGACGCCGCACTTCTCGCAGATGACGCCCTTGTACTTCATGCGCTTGTACTTGCCGCACAAGCACTCATAGTCCTTCACCGGGCCGAAGATGCGCGCGCAGAACAGTCCGTCGCGCTCCGGCTTGAAGGTGCGGTAGTTGATCGTCTCGGGCTTCTTGATCTCCCCGTAGGACCAGGAGAGAATTTTCTCCGGACTCGCGATGCCGATGCGAATCTGGTCGAAATTCTGCTGCTGGACCTGAGGACTGAAGATGTTGGCGATCTCTTGATTCATTCTTTGGTCTCCCAACGGGCGGCCATGCCGCCCTTAAGTTGGTCGTGTTCAAACTTACTTCCCAAGCGGGGCCCTTACTCGGCGGCCGGGCGCGGCAGCCGCGCCCTTTGCGGCTGCTCTTCGGGCCGCGGCTGCACCAACTCGACGTTCAAGCCAAGCGCCCGCATCTCCTTGACGAGCACGTTGAACGACTCGGGGATGCCGGCCTCGAACGTGTCGTCGCCGCGGACGATCGCCTCGTAGACCTTGGTGCGACCCGCCACGTCGTCCGACTTGACGGTGAGCATCTCCTGCAGCGTGTAGGCCGCGCCGTAGGCCTCGAGCGCCCACACCTCCATCTCGCCGAAGCGCTGGCCGCCGAACTGGGCCTTGCCGCCGAGAGGCTGCTGAGTGACGAGGCTGTAAGGCCCGATCGAGCGCGCGTGGATCTTGTCGTCCACGAGGTGGTGGAGCTTCAGCATATAGATGTAGCCCACCGTCACCTTGCGCTCGAACTCCTCGCCGGTGCGCCCGTCATAGAGCGTCACCTGTCCGGACGAATCGAGCCCAGCGGCTTCGAGCAGAGCCGTCACGTCGCCCTCATGCGCGCCGTCGAACACCGGCGTGGCCACGGGCACGCCCGCCTTCAGATACTCGCTCACCTCGATCAGATGATCGTCTCTGAGCGCGGCGACGGCCTTGTCGTCGCCATAGATCGTCTTGAGCAGGTCCTTGAGCGGCTTCACCTTGTGCGAGCTGTAATAGGCCTCGAGCGCCTCGCCGATCTTGTTACCGAGCCCGCGGCAGGCCCATCCAAGATGGGTCTCGAGGATCTGGCCCACATTCATGCGGCTGGGCACGCCGAGCGGATTGAGCACGATGTCGATAGGCGCGCCGTCCTCGAGGTAGGGCATGTCCTCGATCGGCACGATCATGCTGATCACGCCCTTGTTGCCGTGACGGCCGGCCATCTTGTCGCCGGGCTGGATCTTGCGCTTCACCGCGACGAAGACCTTGACCATCTTCATCACGCCGGGCGGCAGCTCGTCGCCGCGCTGCAGCTTGTCGACCTTGTCGACGAAGCGCTGCTCGAGCCGCTTCTTGGCCTCCTCGTATTGGCGGCGGATCGCCTCGACCTCGGCCATCGCCTTCTCGTTCTTGAGCGCGATCTCCCACCAATGGGTGCGGGCGATCTCGTCGAGCATGGCGTCGGTGATCTTAGCGTCCTTCTTGATGCCCTTCGGCCCCTTGGCCACGACCTTGTGCATCAAGGTGTCCTTGAGGCGGCCATAGACGTTGCGGTCGAGGATGGCGAGCTCGTCGTCGCGGTCCTTGGCGAGACGCTCGATCTCCTCGCGCTCGATGGCCATGGCGCGCTCGTCCTTCTCGACGCCGTGGCGGTTGAACACGCGCACCTCGACCACCGTGCCCGACACGCCGGGCGGCAGCTTGAGCGAGGTGTCGCGCACGTCTGAGGCCTTCTCGCCGAAGATGGCGCGCAGCAGCTTCTCCTCCGGCGTCATCGGGCTCTCGCCCTTGGGCGTGATCTTGCCCACCAGGATGTCGCCAGGGTTCACCTCGGCACCGATATAGACGATGCCGGCCTCGTCGAGATTCTTGAGCGCCTCTTCCGAGACGTTCGGGATGTCGCGGGTGATCTCCTCAGGCCCGAGCTTGGTGTCGCGGGCCATCACCTCGAACTCCTCGATGTGGATCGAGGTGAACACGTCGTCGCGCACGACGCGCTCGGAGATGAGGATGGAGTTCCTCGAAGTTGTAGCCCATCCACGGCATGAAGGCGACGAGCACGTTACGCCCGAGCGCAAGCTCGCCGAGATCGGTCGAAGGACCGTCGGCGATGATCTCGCCGGCATTGACCGCATCACCCACACGCACCAAAGGCCGCTGGTTGATGCAGGTGTTCTGGTTCGAGCGCTGGAACTTGCGCAGATTGTAGATGTCGACGCCCGACTTCGACGGATCGGTCTCCTCGGTGGCGCGAATGACGATACGAGTTCGCGTCCACCTGATCGACCACGCCGGTGCGGCGTGCGCCGATGGCGGCGCCCGAATCGCGCGCCACTACCTCTTCCATGCCGGTGCCGACGAGCGGCGCCTCGGCCGTAATTAGCGGCACGGCCTGACGCTGCATGTTCGAGCCCATCAGAGCGCGGTTCGCGTCGTCGTTCTCGAGGAACGGGATGAGCGCGGCCGCGACCGACACGAGCTGCTTCGGCGACACGTCGATCAGATCGACCTTCTCCACCGGCTCGAGCTCGACGTCGCCGGCATGCCGGCACACCACGAGTTCCTCGGCGAAGGTGCCGTTCGGGTTCAGCTTGGCGTTGGCCTGCGCGATGATGTAGCGCGCCTCCTCCATGGCCGAGAGATAGACCACCTCGTCGGTCACCTTGCCCTTCACCACGCGCCGATACGGGCTCTCGATGAAGCCGTATTTGTTCACCCGCGCATAGGTCGCGAGCGAGTTGATGAGACCAATATTCGGTCCCTCGGGCGTCTCGATCGGGCAGATGCGTCCGTAATGTGTCGGATGCACGTCGCGCACCTCGAAGCCGGCGCGCTCGCGGGTGAGACCGCCAGGCCCAAGCGCCGAGAGACGCCGCTTATGCGTGATCTCCGACAGCGGGTTGGTCTGGTCCATGAACTGGCTGAGCTGCGAGGAGCCGAAGAACTCGCGCACCGCGGCAGCGGCAGGCTTCGCGTTGATCAGGTCCTGCGGCATGACCGTGTCGATATCGACCGAGCTCATGCGCTCCTTGATGGCGCGCTCCATGCGGAGCAGGCCGACGCGGTACTGATTCTCCATCAGCTCGCCCACCGAGCGCACCCGGCGATTGCCGAGATGATCGATATCGTCGATCTCGCCCTTGCCGTCGCGAAGGCCGACCAGCGTCTTGATCACCGCGAGGATGTCCTCCTTGCGGAGCGTGCGCATCGTGTCGGGCGCATCGAGATCGAGACGCATGTTCATCTTGACCCGGCCCACGGCCGAAAGGTCGTAGCGCTCGGAGTCGAAGAAGATGCCGTTGAACAGGGTCTGCGCGGCCTCAGGCGTCGGCGGCTCGCCCGGGCGCATCACCCGGTAGATGTCGAGCAGAGCCTCCTCGGTGTTGGAGTTCTTGTCGATATGCAGCGTGTTGCGTATGAAGGCGCCGACATTGACATGGTCGATGTCGAGGATCGGGATCTCCTTGAGCCCGAGATCCTTCAACGTCGCGAGCAGCTTGGCGTCGAGCTCCTCGCCCGCCTCGCCGTAGATCTCGCCCGTCTCCATGTTGACGATGTCTTGCGCGAGATAGCGGCCGTGCAGGTCCTCGTCGCTGACGAGCAGCTCCTTCAGGCCCTCATCGGCGAGCTTCTTGGCGAGACGCGCAGTGACCTTGCGCCCAGCCTCGATCGCGACCTTGCCGGTCTTGGCGTCGATCAGGTCTGAGGTGGGCTTGATGCCGCGCATGCGATCGGGGCGGAACGGCATGCGCCATCCCTCCTTGGTCGCCCTGAGCGGAATGCGGTCGTAGAAGGTCGCGAGGATCTCCTCGTCGTCGAGGCCAAGCGCGTAGAGCAGCGTCGTCACCGGCAGCTTGCGGCGCCGGTCGATACGCACATAGACGATGTCCTTGGCGTCGAACTCGAAGTCGAGCCAGGAGCCGCGATAGGGAATGATGCGGGCGGCGAACAGAAGCTTGCCCGATGAGTGGGTCTTGCCACGATCATGGTCGAAGAACACGCCGGGCGAGCGGTGCATCTGCGAAACGATGACGCGCTCGGTGCCGTTGATGACGAAAGTGCCGTTCGACGTCATGAGCGGCATGTCGCCCATATAGACGTCCTGCTCCTTGATGTCCTTGACCGAGCGGGCGCCGGTCTCCTCGTTGACATCGAACACGATAAGGCGGAGCGTCACCTTGAGCGGGGCGGCGAAGGTCATGCCGCGCTGCTGGCACTCGTCGACGTCGTATTTCGGCGGCTCGAAGGCGTAGCGGACGAATTCGAGCTGGGCGCGCTCGCCGAAATCACGGATCGGGAAGACGGAGCGGAACACGGCCTGGAGTCCCTCGTCCAGGCGCCCGCCCTCGGGCTCCTCCACCATCAGGAATTGATCGTAGGACTGTTTTTGAACCTCGATGAGGTTCGGCATCTCGGCAACTTCGTGAATCTTGCCGAACATCTTCCGCAAGCGCTTATGACCATTCGTCGTCTGCTGTGTCTGCTGCGTCATTTATGGTCCTCTTAGGCTCGTTGCCCCTTGGGGCTCGTCGCGACGGCTCGCCGGAGATTCCGCGCGTCAAGCAAGCGGAAGCTCAGGCGAACTGTCTCACATCAAATTTTGGTGGGTTTGGGGGCCCGGGCGACTTAGCTATATGGGGTCCGCCCGGGCACCTTTCAACCCGCCTTACTTCAGCTCGACAGTGGCTCCCGCCGCCTCGAGCTGCTTCTTGATCTTCTCCGCCTCGTCCTTGGACACGCCTTCCTTCACCGCTTTGGGCGCGCCTTCGACGAGGTCCTTGGCCTCCTTGAGGCCGAGGCTGGTTACCGCACGTACTTCTTTGATAACGTTGATCTTCTGGGCGCCAGCCGACGTCAGGATCACGTTGAACTCGGTCTTCTCCTCGACCGGAGCGGCAGCTGCACCGCCGCCAGCGGCCATCATGGCCACGGGAGCGGCGGCCGAGACGCCCCACTTCTCTTCGAGCAACTTCGCAAGCTCGGCGGCTTCGAGCACCGTCAGGGTCGAAAGCTCGTCCACTATTTTCTGGAGATCTGCCATTTACTTATCCTCGTAAGTTTGACTCTGCTGTTAGCGTCCCGTCGGCTCACGCCGCGTCTTTATTGCCGTAAGCCCCGAACACGCGGGCGAGCTGAGCGCCAGGCTCATTCAGGGTGCGGGCGATCTTGCTCGCCGGCGCCTGAAGAAGACCGATCAGCTTGCCTCTGAGTTCATCGAGCGAAGGCAGGTCGGCGAGCGAGCTCACGCCTTTGGCATCGAGCACCGTGCTCCCCATCGCTCCGCCAAGGATGACGAACTTCTCGTTCGCCTTGGCGAATTTGACGGCGATCTTCGGTGCCGCCACGGGATCGGCGGAAAATGCGAGGCAGGTCGGCCCCTTCAGCAAATCCGCGATGCCCTTGGCGTCGGTGCCTTCGAGCGCAAGCTTCACGAGCCTGTTCTTCGCCACCTTGACCTGTCCACCTGCGCCTCGCATCTCGCTGCGCAGTTTGGTCATGGCGGAGACAGTCAGGCCCGCATAGTGAGCGACGACGACGACGCCGGTCTTGGCGAAGACGTCGTGAAGCGCCGTCACGACTTCGCGCTTCTCTGCTCTTTCCAATGCTCACTCCGTCTGTTCGAGGCCGTAAGTCACAGCCTCAAGCCACGTTCAATGTCGCAAGAAGCTGCGGGGACGAGGCAACACCCCGCCCCGCTCCTTCGAGCGACGCTCCGGTGCCTGTCCGCCCGCGCGCTTCTTTGCGCTTGAGCCAACTACGAGGTTCAAACCGATCTCCAGGTTGCGGGTCTGCCGCTACCATCGAACCGTTTCGTCTCCCGTCTCATGCAGGCCCTAATGGCTTAAGCGGGGAACCCACACCTGCAATCTCGGACAGGTTTGAACCGCCTCTCATCGAGGCGATCCTTCGGGGCCGAAAACTCGGCCCCGAAACTCTTGCTAACTCGCGCCGCCGGTCAGGCTCGCGGGCTCGATCTTGACGCCGGGACCCATGGTCGAAGTGACCGCGACCCGCTTCAAGAACGTGCCCTTGGCGCCCGACGGCTTCGCCTTCATCACGGCATCGGCGAAGGCGCGGATATTCTCGAGCAGCGCCGTCTCGCTGAAGGATGCCTTGCCGACGCCGGCATGGATCAGTCCCGCCTTCTCGACGCGGAACTCGACCGCGCCGCCTTTGGCCGCGCGCACCGCGGGCCCGATATCGGCGGTGACGGTGCCGACCTTCGGATTGGGCATCAGGCCGCGGGGGCCGAGCACCTTACCGAGCCGGCCGACGAGCGGCATCATGTCGGGGGTGGCGATGCAGCGGTCGAACTCGATCACGCCCTTCTGCACCTGCTCGACGAGATCCTCGGCGCCGACCACGTCGGCGCCGGCCTTCTTCGCCTCCTCGGCCTTGGCACCCTTGGCGAACACGCCGACTCTAAGCTTCCGCCCCGAGCCGTGCGGCAGCGCGCACACGCCGCGCACCATCTGATCGGAGTGACGCGGATCGACGCCGAGATTCATGGCGATCTCGATCGTCTCGTCGAACTTCGCCTTGGCGCCTTCCTTGACGAGCTTCACCGCGTCCTCGAGCGAGTAAAGCGTCTCGCGATCGCTCTTCTCAGCGGCGGCACGAAACCTCTTGCCGGGTTTGCTCATGGTCTACTCCTGTACCTCGAGACCCATCGAGCGGGCCGAACCGGCGATGATCTTCATCGCCTGCTCGATGGAACTGGCGTTCAAATCCTTCATCTTGACCTCGGCGATCTCGCGGAGCTGAGCCTTGGTCACGCTCCCCGCCCCGGTCCTTCCCGGCGCCGTCGATCCCTTGGTGATCTTCGCCGCCTTCTTGAGGAGATAGGACGCGGGCGGCGTCCGCATCTCGAAGGTGAAAGAGCGGTCGGCATAAACGGTGATCACGGTCGGGATCGGCGATCCCGCCTCGAGCTTCTGCGTCGCCGCGTTGAACTGCTTGCAGAACTCGGGAATGTTCACGCCGCGCTGGCCGAGCGCAGGACCGATCGGCGGCGACGGGTTCGCCTGCCCTGCCGGCACCTGCAGCTTGATGTAACCGTCAATCTTCTTCGCCATCCCTATGCTTCCCGCGGGGTTTCCCCGCTTACCAAACGCTTCGCTTAAAGCTTCTCGACCTGCGCGTATTCGAGCTCGACCGGGGTCGCCCGGCCGAAGATCGACACCGCCACCTTGAGCCTGGCCCGCTCCTCGTCGACTTCCTCGACGAGACCGTTGAACGAGGCGAACGGACCGTCGGCGACGCGCACCTGCTCGCCGATCTCGAACGTGACCGACGGCTTCGGCCGCTCGACACCCTCCTGCACCTGCTGAAGGATGCGGCCGGCCTCCTCCTCGGTGATCGGGATGGGCTTGTTCTCGGTACCGAGGAAACCGGTGACCTTCGGCGTCGCCTTGATCAGATGATAGGTCTGATCGTTCAGCTCCATCTTCACCAGCACGTAGCCGGGAAAGAACTTCCTCTCGGAACTCACCTTGCGGCCGCGGCGCATCTCCACGACCTCCTCCATGGGCACGAGCACCTCGGCGAACTGGTCGGCGAGACCCGCGGAGGCGGCGCGCTCCTTGATGGACTCGGCGACCTTCCGCTCGAAGTTCGAATAAGCGTGGACGATGTACCAGCGCATGGTCATGGGACTTCGACGGACCTCCTAGCGGCCCCAGCCTAGAACCAGGGTGACGACGTTGCTCAGCACCCAGTCGGCGGCGAGAAAGAACAGCGCGGCGGCGATCGACATGGCGATGACCATGATCGTGGTGATCACGGTCTCCCGGCGCGTGGGCCAAGTGACCTTGGATACCTCGGTGCGCACTTGCTGCAGAAACTCGAAGGGATTCGTCCTCGCCATCTCAAATCCTTGCCGCCTCAAAACCTCATTCCGGCTCGTTTTGCCTCCTGCGCCTCTCGACCGTGGCAGGAGTGGAGGGACTCGAACCCCCAACCCCCGGTTTTGGAGACCGGTGCTCTAGCCAGTTGAGCTACACTCCTATCGCCTGCTCCAGGTCAACCGTGTCGCCATTTTCTCTCGCCATATCAATCGCCTCGGCGGCAGTCTTGCTGGAGCGGGTGAAGGGAATCGAACCCTCGTCCTCAGCTTGGAAGGCTGCTGCTCTACCATTGAGCTACACCCGCATCCCTTCTGCACTCAAGAGTGGTGGTGGAGGGGGTAGGATTCGAACCTACGTAGGCATAGCCAACGGGTTTACAGCCCGTCCCCTTTAGCCACTCGGGCACCCCTCCTTAAGCCAGATGGATTGACTGGTGATTGCAACCAAGCAAAAACGCCCCGCCGTCGGCCGGCAGGGTCCGCCATAGCAGGTTTATGGGTAGCGCTTCAGCCTCTGTCAACTGTAAATCAGCTTGTTAGCCGCGAAATCCGGTCGCCTCCCGCTCCAATCACCCTGAATCATCCTTTCTCCCGCATCCCGCCACGAGACCTGCTTCCTCCCAATGTCCCGAAGACCAAGGCCAGACAGACCGGGAAGTCGCCACTGGCGCGGCAACAAGAAACCGGCAGGACCCGGGCGCGGCGTCCCTCGCGCCGATACCGACCGCGTGATCCTGTTCGGCCTTCACGCCGCCGAGGCCGCGCTCTCCAATCCGAAGCGCGAGGTGGTGAAGCTGATCGCCACCGAGAATGCCGCGCAGCGGCTAGCACCCCTCATCGCCAAGCGTCGCGTGACCGTCGAGCCAGCCTCCCCGCGCGATCTCGATCGGCTGCTCGGACCTGACTCCGTGCATCAGGGGGTTGCGCTCGAGGCCGAGCAGCTTGCTCCCGTCAGTCTCGATGAGGTCGATCCAAACGGCATCCTCATCGTGCTCGACCAAGTCACAGACCCTCACAATGTCGGCGCCGTGCTGCGCTCGGCGGCGGCGTTCGGTGCCTCGGGGCTCATGCTCACCGAGCGGCACTCACCGCCGCTCTCCGGCGCGCTTGCCAAGGTCGCAAGCGGGGCTCTCGACCTCGTGCCGATCGTCCTCGTCAAGAATCTCGCGCAAGCTCTCGCCGAGCTCGGCGAGCGCGGGATCTTACGCGTGGGCCTCGCCGAGAAAGGAGGAAATGCGCTCGAGGCCGTTTCCTTGACGAAGCCGCTCGCCCTCGTGCTCGGCGCTGAGGGCAAAGGCCTCCGTCAGCTGACGCGCGAGCATTGCGACGTGCTTGCCCGCATCTCGACGAAAAGCGCTCTTGCGAGCCTCAATGTCTCGAACGCGGCCGCCATCGCGCTGCATTGGGCAAGCCTCAACGCCAAGGGCTGACAAAAATCGTGGATGGCCGGGACAAGCCCGGCCATGACGAGTTAAACTGACGGGCTGCTGCTAGTTGCAGAAGCGGCGGCCGAACGAATTGTACCAGCAGTCCCTGCGGAAATAGCAATTGCCGGGCCCGGGATAGCAGCTCGTGAAGCCGGGCTGAGCCCAATAGGCGTAGAACCGCGTCGGCATATAATAATATGACGCGCCGCACGGAGCGGTGCAGGGAACGGGCGCCGGAGCAACGGCGACAGGACCGCACCCAACCACGCAAGGCGAGCGGCGGAGCCTCACCTTCCTGAGCGGAATCGGATTGGGCGCCGGGACGAGAACGGCTGGAGCACAGGGGCGCCAGGAGAGGCAGCCGCCGGCATTGGCATCGTCGGTGGAGGTGAAGCTGAGACCGACCGCAAGCGCAAGCGCGGCGGCGAGACACATGAGGGCTTTCATCTTGCGACTCCGAACTAGGGCAAACCCCCCCTCCTGGCCCCTCTAGTCGCCAGCGGAAGGCCCCCTGAACCTAACCGTCGCAAGTATCGGTAAGGTTAATGCGGGCTACTTCCCGCCCGTCAGCAGAGCCAAGTACCGCCGGACTTCTCGCAGCTGTCCCGGTTGTTGCTGGACGGATCTCCGCCCTTGCAGATGCACCCGCCGTTCGGACAATAGCTCGCCTTGCACGAGCACTTCTTCTTCCAAACCCAAAATTTGCAGCACGAGAAACCCGAGGCGGAATGGTCGGTGCACGTGTCATTGTGCTTCCAGACCACACACACCTTCTCCTTCTCGCAGCCGTAGCAAAAATCGTAGGGGCACTTGGTCTTGGCGAGCAGAACGAGATTTCCGGGGAGCGCCTCGAGCGCCGCGCCGTTATCGCCCCGGGCAATCGGCAGCGCCGATCCGACGTCGATGGTTGCGGCTAAGCCGAAGAGTCCGAGCAAAATCAGAAAGACGATGAGCCAACCTGTCCGTTTGAGCATTGCCAGCGCTCCTCACGTTAGGGTGTCAATCTTCCTTCGCTAATTTCACCTGCCAAAGATGTCTCGCCGATCGGCGGAAAGCGCGCGCAAGGCTACTTGATCTCGCGGGACGGCCTTCCGCCTCTGAACGGAACCGCTGCCTCGTCGAGATAATGGAAATAGGGCATGCAGCGGGCATTGTTCATGGGCGCCGTCGTGTAGGGCCGGTAGAACCACCAATAGTTCTTCGGATAGCAATAAAAGCTCTGGACTTTGCGGAAATGCGCGGCAAGCCGCAGGCTGCTCTCCACCGTGACGCCCGCTACGCTTCCGCCCAGTGCCGCGAAGGCCTCGGCGCCTCCCGCCAGAGCCGGTGCTGAACTTAAGACCAGGAGAAGGATGGCGAAACCGAAACGCTTGAAGCCGCCGCCGCCCATGCTCGCCCCCTCTTCAGTCAAGTCCCCGCACTAGGAGACTAGAAGGCTGATGCGCCCCGCGCAAGGCTCCCTCAACCATCCGCCCGTGTCGCGGGCGCCACACGCGAGGCGGGCCTTGACAGTGAGGGCGCGCGGACCAAGAGATTGAGCCGAACGGGCCGCTCGGGCCGTTTCCGTGGAACGAAGCGCTCCCGAGTAGAGTTGCCCATGCCCCGCCACAGCAATACCCCCAAGGAAGGAAGCCCCCCATGCCGACCCCAAGCCCCGAAGCGCAAGAGCTCGCCAATCAGATCGACGCGATCCGCGCCGATTTGCAGAACCTGAGCTCGACCGTCGGCCGCATGGCCAACAAGCAGATCAATCGCGCCCAGGACAAGGCGCTCGATGCCGCCAACGAAGCTGAAGCGGCCATCAAGCGCAATCCGCTGTCGGCAGTCGCCATCGCCGTCGGCCTCGGCTTCCTGTTCGGTGTGTTCACGCGTCGCTAGGCGAAGCCCCCATGCTCCGCTCGGCGCTCGCGCTGCTCTCCACCCTGCAAGTCGGACTGCGCATCAGGGAATTGATTGAGCGCTCGGTCCGGCAGGCGGCCGTGGTCGCCGTTGCGCTCGTCATTCTCATCATTGCGCTGCTCTTCGCGCTGATCGCCGCCTACCAGCTTCTGATCGGGCATTACGGCTTCACGCCGGCCGAGGCCGCCGGCATCATTGCCGGCTCTCTCTTCCTGCTGTCGATGCTGGTGCTTGCCACCCTTCCCCTCTTCGCGCCGCGGCGGCCGAAGCGCGAAGTGCCGAGCATGGCGGTGGCGGCCGGCGAAGGCATGGGCATGATCGACCAGGGCGTCGGCAAGGCGATGCAGCAGGTCGGGCCGATCACCATGCTCGCCATCGCCTTCGTCGCCGGAATCCTGGCGAGCCGCCGCCACTAGCGTTCGCTCACCCAGCGTGCGTCGCGCCGTCGAGGGTGTCTCAATGCGGCACGCCTCTTAATCTCGCCTTAACCACACGCCTTGCATCCTCTCTGCTGACAAGAGGCGGATTTATAAGGGGCAAGGCGGGCGTTCATGCGGAGAAGCTTCGTTCTCGCGGCACTTCTCGCCGCGTGCATCGCGAGCGGCGCGCGGGCCCAAACCGTCGAGGTGCCGCGCCCCTACGCCATCCCCTAGCCGCCTTCGACCGAGCCCAATTGGGAGCTTGGCGCCCGCTATTGGTGGAGCGAGGGCAAGACCGGCTTCAGCATCAATTCGAGCAAGCTCAATCCCGCTCTCGGCAATCCCACTTCGAAATTGAGCTATGAAAACATGCAGGGCAATTCGGCCGAGCT
>CAVVDW010000017.1:0-143553 GCA_963747175.1 uncultured Alphaproteobacteria bacterium | reverse complement strand
AGCCGGTCAATTAATCTCAGTCGCCAACAATGTTGGGTGATGTGGGGCGCACTCTTCACTCAGAGTGCGCCGTCATCAACTATCCCTTCTTCCCGCATTTGTTCTTCTCGGTCTTCCACACGCAGATGTCGGCCTTCGCCGTGCAAGCCGCCTGGTCGAGATTTGTGCAAGGATTGAATCCCTTGCCGCCAGGCTTCGAAGCATCAGCCGAGGTGGGTGGCGGCGTCGAGCCCGCCGAGCTCGTACCCGCGTCCTGGGCGGGCGCAGCGACCTTTGCCGGCTTCTTGATCGGCGCTCCGCTCATCACCGACCAGGAATCGGGACCCTCGCAGGAGACGAGCGCCAGCTCGTCGTTCTTGTCGCCATCGAGACCGAGGCACTTGCCTTGCGCCACCGACTTCAATTTGTAGCTCGCATCGGCCGCGAGCATCTTCTGCAGCGCATTCTCAAGCGTGGCGACGCGTCCGCCCAACACCACGATGGTCTCCTCGAGATGCGTAATGTGCTGCTGCAGGCAGGCCATGCGGGCCTGGTCGTCTTTGATGTCGTCGCAAAACTGCATTCCGATTGCTTGCGCCGGCATCGCAAATCCGATCATGCAGACTGCGGCAACGAGGCTTACGAATGCGCGCATGCGTCTCTCCCTTTGCTTTTGTCTGAGCTGTCAAATCTTTGCGGGGGAGGTGCGGCGCTGGCAAGCGCCAATCACGGCTCCATAGCGGCGCTTGCCGGCGCGCTCGGCGTCACTCGCCAGACCATATTGCCGACATCGTCGGCGACGAGGAGCGCGCCCGCCTTGTCGACCGCGATGCCTACCGGGCGTCCGAGCGCATCGCCGTCCTTGCTGCGAAATCCCGTGAGCACGTCCTCTGCCGGTCCCGACGGGTGTCCTCCTGAGAAGGGCACAAACACCACCTTGTAGCCGCTCGGCGGATCACGGTTCCACGAGCCGTGCTGGCCGATAAAGGCGCCCCCGCGATAATGCTGAGCGAGCAGCGTACCGTCGTAAAAGGCGAGTCCGAGGGACGCCGTGTGCGGACCGAGCGCATAGTCGGGAACGATTGCTTTGGCGACGAGATCGGGTCGCTGCGGCGACACGCGCGGATCGAGATGGTCCCCGTAATAGCTGTAGGGCCAGCCGTAGAAGCCTCCGTCCTTGACCTGGGTCATGTAGTCGGGAACGAGGTCGCTGCCGAGCTCGTCGCGCTCGTTGACGGTGACCCACAGCGCGCCGCTCTCTGGCTCGAAGGCAAGTCCAACCGGATTGCGCAAGCCTGTCGCGAACGGGCGCGACTGCGCGGTCGCAAGATCGATCATTATGATGGCGGCGCGGCCGGTCTCGGCGTCCAACCCATTCTCGCCGGCATTGCTGTTCGATCCGACGCCAACGAAGAGCTTGGAGCCGTCGCGGCTCGCCACGAGGCTCTTGGTCCAATGGTAGTTGTAAGTCCCCGCCGGAAGATCGGCGACCTTGGTGCCTTGCGCCGTGCTGGTGGTGTCGCCCTCGTGGTAGGGGAAGCGCAGCACTGCGTCGGTGTCGGCGACGTAGAACTGGTCGCCGACGAGAGCCATGCCGAAGGGCGAGTTGAGCCCGCTCAAGAAGGTCGATGTCGCCTCGGCCACGCCGTCGCCGTTGGCGTCGCGGAGCAGGGTGATGCGGTTGGGACTGGGAACCCCGGCGCCGGCCCAATCCATGACTGACTTCATGATCCAGGCCATGAGGCCTGTCTGCTCGGGCTGCGCCGGCGTATTCGTCTCGGCGACGAGCACGTCGCCATTGGGCAGCACGTAAAGCCAGCGCGGATGCGCAAGCCCGCTCGCGAAGCGCTCCACTTTGAGTCCCTCGACGGCAACTGGCTTGGTGCCTTCAGGCCAGCCAACTGCGTGCGCGACCTGGACCGTGGGGATCAACCTGTGTCTCGGCGGCGGCAGCTTGGGATTGGGACCGGTGCCGGCCTCAACCGGCAAGCTCGCCTCGTCGCGGCAGCCGATGAGGCAACACGTCAGGACCGCAACCAGCAGGGACGTGGCAACAGGCCTCAGCATGTTTCTTCCGTTTCTTCCTCTGCGCTCGCCCTCTTTGAACCGGACAATAACCTGCGAGTTCCGATGACGTGATTCGGCAAGCCCTGTCACAAGGCCGCAGGCAATTAAATCGGCGCGAGACCTCTATGCGCAAATTGCCGTGAAGGCGCGAGAAATTGAGGTTTCACCAGGCCTTCCGGCCACGAGCGGTTATGCCTATGTTGTCTTTGCCTCTCGCGCTCGGCTCCTGCTTTGGAGTAGCGTTGCGGGGCAACAGTCCCTTGCAAACTGCGCTTTGGCGCGACAGCGTCGACAAGCGTCAAGATCAATGCGGCGAAGATGCAACAGAGAAACCGCAGCGGCGACAGCCGCAAGAACGACGACACGCCCCCGCGCGACATCGAGGAGGCGGCCACGGACCTGAAAGCCCCAGACGCGCCGGCGCGCAAGCGAGAGGCCGAGCCTCCCGCTGAAGCTCCCGCGCGCCGCATGGGAGGTGGGCTAAGACGTGTGCTCCTGCTCCTCGTAGCGGTCGCGGCGGCGGCGCTTCTCTACCACTATTGGGGCTTCTGGAAGGGAGAGCAGGGTGCCCAGACCGCGCCCCCGCCGCCTGCCGTGACGGTCTCCAAACCCCTCATCAAGGACATGCAGGAATGGAGCGACTTCACCGGCCAGTTCGAGGCGCGGGAGTCCGTCGAGGTGCGGCCGCGGGTGAGCGGGTATCTCGAGTCCATCAACTTCACCGACGGCCAGCTGGTGAAGAAGGGCGACCTGCTGTTCGTCATCGAGCCCCGGCCCTTCGAGCTCGCGCTCGAAACCGCCAAGGCCCAGCAGGCCCAGTCCGAGGCCCAGCTCGATCTCGCCAAGGCCCAGCTCGAGCGCACCGCCCAGCTCCGCAAGAACGACTATGCCACGCAGGAAACCTATGACGAACGCGTGGCGCAAGTGAACATCGCCACCGCCTCGCGCGACGCCGCGATCGCCGCGGTGAACCAGGCCCAGCTCAATCTCGACTACACGCGCGTCACCGCGCCGGTCGCCGGCCGCATGGGGCGCCATGAGGTGAGCGTCGGCAACCTCATCATGGGAGGCGTCAGCGGCTCGACCACGCTGCTCACCACCATCGTCTCGCTCGATCCGATCTGGCTCAGCTTCTATGTGAGCGAGGGCGACGGCATGACCTATAAGCGCCTGGTGCAGAAGGGCGAGATCAAGTCGGCGCGCGAAAATTCGGTTGAGGTCCAGGGCCAGTTGATGGACGAGAAGGACTGGACGCTGAAGGGCACCATCGATTTTGTCGACAATCAATACGACCGCAACTCGGGGACCATCCGCGTCCGCGCCGCCTTCCCCAATCCCGACCTGTTCATCACGCCGGGGCAGTTCGGACGCGTGCGCGTGCCGATGTCGCAGCTCCGCCCCACCATGCTCGTTCCGGACGCGGCCGTGGTGACCGACCAGTCGGTGAAGCTTCTGTTCACCGTGGCTCCGGACGGCACCGTGGTGCCGAAGCCGGTCGAGCTCGGCCCCGTCACCGACGGCAATCTGCGCGTGATACGGAGCGGTATCACCGCTGACGATGAGGTGATCATCGACGGACTGCTCCGCGCGCGGCCGGGCCAGAAGGTCACGCCGCAAGAGGGCAAGATCGAGAGCGGGGCTCTCGCTCCCATACCTGGCGCCGCACCCGCGAGCCCGGCGGCGAAATGAACATCTCGCATTTCTTCATCGACCGGCCGATCTTCGCCGCCGTCATCTCCATCATCATTACGCTGGTCGGCGCGGTCGCCTATTTCAGCTTGCCTGTGGCGCAATATCCCGACATCGCGCCGCCCTCGATCTCGGTCTCCGCCAGCTATCCCGGCGCCTCGGCCGAGATCGTCGCCAAGACCGTGGCCACGCCTCTCGAGCAGGAGGTGAACGGCGTCGACAACATGCTCTATATGACGTCGCAATCGACGAGCGACGGCGCCATGGCGCTTGCCGTCACCTTCAAGCTCGGCACCAATCTGGATACCGCGCAGGTGCTGGTGCAGAACCGCGTCTCGACCGCGCTGCCGCGGCTTCCCGAGGAAGTCCGCTCGATCGGCGTGACGGTGACCAAGCAGTCGCCCGACCTGATGATGGTGATCCATCTCTCCTCGCCCGACGGCTCGCGCGACCTGCTCTACATTTCCAACTACGCGACGCTGCACGTGAAGGATGTGCTCGCCCGCATCGACGGCGTCGGCAATGTCACCATCTTCGGCGCGCGCGACTATTCAATGCGTATCTGGCTCAATCCCGAGAAACTTGCCGTGCGCAACCTGACCGCCGGCGATGTGGTCACTGCATTGCGCGGCCAGAACGTGCAGGTGGCGGCCGGCGTCATCAATCAGCCTCCGGTGCCGCAGCCCGGGGCTTTCCAACTCAATGTCGAGACGCAAGGGCGGCTGACCACGCCTGAGGAATTCGGCAGGATCATCGTCAAGTCCGACGATCAGGGTCGCGTGACCCGCGTGCGCGACGTCGCCCGTGTCGAGCTCGGCGCCGCCGACTATAACCGCAGCGGCTATCTCGACGAGCGCGTGGCGATTCCCTTGGGCATCTTCCAGCGGCCTGGCTCGAACGCGCTCGCCACAGCGGCGCTGGTGCAGAGTGCGATGGCCGAGTTGTCGAAGTCCTTCCCGTCCGGACTCCGTTACGACATCGTCTACAATCCGACCGTCTTCATTTCGCAATCGGTCGAGGCGGTGATCCAGACCATGTTCGAGGCCGTGATCCTCGTCGTGGTGGTGATCATCCTCTTCCTCCAGACCTGGCGGGCGTCGGTCATCCCCATCGTCGCCATCCCGGTGTCGCTGATCGGCACCTTCGCCATGCTGGCGGCGCTCGGCTTCTCGCTGAACAATCTCTCTCTATTCGGTCTCGTGCTCGCCATCGGTATCGTGGTGGACGACGCCATCGTCGTGGTGGAAAACGTCGAGCGCAACATCCGCGAAGGCCTCTCCCCGCGCGACGCCGCCTATCGGACCATGGAGGAGGTGGGTGGCGCGCTGATCGCCATCGCGCTCGTCCTGTCTGCCGTGTTCATCCCCTCGACCTTCCTGACCGGCATCCTCGGCCAGTTCTTCCGCCAATTTGCCGTGACCATCGCCACCGCGACGGTGATCTCTCTGATCGTGTCGCTGACCTTGAGCCCCGCGCTCTGCGCGCTCCTGTTCAAGCCGCACGAGGCGGAGCCCAAGCGGCAAAACGTGTTCGTGCGGCCGGTCGTGGCCTTCTTCAACGGCTTCAACCGGGCCTTCGAGTGGATCTCATCGCGCTACGGCGCTCTGACCGGGCGGCTGGTGCGCATCTCAGGCTTCATGGTGGTGATCTATCTCGGCCTGATCGGCATCACCATCTACGAGTTCAGCCGCGCGCCGACCGGCTTCATCCCGCAGCAGGACCAGGGTTATCTGATCAATATCATTCAGCTACCTCCCGGCGCCTCGCTGGCACGCACCGACGAGGTGGCGCGCAAGGTGACCAAGATGGTTCTGTCGACGCCCGGCATTGCCCATGCCGTGCCGATCGTCGGCCTTGACGGCGCGACCTTCACTACGGCGCCGAACGCCGCGGTCGTGTTCACGCCGCTCGACGACTTCAAGCAGCGCGCCGAGAAGGGCCAGAGTGCGCAGGCGCTGATCGGCGCGCTCAACCAGCAATTCGCTTCCATCCAGGAGGCTTTCGTCATCTCGGTGGCGCCGCCGCCGGTGCGCGGCATCGGCACCACCGGCGGCTTCAAGATGGAGGTGCAGGACGTGCATGGCGGCGAGCCCGCCGAGCTCGAGAGCGTCGCCATGGCGATCATGGCTCAGGCCAACCAGACGCCAGGGCTTGCCGGGGTGTTCACCACCTTCAGCACCAAGACGCCCAAGGTCTACGCCGATATCGACCGCGTGCGCGCCGAGATGCTCGGCGTCAACACCAACGACGTGTTCACCACGCTCGAGGTCTTCCTCGGCTCGCAATATGTGAATGACTTCAATTTCCTCGGCCGCACCTACCGCGTGACGGCGCAGGCCGACGGTGATTTCCGCCAGGATCTGCACGCCATCGGCAATCTGAAGACGCGGAACGCCAAGGGCGAGATGGTGCCGCTGAGCTCGGTCGCCTCGTTCCGCAACATCACCGGGCCCTATCGCGTCGAGCATTTCAACCTGTTCCCCTCTGCCGCCGTGCAAGGCGGCACGCAGCCGGGCTATTCGACCGGCTACGGGCTCGCGACCATGGAGCAGATCGCGCGTGCCAATATGCCCGACGGCTACTCCTTCTCGTGGACCGAGCTCGCTTATCAGGAGAAGCTCGCCGGCAACACGGCCATCTTCGTGTTCATGGCCTCGGTCGTGTTCGTGTTTCTCTTGCTCTCGGCGCAATATGAGAGCTGGACTTTGCCGCTCGCGGTGATTTTGATCGTGCCGATGTGCCTGCTCGCCGCCGTCACAGGGCTTCTGCTCAGGACCATGGACGTGAACATCCTCGCCCAGATCGGCTTCGTCGTCTTGATCGGCTTGGCGGCCAAGAACGCGATTCTGATCGTCGAGTTCGCGCGCCAAAACGAGGAGCACGGCGAGGACCGCTTCCAGGCGGCGACCGAGGCCGCGCGCGTGCGCTTGCGCCCGATCCTGATGACGTCCTTCGCCTTCATCCTCGGCGTCTTGCCGCTAATGATCGCGACCGGCGCCGGCGCCGAGATGCGTCAGTCGCTCGGCACGGCCGTGTTCTGCGGCATGCTCGGCGTGACCATCTTCGGGCTGATCTTCACGCCCGTGTTCTACGTCGTGGTGCGGAGATTTGCCGCCAAACCCAAGGAAGCGCCAAGCGCCCGTCACGCCCCGGCGGAGTGATCCTTGTCGTCGCCCGGCCTGACCGGGCGATCCAGTAATCGCGGCGGCACGTTACGGCGAGATCAGTGGTTACTGGATGCCCGCTTTCGCGGGCATGACGAACTCATGGACTCCTCCTCTCAACGAAACAGATGGGTGGCTGCAAGGCCGTTGAAGATCGATTGCACGGCGAGCGCCGCGAGCAGCACGCCGAACACCCGCACGATCACCTTCCGCGCCGTAACCCCAATCAGTTGGTGGATCTCCTGCGCGGCGAGAAGCAGCATCAGCGTCACTCCCATCACCGCGAGGATCGCGACGACCACCGCGCTTAGCAGCTTGAAATCGCCCTTGGTGCCGGCCGCGAGCACGATGGCGCTCGTCATGGCGCCAGGACCGGCAAGAAGCGGGGTTGCGAGCGGGAAAACGGCGATCTCGGCATGCGCTTCCGCCTTGTTCTCAGCCTCCGCGCTCTCCTTGGCCGAGAGGGTTGTCGGTTGAGGCCGCTTGGCGAGCGTCATCTCGAGCGCGATGGCTAAGAGAATGATGCCGCCGGCGGTCTCAAGCGCAGCGAGCGAGACGCCGAGTTGGGCCAGTACCGGCCCTCCGAACAAAGCGAAGGCGAGCACGATCAGGGTGGCGATGAACACCGCCTTGACCGAGATCGCGCGGCGCTCGACCCTCGTCATATTGGGCGTGAGCGAGGCGAGCAGCACGGCGGTGTCGATCGGGCTGATGACCGCAAAGAAGGTGGCGAAGGCGGTGAGCGCGGTTTCGAGCATGGGGCAGGGGGTGACGGCCGGCGCGGTCTGTCTAGCACCTTTCGCCGTTAAGGACGACGCAACGCCCAAAGCCGCAAGGGCGTTGCTCAATTGAACGGCATGGGATTAAGATGCCTGAAAATATAACAGGGAAGCGCGCCGAGCTTGGGTTTAGGGGTCGCTTTGAGAGCCAGGACGGGCGCGATTGCCGCAATCTGCTGAGAGGGTGAGTGTCGAGGAGGGGCGAGAGCCGCCCTCCCAGCTTTCCCAGAAATTCTTCGACGAGATGCGCGCGCCCGACGGCAAGGTCCGGCACGCTTATGCGGCGCTTGCCGGCATGCTCGACAACCTCTCGATCGATTCCCTCGTCACCAAGCAGAACGCCGCCGAGGAGCTGTTCCGCAGGCTCGGCATCACCTTCGCCGTCTATGCCGAGGGCGGCTCGACCGAGCGGCTGATTCCCTTCGACCTGATCCCGCGCATCCTCGACCGCTCCGAGTGGAACCTCGTCGAGCGGGGCTGCATCCAGCGCGTCAAGGCGATCAACATCTTCCTCTATGACATCTACCACGACCAGGAGATCATCAAGGCGGGCCTTATCCCCCCCGAGCTCGTCCTGCTCAATTCGGCCTTCCGGCCCGAGATGCTCGGCGTCGAGCCGCCCAACAACGTTTACGCCCACATCGCCGGCATCGACCTCGTCCGCACCGGCGAGCGCGACTTCTTCGTGCTCGAGGACAATGTGCGCACGCCCTCAGGCGTCTCCTATGTGCTCGAGAATCGCGAGATCATGATGCGGCTCTTCCCCGACGCCTTCGCCGGGCAGAGCATCTCGCCGGTCGGCAATTATTCCGAGCGGCTGATCGAGAATCTCCGTGCCGTGGCGCCGTCGGGCGCCGAGGACCCTATCGTGGTCCTGCTCACGCCCGGCCGCTACAACAGTGCCTATTTCGAGCACGTGTTCCTTGCCGAGCAGATGGGCATCGAGCTGGTCGAAGGCGGCGATCTCTTCGTGCGCGACGGCTATGTGTGGATGCGCACCACCGAGGGCCCGGTCAAGGTCGACGTCATTTATCGCAGGGTCGACGACGCCTTCATGGACCCGCTCGCTTTCCGCCCCGATTCGGTGCTTGCCGTGCCGGGCCTGCTCTCGGTCGTCCGCACCGGCCGAGTCGCTCTCGCCAACGCTTTGGGCACTGGGGTCGCCGACGACAAGGCCATGTACACTTACGTGCCCCGCATGATCGAGTTCTATCTCGGCGAGCACGCGATCCTCAACAACGTGCACACCTACGTGCTGCGCGATCCCAAGCAGCGGCAGCACGTCTTCAACAACCTGCACAATCTCGTGGTGAAGGAAGTGCAGGGCTCCGGCGGCTACGGCATGCTGATCGGGCCGGCCTCGACCGCCGATGAGCGCGAAGCCTACAAGTTGCGCGTCATGGCCAATCCCGACAACTACATCGCCCAGCCGACGCTCGCGCTCTCGACCGCGCCGACACTGGTCAACGGCCAAATCGTGCCGCGCCATGTCGATCTCAGACCCTTCGTGCTCTCGGGCAAGGAGACGAGTGTCATCCCGGGCGGTCTGACGCGGGTTGCTCTCCGCGAAGGCTCGCTCGTGGTCAATTCGAGCCAGGGAGGCGGCACCAAGGACACGTGGGTGCTGGAACGCTGACCATGCTGAGCCGTACAGCAGAGAATCTGTTCTGGATGGCCCGCAACATGGAGCGGGCGGAGAATACCGCGCGCATGCTCGACGTCTCCTTCCGCATGGCGCTGCTCCCTTCGACCATCGACAAGCAGGCGCTGCATTTCGAGCCGATCCTCGCCATCGCGCCGGGATCCGGGCGCTTCCACGAGCTCTACGGCGAGATGACCCACGAGACAATCATCCGCTATGTGGCGCTCGAGCCCGAGAACTCGGGCTCGATCTGGTCGCTGATCCGTGCGGCGCGCGAGAATGCGAGAGCCCAGCGCTCTGCCATCTCGAGTGAGGCCTGGGAGAGTCTCAACTCGACCTGGCTGCAGGTGCAGAAGCTCGACTTCGAGGGACTGAAGCGCTGGGGCTATCGCGATTTCTTCGACTGGGTGAAGGAGCGCTCGCATCTCTTCCGCGGCGTGGTGTTCGGCACCATGCTGCATGACGATGCCTTCCGTTTCATCCGGATCGGCACCTTCATCGAGCGCGCCGACAACACCGCGCGCATCCTTGACGTCAAATATCATGTGCTCTTGCCCGAGACTGAGCAGGTCGGCGGCTATGTCGACTATTACCAGTGGGGCGCACTGCTCCGCTCGGTCGGCGCCTTCCGCGCCTATCGCCGCGTCTACCACGACACGGTATACCCATGGCGCATCGCCGAGCTTCTGATCCTGCGCGCCGACATGCCCCGCTCTCTGCATCATTGCTACGAAAACGTGATCGGAACGCTCGACGAGCTTGCCGGCAAGAAGCAGCTCGAATGCCGGCGGCTCGCCGGCCAGACCTACGCGCGGCTGAGATACGGGCGAATCGACAAGATTTTCCAGTCGGGACTACACGAGTTCCTGACCGACTTCATCGCCGCAAACAACGCGCTCGGGCTCCAGCTTGAGGACGACTTCCTGATGACGCCGACCGCCATGATGGCTGGAGTTGCTTAAGCCATGCTGATCAGGGTCGAACATGCGACGGCTTACGCCTATTCCGAGCCGCTGATGGCCAGCACGCAATATCTGCGCATGACCCCGGTGTCGGGACGGACTCAGGCCGTCGAGAGCTGGAAGCTGTCATGCCCCGGCGCCACGACCACACCCTGGCAGGACCAATACGGCAATCACTGTCACACGCTCACCATTGCCGAACCAGTCGACCATCTCGAGATCAAGGTGTGCGGGCTCGTGCGCACGCGCGACACGAACGGCATCGTCGGGCTTGCCACCTCGGAACTTCCATCCGGCATCTATCTCCGCGAGACGCCGTATACCGTCGCCGTAGGCCCGATCGCCGACTTCGCCGCGCGCTTCAGCCCTTCGCTCGCGCGCGACCAGATCGCCGCCGTGCACGAAATCATGCTCGGCATTGCCGATGCCGTGGAATACAAAAAGGGCGAGACCCATGTGCACACGACCGGTGCAGAGGCGCTGGAGCAGGGGAGTGGGGTCTGTCAGGATCTAGCCCATATCTTCTGCGCCGTCTGCCGCGTGCTCGGCGTCCCGGCCCGCTATGTCAGTGGCTATGTGACCCACGGCATGGCGAGCGAGGCGCACGCGGCGAGCCACGCCTGGGCGGAAGCCTTGATCGAGGATCTCGGCTGGGTCGGCTTCGATCCGACCAACCGCGCCTGCGCCACCGAGGCCTACATCCGCACCGCGGTCGGTCTAGATTATGCTGACGCGAGCCCCGTGCGCGGGGTGAGGAGTGGCGGCGGTCTCGAAACCATGAGCGTGCGAGTGAGCTTTCCCAGTCAACAACAGGCCCAATAGGGGGGACACGTGACGTATTGCGTCGGCATCCTGCTCGATGAGGGAGTTGTGCTCGCCTCGGACTCGCGCACCAACGCGGGCATCGATCGCGTATCCACCTTTCGTAAGATGTTCACCTTCGAGAAGCCGGGCGACCGCTTCTTCGCGCTACTCGCCGCCGGCAACCTTTCCCTCACCCAAGGCGTCGTGAGTTTGCTCAGCGAATGGCTCAACAGCGAGAACCCCGAGCGCGACCTGTTCGCCGTGAGCTCGATGTTCGGCGCCGCCCGCGTCGTCGGAACGGCGCTCCGCGAGGTGCACAAGATCGACGGCGGCTATCTTCAGGAGCGCGATGTCGACTTCACCGGCTCGTTCATCCTCGCCGGGCAGATCAACGGTGGGCAGCTTCGGCTGTACCTGATTTACGACGCCGGCAATTTCATCGAGGCGATGGGCGACACGATCTATTTCCAGATCGGCGAGGTGAAATACGGTAAACCCATTCTCGATCGCATCATCCGCCGCGACACGAGCCTGAGCGACGCCGCCAAATGCGCGCTCATCTCCTTCGATTCGACCATGCGCTCCAACGTCTCGGTCGGCCCGCCCATCGATCTTCTGATCTATCGCCGCGGCTCATTGAAGAAGGACTTCGTCATCCGGCTCGAGGATGACGATCCTTACCTCCAGGCGATCCGCGAGGGATGGGGCGGAGCCATCGTTAAGGCCTTCCACGACATCAGCCACGATCCCGGCTGGAATTTCTGACGCCATCCCTTCGCGGCGCGAGGTCAATAGCCTCGCGGACCGCCGGGCGTATAGCCGCCCGATGAAGGATAAGAGTGCGCACTGCTCGACGTGGTTGCGTTGTTGCGCGGGATAGGCGCCGTGCCGAGATCGGTCTTGGCCGGGTTCGCCTCCTGGATGACCTGCGTGGCGAGATCTCGCATCTCTTCCAACTGGTGCACAAACTTGTCCATCTGATTGCGAACGTGCTGGCTCTGCAGCTCCATTGCCTGGGCGACGTCCTTGCTCTCGGCGAGCTTGATGGCGAGGTTGAAATTCGCCTCGGCATTGGCGCGGGTGATCTCGGCGATCTTGGCGTTGAGCTGCAGGAGGCTCGAGCGTGCTGATTGCGAGCTCGTCTCGAGCGACTTCCATGCCTTCTCGCTCGACGCTGCGAACGTATCGAAGGCCCTGCGCGCCTGCTCGATGCTCATCTTCATGAAGTCGCGCAGCGGCTCCGGAAATTCCGGCTTCATGAATGCGTCGTTAGCCATGCTACTCTCCTGTGGTACCGACCCTCTGGCATTTCCTCTCGTCTCTTCGCTCCGGCTTGGCCACGCAGTTCTTTGGGCGGTGGCTTTCTCCTAGGCGAGCAGCCATGTCATATAAGGCCAGGCAGCCCACCATAGATTGCGAGCGATCAAGAATAGCATGGAGTACGCTCTCTGCGGCAGCGGTCCCTAAGGCTCTCGCTGTCACATATGGCTGAAAACATTCTTATGCGCGAGCATTGCCGCAAAACGTCCTTTCCAAGACCGACATCGGCGTGGCCTTTGAGATGCTAACCTTTGCAAAACCAGGGCTCACTTAGAGATAATCGGGCTGACCGGAGGCGCGCATCGATGAACATCCATATTCGTCAGTTTCAGGCCGGAGGTGCGGTGGACGACGAGGCGGCGCTGGAGCAATTCCAGAAGCAATGGGCGACCTACCAGAAGCTCGTCGACAGCGACGCGCTCTCTCACAAGGAGGTGGGACGGATCCTCCACCAGACGCTGCACGCGATCCCGGAGCCCTTCGCCTTTCTCGATATTGCCTGCGGCGATGCCGGCCAGATGAGACGCGCGCTTCGCGCGACCAAGGTCAACCACTATCACGGCATCGATTTGTCGGAGCCCGCGCTCGAGCTTGCCGCCAAGAACCTCGCTGGCGTCCCCTTCGAGGTCGAGCTCGACCAGCGCGATTTCGTCGAGGCGCTGGAGAGGCGCCCCGAGCCCGCCAATGCCGCCTGGTGCGGACTCTCGATCCACCACCTCAGCACTGAGGGGAAGCGCGAGTTGCTCAAGGCGATTCACGGCTCGACCAGCAAGATACTGATGATCTACGAGCCGACGCTCGCCGACGGGGAGGACCGCGAGGCTTATCTCGACCGCTTTCGCCGCGTGAATCGTCCCGCCTGGCCGTTCCTGACCGACGAGGAATGGCAGCAGATCGACCACCACGTCACCACCTGCGACTTCCCCGAGAGCGCGAGCACCTGGCTCGATCTCGGCCGCGAAGCCGGCTTCTCCAAGGCGAGCGTCGTGTTCAGAGAGCCGACCGGCTTCTACAACGTCTATCGCTACGACCACTGAGTTGCCGCCTGCGGGGTAGCGGGCATTTAGCCCCACTTCTTACCCAACGCCTCAAGTCCTGCGTTCTTTAGGTCTTCCGGGCTCATCACCACCTTGAACCGGCATTTGGCATTGAAGTTCAGGAAAAAGGGCTCGGCGAATTTCGGAACGTCCGACGGGGTGGTGAGATTGATCGCCATTAGCGCGGTGCGCTCGCCACCGTCCTCGGTGAAATAGACGGCCTCCGGTTTCAAATCCTCCAGGATCCTCTGCATGATCTTGCCGGTCTCGCCACGTCTGACCAGAGTGTTGAACGGCTCATTCGGGAACGTCACCTGGAGCAACATCCTCATTGGCTAAACCTCCGTCCTCAGTTCTTTGCGGCTTCCATCAAGTCTTCCAGAATAGCAGCGAGCAATCGCGAACCCTTGTCAATCGAAGCCAGCGTAGGATCGCCAAGACTGCCGCTCGGCGAGTAATTGGGCGCGCGCGGATCGTAAGGCGAGAGAGGCCCAGGCACGGGCCCGCATGGCGATACTGGGCTTGGCCTGGCCCGTGTCATATCCACGAGCTCCGGCGCGATTGCCAGCATCAGCGAGGTTTCGATCTCGTCGGCGTGGCTGCCATAGGGCTGTTGCCTCAGCGCACGCGCGACCGCGCGGAACCGCGGCCCGGCAAACACCTTCAGATGGCGCAGGCGCGACGGATCGCGTGAGGCGGAGATCGCCTGATCGACCGGGCCAATCGTGCTGAGCCCAGTGTCTAGGACGAAAACACGCTGCGCGCCGAACCCGATCAGTGCGTCCATGATCTCTGCGAGCACAGCGCGGAACGAATTGTTGGAAAGGCTTGCGCTGCCGGCATAGGCGACGAAAGCCGGGTAGGCGCCGTAGGTGAGCGTTGGCCAGATGAGCGCGTCGACCCTCTCGGCGATCGCACGGCCGAAATACTCGGCGAAGATCCGGTCGCTCGCCATGGGCATGTGCAGCCCATGCTCCTTGGCGCCCGCTCCGATGGGGAGTATGGCGGCAGCTCCCGCTGCGAGTCGTTCGCCAACTCTGTCCCAGGTGAGGCTGCCCACCTCATGCTCTTCGGATTCAGACTTCATGCCGCTCCCGCCAAAAGCCTCGGAGCTTATCCCCGCGCGCCAGCCGCATTTATCATGCACCGATCTCGTCCGCTAAGGGGCGTTCTCATGAGGCGTTCGTGAGGCGGGACGAGGTGCGGCGCCCGCGCGCTTGGCTACGCAAGTCAAGCACTCGGGCGGTGCCGGGGCTCCGCCCGGGTCCACTACGAGACCCCGCCAGGAGCTGGCTTACAGCTTGTCCGTTGAGCCATTCGCCATTGCGAAGCGCACAACGTTTCAATGTGAAGCGCGGCCCGCCGCCGACCAACGCCGCGATTGGCGCGCCGAGAGGCGCCCGCCGCAATCCGCAAGATTGCGGACACCATAGGTTTGTGCTTTTCGGCGCGCCATCCCCCTTGGGGCAAAGCCCAAGGACAAGCTCGCTCTTTGACATGTCCTCGCGCGCTTGCGCGGCGAGGGGCTGAATCCTGCCTGAGCGGCGCAACGAACTCCATCCCTCCCCGCGAGGGGGACGCTTCCTCTCCTCCCTGTCGAGCTCACTCGACGATCATCGCTTGCAATGTCTCCAGCCGATCGGCCTCCTCGGCGGGCTTGTCCCAGCGGATGCGGTGGATGCGGGGGAAGCGCATGGCGACGCCCGATTTGTGCCGCGTCGAGCGATGCACCGAATCGAAGGCCACCTCGAATACGAGCTTGGGCTCGACCTGACGCACGGGACCGAAGCTGTCGATCGTGTGATTGCGCACGAAGGCGTCGAGCTCCTTCAGCTCCTCGTCGGTGAAGCCGAAATAGGACTTGCCGACGGGGACGAGCTCGGGCTGTCCGTTCTCGGACATGCGCCAGGCGCCGAACGTATAGTCCGAGTAGTAGGACGAGCGCTTGCCGCTTCCCCTCTGCGCATACATGAGCACGGCATCGAGGGTGAGGGGCGCGCGCTTCCATTTGTACCAATGGCCCTTGGGGCGGCCGGCGATATAGGGGCTGTCGCGGCGCTTCAGCATCAGCCCTTCGATGCCGGTCTCGCGCGCGCCCGACCAGAGCGCCTCGAGCTCGGCGATGGATGCAAATGCGATGGTCGGAGAGACATCGGTACGGAGCGGGGACTTTTCCCGGTGCCAGGCCTCGAGCCGCTCGCGGCGCTCGGCGAAGGGGAGCGTGCGCAGATCCTGCTCGCCCTCGAACAGCATGTCGTAGAGGCGGATATGGGCCGGGTGCGACTTCAGCATGGCAGGAGTCACGGTCTTGCGGTTTAGCCGCTGCTGGAGGTCGTTGAACGGCGCAACCTCGTTTCCGCGCAGTACCAGCAATTCGCCGTCGAGCACGACGCCCTCGGGCAACGCCTCGACAACGTCGGGAAAGGCGCCCGAGATATCGTCGCCGGTGCGCGAGAAGAGACGCTTCTCGCCCCCTTGATGAGCGGCCTGAACCCTGATGCCGTCCCACTTCCATTCCGCCACGAACTCCGACGGCGCGATCGCGGGAAGCTCCTTGTCCTCGATCTGATGCGATAGCATCAGCGGCCTGAACACTGGCGTGGCGCCGTCGGCAGGGCGCGGCCCTTGGCCGGAGAGCCAGGCGAAGAGGGGCTGATAAGGCGGGCCCAACCCGTGCCAGACCTCCTCGATCTCGGCAAGCGGCACGCCCGACCATTCGGCGAGCGCCGTCTTGGCGAGCCGCGCCGAGACGCCGACCCGAAGCGCGCCGGTCAAGAGCTTGAGCAGCGCCCAGCGCCCCGTGGCGTCGAGCCGGTCGAGCCAGCGCGCGAGCAGCGAAGGCACCTCCATCGCCAACGCCGATTGCACGGTCTCGACGACCGTCGCGAGCCGCGGTGGCTCTTCTCCTTCCGTCTTTGCCGGCCAGATGAGCGCGATGGTCTCTGCCGTGTCGCCGACATAGTCGCGCGAGAGGTCGAACAGCACCGGATCGACTCTGGATGCCAGCAACTCGGTCAAGATGCGGCGAAGCGGCAGCCTGAAGAAAAGCCCGTCGGTGAGCGCGGCAAGCCCATAGCCGCGGTCGGGATCGGGCACGGCCGCGAAATAATCGGCAAGCAGCTTGAGCTTGTCGTTGCGCGACGGCGTGTAAGACAGCCGGTCGAGGAGGGCTGCGAAGTCCTTCACTGGTCCTCGTCCTCGCGGCCGATCAGGGCGAGCGCGCGGCCCCTTCGGCCCGTCGTCTCAATGTGATGCAGCAGCGCGTCCTCGCGCCCATGGGTGACCCACACTTCGCCGGCGCCAGTCTCGGCGATGGTCTTGGTCAGCTCGTTCCAGTCGGCATGATCGGAGACGACGAGCGGCAGCTCGATGCCCTGCTGGCGGGCGCGAGCGCGCACCCGCATCCACCCTGAGGCGAACGCCGTCAGGGGATCGGGCAGTCGCCGCGACCAGCGATCGGCAATCGCGCTCGGCGGCGCGAGCACGATCTCGCCCTTCATCTCCTCGCGCTTTACGCTGGTCGCGGCCTTGAGAGCACCGAGGTCCACGCCGAACGTCTCGTAGAGGGCGCAGCATCCGGCAAGCGCGCCATGCAGATAGATCGGGCGCTCGTAACCCGCCTCGCGCAGAAGCGCGATCAGCCTCTGGCATTTGCCGAGCCCATAGACCCCGACGACATGCGCGCGGTCGGGAAACTGACTCCGCGACTTCAGCAGCTTCGCCGCCTCCGCGCGGGCATCCCCATGCTGAAACACCGGCAGTGCGAAGGTCGCCTCGGTGATGAAGAGATCGCAGGGGACGAGTTCGAAAGCAGGACAGGTCGGATCTGCGCTTCTCTTGTAGTCGCCAGAGACGACGGCGCGCGCGCCCTTCCACTCGATCACCACCTGGGCGCTGCCAAGCACGTGACCTGCCGGAACCAGCGTCACCGCGACGTCCCCGATCTCGATCCTCTCGCCATAGGCTGCCGCCTGCGTGCCGCGGCTCGCCGCCGACCCGAGCCGCTGCTCCATGATGGCGAGAGTCTCGCGCGTCGCGAGCACGTGCTGGTGACCGGCGCGCGCATGGTCCGAATGGCCATGGGTGACGATGGCGCGCTTCGCCCCGGCATAGGGGTCGATATGGAAGCCGCCCGGCCGGCAATGGAGGCCCTTGGCATCAACCGTCAGCCAGGAGTCGAATCGGTCAGGTCGCATTTCTTCCTATATGTGTAGAACAAATCACGCGTCGAATCTCCACCTCAGATTGCGGTGTATCGAGTTGCACATCACGCAGTTGCCTAACCTGGCGTAGTCCGCATGCGGAAGATGCAGCATAGTCTCTACCGATGCGGCGGCGAGTGTCCGCCATGTTGGGGCGTCGCGGGAAAGTGGTCGGGGCTTGGCTTCGCGCGAGCGGGGCAGGGGGGACTTCGTCCTGATCCTCTGCCTGTTCGTGTCGGCAGCTTTCGCGCAATCCGTCCAACCCAAGACCGAAATCTTCACCGGGGTCGAGGCGAGCGACAACTATGCCAGCGTCTATGTGGGCGCCGGCACGGCCCTCGGCAAGGGACTCTACGAGCCGGGATTCAGGCTGCGCGCGGTCGGAAGCTTCGGCCGCTATCACTATGATGGCACGCTGTTGACTGACGGCGCCTATGTGCCGACCACGTTTGACGGCGAGGATGCCTTCCTCGCCCCGCTCGCGGGCTATCAATTCCGCAAGGGGAATTTCATCGCCAAGCTGTTTGCCGGGATCGAGGCCGAGGACCAGCACATCTCGCCGCACGACCCCAATAATGCCGTGCAGGGGAGCGAGATCGGGCTGCGGCTTGCGACCGAGATGTGGCTCGACATCTCGCCAAGGCTGTTCGTCTCCACTGATGCTTCCTACGGGACAGCCTTCCAGGAATATTGTGCGCTCGCGCGCGTGGGCTTTCGCCTGCGGCCACGGCTCGCACTCGGCTTGGAGGGCGGCACGCTTGGCAACGAGGAGTATAACGCCGGCAAAGGCGGCGGCTTCGTCCGCCTCGACGTGCGCGACATCGAGTTCACCCTCTCGGGCGGGTTCACCGGCAACTATCTCGAGGATGACCCGAGCAGCTATGTCGCGCTTGGAGTTTACCGGACGTTCTGAGGGAGAAGCGCGGAAGCCAGCTCACGCCGTTAAGGCCAATTGCACTGCCGGCCCCGCTCCGGCAGTGCTTGGCCTCTCAGCGAAACCGCTCGCCTTTCACTCCGACTGGGAAATCCCCGCGTCGTTCAGGCGGCATCGCGCTCTTGGATCGTGCATCCTGTGTAAGAGCGATGTCCCCCGGTAAGAGCCGGAAGACTCTCTCCAAACACAAGCATGACACGAAGACGACAGCCGATCAAATAGGAGTTCGGCCTTACCCGCATTTTCTTTTCGGCGCAGGTGATGGCGGGAAAAATCGCGCCGCGCTGATCGCTGTGGCACGCGCGCGACAGCGCAAGACCTACTTTATTGCCAGTGCGTTGAGGCGATGACGGATTTCGGCGAAGCGCTACGGCTCAGCGGTCGCGGTCGGCGCCTTCGACTCTTCCGGCTTGGGCTCGGGCTCGTGCGGCTTGCCGTCGCCGGGCCCGCGCCAGTCTTGGAAGCGCTTGGTCAGCTCCTCGCCATGCGTGCTCCACCACGCGTCGTCGAACTTGAGCGCCTTCTTGAAATTGTCAGGCGATGTCGGCAGAAAGTCCTTCATCTCGACATTGATGACGGGGTGCTTGCCGACGAGTTGAAGCGCCGATTTCCGCATCGGTCCGTAGGCGATCAGCTCGGCTTGCGTGGCGAGACGCGCCGGGTCTGAGGCGAAGACGATGAAACGCTTGGCGCCGTCCTTGTTCTTGGCGCCCTTGGGAATCGCCCAAAGATCAAGGTCGTAGACCTGCCCGTCCCAGATCACGCCGAACCGCTTGCTGTCGCCGACCGCGGCACGGAAGATGCGGCCGCTATAGCCCGCCGCCATCGCCGCCTTCTTCTCGAGAAGCCAGCTGATCGGTTCCTGCGCGCTGTCCCACCAGTAGGTGTCGTTCTTGATCTTATCGAGGGCCTTGAAGGCGCGGTCGACGCCTTCAGGCGTCGCCAGCTCGGTATAGACGTTCGCCGGATCGACGCCGTCGGCAAGAAGCGCAAGCTCGAGCGTGTAGCGCGGCCCGTTGGGTAGCGCGCGCTTGCCGGGGAAGCGCTTGAGATCGAGGAGATCGGCAATCTGGGTTGGCTGTGCCTTGGTGAAGGCCTGCCGATCGAAGGCAATCGCCGTCGACCAGGCGACGCTCGCGACCCCGCAAGAAGAGAGTCCTCCGGTGAAGAAATCCTGCTCAGCGCTCTCGCCCGACGGGGCCACGCCGAGGCTCGAGGCTTCGATCGTCTCGAGCAGGCCGTCATTGCACAGCGCGCCGAGCGCCGACGAGGAAAGATCGACCACGTCGACCGGCGAAGAGTTGCCGCCGATCAGCGCTTTGATCTTGGCGAGCGAGCCATCATAGATCTGCGTCGCGATGCTCGTTCCCGTCTCCTTGGCGAACGGCTCGAAATAGGCGATCTCCTGAGACTGCTCGTAGGCCCCACCCCAGGTGGCGACGCTGAGCGTGCCTCCGCTCGTTCCCGCCTCGGGGGTATCCTCCGCGCTCGCGCTGACAGGGCCAAGGCTCAATGCGAGCCCGAGCGCCGCCGCAAGGCGCAAGCCATAGCGCAGCACGCCAACACGGTTGCGCGCCTCGCGTCGATGTCCGTTCTCTTGCCCAGGCACCATTGTCATCCCAGTCGAAAGAGGTCTTACGCCAGGTCAGTGCGGCGAAACTGCCGCCGTCGGGCTCGTCGGCGGCAATCCCTCGCCGAGAGTGGGCCGGTCCGCCCTTCGGATCATCGGCTGCGACAAGGACCCGCGTATCGACACGCGTGGGATGGGGCCGGCGCTCGTTTGCGAAGCCTTCATCGGCACGACATGATTTGCAACCGACAAATTCCAATCCAGCGTCTGTTGTCCAAGATCCACATCGCCGTTGCCGGAGACCACTCCACGGCGTGTCTGCATATTGAACATTTGGCACGAAATGTGGCCGGCAACGAGGCGGCAATCGGCATCGAGCGTATCGAACGGGGTGAGGGTATCTCGGCTCCAACCTTCTCCATCCAGCGGCGCCGCGGTGGTCAAAAGCCGGGTAAAATCGACCGGTACAGCGCCACCTTGCGAATTCACCTTGAGAGTGCCGGAAAGGCCGTGGACCAGCGCATCGAAGGTCGTGCCCTCCGTCGAAGCCTCGGTCTTCAACCCGCCGACCCCGGTCACCGGCACGCTGAGGCCGAACGGCCTAAGGCAGGTCTCGATGGTCACATCGGCGAGGCTTGCCACCAGAGTGACCTTCACGTTGGGTTGCGAGAGGTCAACGTTGAGACGTCCCGAAGCCGACCCGTCGCAGAGGCTGATCTCGCCGATTTCGCCCGCCACTATGCCGTGCTTCGCACTGACGGTGAACCCTCCGCGCCCAAGGCTGGTGGCGAAGGCCACGATCTCGCCCGCCGAAATGCGTAAATCGGCATCGAGATATCTGAGCAAAGCCCAATCGAACAGACCTGACGAATCCGCCTGCCCGTCGGCATCGCCTCGCGCAAGATAAGGATCGAGCACCAGCCGGTCGAAGGCGAGCGTACCCTCGATGCGCGGGGGTGCACCCGTGGTGACCGCGAGAAGGCCATCGGCGGCGTTGCCGTCGACCGTAAAGGAGCCGTCGTCGAAGGTGAGCGTGGTGCCGTCCCAATGCACGCCGCCTTTGGCGGAGATGGCTTGCAAGCTCGTCCCTTTCGGCAAGGGAACGCCGGCCCAACGGAGAAAGCGGCGACCATTGGCGATATCGGCGTTCATATCGCCGTCGAGCTCGACCCCGTCGCTCAGCTTGGCCGTGCCCGTGAGCGTGGCCGTCAGCGGGGTTGAGTTGAAACTCGCCGAGATGGGCATGCTGGCGCCGTCCAGCGTGTCGGACGGTTCGCCGGTATCGAGCGCGAAATGAACGCTCTCATTGCGGAAATCGAGCGAGCCGAAGCTCGACATCGTGCCTCGTCCCGAGCTTGCATCGAAGCGCGCATCGAAATTGGTGATCGTCTCGCCGCCGTAAGCCGCCGGCAGATGGATCTTGCCGTCGCTGAAGCGGAGCACATTGACGGGAGAGCCGGCGAGCAAATTGGCTATGAGCTCCTGCGGCGTGTGGTCTGCCGGTTTCAGGGCCGGAGCGGGCTCTTTTAGGGTGATATCGGCCTTGCTCAGCCTGATCATATCGAAACGGATGCGCCCGAAGAGCAGGTCGGGAAGATTGAGAGTGATCTTGACGTCGCGTGCCTTGATGGACTTGACCAGCGGCAGCCGCGCGGCGTCGGTCAACTCGAACGGCCCTTTGATCGTGACAGAGGGGAAATAGTGGACCCTGAGGGGACCGTTCAGCCTGACCTCGCCACCGGTCCAAGCGGAAAGAGCGGCAGTGACGCGATCATGCAACTGGGAGGAGGAACCGATCTTCCGGGGCAAGAGCGCGATGCCCGCAAGAAGGAACGCAATAAGGCCGAGGAGAAGCCATTTCCAAGGCAGCCTGCGAGGCTTCATGCCGACCCTATCCACCCGTCTGGCGTCGCCCGGCGAGGCAACGCTGATCCAACCGCCACAATTCTCGAACTTCTAGCCCTATTGACCCCGTAAGGCGAGCCCAACTCACGCATTTTCTTGGGTTATCAAGAGATACGCAACGCCAATTCGGCGGGTGCTTCTGACGCAGGCAGCGGGCCCGAAGACACGGCTTTCCGGCTGCCCGCGATGATGCCATGCAGGAGTAGCACTGGCGCGAGGCTGACCGCGACGATGGTGAGTGCCGAGAGTCCCGCCTCCTCGTAGCGATAGAGGGAGACGAGCGTGAAGACCTGGGTCGAAAGCGTGTCGAAGTTGAAGGGGCGCAACAATAGCGTCGCTGGCAACTCCTTCATCGAGTCGACGAAGACGAGGAGGGTTGCCGCACCGAGCGCGGGCCTGAGCATAGGGAGATGCACGCGGAACAGCGTCTTGCTCACGGTACCGCTGAGCGTGCGGGCGGCAGCGTCGATATTGCGCGAGATCCTGCTCAATCCCGCCTCGATCGCGCCGAGCGAAGCGGCGAGGAAGCGGATCGTGTAGGCGAGCACGATGGCAAAGGCGGTGCCCGAGAGCAGGAGTCCCGTCGACACGCCGAACAGCGACCGCATCGCGCCATCGACGGCGTTGTCGAGGCCGGCAAGCGGGATAAGGAGGCCGATGGCGAGCACGGTCCCGGGGATCGCGTAGGAGATGGCGGGAACGACGCTTGCGGCCTGGATCAGCTCGGAGCGCGTCTGTCTCCTCGCATAGGCGAGCACGACAGCGAAGCCGACGGCAAGGACCGCGGCGGCGGCGGCCAGCATCAAGCTGTTGAATGCGGCTTCCCAGAACTCTGGCTCGAGGCCCGCCGCCACATGGGCGAGCGCATCATTCAGGAGCACAAGCGCCGGCAGCACGAAGCCAAACAGAACCGGCAGCGTGCAGGCGATCGAAGCAAGCGCCGCGCCCGAGCCGCTGAGCACGTCCTCAGGCAAGTCGCGGTACCTCCCCGTCGTGTGATGGAAGCGCCGCTTGGCGCGCAGAATTCGCTCGCCGATCAGCAGCGCCGCGACGAAGATCAGCATGACGCAGGCGAGCTGCGCGGCGCCGGCAAGGCTGTTGCGGTCGAGCCACGTGTCGTAGACGGCGACGGTGAGCGTCCTCACCCCAAAGAACTCGACGGCGCCGATATCGTTCAGCGTCTCCATCAGAGCGAGCGCCACCCCTGCCGCGAGGGCGGGCCGCGCGAGCGGCAGCGCCACCTGCCAGAAGGTCGCGGCCGCGCTCCGCCCGAGCGTGCGGCTCACCTCGAGCACGCATACCGACTGGGCGATGAAGCTCGCCCGCGCGGTGATGTAGACATAAGGATAAAGTACCGCGCTCATGACGAGGATCGCCCCGCCGAGGCTCCTGATGTCGGGAAACCAATAGTCCTTCGCGCTGTGCCAGCCGAACGTCGAGCGCAGAAGCGTCTGCAAGCTGCCGGAGTAGTCGAGCATCTCGAGATAGGTGTAGGCGATGATGTAGGTCGGGATGGCGAGGGGAAGCAGGAGCAGCCACTGGAACAGGCTCCTGCCTGGGAAACGGTACATGGTTACGAGCCAGGCCGTGCCGGTTCCTATCAGGAGAGTCAGGGCGCCCACGCCGGCCATCAGCCCGAGCGTGCGCTGCAGCGCGCCCGGCAACACATTGGCGATGAGATGCGGCCAGGTATCTCCGCTTGGGCGTATCGCGATCACCGCGATGGCGATCGTGGGGGCGAGCGCGATCAGCGAGAGGATGAAGGCCGCGACCGACCAGCCGAGATTGCCGCTCTCGAGGAGCCGCTTGAGCCGCCGGCGGAAAGGTGGGCGCGCGATCCTCTCGCGCCCGCTTCTTCCGTCTTCGTCAGCGCCGCGCAGTGGGACCGTCCCCGCCGCCTTTGCGCTTCTCGAGCATCAGCGCCGAAACTGCCTCCTGCGACAGAAGCTGATCGGCCTCTTCGAGCGCGTCGGCAAAGGCGTTGGCGGCTGAGATCACCGGCTCGACCAGGTCAGAGCCGGTAAGGGCAAGCGCGCAGGCCCGCATGGCGGGGCAGCGATGGTGCTGGGAGGCGGCGATCAGCGAGATCGCCATGCACTCGTCGGCGCAGAAGCCCGCACAAGCAAACGGGTAATATTCGATCTTGCGTGACGCCGAGCTGCGCACGGCTCTGACCCAGCAGGCGAGCTCGGTGACCGCGCGCTTGGCGCGCTCGGGCCCAAGAACGCGGGAATATTCGTTCCAGCCGTGCTCCCAGCAGGAAATGTCGCCCGTCTCGTAGCCGGCAAGCCAGCACCGAAACCCGACGCCGACCAGCCACTCAGCGCCGGTGCGCGGCGGCAGTGCGCCCTTCTGGACCCTGGTCGCGCCTTGTCTATCGATCCTCTTGTAAAAGCTCATCGCTGTCCCCTCACGAGCTAGGGCCTTCGTCGAAGCCAACCTTGTCGACGAGCTCGCTCGCCTTCTTGCGTAAGCTTGCGATGTCGTTGAGCGAAATCGGGTCGGGCTTGAACTCTCCCCACGACTTGACCAGCGGCGACCAGGGGATGCCCTCCTTGACCGGGTATTCGTTGTTCACGTCGGCATACATCTCCTGGCCTTTGTCGGAGGCGAGGAATTCGAGAAGCTTGACGGCGTTGTCCCTGTTGGGAGCGTATTTCGCCACCACCGCGCCCGAGATATTCACATGCGTCCCGCGATCGTCGGTGTTGGGGAAGATGATGTTGACGGAGTTCGCCCATTCCTTCTGCTGGGGCTCCTTATCGTTCTTGAGCATGGCGCCCATGTAGTAGGTGTTGCCGATGGCGATGTCGCATTCCCCGGCATAGACGCCCTTGACCTGGAGCCGGTCGTCGCCGGCGGGCTTGCGCGCGAGATTGGCCTTCACGCCTTTCAGCCACGTCTCGGTCCAGTCCTCGCCATGCGCCGCGATCAGCGAGGCGATCAGCGCGACGTTATAGACATGCTGGCCCGAGCGGATGCAGATCTTGCCGCGCCATTTGGGATCGGCGAGATCCTCATAGGTGATCTTGTCGAGCTTCACCCGCTCCTTCGACGCATAGACCACACGCGCGCGCCGCGTGAGCCCGAACCATTCGTTGTCGGCGGCGCGATAGGCCGGCGGGATCGCGGCTTCGAGCGCTGCCGAATGGATCGGCTGGGCGATGCCGGCATCGGTTGCTTGCGTGAGATTGCCGACATCGACGGTGAGCAGGACATCGGCGGGGCTGTTGCGCCCTTCCGCCTGGATGCGCTCGATTAAGCCCTTCTCGGCGAAGATCACGTTGACCTTGATGCCCGTCTCTTCGGTGAACGCCTTGAACAGCGGGTTGATCAGGTAAGGCTGTCGGTAGGAATAGACATTGACCTCGCCGGCCTCTTCGGCCGCGGCGATCGTGTCGGCAAGGAAGGGAAAGTGAAGCGCAAGCGCAAAAGCGCAGGCGAGACGCATTCGCATTTTTTCCTCCAATGGCCGGGGTTCAAGGCCCCGGTATCGGACCTAGAGCTCGCCCCCTCAAGCCGAGCGGCGGGGAGCGCTTTGTTTGGATTAAGGGTTGGGATCGGCGAGTGTCAACAAGAATATCGTAATTGAATCGACTTTAGAAGTTTTCTAATCTCAATGCAGTTAGTAGTTCTAAGTGATGAACAAAGAATATTCTATGTAAAGAGTGGCAATTCCAGCCAGAGATTTTGCAAGAGTGTTGGCTGACTGAGTTATCTCGCAAATGCACAGAGAAGAAAATGGGCGGTGGGCCGGGGCCGTGGTCAGTCCGCGAAGCTCGACGTGAACAACCGTTCGGCGGGGAACACGACGTCGGCGGAGGTGCCGACCCCCGGCTCGCTCGTCAATACGAGTCGCGCGCGGTTGGCATCGACCAGCGCCTTGGTGACCGGCAGGCCCAAGCCCGTTCCTGACTGCATGCGCGGGGCTGTGTCGAGCTGATGGAAGGGCTGCATGGCAAAGCCAATCTCGTCTTTCGTCATGCCGACGCCGTTGTCGCGGACGCGTAAGCGGAGCTCGCCGTCGATCATCGTACCCGACACGATCACCTGGCCGCCCTCCTTGGTGAACTTGATGGCGTTGGTGAGAAGGTTGAGCAGGATCTGTTTCAGACGCCTCGGATCGGCGACGATGGAAGGAAGCTTCTCGGCGAGCGAGGTCCTGAGCACGATGCGCGCGCGCTTGGCGAGCGGCTGCAGACTGTTGACGCAATCCTCGACGAGCTCCGGCACCTCGACCGCAGTGAAGTCGAGCTCGAACTTCCCGGCCTCGATCTTGGAGATGTCGAGCAAGTCGTTCAGCAGCGAGAGCGCGTAGAGCCCGCTTTGATGGATGTCCTCGACATAGCCCTTGTAGCGGGCGTTGCCGATCGGACCGAAGCGCTCCTGCAGCATCAGCTCGGTGAAGCCTAGGATCGAGTTGAGCGGCGTGCGCACCTCGTGGCTGACCTTGGCAAGGAAATCGAGCCGGCGCGACGCAGCGCTGGCGTCGATCTCGGCGGGAGAGGGCGCGCTCTCTTCGTCGAGGGCCTTCTGGTCGATGAGGCGGAGCAGAGTGAGGCCGGCCTCGTCGTCGAGCATGCTCGAAGCAAAAGCAACTTTCAGCCTGCGGCGCGAGCGTGTCAGCGCATCGACAGGCTCGCTTCGCTCGGCGCCATTCTCGCTGGCCAGGGCGGCCGCGCCTTGTGGGAGAATCGCCTCAAGCCCGCCCGCCTCGATCAGCTCTGCGATCGAGCGATAGCCGAAGGCATAGGCGAAGGCAGAATTGGCATGGACGAGCCGGCCATGTGTGAGCAGTGCAATGGCCGCCGGCATCACCTCGAGCAGAAGCTTGATGCCTTGCGGGGCGAGCGCGAGCTCTTCCGCCACCTCGATGGTGGGCTCTGAAATTTCCGGTTCGCTCGGCAACGGCAACACCCGCCCCTCGAGCGCGCGGGCGATGTGCTCGAGCGCCTCGCGGTCGCCCTCGAGCTGTTCCATCCGTCGTTGCAGTCTGAGATCGGCCATCGGCGGCCCACTCTGAAACCGGTAAGAACTCGTTTAGGCGCGCCTAGGCGCGAAAAGCTAACAATTGCCGGCGCGCTTCCCTTGGGGCGTTGCTCGACTCAGCCACTAAATTTAGGCGAATTCGCCTTTTTGAATAGGGTTAGTGCGAAAACTTCGTCGGTACGACTAAAAAAGTGCTGACGTGTTCTCGACACCCCTTGCGTTATCGCAACGCAGCATTTATATTGCAGTGCAACAAGACAATACTGCGGGGGCCCATGCCCCGTCATGGGCCGAACCCGTTGCCCAGGCGAAATGAGTCCAAGCAGAGGTAACCCACCATGAGCGACACCTATACCCCCCAGGCCGCCGCCGAGCAGGCGCGCGACACATTCCGCAAGGCCGCGAAGGAATTCGAGGCATTGAAGCTCGACACGACCGTTCCTGAGAGCGTGCGCGCTCTCGCCGAGAAGACGGTCAACCAGAGCCGCGAGGCCTACGAGCGCGGCAAGGAGCAGCTGGAAGAGGCCATCGATGCGCTGGAGCGGTCTTTCGATGCCGCAGGACAGGGCGCGACCGCCTTCAATCGCAAGCTGATCGATCTTTACCAGCGTAACCTCAACTCAGCCTTCGACCTCGCCAAGAAGCTCGCCGGCGCCAAGACCCTTGGCGAGATTGTCGAGCTCCAGTCGGCCTTCATCCGCAGCCAGTTCGACGTCTTCGCCAGTCAGGCGAGCGAGATCAGGGCTCTGACCACGAAGATTGCCGCCGATACCACCGAGCCGATCAAGCATCAGGTGACGAAGACCTTCGAGGCGACGCGTAAGCCGTAACTTAGTTTTCATCCGCGAGTGACAGTGCCAGTCGTGATGAGGCCCGGGCCTTCAGCCCGGGCCTTGTTGCGTCGGCGGAGGCCAGGCGCCGCCAGCCGCTGGCCGAATCGCTATCGCGAGCTTGCAACGGCTCTTGGCTCCGCTTAGGTTCCCCGCGCAGGCATGGGGGAATATGCCGCCGTAGCTCAGCTGGTTAGAGCGCTTGACTGTGGATCAAGAGGTCGGTGATTCGAATTCACCCGGCGGTACCACCATTCCGAGGATACCAGCCCACGTCCACGACGAACGCTTAGAGCGCACGGTCGCGCGTGCCGTCAGGCGATGAGGCAAAAGAAAAAGACCCCGACCCGAAACGGGCCGGGGTTTTTGGCATTTGCCGGAGAAAAAACTTAAGGGCGTTGCCGATCGACTAACCGAGCTTCAACGGCTGGGTTGCCACGGCCTTCTCGTGGTGGCCGAAGCAGCCACCGAGCCCGATCGTTGCAGTGATGATGATGGCGCAAGCTAGAAAGAGGCGCATGGATTGATCCCCCAAAGTCCCCTGAAGGCACCGACTATAGCGGGTCTTAGCGGCATTGGCTGTGACACTTGGGACACGCCTGGATCAAAAAAGGACATTGGCTTTCCCCCCCGCCCTTGAATTTCCTGGCGTTTCCGCTGGCGCACGAAGCCTACAAATACCAACGGCAATGGCGGTGCCAGTTGTCCCACCAGCAAGCCTTGTGATGGTGGTGGTGCCAGTGGATGTGGCGGTGGTGACGGTGGGCGAGGGCCGGCTGCGCCGAAAGCGTGCTGAACAAAACCCCGATCCCAACGGCGAGGCAGATCAAGAATCGCTGCGTGGTTTCCTCCCTTAAGACATGAAAACAGACGCAATCAGGCGAACACCGCTTGATTGCGCTTAAGAAATTGACGATCGGAAGCAACTGCTCGGACGCGACGCGGACGGCGCGGTCAGGCTGGAGCCCGACCGTTAAGGCTAGTACCCGCGCTTCTGGAAGTAAGGCGAGGAATAGGTCCAGGCCGGCGCGTCGACGCCGGGGCCCGGGATCGAAATCGCGTTGCCATAGTCGGAGATGTGCATGCTCGAATCGGCCTCGCCGCTGAGCGGCATGGCAAGCGAGCGGGCGCCGCCATTCGACTTGATGAAATCATCGACTGGCGTGCTGAAATGGTTGGCGCCGTCCTCGAGGCTCGCATTCTCCCCTTCGACGTCGAACGCATAAGCGCTTCCCGATGCCGTGGCGAAGCAGGCCGCACCGCATAGCGCCAGCACGAGGCGAAGATGTTTCATTGGAAATCCCCCGAAGCAACTCTTGATTTGACGGTAACATAGCGCGTTTTGCGCCGCCGCGCCACCCCGCGACATTGTTAGCCGCACCCGCGGACGTTCAACTGGCGGCTGTTTCGCAAGCGATGGCGCGCTGATACAAGCGCGGGGCTATGGCTCCCCGCCTGCTCTACGTCGTGACCGAGGACTGGTACTTCTTGTCGCACCGTTTGCCCATGGCTCGTGCGGCAAGGGACGCCGGCTACGAGGTCCATGTCGCAACCCGCATCAAGGACGGCGAGGCGGCCATAGAGCGGGAAGGCTTCGTGCCCCATGCGCTCTCCTGGAGCCGGGGCTCTCTCTCGCCGCTCGGGAGCTTCACCGCGGTCCGCGAGCTGAGAAATCTCTTCCGCGCGATCGACCCCGACATCCTCCACAACATCTCGCTTAAGCCGGTCCTGCTCGGAACGACCGCAAGTCTCGGCTTTGCCCGCACGGCCGTGGTCAACAGCCTGACCGGGCTCGGCACGCTCTTCATCGGCGAGGCGAGGGTGAGCGGGGCGACGCGCCGCCTGGTTCGCTTCGCGCTCTCACGCCTCCTCAGGCGAGCCCGCAGCAAGACAGTGGTGCAGAACCCAGACGATCGCGCCTTTGTCATAGGGCTCGGCGTGCCGGAGGAGAATATCGTGCTGATCGGGGGATCGGGGGTCGACACGCAACTGCTCACGCCGCTGCCGGAGCCACCGCCGCCCGTGACCGCGGCCTATGTCGGCCGCATGCTTGCCGACAAGGGCGTGCCGACAGTGATCGAGGCCTTCTCGTCTCTCGGCAAGCGGGGGGTCGCGCTCAAGCTCCTGCTTGCCGGCGACTGCGACAAGGAGAACCCGGGATCGCTCGCGCCAGAGCAGCTCCGCGAGTTCGCGAGCCTCTATGGCATCGAGTGGCTCGGTCATGTTCCCGATATCAGGACCGTCTGGGCGCGGGCGAACTTCGCCGTGCTCGCCTCCCGCCGCGAGGGATTGCCCAAGAGCCTGCTCGAGGCGGCGGCCTGCGGGCGCGCGATGGTCGCGACCGATGCTCCAGGCTGCCGCGAGATCGCGATCGAAGGGGTGACCGCTCTCACCGTTCCGGTTGATGACGCTCCGGCCCTTGCTCGTGCGATGGAGGCGCTCGCGGGCGACGCCGACCTCCGCAAGCGGTTCGCCGCCAATGCCCGCGTCCTCGTCGAGAGCAAGTTCTCAGCCGACGCCATCGGCAAGGAGACCGTCGGCCTCTACGATGCGCTCAGGACGTCGTAGAGCGGGCCTCGGCGCGCATCATGGCGACGATGCCGTCATGCGTCGAGATGGACGGGCGCCAGCCGATCCCCATCAACTTCGAGGCGTCGATCACGAAGCTGCCTGAAATGCGCTCCCACTCGGCTTCCTTGCCGAAGGAGCGCATCAAGCGCTTCACGGCGCCTTGCGGCACGCCGACGAGGAGAGGGGGACGCCCGAGTCCCTCGCGCATGGCGCTGACCAGGTTCGCCACGCTGATCGGCTCGGCATCGGCGACGAGGAAGGTTTCGTTCGCCGCCCGCTCCACGCGGAGCACAAGCGAAACCGCCGCGATGAAATTTTTGAGCGCGAGCAACGAGCGTCGATTGTCGAGATTGGCGAAGGGAAGCGGCATCGGCGTTTTGGCGAGCGTGGCGAGCGAGGCGATGTTGCCCTTGACCCCGGGGCCGTAGACAACCGCGGGACGGAGGATGGTGAAGGGAGCGCCGCTCGCCTCGATCAGCCGTTCGGCCTCGCGCTTTGAGCGCCCATAGGCGTCGGTCGGCGCGGGAACGTCCGTCTCGGTGATCGCATGGTCGGCCGAGAGCCCCGCCTGCGCCCTGACGGAAGAGACGAAGATCAGACGTTGGACCTTGGCGCGCGCTGCCGCTTCGGCGAGCTCGCCGGCGGCGAGCGCGTTGATGCGCATATAAACGTCGTCGGCAAGCACGCCAGGCGCGTGGGCAAGCCCGGCAAGGTGAACCACATGGCTCACGCCCCCGAGGAGGCCCGCCCAATCGACCGGCCGCGCGAGATCCGGCAATGCAACGGGCGTGACGCCGGCTGCTGGCGGGATGGCTTCGGGACCGCGCGCTGCCGCCCTGACCGGATAACCTTCTTTGGCAAGTGCCGCGACCAGGCTTCGCCCGATGAAACCCGAGGCGCCGGTGACAAGGACGGTTCTCTTCACGCCCGGCCTCGCGCGAGCCAACGGAGCGTTGCGGCCGTAGCGAGAACGCCGATCGCGAGCGCGACGAGGTCGAGCGCGATCGACCGCGCCAGCGTCGTGCCGACTGCCAGGAGCGCGAGCGTGAAGCCGAGGAGAAAGATGCGCGTCGTCACCTCGGGCACGCTGCGGCCTCCGATCACCGCGCGCTGATAGTAATGAGAGCGATGCGCCGAGAGGAACGGCTCCTTGTTGATGATGCGGCGGACGAGCGTGATGCTTGTATCGGCGACCATGTAGAGCGGCAGGAGGATCGCAGCGGTAAGATCCGCCTCGGCGACATAGATCAGCATGAAGGCGAGGCAGAGCCCGATCGGCAGACTGCCGGCGTCACCGAGGAAAATGCTCGCCGGATGCTTGTTGAACACGGCGAAGCCGAGCATGGCGCCGAGCAAAGCGAGCGCAAGCAGGCCGATGCCTACGGGCAGGACACCGAAGGCGTACAGCACCGCGACGGCAAGCGTGATGGGAACGACCTCAGCCACCGTCATCCAGTCGATCCCGTCGAGGAAGTTGACGGCGTTGACGAAGCCTACGGTTCCCACGACCAGCAAGACACGCTCGACGGCGAGGGGAACGAAGCCAGGCAGGATGCGGAGTTCCTCCGGCAGCGTCAGCACGATGACAAGCGCTGCGATCGTCTGACCCGCGAAGCGCCACGACACGGGAAGCGCGTGAGCATCGTCGAGCGCGCCGAGCACGGTGAGGAAGCTCGCCGCCCCGAGCACGGGGATGAGGCTGAGGGCACCCATGCGAGGCGCGAGCAGCCCCGCCAACGCGCACACCGCGATGAGTGCAAGCATGACCCCGAGCCCGCCCCCTTGCGGCGTCGCGACCTTATGCGAGGACCGGTCGTTCGGATGCGCAAGCAGATGGCGGACGAGGATCGGCCGCAGGATCAAGATCGCGCTCGCGCTGATCGCAGCACTGGCCGCAGCGATCGCGGCCCAAGACAGAAGCCCGGGCTCAGCCATCGCCTCAATGGAGCGTGCGTGAGGCGGGCTGCCATTCTTCCTTGGCAGAAACCGGGTGCGCGGTGCTTGCCGGGACATAGCCTTCGACGGTCGCGCGCAGCATCTCCTGAAGATCCGCCATGTCGAGCTTCTGGATCGCTTCTTCGAGGCGCTCGAGTGCCGCTGCGAGTTCCTCGAAGGGAAGGATCGGCTCGGAGTTCTTGAAGATGCGCGGGTGGCTCGTGCCGGTCGTGTTCTCGCCGATCAGAAGCTCCTCGTAGAGCTTCTCGCCGCGCCTGAGCCCGATATATTCGATGGCGATGTCGCCTTCGGGATGATCCTCGTCGCGCACCTCGAGCCCCGAGAGGCGGATCATGGTGCGGGCGAGATCGTCGATCTTCACGGGCGTTCCCATCTCGAGCACGAACACCTCGCCGCCGATCGCCATGGTGCCCGCCTGGATGACGAGCTGGGCGGCCTCGGGGATCGACATGAAATAGCGGATCACCTCGGGATGGGTAACGGTCACCGGCCCGCCCGCCCTGATCTGATTGCGGAAGCGCCGCACCACCGAGCCCGACGAATCGAGTACGTTGCCGAAGCGCACCATGGTGAAGATCGTCGTGGAGCCGCGGTCCTGGGCGAACGCTTGCAGGATGAGCTCGGCGAGTTGTTTGCTGGCGCCCATGATGTTGGTCGGGCGTACCGCCTTGTCGCTCGACACCAGCACGAAACGCTCCACGCCAAGCTCCTTTGCCGCCTCGGCGAGGGCGAGGGTGCCGAACGTGTTGTTCTGAAGTCCCGCGAATGGGTTGGCCTCGACGATCGGCACATGCTTGTAGGCGGCGGCGTGATAGATCACCTCGACCTCGAGCTCCTCGATGGTGCGGGCGACGAGCTTCTGATCGAGCACCGAGCCGAGCACTTGCACCACCTTGGTGGCCTCCTCGGCGGGGCGACCGGCCTCCTCCTTGTGCAGCCGCTCGTTCAACTCTTCGATCTCCATGGAGATTTCGTAGAGCGCGACCTCGGAGAGCTCGAACAGGACCAGCGTCTTGGGTCCGAGCCGGAGCAGCTGGCGGGTGAGCTCAGAGCCGATCGACCCCCCGGCTCCGGTGATCATCACCACCTTGCCATGCACATTGGCGGTCAGCAGCTCGAGGTCGGGCGTGACTGGATCGCGCCCCAACAGATCCTCAACGTCGATCGGTCTGAGATCGCTGATCTCCACGTGCCCCGATGCGATCTCTTCGAGCGCGGGCAGCGTCTTGACCACCACGGGATAAGATTCGAGTAAGCGGATCGCCAAGCGCCGCTCGCTCCGCAGCGCCGAGGGCGTAGCCAGCAGCACCTCTTTCACGTTCTGTTCGGCGATGGTCTTGCCGATCTTCTCGGGCCTGAGCACCTTCACCCCATGCACCATCTGGCCCGCGAGCGAGGGGTTCGAGTCGATGAAGGCGACGGTCTTGTAGTTGCCGGTCTCGTTCAAAGCGCGGAGCAGCTGGATACCGATATTGCCGGCGCCATAGATGATGACGCGCTTCCGCTCGTCGAAGCTGACGCCTTTGTGCTCGGGCGCGAGCCTGAGCAGGCTGGCGCCGGCCCATTGCCGGCTCAGCCTGATCATCCCGGCGGCGATGAGGCCGTAGATCACGATCACCGACCGTGGATGCACCTTGACGCCGCTCATCAGGACGACCAGCGCCCACAGCACCGCCGCGATGATCACCGCGACATAGATCCGTGTGGTGCCCTCCGGCCCGATGAAGCGGGTGACGAGCTTGTACAGCCCGCGCATATAGAAGACGACCACGCCGATAACGGGCGCGGCCGCCATCAGCAGCACCTTGGGGAGGGTGTCGGGCACGTAGAGCTGGCTCAGACGGAGCGAATAAGCGAGCCACAACGCGATGGTGAGCATCGCGAGGTCGTTGATGATCAGGACGGTCCGCTTGAACCAGCGGGGACGCTCGATCAGCCAGACGGCAAAACGCATGAAGGGCCACCCCGAACCGGCCTGCGCGCAGGACCAGGAAAAACCATACTACCTGGGAGAGTGCGGCGCACCATAATCGAAGCCGGTCGGGAACGGAAGCGAACCTGCATTCTCGCCCAGGTCGCCGATCTGCGACATTTTCTGCGCTTCCGAGGCGGATCTAACCGAGGATCAGCACGTGAAGGCGACGTGGACCGTGCGCGCCCCTCACGATGGTCTGCTCGATATCGGCCGTCCGCGAGGGACCGCCGATCAGATTGACGCTGCGAGGCAGGGCTCCTGAACCATTGAGCGCGCGCAGCCGATCCCAGGCCTCCTCATAGGAGCCGACGATGTCGCTGGCTGAGATGAGGACCATATGGGTCTCGGGGAGAAAAGCGAGGGTGGTGGGATTGTCCTTGCCCGAGATGAGGAACAGCGTGCCGGTCTCGGCGGCGCCTACGACCGCGCGCGACAGCGATGCCTTGTCGGAGGGGTCGGCCGGTCCGAAGCATCGCTCGATGTCCCAAGCTTCCTTCCACGGAAGCGAGGCGAGCACGGCGTCGGCTCCTATACGCACGCGCGGCGGCAGCCTGTTGGAGCCGAGATAGGAGCCGATGGCGCTGACCGCCTTTTTCGGCGTGGCGACGCGGCTCAAATCTGCGCCTTGCTTCTCGATATGCGCAGCGAACTGAGCGATCGCTTGCTCGCCGTGACAGCGGGCACGCAACGGGATTGTTCCCTTCGGATGACGCCTGAGCCTCTCGGCGACGGCTTTGTGTCCCGCGATGTCCTCCGGATCGACGTCGAGCGCTCTGCGGATACGCGCAAATATTCTCGCGCGCGTGTCGAGGATGCTGGCGTCGCCCTGAGAGGTCATGACGGCGCGCTCCGCTTGGCCTTGGCGTAGAGCTGATGGAAAGTCTTGCCTTGTGGCGCCGGAAAGTCGCGCGTCCTCGTCCAGGATTTGCCGAACGGCAATCGCGCAAATCGCCCGCGGCGCCCGGCGCGCCAGGCGAGGAACGGCATGATCAGAGCCGTCAGCGCATGATAGAGGCGCGGCCGCTTCGCAGTGTACGCCCATGCCTTGAGCGCGATCCGCTCGGGAAGCGGTGGACCTCCCTTGGCGAAGTCCCTCTCCCTCCACGCGCGCATCATCTTGGGCAGCGGGATGCTCATGGGGCAGACCTCCTCGCACCGCCCGCAGAAGCTCGATGCGTTGGGGAGGTCGCGAGCGTGCTCGATGCCTTGTAGTGCTGGCGTCAGCACGGCGCCCATCGGTCCTGGATAGACCGACGCATAGGCGTGTCCGCCGATCGCGCCATAGACCGGGCAATGATTGAGGCAGGCGCCGCAGCGGATGCAGCGGAGCATGTCCTGGAACACGCTCCCCAGCATCTCGCTCCGCCCATTGTCGAGCAGCACCACATGGTAGGCCCCAGGTCCGTCGGGATCGTCGTCGCGGCGCGGTCCGGTGAAGAAGGTCGTATAGGTCGCCATCTCCTGACCCGTCGCCGAACGGGCGAGCAAGCGGAGAATCGTCGTGGCGTCCTCGAGCGTCGGCACGACCTTCTCGATCGAGGCGATGACGATATGGACGCGCGGCAGGGTGGCGGTGAGGTCGCCATTGCCTTCATTGGTGAGGATCACCGATGAGCCCGTCTCGGCGATGAGCAGATTGGCGCCGGTGATGCCGAGATCGGCGGTGAGGAACTTCTCCCTGAGCACGGCGCGCGCCTCGGCCACGAGGTCGGGGACGGATTTGAGCTTGCGCGTCGAGGCGAGCTTGCGGTGCGCGCGGCGGAAGTCGGCCTCGATCGCCTCCTTGTTGAGGTGGACGATGGGAGCGATGATGTGGCTCGGGGTCTCGCCCCTGATCTGCACGACATATTCGCCGAGATCGGTCTCGACCACCTCAATCCCGCCCTTCTCGAGATGGGCATTGAGCCCGATCTCCTCGGAGACCATGGACTTGCCCTTGGTCACGCGCTTGGCACCCTCGGCGCGGCAAAGCGCTAGCACGATGTCGCGCGCTTCGGCTGCTGTGCTCGCGTAATGCACCTTGCCGCCGCTCTCGACAACCTTCTCCTCGTAGGCCTCGAGATAAAGGTCGAGATGGCTGAGCGTGTGATCCTTGATGGCGCGCGCCTCGGCGCGAAGCTGCTCGAACTCGGGCAGCTTCTCGATTGCCGTCTCGCGCTTCACGATGAAGCCGCGCTTGACGTTCAGGAGCGCGCGCTGGAGCTCGGCGTCGGCGAGCGCCTTGCGCGCATTGCTCGTGAAGCTCTTGCCGGACGACGCCATCTCGTCCTCAGCCTGCCCTAAGCGGCGCGGCGACGGCCGACCCCTCGGTCATCCCGGCCAGAACCTCGGCTACGTGGCGCGCCTCGACGCCAGCGCCTTCGCGCGCAAGCCCGCCGGCGATCTGCATGAGGCAGCCGAGGTCGGCCGCGAGCACGGTCTTGGCGCCGGTAGCGAGGATGGCACGCAGCTTAGCCTCGAGGATCGCGCTCGATATCTCGGGATATTTGACCGAGAAGGTCCCACCGAAACCGCAGCACACCTCGCGATCGGCGAGCTCGACTAGATTGAGCCCTTCGACGCTCGCGAGCAGCCGCCGCGGCGCCGAGGCAACGCCGAGCTCGCGCAGGCAAGAGCAGGAATCGTGATAGGTGACGTCACCCGAAAAACCTGCGGCCACCTTGGTAAGGCGAAGCACGGTCACGAGGAAGCTCGTCAGCTCGAAGCACCTCGCTGCCAGCGCCTCCGCGCGCTTGGCATAATCGGGATCGGCGGCAAGGAGCTCAGGGTATTGCAGCCTGAGCATTCCTGCGCAAGAGCCGGACGGGGCGACCACGTAATCGAACCGCTCGAAGGCGTCGACCACCTGGCGCGCGAGCAGAACGGCATCGGCCCGGTCTCCGGAATTGTAGGCGGGTTGCCCGCAACAGGTCTGGGCGAGGGGAACCTCGACCCGCGCGCCGCCAGCCTCCAGAAGCTTGATCGCGGCGAAGCCTATGCTTGGCCGGAACAGATCGACGAGGCATGTCACGAAGAGTCCGACGAGCGGGCCTTGCTTTGCATTGGCAGGGGCCAAAGTCATGTCAGCGTCCAGTCGGGCCCTGCATCTTGTGGCGGGAAGTGGGAGTGAGGATGTAGCATCGGCGCCGCGACTCAAGAAATCGGAAATCGGCGGCAAGGGCCGAAACGAAGAGGGGAGGGACATGCTGGCAAGGGCGCTCGCGCTCTTCGCACTCCTGCTTTTGCTCGGGCCTTCAAGCGCCAGGGCCGAGACGGCGGCCGTCGTTCTCGTCACGCCGCTCGTTTACGGCACGCATATGCCGGGGCTTGGCGATTCCGCGACCAAGCTCGCCAAGCTAATCGCGGAGCGCTCGGACGGTTATCTTCGGCTCGACCTGAAGCAGCCGGGAGACGGCACCACGCCCGATGAGATCCTCGACAAGGTCTCGGAAGGCAAGGTCGATGCCGGGTTCTCGACAGCAAGCTTCTGGGCGGCGAAGCTTCCTGCCGCAGCGCTGTTCGCGGGCTTTCCCTTCGGCCCCGACGCCAAGACCTATCTCGACTGGTTCGATGCCGGCAACGGCCGCTCGCTCTACCAGGAAATGTACGACCATGCCGGCGTGAAGGTGCATGTCATGCCGTGCGCCTTCGGCGGCGCCGAGGCAGGCGGCTGGTTTGCCAAGGAGATCAAGGGTAAGGACGACCTCAAGGGCCTGCGCATGCGCATCTTTGGCTTGGGCGCCCGGGTGATGTCCGAGGCCGGCGCCACTACCATGCTCCTCCCCGGCGGGAAGCTCGCGAGCGCCTTCGACAAGAAGGAGATCGACGCTGCCGAGCTCTATACGCCCGCCGTCGACCTCGAGCAGGGCCTCAAGGACAAGGTGAAGCTCATCTATATGCCGGGGTGGCATCAACCGGAGACCGTGCTCGAGCTCATCGTCAACAAGGACCGCTGGGATGGACTGACTGCTGAGCAGCGGAGCCTGCTCGATGGCGCTTGCAAGACCATGCTGCAAGAGACCCTCGCTGACAGCGCCCGCCTCCAGGCTGAGGCACTTTCTGAGCTGACCGCCAAGGATGGCGTCCGAATCCTGATCTGGCCCGATGATGTGCTCGCCGCCTTGCAGGAAGCGTGGGGCAAGGTCGCCAAGGATGAAGGTGACCGCGACTATTTCTTCCGGGCGGTGCTCGACGACATCGATAAATTCCGCACCAAGCCCGCCGCCGCCGAGGGCCCCCAACCCCCGCCGGCGCCCAACCCGCCGCCCCAAGCTGCACCCGCGCAGTCACCGCCGTCCGCTCAGACGGCTCAGCCATGAGCCGGTTCCGAGCCGTTCGTCATCGGCAGCCTGTGGGGCAATCTCTCCAACGACAATCAGGCGACGCTCGTCTCAACCGGCACCACCTTCATCCTCGAGGACCACCTCCAAGACGTGTGGGGCGAGGTCTCAGGGGGCGTGAACTTCTTCAACCCCACCGCCAGCACATCAGTCTTCGCCAAGGTCGATGTCACCTTCGGCCAGGATATCGACGGCGTCGGCGGCGAGGCCGGCATGCGCGTCTCCTGGTAGGGCAGGTCAGGCAAGCGACTCCCATCCCTCCCGATAGAGGGAGGAATGGGAGCGGATAGTGATCAAAGAATACTATTGCGCGGTCTGCGTCTTCAGGTAGGCGATGATGTCGGCCCGCTCACCGGCGTCCGGCACGCCTTGAAACGCGAGCGCCATTGGAGAGTCGGGGATCAAGGCCTTCGGATCGGTGATCCACTTGTCGATATTCTCTTCCGTCCACACCCAGCCGTCGGCGCCGAGCTTCTTCATGCCTGGTGAATACATCGAGGCGTAATCGGCGACGCTTGCCGCCTTGCGTCCGACGACGCCGTTGAGCTCAGGGCCGACCAGCGTCTTGGCGCCCGGCCCGATCTGGTGGCAGATCGCGCATTTGGCAAAGGCGGCCTTGCCCTTCGCCGCATCGCCCTCGGCGAAAGCCGGGCCGTAAACCCCGACCAGCACCACCGCTGCACCAAGACCAAACAGTCCAACAATCCTCATCTCAGTCCTCCTTGGAAAGGGTCCTCGACGGTTCTCCCCGGTGCGCCTCGGACGATTGCCCAGTCTTGCATGAAATCCCGCGGTCAGGTTCGCTCGACCCTAGCAGAAGGCCAATTTGTGGGCAAAAGCGGTCGCTGCGACATGGTAACTCCAAAGCTAGTGAAGCAGTTGTGCGGCAACCTTATAGCTGCGCCGTGACCCCCTGACGCGGGGGGCATATTGCCCGCCAACCCGGCCCATGCGAAAGACTAGGGCAAAGCCTCCCTTCCACCCACGGCCCTGACAGGGGGCTGGAGCCATTGATGTCGCAGATCAGCCTACCGGCCCCTGACGCCTCGGTGCTCGCGCGCCGGAACGACATCGTCAAGCAGCTCAAGAAGCTCGCTCCCGAGGCGACAATGATTTCCGATCAGGAGGGGCGCCGCGCCTTCGAGACCGACGCGCTTACCGCCTATCGCTGCCTGCCGCTCGCGGTCATCTTGCCGACCACCACCGAGGAGGTCAGCAAGATCCTGCGCTTCTGCCACGAGAACCACGTCAAGGTCGTGCCGCGCGGGGCCGGCACCTCGCTCTGCGGCGGGGCCTTGCCGCTCGAGGACGCGCTCGTGGTCTGCCTCTCGCGCATGACCAAGGTTCTGTCCATCAACACGACCGACCGCGTCGCCCGCGTCCAGGCCGGCATTACCAATATCGGCATCACCCAGGCGGCGGCTGGTGACGGCTTCTTTTATGCGCCGGACCCCTCGAGCCAGATCGCCTGCACCGTCGGCGGTAACATTGCCACCAATTCCGGGGGCGCCCATTGCCTGAAATACGGCGTCACCACGAACAACGTGCTCGGCGTCCGCATCGTGATGATGAACGGCGAGATCCTCGATATCGGCGGCGATTATCTCGAGGCGCCGGGCTACGACTTCCTCGCGCTGATCGTCGGCTCCGAGGGACAGCTGGGCGTCGTCACCGAGGTAACAGTGCGGCTCTTGAAGTCGCCCGAAGGCGCGCGGCCCATGCTGCTCGGCTTCGACACGACCGACGCGGCGGCCGCTTGCGTCGGCGGCATTATCGCCGCGGGCATCGTCCCCGTGGCCATCGAGTTCATGGACCGGCCGGCGATCCATGTGTGCGAGCATTTCGTCGCCGCTGGTTACCCGCTCGACGTGGAGGCGCTTCTGATCGTCGAGGTCGAGGGCTCAGAGGACGAGATCGACACGCTGCTCGAGAGGATCGGGGAGATCGCCCGCGACTATAATCCGGTGACCATGCACCGCAGCCAAAGCGCCGAGGAGAGCGCCAAGATCTGGAAGGGCCGCAAGGCTGCGTTCGGCGCCATCGGCCAGCTGTCGGACTATATCTGCATGGACGGCGTGATCCCGCTGTCCAAGCTGCCCAAGGCGCTCGACGAGATCGGCTGGATCTGCCGCAAATACCGCTTCGACGTTGCTAACATCTTCCATGCCGGCGACGGCAATCTGCACCCGCTCATCCTCTATAACGCCAACGACCATCTCCAGCTCGAGCGGGTCGAGCTGTGCGGCGCGGAGATCCTGAAGCTATGCGTCGATCTGGGCGGCTGCCTGACCGGCGAGCATGGCGTCGGCATCGAGAAGCGCGAGCTGATGGGCTTGCAATTTAACGACGCGGATCTGGCCCAACAGATGCGGGTGAAGCAGGCCTTCGATCCGGACTGGCTACTCAATCCGGGCAAGGTGTTTCCGCTGGAAGGACGTAAGGTCCAGTGACCGGGCATATGCGCCTCGGCTTTCATGCTCCCGAGACGGTCGAGGAGCTGGCCCACCTCGTCGGCGAGGCGGTCGATACGCGCACGCCACTCGAGGTGATGGGCCGCGGCACCAAGCGCGAGCTCGGGCGCCCGGTCCATTCCGGCGCCGTGGTCTCTACCGAGAGCCTGGTCGGCGTTTCTCTTTACGAGCCGAGCGAGCTCGTGCTCGTGGTCCAGGCCGGAACGCCGGTCGGCAAGATCGAGGAGCTTCTCGCCGAGAGCGATCAGGCGCTCCCCTTCGAGCCGGTCGATCTTGGGCCCATACTTGGCTACGGCCCGGGGCAGGCCACGATCGGCGGCGTGATCGCCACCAATTACTCGGGCAGCCGGCGCATCCTTGCCGGCTCTGCGCGCGATCACGTTCTCGGCGTGACGGCGGTCAATGGCAGGGGCGAGATCATCAAGGCCGGCGGGCGGGTGATGAAGAACGTCACTGGCTACGATCTCGCTCGCGCTCTTGCCGGGTCGTGGGGGACTCTCGCCATCATGACCGAGATCGCCATCAAGGTCCTTCCCGCGCAATCGGAGATCCGCACGGTTCTCTGCTTCGGCCTGCCCGACGCGACGGCGGTGGAGGCGATGTGCCTCGCCCATGGCACGCCGTTCGAGGTCTCGGGCACGGTGCATATCCACCCAGAGCTCGCCAAACGCTTCACCGACGAGGGCATCAGCGGCGCCGGCACCTCGGTCACGGCGATCCGCGTGGAGAATTTGCCCGCCTCGGCCCGTTATCGCGCCAATCGGCTCCGCCACATGCTCCAGGCCTATGGGCCCGCGCTCGAGCTCGAAACGGGGCGGAGCCGGCTCTTCTGGAACGAGATGCGGACCCTTCGCATGTTCCAGAAATCCGACCACCCCCTCTGGCGCATCTCGACGGCGCCGTCGAAAGCGCCGAAGCTCATCGCCAGCATCGCCCGCAAGATCGAGGTGAGGCCCGTCTATGACTGGTCCGGCGGGCTGATCTGGCTCGAGACGCCGCCTCTGTCCGACGCCGGCGCCGTGGAGATTCGCCGCACCCTTGCCGAATTTGGCGGGCATGGCACATTGATCCGCGCCAATGACGAGGCAAGGGCGGTGATCGACGTGTTCCAGCCGCTCGATCCCCCGCTCGCCGCGCTGACAGCGCGGGTAAAGCAGGCCTTCGATCCTGACGGCATTCTCAATCCCGGCCGCATGTATCCGGGGATCTAGGCGGGACCATGCAGACCAATTTCAACTCGCTCCAGCTCGCCGACCCGACCATCAGCCGCGCCGACGCGATCCTCAAGCGTTGCGTCCATTGCGGGCTATGCACCGCCACCTGCCCGACTTATGTGTTGACCGGCGACGAGCGTGACGGCCCGCGAGGGCGCATCTACCTGATGAAACAGATGTTCGAGACGCGCGACGTGACGCCGTCGACGGTGCACCATATCGACCGCTGCCTGTCCTGCTTCTCCTGCATGACCACGTGCCCCTCCGGCGTGGACTACATGCATCTCGTCGAGCTCGCCCGCACGCGCATCGAGATGAAGGCGCACCGGCCGACCTCGGAGCGCGCCTTGCGCTTCATCCTGAGCAAGCTGATGCCAAACCCGAATACGTTCCGCCTCGCGCTGATGCTCGGCTGGATGATGCGTCCCTTCCGCGCCCTCATCGCGCGCATGGGCCATCCGCATCTCGCCTCGGCGCTGGAGCTCGTTCCGCGGACAAGGATGAGCGCGAAGCTGACCAAGCCGAAATCGGTCGATCGGCAACGTGCCAAAGGCGAAGCGGGTCGCCCTGATGCTGGGCTGCGTGCAGCAGGTGCTCGCGCCCTCCATCACCCCTGCTGCCATCCGCCTCCTCAGGCGGCACGGCGTCGATGTCGTCATCGTCAAGGACGAGGGTTGCTGCGGCGCTCTCGTGCATCATCTCGGCCGCGACGAAGCCGCGCGCGACGCCGCCCGCCGCAATATCGATGCCTGGACGGCCTCGATGCGGGAAGGCCTGCTCGACGCGATCCTTGTCACCACCTCTGGCTGCGGCACCATGGTCAAGGATTACGGCAATCTGCTTTCGCGCGACCGCGGCTATGCCGAGCGCGCCGCCTATGTCGCTGGGCTCGCTAAGGACATCACCGAATATATCGGCGAGATTGGGCTGATGCCGCCGGTGATGTGGACCGGGCTCAAGGTCGCCTATCATGCGCCATGCTCGTTGCAGCATGGCCAGCGCATCGACACGCTCCCAGTCCAGCTTCTCAACCAGGCCGGATTCTCCGTCGCCGAGATTCCCGAGGGCCATCTCTGCTGTGGCTCTGCCGGAACCTATAATCTGCTCCAGCCTAAGCTCTCGAACGAGCTTCGCGAGCGGAAGCTGCGCAATATCGCCAAGGTCAATCCCGACGTGATCGCGACCGGCAATATCGGCTGCATGATCCAGCTTCGCGAGGCCGACGCCCCCTTTGTCCATACCGTCGAGCTGCTCGACTGGGCGACCGGCGGTCCTCCGCCCTCGGGCCTCGGCGAGCTCAAGGATCGCGGCCACGAGATCGAGACCCTGGTCGAGATGGCCAAGGAAGGCCTCCTTGTCGACTAGCTTCAAAGCAAGCCGCACGGCGGGGCTCCATACCTCTCCCTCGTGGGGAGGGATGGCGCTGTGCCGGCGGCGCTGATCCCTGGTGACTGGCCCGAGGCGATGGGCTAGAAGCGCGAAGCGCCAGAGCCGTTCGAGATCAAGCCTTTATTTCCCATGAGTAAGAAAGACGAGCGTCCTCGCCCCGAGGCCCGCCTGCCGAAGGGACTCTTCGATATTTCGGCCGGAGAGATCCGCGCCACGCAAGAGATGCTGGGCACGATCAGGGACGTGTTCGAGTCCTACGGCTTCGAGCCGCTCGACACGCCGGCCATCGAATATTCCGACGCGCTCGGCAAGTTCCTGCCCGACCAGGACCGGCCGAACGAGGGCGTGTTCTCCTTCAAGGACGACGACGAGCAGTGGCTCTCGCTCCGCTACGATCTGACCGCGCCGCTCGCCCGCTATGTCGCCGAGAATTATCAGAGCCTGCCGAAGCCCTTCCGCCGCTATCAGGTTGGCCCCGTGTGGCGGAACGAGAAGCCGGGGCCAGGGCGCTTCCGCCAGTTCACCCAGTTCGATGCCGACACGGTCGGCGCATCGTCGGTCGCTGCCGATGCCGAGCTTTGCATGCTCGCCGCCGACACGCTGGAAGCTCTCGGTGTCCCGCGCGGGCAATACCTCATTAAAGTCAACAACCGCAAAGTGCTCGATGGCTTACTGGAATCGATCGGACTTGTCGGCGACGCGGAAAGTCGGAAAGCACCTGCCGTCCTGCGTGCAATCGATAAGTTCGACCGTCTTAGGCATCGAGGGCGTTCGCGCAGTTCTTGGTAAAGGGCGGGAAGGACGAAAGTGGCGACTACACGAAAGGCGCTGATCTCTCAGCTGACGCAGTACAAATAGTGTATCTCGTATCTATCTAGGCGGCAATATGCCGTGCACGGACGCAGAACGCATTGGAGCACTGGTGGAATGCCAGCTTAACGCTTGGAGAGTTATCCGTTGGTCGATCGCAAGTCCGGGATGCAGGGCATCGAGGAGCTACGACAAATAGCGCGTCTGTTCTGGACGGCCGGCTATCGCGTATGATCAGATGAGCTTCGATCTCCTCCGTCGTGCGCGGGCTGGAATATTACACCGGCCCGGTATTCGAGGCCGACTTGACCGCTCCCATCAAGGACGAGCGCGGCCAGCCGATCAGGCTCGGCTCGGTCGTGAGCGGCGGGCGCTATGACGGCCTCGTCGAGCGCTTCACCGGCGAGAAGGTGCCGGCGACCGGCGTCTCGATCGGCGTGTCGCGCCTCCTGTTCGGTCTCCAGCTCCTCGGCAAATTCAAGGAAAGCGCAACGCAAGGCCCAGTCGTCGTGCTCGTGCTCGACCGCGACCGCATCGCCGACTACCAGAAGATCGCGCAAACGCTCCGCGCCGCCGGCATCCGCGCCGAGCTTTATCTCGGCGAGTCCGGCATGAAGGCGCAGATGAAATATGCCGACAGGCGCGCTTCCCCTTGCGTCGTCATCCAAGGCGGCGATGAGCGCGCGAAGGGCGAGGTCACCATCAAGGACCTGATCCTCGGCGCCACGCTCACCGAGACCAAGGACCGCGACGAATATCTGAAGAAGCAGGCCGAGGCGCAGTTCTCCGTGCCAGAAGCTGGACCTCGTCGAGGCCGTTCGCCGCGTCCTCGCCCGCCACAAAGCCTGAACCGCCATGGCCGCTGAATCGGCGAAAGAATTCGAGGCGCTGGAAGCCCAGGCCACGACCCTGCTCGATATCTTCAAGCGCGCGGGCTACGAGCAGGTTGCGCCTTCGATCATCCAGCCGGCCGACATCTTCCTCGACCAGATCGGCGAGGAGATCAGGAGCCGCACCTATGTCTTCACCGATCTCGCCGGCGACGAGCTCTGCCTTCGTCCCGACCTGACGGTTCCCGTGTCGCGGCTCTATCTCGAGCGCCACCCCGACGCCAAGGCTGAGGCGCGCTATTGCTATAACGGCCCGGCCTTCCGCTTTTACCCGACCGCAACAACCAAGCGCATCCGCGCGAGTTCCGCCAGGCCGGCATCGAGTGCTTCGGCGCGAAGGATCGCGAGAGCGCCGATGTCGAGGTCGTGCTGCTGGCCGCGGAGGCGGTGCGCGCCGCGGGGCTCAAGGACTTTCGCCTGCGATTCGGCGATATCGGCCTTTTCTTTGCTCTGCTCGATGCGCTGGGACTGCCCGAGCGCTGGCGGCTGAAGCTTCGTCACTATTTCTGGCGGCCGGCGGGTTTCCACGCGCTGCTCTCCAACCTTGCCAAGGGCGAGCGGCCCGATTCCAACGGATCAGCAGCCGCTCTTGCCCATACGCTCGACCGAGAGGATCCGGAGAAGTCTGAGGAGCTGGTGGCACGCTATCTCGACCAGCAAGGCCTGCCGCTGGCGGGAAATCGTAGCTTGAGCGAGATCACTGCGCGGCTGCTCGATCTCTTGGGCGACCTTCGCGCCGAACCGCTCAGGAAGGAGGTCGCGACTGTCCTCGACTATTACCTCGCCGTCACAGGGAAGCCGGGCGAGGCGGTCAAGCGCATCGCCATGATCGCCAAGGGTGCGGGGCTGGATATCGACGCCGAGATCGGCGCATGCGTCCGTCGCTTCGAGCGCTTGAGCAAGAGCGGCCTCGACCTTTCGCGAGCAACCTTCGCCACCGAATTCGGCCGGAGCCTCGAATATTATTCGGGGCTGGTGTTCCAGATCGAGGTGGGCGATGAGCGCGACGTGAGCCAGATCGCCGGCGGCGGCCGCTATGACGGGTTGCTTGCCAATATCGGTGCGCCGCGCGAGGTGCCGGCCATCGGCTCGGCCATCCACACCGAGCGGCTGCTTGCCGCCGTCGAGAGGAAAGCGTGATGGCGGCGAAGCTCACCATCGCCGTCCCCTCCAAGGGACGGCTCAAGGACCAGGCGGCCGAGCTGTTCGAGCGCTCAGGCCTCGCTCTGCGCAAAACCGGTCACGAGCGTGGCTATCGCGGCGCGCTCGAAGGCCTCGACGGCGTCGAGGTGATCTATGTCTCGGCCGCCGAGATCGTGCACCAGCTCAAGTCGGGGCGCGTGAACATGGGCATCACCGGCGAGGACCTGATCCGCGAGACGCTTGCCGATGTCGACGGCACGGTCGAGTTCGTGGCACCGCTCGGCTTCGGCCGCGCCGATGTCGTGGTCGCCGTTCCCGATTGCTGGATCGACGTCGATCGCATGGCAGACTTGGAAGATGTCGCCGCGCAGTTCGCCCGGACGCATGGGCGCCGCCTCCGCGTTGCGACCAAATATATGAGCCTGACGCGGCGCTTCTTCGCGACGCACGGCGTCACCGGCTACCGCATCGTCGAGAGCGTGGGGGCGACGGAGGCCACGCCCGCCGCCGGGACGTCTGAGCTGATCGTGGACATCACCACGACTGGAACGACGCTCCGCGCCAATCATCTGAAGGTTCTGGAGGACGGGTTGATCCTGAAATCGCAGGCGCATCTCTTCGCCTCGCGTGGGGCGAAATGGAGCGCGGCGTCAGCCAAGCTCCGCGACGCGATCCTGGCCAAGCTCGCGTATTAGGTCTCATCCTTCGAGACGGGCGCGTCCCGCGCCCTCCTCAGAATGTGGGCTCAACTCCTCATGGTGAGGAGCGGGTGCAGCCCGCGTCTCGAACCTGAGGCCCCGTGGTGGCGCCATCGCCCGATAATCATTACGCTGGCGTGCATGATTCGTGCCCTGATCGCCACGCTGCTTCTCATCGGTTCGTTTGCGTCGGCTCTTGCCGCGCCTGCGCGCATCATCATCCTCCGCCATGGCGAGAAGGCCAATCCCTGGAAGCTGTGCGAGGTCGGCGCTGAGAGGGCTGACGCGCTCGCCGCCACCTATCTCGGCGACAAAGCCACCAAATCGCTATTCGCGAACGGCGAGGAACCGGCCTTCTTCTTCGCCATCACCCTGCACACGCTCGAGCTTGCCGCGCCCTCGGTCGCGACCTGGTCGAAGCCGATCATCCTTTATTCGGTGGTTCCGGACGAGTCCGACGACGACGACCTGCACGTCAAGGAGCTGAACCTCCGCACCCAGGAGGCCGCCGCCAACATCATGCAGAACCCGGCGCTCAATGGAAAGACCGTGGTCATGGTGTGGGAGCACAAGCACATCGCCAACGAGAAGCTCGAGGCGAAGTTCGAGGGCGAGGCGGTGACGCTGCGCAAGCTGCTCAAGCTCGACATTCTGCCCGGCGTGCCGAAGACCTGGCCGGGCGATAACTACGACTATTTCTGGATCGTGGACTTTCCGCCGAACTCCAACGTGCCGTCGAAGTTCACCATGGTGAAGCAGGAGTTCAGCGGATCGTTCGGCGACCTGCCCCAAAACGATTGGGACGCGCCCAATGGCCTCGATGCGTCAAGCGGCTGCAAGCTCAAAGACGCTAACTGAGCGCCTTTAAGCGACGCTCGCGCCGAGCTTCCCCTCTTTCCGCGCATCCTTGCGGCGTACGGCCTCTGCCAGGCGATGGCGCCCCGGCGCTTCTGGCGTGAGTTCGAAGAAGCGGGCGTGGAACTGGACGAGGCTCGCACGATGGCCGATCGAGATGATGGCCGTGTGAGGCAACCGGTCGAGCAGAAGCCGATAGAGCTCGGCCTCGGCCGCCTCGTCGAGCGCGCTCGTCGCCTCGTCGAGGAACAGCCATTGCGGCTTCTGCAACAGCGCGCGCGCGATCGAGAGCCGCTGCTGCTCGCCTCCTGAGAGCTTATCGGCCCAATAGGCGGTCTCGTCGAGCTGGTCGCGGAAATCGCCGAGGCCGACAGCCTCGACGACCTCCTCGATCGCTCGCGGCGGAAATGCCCCCGTCTGGGCCGGATAGGCAAGAGCGCCGCGCAAGCTGCCGAGCGGAAGATAAGGACGCTGAGGCAGCACGAGTACGCTTTCTCCCTTGGGGATCCGGATCGAGCCGGCGCCGAACGGCCATACTCCGCCGAGTGCACGGAACAGGCTCGTCTTGCCCGAGCCTGACGGTCCCGTGACGAGAACGCGGTCGCCAGGCTCGACGCTGAAGTCAGACAGCCGCACGATCTCCTCGCCGTTCGGCAATCCGACGGCAAGCTCATCGACATGGAGCGCACGTCCGCCATCGGTGATGAATTCGACCCGAGGCGCCGTCTTGTCGAGATTTTGGGCCCAATCGATCGAGGCCTCGAAACCGCTAAGCCGGTCGAGCACCGCCTTCCAGTCGGCGATGCTTGAATAGGCCGTGACGAAGAAGGAGAGCGCGCTCTGCACCTGGCCGAAGGCCGAGGAGATCTGCATCAAGCCGCCGAGGGTCAGCGCGCCGAAGAAATAGACCGGGCTCACCACGAGGAACGGGAAGATGATGGCGACCTGAGAGTAGCCCGCGGTCAGGAAGGTGAGCCGCTTGGTTCGCTGCATGATGCCGTACCAGTTCGACACCACGCGGGAGAAGCGATCCTGCAGCCGCTCCTCCTCGGCGGCCTCGCCCGAGAGCAGCGTCACTTCCTCGGCGTTCTCGCGCAGCCTGACCAGCGAGAAGCGGAAATCGGCCTCATAGCGCTGCTGATCGAAATTGAGTTTGATGAGAGGGCGGCCGACGAGATGGGTCACCCAGGTGCCGATGATGGCATAGATCAACGCCGCCCAGACCAGATACCCGGGAATGTTGTAGGTCGCCGAGCCGATCATCAGCGGGCTCGCGGCCGAGAGATTCCACAGGATCACCACGAAGGACGCGAGCGTGACGATCGAGCCGAGCAGCGAGATGCCGATGTCCAGCGTCGAATTGATGAACATGCGGACGTCGTCGGCGATGCGCTGGTCGGGGTTGTCGGCCTGATCGCCCTTGAGCCGCATGCGGTAATGCGTGCCCTGGCCGAGCCAGCGCCCAAGATAACGGTCGGTCAGCCAGCGCCGCCACCGGATCTGTAGCCATTGCTGGAGATAGAGCTGGTAGACGGCGGTGACGATGAAGGCCGCGGCGAGCACGGTGAACACGCCGAACTGGTAGAGGAACGTGTCCCAGTCCTTGTTCTGGAGCGCGTTGTAGAAGGTGTTGTACCAGGCATTGAACTTCACGTTCAGCCAGACCTGGAACAGCTGGAGCGCGATCACGGAGATGAGCAGGATGCGCCCCGGCCAGCGGTCGTCGCCCTTGAAATAGGGCGCCGCGATATGGGTAAAGTTTCGCGCCGTGTTGCGGAAATTCGCCATTGGGGACGGCTCCAAGCGTCTCTTCCGACTCTGCAAGGGCCATGCCCCGGTGGGCCGACGATAAGGCCAAAGTCGAGTTGGGGGGAAATTACGGTTCGGTAAGGCTTAATTGAGCAAAGCGTTCCTGCATATGGAAAAAGGGGCGGCCGATGGCCGCCCCTTTTCTATTCAGCCTTGGCCGTTTTTGGCCAGAAGCAAGGACTACATCATGTCCATGCCGCCCATGCCGCCGCCGCCCGGCATGTGGGCGTGGCCCTCTGACGCCTTCTTCGGCGCCTCGGCGACGCCGGCCTCGGTCGTCACCAGGAGACCCGCCACCGATGCCGCATCCTGGAGCGCCGTGCGCACCACTTTGGCAGGATCGATGATGCCCTTCTGGATCATGTCCACATATTCGCCGGTCTGGGCATCGTAGCCGTAGGACGGCGACTTCTGGTCGGTCACCTTGCCGACCACGATCGAGCCCTCGACGCCGGCATTCTCGGCGATCTGGCGGATGGGAGCCTGGAGCGCGCGGCGCACGATGTTGATGCCAGCTTCCTGATCCTCGTTGTCGCCTTTGGTTTTGATCGCCTTAGAGGCCCACAGCAGCGCCACGCCACCGCCCGGCACGATGCCTTCCTCGACCGCGGCGCGGGTCGCGTTCAGCGCATCGTCGACGCGATCCTTCTTCTCCTTGACCTCGACCTCGGTCGCGCCGCCGACCTTGATCACGGCGACGCCACCGGCGAGCTTGGCCAGCCGCTCCTGCAGCTTCTCCTTGTCGTAGTCCGAAGTCGTGTCCTCGATCTGCTGCTTGATCTGGGCGATGCGCGCCTCGATGTCGGGCTTCTTGCCGGCGCCGTTGACGATCGTGGTGTCGTCCTTGGTGATTGCCACCTTCTTGGCCTTGCCGAGCATCTGCACCGTCACGTTCTCGAGCTTGATCCCGAGATCTTCAGAGATCATCTCGCCGCCGGTCAGCACGGCGATGTCCTGCAGCATCGCCTTGCGGCGATCGCCGAAGCCCGGCGCCTTCACGGCAGCGACCTTCAAGCCGCCGCGGAGCTTGTTGACCACGAGCGTGGCGAGAGCCTCGCCCTCGACGTCCTCCGCGATGACGAGCAGCGGACGGCCCGACTGCACCACTGCCTCGAGCAGCGGCAGCAGCGCCTGGAGGCCCGACAGCTTCTTCTCGTAGATCAGGATGTAGGGGTTCTCGAGATCGGCCACCATCTTCTCGGCATTGGTGATGAAATAGGGGGAGATGTAACCGCGGTCGAATTGCATGCCCTCGACCACTTCGAGCTCGCTGTCGAGGCTCTTGGCCTCCTCGACGGTGATGACGCCCTCGTTGCCGACCTTCTGCATGGCCTTGGCGATCATGTCGCCGATGGCCTTCTCGCCATTGGCGGAGATGGTGCCGACCTGGGCGATCTCGGCCGAGCCGCTTACCTTCTTAGAGCGCTTCTTGATGTCCTCGACGACGTCAGCCACGGCCTTGTCGATGCCGCGCTTCAGATCCATCGGGTTCATGCCGGCTGCGACCGCCTTCAGCCCCTCGCGCACGATGGCCTGGGCGAGCAGCGTGGCGGTGGTGGTGCCGTCGCCAGCGGTGTCGTTGGTCTTCGAGGCGACCTCGCGCAGCATCTGCGCGCCCATGTTCTCGAACTTGTCCTCGAGCTCGATCTCCTTCGCCACGGTCACGCCGTCCTTGGTCGAGCGCGGCGCGCCGAACGACTTCTCGAGGATCACGTTGCGGCCCTTGGGTCCGAGCGTGACCTTGACCGCGTTGGCGAGAATGTCGACGCCGCGCAACATGCGCTCGCGGGCATCGGCTGCGAATTTTACGTCTTTGGCTGCCATTTCAGCTTGCTCCTTGTTGAGCTTCGAATTCTCATCTTGAGAAGCTCAGGTTCCGAGCATCTCGAAGAATGAGCCTGTTGATCGGATGAAAATGCTAAGCGAGGATTCCCATGATGTCGGACTCCTTCATGATGAGGAGCTCGTCGCCATCGATCTTGACCTCGGTGCCCGACCATTTGCCGAACAGCACCTTGTCGCCGGGCTTCACGCCCATCGGCTGCAGCTTGCCATCCTCGCCGCGGGCGCCGGGGCCGGCTGCTACGACCTTGCCAGTCTGAGGCTTCTCTGCCGCCGTGTCGGGAATGATGATGCCGCCTTTGGTCTTCTGCTCTTCCTCGAGCCGCTTGACCACGACGCGGTCGTGTAGGGGACGGAATTTCATTGGATTTCAGCTCCAAAGCCGTTGGGCGGACTCTTGCCGCCTCTTAACGGGAGATGAGGGATTGCACCATGTTGGCACTCAGGTAATACGAGTGCTAACGGTGCCAGGAGATAGCTTCAAGACACCGCGATTGTCAAGAAAAACGGGCGCTTCAGGCGCGCTTCTGCTTCTTTTCGCTGTCCATGAAGGCGAGGGCCTGGGAAGGATAACGCTCTCCCTTTGCGGCGTCAGCCGGCACGGCCCGCGCAAGCGCGCTGAGGTCCTCAGGCGCCAGCGTGACATCGAGCGCGCCGAGCGCCTCAGCGAGCCGGTCGCGCCGCCGCGCACCTACAAGCGGGACGATGTCGTTGCCCTGCGCTGCGGCCCAGGCGATGGCGATCTGCGCGACCGATGCGCCCATCTCGTCGGCGATGACACGAAGCTTCTCGACCAGCGCGAGGTTGGCATCGAGATTGGCGCCCTGGAAGCGCGGGGCGTTACCGCGGAAATCGCGCTCGCTCGCGCGCGTCTTCGACCAATGGCCGCTGATCAGCCCGCGGGACAGCACGCCATAGGCCGTGATGCCGATGCCGAGCTCGCGGCAGGTGGGGAGGATCTCGCTCTCGATTCCCCGCGAGATGAGCGAATACTCGATCTGCAGATCGCTGATCGGGTGGGTCGCATGCGCGCGGCGGATCGTATCGGCGCCGACCTCCGATAGCCCGATATGCCGCACGTAGCCCGCCGTCACCATCTCTGCGATCGCGCCCACCGTGTCTTCGATCGGCGCGGCCGGATCGAGCCTCGACGGCCGATAGACGTCGATATAGTCGGTGCCGAGCCGGCGCAGCGAGTAAGCGAGAAAGTTCTTCACGGCCTGCGGCCGCGCCTCGTAGCCGATCCAGTTTCCGCCGGGCTCGCGCAGGGCGCCGAACTTCACGCTGATCACCACCTTCGAGCGGTCACGGCCCTGAAGCGCCTCGGCGATCAGCATCTCGTTGTGGCCCATGCCGTAGAAATCGCCGGTGTCGAGCAAGTTGATGCCGGCGTCGAGCGCGGCGTGGATGGTGGCGATGCTCTCGCCGCGGTCGGCCGGCCCATAGAAGTCGGACATGCCCATGGCCCCGAGGCCGATCTCGGAGACCTCAGGACCCGTCGTGCCAAGCTTTCGCTGCTTCATGAGAGTGCTCCTCGCTCAGCCAAACGCGCCAGTCCTGGCTTCAGTTCGCCCTTGTCACGGCTGTGATGACGGCGTCGACCTTCTGGTCGAGCAGCGCGCCGAACGGCTTGAGCTCCGGACGCCCCGACGCCGCAAGGAAGGAGGAAGGGCGGTCGTACGCGATGACGGCGCCGGTCCTATCTCCGGTCTCGTAGAGAGCAATGCGGAACGGCACGTAAAAGCTCGCGGCTGGGTCGATGTCGATAATGTCGTTGGCGATCACCGGATTGCCGACGGAGTAAAGCACGCAGCGCTTCGCCTTGCCCGAGAGCGAGGTCACCACGCCCTGGTCGGCGACCGCGATGATCATCAGGCCGTGCGGGCCGGCCATGCGCGCAATTGTCTGCTTCGCGTCATTCCAGGAAGCGCGGCGCTCGACACACGATTGGGCGACTACAGGATCAAAACGTCCAAGCTCGCTCTCGAAGGCCTTCACGAGCCGGTCGTAGGCGAGGGCGATCCTCACGGTGACATGGTCAACGCTCGTCTTCGACGAGTTGACGGAGATAGTGGTGTTACCCATGGGAAGCCTCGCTTCAAAGACTTCGTCCCAATTCGCCTATCGGCGCTAGAGCAAAGCGATACAAGCGGGCGAAACGCCCGCTTGTGGATGCTCTAGAGACTTTGAGTGCCTCACTGCTTGCGCCGAGTGAACGACACGATATAGGCGGGCGAGCGCGCGGCGAAGATCGGGTCGTCGCTAGGTCCGGCGATGCCGTCGACCACGTTGCCCGGGAGGAAGGTGCCGGCGTCGCATGTCTCTTCTGGCACGATCGCCTCGATGCTGATCTTGCCGAGATCGGTCGTCGGCCGGTTGTCCTCATCGTCCCAGCGAAGGGTCGGGTCTTTGGTCTGATCGCCTTGCTTGCCCATGATCGCCTTCAGGTCGAACACAACCGGACCTTTGGCGATGCGGTCCTTGAACTCCGCTTCGTAGAAATCTGTCCCCTTGGCTTTCGCCTCGTCAGGGGTCAGCCCGACATCTCCCGCCTCGGGGACGAGCTTATATTTGACCAGCGTCTGCTCTCCGGCCGCGTTGGTGAAGGTGAAGGCGTGAACGCCGAAGTAGCCGACGGTCGCGTAGCTCGCCGGCACGGGATGCGACATCAGCCAGGCGTTCTGCCGCGCCGATTCGGGATGGGCGGCGAAGAACGCCTGGATCTTGTCCTTATCGCCTGAGCCCACGGCTTGCAGAAGCCCGACGAACAACTCGGGAGTCTGAGCGAAGAACATTGGCGCGGAGATGGTCACGATGTCGGTGGAAGCGCCGCCGCCGAGATCGAATTTGACGGCAAGGCCCCTGACATTGTCTTGCGCGTTGTCGGGCGCCTTCGGATCGCCGCCGCCGAGCGAGAAGCGAGCCCTGATCGGCACCTGCTTGGCGAAGTGGGGCGCCTTCGACAGCTTCGGCGCATCGGCCGAAGGGGTGAACGTGCCGGTCATGCAGAACCCCTTGGCATGCGCGGCCCTGTCTCCTGCGTGCTTGCCGAATACTCCATTGAGCGCGTCGACCAGGTCGGCGGGGGTAGGGTCGGCCGCGAAAACGGCGCCTACGCCTCCAACCACGATCAACGCCGCAACAGCGCATAATGCGCCCAACCGTTTGCGACCACTCATCTCAGTCCTCCATTGATGACCTCACGCATGCTACCGCCATCGGTGCTCGTTGGGATGACGGTCGCGCAGCAAACGATGCGATTATGGTTGCTGCTTCTTGGCTGGAATTGCGCAAAGTGTCATTTGACAATGAGTTGAAGGCGCACCGCCCGCCCTCGCTGCCCGCGCGACATGGCGTCACGCCGGCCACTTCACCAGTCTAGCGCCGTGGCGGGCTGATCGGAAGCGTGATCGAGCAACGTAGCCCCTCGGCGCGCCAGTAAGCATCTCGCCGAGTGGAGGACGACATCGCCGCAATCGTGAGCAAGCTCGGCGAGATCTTGAAGCGCCTGCATTGATCCGTGGCCCTTGGCCGAAGCGCGCTTCACTGCTATCAACGATGGACGCGGGAAGCGCCAGATTTGCTGTTGCTTTACAGTAGCCTGTCGCTCATGATTTTCGTGCGATCTCGGGGGCCGGTTGCGCAACGCTGATATCATAGGCTCCGGGCAGAGCGCGTCCTCGGGAGGGTTGGTCATGCTCGACGTGATCGTCCTGATCGCCATGGCCGTCACGGCGGCCGCTTTTGCGGCTGGCCTGGTGGCGCATTCCGGCGTCGCGCTCATTCCGGGCGTGATCGCCGGTGCCGCGCTCTATCTCGTCATGGCCGCCTCCTATCTCATGATCTCGCGCCAGACCAAGGCGACGCCTGTGACCACCCGCTTGCAGGAGCTCGAGGAGGCGCTCGAGATCATCGACGGCGATCTTCAGCGCATCGACCGGGTCGAGGACGACGTGGCGCGCCTCGATCTCCTTACCGACCGGGTCGAGCGCCTTGACCAGACCGTAAGCTCCATCGGGACCGGCGATCTGGGCGGCGCCCCGTCCCGCGATGGCGAGCTTTCCGAGGCCTTCGAGCAGGTGCATACGCGGATCGAGGGCCTGCGCGCCGACCTCGAGGGCGAGGCGCGCAACCAGCGAGACAAGATCGCGAGCGACCTTCGCATGCTCGAAGGCATGATCAAGGAGCTTTCACGCGAGCTGGCGGCGACGGCCAAGACCGAAGTAGCGATGGAAGCCGCGCCAGTGACGTCGCCGTCCCCTGGCTTCATGAGTGAGGCAAGGTCTGAGCCGGTGCGAGAGATCGAGACCGAGACGTTTGCGGTCTATGACATCGGCGTCGAGGACGCCGAGGTGAAGGAGGAGATCATCTCGCGGACTGAAGATCGCCCACCGGCCGGCGACATGCTCACCGTCCTCAACGACGCGATCGAGGGCGGACGCGTCGATCTCTATCTCCAGCCGATCGTCACGCTGCCGGAGCGCAAGCTCCGCTATTACGAAGGGCTCACGCGGCTCAGGACAGCTTCCGACGAGATCGTCATGCCGCGCGACTATCTGCCGGTGGCCGAGCGCGAGCGGCTGATGCCGATCGTCGATAACGTGCTCTTGGTGAAGAGCGTGCAGCTCCTCAGGCGACTCCGCTCCGATTCACGCGTCAAGGGTGTGTTCTGCAACATCGCGATCCAGTCCCTGCTCGACCCGGACTTCTTCCCCGAGCTCGTCGAGTTCATGGAGGAGAACAGCGGGCTATCGGAGAGCCTCATCTTCGAGGTGAGCCAGCCGGGGATCCTTGCGCTCACCCGCGGCGAACTCTCCTGCTTCGACACGCTGGGCGCGCTCGGCTTCGGCTTCTCTCTCGACCATGTCGGCGATCTCGACATCGATTTCGCCGGCTTGCGCGATCGCTCCTTCCGCTTCGTCAAGATCGAGGCCAAGACCTTCCTGCACGATATGAAGGAGAAAGGGGCGGCGCTCCCCGCTTCCGACATGAAGGCCTATCTCGAACGCTTCGATCTCAAGCTGATCGTCGAGAAGGTCGAGGACGAGGCCGATGTTGGCAAGCTCATCGATTACGGCGTCGAGCTTGCTGAGGGCTATCTCTTCGGCGAGCCCAAGGCCATGAGCCCGCAGCTCATGCGCGAGCTCGAGGACGCCGACGCGGCCTAGTCTGCTCCCGCAGAAACGGCGCGAGCCCCGGGGTCGGCCCCCCGAGGCTCTGCAGGCATGACAATCGGAAGAGCTATTTCTTCGGCCAGTCGGTCGAGGGGAACATGTTCTGCAGTTCCTTCTCCTCGACGTCGCCGCCGCTATTCGCAGGCTGGCCTTCACCCTTCCGCTCGGCCATCGCGGGAGACGGCGGGTTGTTCGGCATCTGGTCGGCGTTGAGATGCTCGTCGACCTGCTGCTGCTCGTCGACTACGGGCACGGCAAAGGGCGTCGCCCGATCGAAAGGAAGCGGCGACAGAGCGAAAGCCTGGCCCGCGGCGGCTGAGCCGCCGAGCACGAGCGCTAACGCGCCCGCTTTGATCATATGATGAGTCACGTCGAGTCTCCTTGAATGGGTCAACGGCCTAGTCGCGCATGCTGGGCGGCCAGGACGCTGACGGGAACATGCTCTGCAATTCACTGATTTCGTCGCCGCCCGCTCCTTGCGGCCGGCGCCAGAAGCTCTCGGGGCCGTGGTCGGGCCCGAGCGCCGCACGCGAATTGTTGCTGTACCAGTAGGCGAGATCGCCCGCCTCGGAGCGGCTCGCCTCGTTGGGCCTCTCGACCGGAACGACATAGTCCGTGCCGGGCGGGGTGGGTGGCGATCCCGCGTTGGCGGTCGACGCCGCAAAGCCGGCGAGCGAGCTAACCAAGACGCCCGCGATTAACAGATGGTTATGCATCGAAGTCTCCCTCGCCGCCCGCAGGCGAACCTCCCCCTGATCAGGGAGGTGCCTCGGTCGGCGTGGAAGATATTTGCCATACAACCTCTCTCAGAAGCTTAAGGAGGCAATCGGCAAAGCGCGAAGAATTCTCGACGAAACGAACGAGTTACGGTCAGCCTCTAGTAACGCATGCTCCGCGGCCAGTTGGTTTCGGGGAACATCCGCTGCAGCTCCTGGATCTCGATGCTGCCGTGGAAGGGCATCCAGGGTCTATATCCGGGATAGACGTAGCCGTAATTGACGTTCGGCCCCGCGTCCTCTGCGGCGTAGAGCTGCTGGTATTTCCGGGCACGCCTGTAACCGGCGTCCTCGATAACGGGAACAGGGGAGGTGAGCCCTGGGTGGGAAACGGGCGCCGCGGATGCGGGGGCAAGCCCGGCGATCACGCCGAAACCAAGAGCAACGCTAAAGGCAATCAAAGACTTACGGGAGTCAGTCATGGTGTGCATCTCCTTCACCGACCCCCCATCGGCGGGCGACATGTGGGAGGGAAAGGTCGCACCCGCAACCCCCCGCCGATCACAAGCAGGCGAGCAGAGACGCCAAGGAGGCATGCTTGACCGTGATCGGGCGAGCCTCTAACGGAACGGAATGACCATCGCCGTTCCGGAAATCCCGGTTATCGCCTCGGTGAAGGATATCGGCTCGCGCTATCGCGCCTGGCTCGTCGATATTTGGGGCGTCATGCATAACGGGCACCGCGCCTTCGCCCCTGCCGTCGCGGCGACGAGAAGCTTCCGCGAGCAGGGCGGGATGGTCGTCTTCCTGTCAAACTCCCCGCGCCCGAGCCCGGGCGTGCAGGAGCAGCTCTCGCGCCTTGGCGTGCCGCCTTCGTGCTACGACGCGACGGTGACCTCAGGCGACCTCACCCGTCATGAGCTTGGCAAACATACTCACCCGCGCGTCTTTCATCTTGGGCCCGAGCGCGATCTCCCGATCTTCGCCGGCCTCGACGTGACACTGGTCCCCAAGGACAAGGCTGAGCTCATCGTGTGCTCAGGCCTGTTCGACGACGAGACCGAGACGCCCGACGACTATGCCGGTCTGTTGAAGCAGCTTGCCGTGCGCAATCTGCCGATGATCTGCGCCAATCCCGATCACCTCGTCGAGCGGGGCGACAAGCTCGTCTATTGCGCCGGCGCTCTCGCCGCGATCTACGAGAAGCTGGGTGGCGGCGTGGTCTATGCAGGCAAGCCGCACGCGCCCATCTACGAGCTTGCGCTCGAGACCATAACCGGCCTTGCGGGCCGCGCGGTGACTAAGAGCGAGCTTCTCGCCGTCGGTGACGGGGTCAACACCGACATTGCCGGCGCCGCCGGTTTCGGCATCGACGCCGTGTTCGTGGCGAGCGGGCTGCATGTTCCGGCGAATAGTGGCGGAGAGGCGGGTGCCGAAGCGCTCGACCGCGTGCACCTTGCCGAGCTGTTCGCCCACGCCAAGCGCCGGCCTCTCGCGGCCATGCGCGCGCTCGATTGGTAGGCTCTAGTTTTCGCTGAACAGATCGTCGATGGCGGCCTGGCTCGCGCCGGGATGGCCCGGGCCTTCCAGTTCGAGCGCCGCTTTGCGCTTGCGACGAGCAGCCCCGACGCGCCGGCCTTGCTCGTCCATGCGCTTGGCCAGCACCCGGTCGAGCGACTTTGCGATCTTGGTCACCCTCTGGCCCACGAGGTCGTGGAAGCCGCAGGCGGTCATGATCGACAGGATGGCCTCTTCCGCCTTCTTCGCTTCCTCCTTGTCGGCGAAGGCGAGCAGGCCTTCTGCCGATGCGAGAATGCGGCCGGCAGCGTCCTCGGCGGTCGAGCGGATCGCCGCGAGCTCGCGCAACGTGTTCACGAGCACGGTGATTTCTTCGGAAACCGTGCGGCCGTTCTCAGCTCTTGGCGGAGTCGCTCGGCCTTTGGCGCGGCGCTTCACCGTCGGTCCCCCACGCCCTGCCATTCGGGCTCCCCTCTTGAATTGGTTATTCGCCGAAGATCGCGTCGATCTTGGCCTTGAGCGTCGCCGCGTTGAACGGCTTGACGATGTAGTTGTTCACCCCGGCCTTCTTGGCCGCGATTACGTTCTCCGTCTTCAACTCGGCCGTCACCATGATGAAGGGCGTGCGCGACAGCCGGTCGTCGGCGCGTACCTCGCGCAGCAGCTCATAGCCCGTCATCGGCTCCATGTTCCAATCGGAGATGACAAGTCCGTATTGCTTGTTCCGCATCATGTTGAGCGCCGCAGTCCCGTCGCCGGCCTCGTCCACATTGGCGAAGCCAAGCTGCTTCAGGAGATTGCGAATGATCCTGACCATCGTCTTGTAGTCATCGACGACGAGGACTGGCATGTTGGGATTGGCAGCCATCTTATCCTCCGCTCCTCACGGGTCTCGGCGTTCTCGTTTGGCGTTGCTTGAGGTCTCATCAGCAACAGCCGATTGCGCGGCCAACGGGCGCGAACCGACGGACGAGCTTAGGGGATTGGCTGTGAATGGACGGTTAAGTTGAATGGCGGACCCATTTCTATCCGGCCTCTCGCTGATCCGCCGAGCCTTATTGCGGTGCAGCAAAGCCTTCGCTATTTTGCCGCCTGCGGCCATCAGGGAGCAGGAAAGAGCACATGACGCGCAATGGAAACGGCAGCGCCGGCCTAGGCCATGGTTATTATTTCGAGGATCTCTCGGTCGGCATGGAAGCGAGCTATGCCAAGAAGATCACCAACGAAGACATTCTCGCCTTCGCCGAACTGTCGGGCGACGTCAATCCGATCCATCTGAGCGACGAGTTCGCCGCCTCGACCATCTTCAAGAAGCGCATCGCCCATGGCTTCCTTACCGGCAGCCTGTTCTCGACCGTGCTCGGCACCAAGCTGCCCGGACCCGGCTGCGTCTATCTCTCGCAGAGCATGAAGTTCCGCGGACCGGTCTATGTCGGGGACGAGGTGGTGGCGACGCTTAAGATCACGGCGCTCGATCCCGACAAGGCCCGCGCCACCTTGGCGTGCGACTGCTCCGTCAACGGCAAGACTATCCTCGAAGGCGAGGCGCTGATGATGGTCGACCGCCGGGCCCCGCGCCAATAGGGCGAGATCGAAGGATGCATGATGGATGTTATCCGCTCCTGGCAGGACGTGCCGGGCTCGCTCAAGAGTGCCGCTCTCGCCATCGGCAATTTCGATGGCGTCCATCGCGGCCATCAGGCGGTTCTACTCGAGGCGAAACGGATCGCCGATGCTGAAGGGCGGCGCTCTGGCGCCGTCGTGTTCGATCCGCACCCGCGCGCCTTCTTCGCGCCCGAGCAGCCGTTCTTCTACCTGACGCCGCTGCCGCTGAAGCTCGAGCTGCTCGCCGAGCTTGGCCTCGACCAGACCTTCGTCATCCCCTTCAATGGCGAGCTCGCGTCTCTGAGCGCTGATGCTTTCGCCAGAGAGGTGGTGGGGCAGGGGCTCGGCGCCTCCCATGTCGTGGTCGGCTATGATTTCACCTATGGCAAGGGACGGACCGGCACGACCGAAAAGTTAGCGGCGATCGGGCGCGACCAGGGTTTCGGCGTCGACGTCGTGGCACCGGTGGGCGAAAACGGCGGCACCTTCTCCTCGAGCGGCATCAGAGAGCATCTGCGCAAGGGCGAGATGAGGGAAGCCGCAGAGCAGCTCGGCTATTGGTGGCGGATCAGGGGGAAGGTCGAGCCTGGACATGGCCGCGGCAAGGGGCTCGGCTTCCCCACGCTCAACTTGCCCCTCGCTCACGGCCAGGACGTGGCACATGGCATCTATGCCATGCGCGTCTATCACAAGGGGCGGCGCTATGACGCCGCTGGCTATGTCGGGTCGAGCCCGACTTTCGGTCCGGGCACCCCCGCGCTCGAGGCCTATCTCCTCGATTTTGCTGGCAATCTCTACGGCGAGGACGTCGAGCTCGAGTTCATCGCCCCGCTCCGCGGCGACCGTGCCTTCTCGGACCGGGAGGCTCTTGCCAAGCAGATGCGGGAGGACCGCGAGGCTGCGCGCATCATGCTTCGCAATATCGAACAGGATGATCCGATGCGCCGCTTCCCCTTGGGCCGCGCCCTCGAAAGGGCGGCACTGGATTGTCGGGAGCCCGGTTGCTAGAACCCGCGCTTGAATTGGAGGCGAGCGGCGGCCCTTAAGTGGTGGCCGCAAGCGGTGCCCGCTGGCGGGATAGAAGCAAGGACCATGGCGAAAACCACCAAACGCGTCAGGGCTGCCGCCAAACCCGCGCCGTCGCGGAAGCCCCGCTCCAAGGCGAAGCCTGCCGCGAAGCGGAAGCCAACCAAGCTGGCTGCGAAAAGGCCGAAATCCCTCCGAGCGAAGGCGAAGACCTCTGGCGCCAACACCAAGGCCGCCGGCCGGAATGCTGGGCGAGTAGGCGCGAAGGCCAAGGGCAAGAAGGCGAAGACCCCCCGGGCCAAAGTCAACGCCAAGTCCGCGAAGAGGAAACAGAAGGTCTCCAAAAAGCCTGCCGTACGATCGAAAGCCCGGGTATCGAAGGCGTCGAGGACTGCGCGTCGCGTGCCGAAAGCACGCGTCGGTCCGGCAGCTGTGCAGAAGTTCCTACCGGCTGGCGCGGTTAAGCCAGAAACGCGGAAGCCTACGTCGCTGGTTCAGAGAATTGATGCGCTTAAGCCCGAGCCGCAATCGTTGGTCGAGAGGATCGAGGCACTGACCGTCGAGCCGCAGACCGGGCGCGACTGGAGCGCAACGCTCTTCCTGCCCAAGACCGACTTCCCGATGAAGGCTGGGCTGCCCGAGCGCGAGCCCGAGCTGCTCAAGCGCTGGCGTGAGATGAAGCTCTACGGGATACTCCGCGCCGAGCAAGCGGGGCGCCGGAAATTCGTCCTGCATGACGGGCCGCCTTACGCCAACGGCAACGTCCATATCGGCACCGGCCTGAACAAGATCCTGAAGGACGTGGTGGTCCGCTCGCAAGGAATGATGGGCAAGGACGCCAATTACGTGCCGGGCTGGGATTGTCATGGTCTTCCTATCGAGTGGAAGGTCGAGGAGGAGAATTACCGCTCTAAAGGCAAGGCCAAGCCCAACCTGTCTGACGCGGCAGCCATGATCGCCTTCCGCGCCGAATGCCGCGCCTATGCCGAGCATTGGCTCTCGGTGCAGCGCGAAGAGTTCAAGCGGCTCGGCGTCGAGGGCGATTGGGATCGCCCTTACACCACCATGGCCTCAGACGCCGAGGCGACCATCGCCGCCGAGCTGATGAAGTTCGCCACGAACGGTCTGCTCTATCGCGGCTCGAAGCCCGTGATGTGGTCAGTGGTCGAGCGCACTGCTCTTGCCGAGGCGGAGGTGGAATACGAGGAGATCGAGAGTCCAGCGATCTATGTGAAGTTCCCTCTGCTAACGGTGTCTACTGGCACTCACCATCCTCGCGCGGCAGCTGAAAAAGATGCATTTGCCGACAAGCTTTTAGACGCCTCCATCGTCATCTGGACGACGACACCGTGGACCATTCCGGGCAACCGGGCCATCAGCTACTCGAAGAGTATCGACTATGGCCTGTATCAGGTCACCGCAGCGCCTGACGAGAACTGGGCGAAGGTCGGTCAGCGATTGGTACTTGCGGATCGCCTTGCGGAGAGCGTGAAACACGCTGCGCGCATCGAAGCGTGGGACCGTCTAGGCGACGTGACGCCCGAAATGTTAAGGCTCTCTGTCGCGGCGCATCCGCTGCGCAACCTGGGCTACTTCTTCGACGTTCCGCTGCTCGCCGGAGAGCACGTGACCGAGGATACCGGCACCGGCTTCGTGCACACCGCGCCCGGCCACGGCACCGAGGATTTCGAGATCTGGGAGCAGAACTGCTGGGAGCTCGAGAACCGCAAGATTGACACCACGATTCCGTTCACCGTCAACGAAGCGGGTTACTTCACTGCGGAAGCGCGCGGCTTCGAGGGCAAGCGCGTGGTCGACGACAAGGGCAAGTTCGGCGACGCCAACGACGCCGTGATCACGGCGCTCGTCGAGGCGAACGCTCTGATCGCCCGATCGCGCCACAAGCACGACTATCCCCATTCCTGGCGCTCCAAGAAGCCCGTCATCTTCCGCGCCACCCCGCAATGGTTCATCGCCATGGACCGGGGCTTGGAAGAGAAGTCGGACACGCTCCGCGCCCGTGCGCTGAAGGCCATCGGCGACACACGCTGGGTTCCGCCGCAAGGCGAGAACCGCATCACAGGCATGATCGAGACGCGCCCCGACTGGGTCGTGTCGCGCCAGCGCGCCTGGGGCGTTCCCATCACCGTGTTCCGCAACATCGTCAGGAACGGCGATCACGAGGGGGCGATCATCCCCGGGCCGCATCCGGATTTGCTGGTGGAGTCCGACGAGTTGCGCGCGCGCATCGTCGAGGCGTTCCAGAAGGAGGGGGCCGACACCTGGTTCAAGGAGGGCGCCAAGGAGCGTTTCCTCGAAGGCGTGGTCGCCAATCCGAATGATTGGGAGAAGATCGACGACATCCTCGATGTCTGGTTCGACTCCGGCAGCACCCATGCCTTCGTGCTGGAGAAGCGCAAGGACCTCGCCTGGCCGGCGCAGCTTTATCTCGAAGGCTCCGACCAGCATCGCGGCTGGTTCCAGTCCTCGCTGCTTGAGGCCTGCGGCACGCGCGGCCGCGCTCCCTATGAGGCCGTGGTGACGCACGGCTTCGTGCTCGACGGCGACGGGCGCAAGATGTCGAAGTCGCTCGGCAATGTGGTGGCGCCGCAAGACGTGATCCGCCAGTCGGGTGCGGAGATTCTGCGTCTGTGGGCGATGAGCTCGGACTATGCCGAGGATCTCCGCATCGGCCCCGACATCGTCAAGGCCAATGTCGAATCCTACCGCAAGCTCAGGAACACGCTCCGCTATTTGCTCGGCAATCTCGCCCACTATCATCCCGATCTTGCTATCCCATACGGCGAGATGCCCGAGCTCGAGCGTTATATGCTCGCGCGGCTTGCCGAACTCGACGAGATCGTGCGCGCAGGCTATGCCGAGTTCGATTTCAAGCGCGTCTTCCACGCGCTGCTCAATTTCTGCGTCAACGATCTCTCGGCTTTCTATTTCGATATCCGCAAGGACGCGCTCTATTGCGATCCTTACGACAGTCTCGCGCGGCGCGCGGCGCTGACCGTGCTCGACCAGTTGTTCCTCGCTCTCACCGCCTGGCTCGCCCCGATGCTCTGCTTCACCATGGAGGAGGTCTGGCTCAACCGCTTCCCCAACGACAAGGGTTCGGTGCATCTTCGGCTATTCCCGGAGATTCCCAACGAATGGCGCGACGAGGCGCTCGCCGAGAGATGGCGGAAGGTGCGGGCCATCCGCCGCGTGGTCACCGGCGCGCTCGAGATCGAGCGGAAGGAGGGGCGGATCGGCTCGAGCCTCGAGGCCGCTCCCAAGGTCTATGTCGCCGATGCTGAGCTTCGTGCGGTGCTTCGTGGCGTCGACCTCACCGAGATCGCCATCACCAGCGGCATCGAGCTTCGGTCCCGCGAAGGCCCGCAACGCGCCTTCCGTCTCGCAGAGGTGCCCGGCGTCGCCGTCGTCTTTGAGCGGGCGGAGGGCACCAAATGCGCGCGCTCCTGGAAGATCCTTCCAGAGGTGGGCTCTGACCCCGAGTTCCCGGAACTCTCGCCGCGCGATGCGGCTGCCGTGCGCCAGTTCGATGCACGTCACCCTCAGGTCGCGGAGTAGCGCGATGGCGAGGAACTGGCTGTGGGGGCCGGTGTCGGCGCTCGGGCTTTCAGTCGCCGCGATCGTGGTGCTGCTCGACCAGGCGAATAAGGCGTGGATGCTCTATGTCTACGACATCGGCGCGCGCGGGACTGTTACGGTCACCCCCTTCTTCGACCTCGTTCTGGTGTGGAACCAGGGCATCTCCTACGGGCTGCTGCCGCAGGAAGGGGTGCTTGGTCGGCTCGGGCTGATCCTCTTCGCGCTCGGCGCGAGCCTCGCGCTCGCCGTTTGGCTCGCGAGCCTATCCTCGCGACTGGCCGCCGTGGCCATCGGGCTGATCATCGGCGGGGCGATCGGCAATGCCATCGATCGCGTCGTTTACGGTGCCGTCGCCGATTTCTTTTCTTTCCACGCCTTCGGACTCGAGTGGTATATCTTCAATATCGCCGATACCGCCATTGTTGCCGGGGTCGTTGGTCTTCTGTATGAACTCATTGTTCAGGGGCCACAAAAAGGTCGGAAACCCTTCTAAGATGTGAATAAACCTGGCTTTACCGGGTGTCAGAGGGGAGCTTTGGGGCACATCGCAGCCATATCGCGCGGTGGCAGGGCCTTCGGCCTTGCGGCTTCGCTTGGCATGTCGCTCGCTCTCGGCGGCTGCGGCGGGATCGAGTTCCAGGGCAAGGTCTTCGACTATATGGGCCTGTCGGGCGATCACCAGCAGGCCGATGTGCGCATGGCCGAGCGGCCGCCGCTCCTGCTTCCGCCGAATCTCAAGCAACTGCCGCAGCCCGGCACCGGTGTCGCCGTTGCCACCGCGCGGCCCGATTGGCCCACCAATCCTGAAGTCGTCCAGACGCAGGTCACCAAGGACAAGGCGGCACAGCAAGCACAGCAAGAGGCTGCGACCGATCACGACGCTCCTTATAATCCTTACAGCGGCAAGCCGACCCTGCTCGACAAGGCGTTCGGCAAGCTCTGGGGCAAGGGCGATGCCGACGCGGCGCCGGTCGACGACGTTCCCGAGCCTGATCCTACCGACAAGAGGCCCGAGGACCAGGGCAAGACCGCCATCGCTTCGAGCACCGGTCCCAAGGCGCCACAGGTGCCCGATGCCGTCATCCCCTCGGCTCAGGATGATCCGTTCCATCCGGCAGCGCCCGACAGCTACAAGGGCGTGTCCGGCGGCGAGAATGCGAAGAACTATTGACGCATTCTGCGCGCGGAATCCGACGTCATTCTTTCCCGAATTGGCTTGAAAACGAGGGGCCAAGGCCTGAAATTAGAGATCGCAACGCGGCGCGGACCGACGGCACGATCCTTGCTCCGCTTCGCCTGATGTCTCACGCAAGGCCCCGCTCAATGGTGATTTGGATGTTGGATCAGCTTGTCGCGCTCATCGATGCGCGGCTACCTCTCGTGCTCGCCTGCGCGAGCCTCGCCTCCATGGCCGTTGCCGTCGCGGCCGCCGAGAAGCCCTCATCTGAACGCGCCAAGGAGTTCAAGCTCGCAAACGGGCTCGACGTGATCGTCATCCCCGATCATCGCGCGCCCGTCGTCACCCAGATGGTCTGGTACAAGGTCGGTGCCGCCGACGAGCCGCCGGGCTCCTCGGGCATCGCGCATTTCCTCGAACATTTGATGTTCAAGGGCACCGACACGATCCCGACCGGCCAGTTCTCCAAGATCGTCGCCAGGAATGGCGGCGAGGATAACGCCTTCACCAATCACGACGTCACCGCCTATTTCCAGCGCGTCGCTAAGGATCGCCTGCCGACCGTGATGGCCATGGAGGCCGATCGCATGGCCAATCTGCGCCTCTCCGAGGAGGACGTAGTGACCGAGCGTAACGTCATCCTCGAGGAGCGCCGCTCGCGCGTCGACAACGACCCAGGCTCCATCCTCCAGGAGCAAATGATGGCCGCGCTCTATGAGAACCATCCTTACGGCATCCCCATCATCGGCTGGGAGCATGAGATCGAGGGGCTCAATCGCAGCGACGCGCTGACCTACTACAAGCGCTTCTATGCGCCGAACAACGCCATCCTGATCGTCGCCGGCGATGTCGAGCCTGACGAGGTGAAGAAGCTTGCCGAGGAGACTTACGGCAAGCTCAAGCCGAATCAGAGCTTGAACGGTCGCGTGCGCCCGAAGGAGCCCGAGCATTTCACGCCGGTGAAGGTCACGCTCGAGGATCCGCGCGCAGGGCGCACCACCGTGCAGAAATACTATCTCTCGCCGAGCTATGCCTCGGCCGCTCCCGGCGAGGCCGAGGCGCTCGACCTTCTCATGCGCGCCGCGGCCAGCGGCTCGGTGAGCCGCATCTACAAGAAGCTGGTGGTCGAGCAGAAGAAGGCCGCCAACGCCGGCGGCTGGTATTCCGATTCAGGCCTCGATTCGGGGAGGCTCGGCTTCTATGCCATCGCCGCCGAAGGCGTCTCAGCCGAGGATCTCGATGAAGCGATCAAGGGCGTGATCGAGGATTTGCGCGAGCAGGGCATCACCCAGGCCGAGCTCGACCGCGCGCGGGCCTCCTATCTCGCCGAGTTCGTCTACACCCAAGACAGCCAGTCGCGCATGGCCCGTCACTACGGCTGGCGCCTCGCCACCGGCATGACGATCGAGGACGTCGAGGAATGGCCCGAGCGTCTTAAGCATGTGACCGTCGATGACGTGAGGAACGTCGTGCTGAAATATCTCGTCGACAAGAATTCAGTCACCGGCTATCTGCTGCCGGCCCCCGAATATACGGGTAGCATTGGTGAGAAGCCGGCTCATGCGCCAGTCAAAGGCAAGTCCTAGCAATGTTCCTTCGCGGAGCGTCGCCCGGACTGCTACGGCTCGGCGCGCCTCTGCTCCTCCTCGCCACCGCCCCGGCAGCCCAGGCTAACGACATGAAGATTGAGCGCGTCACGAGCCCCGGCGGCATCGAGGCCTGGCTCGTCGAAAGCCACGCCAATCCTCTGATCGCCGTGCGCTTCGCCTTCCGCGGCGGCGCCACCCAAGACGACAAGGGCAGGGAGGGGCTTAGCTATTTTGTGTCCGCGATGATGGACGAAGGCGCCGGCGACCTCGACGCACTGGCCTTCCAGGAGAAGGCGCAAGGCCTCGCCATGCGCATGGACTTCGACGCCGGGCGCGACGTGATGCTCGGCAATCTCCAGACGCTGACCGAGAACAAGGACCAGGTGTTCGATCTGGTGCGGCTCGCGCTCACCGAGCCGCGCTTCGACGAGGATGCAATCGCGCGCGTGCGCGCCCAGATTTTCGCCGGCCTCAAATTCGACGAGCATGACCCCGAGACGGTCGCTTCTCTCGCTTGGGATCGCCTCGCCTTTCAGGGCCACCCTTACGCGCGTCCCATCAAGGGGACGCTGCAATCGATCCCCGCCATCTCGCGCGACGACCTCAAGTCATACGTGAAGCGGGTCTTCGCTCGCGACAAGCTCGTGATCTCGGTGGTTGGAGACATCAATGCCGAGGAGCTCGGCAAGGCGCTCGACCATATTTTCGGCGCGCTTCCCGCCCATTCCGATCTCGCTCCCGTGGCCGATGCCACGCCACCACTCGGGCCGACACAGGAGGTCATCGAGATGGACGTGCCGCAATCGGTGGCGCAGTTCGGCCATCGCGGCATCGCCCGCAAGGACCGCGACTTCATCGCCGCCTATGTTCTCAACTACATCATCGGCGGCGGCGGTTTCAGCTCCCGGCTGATGGAGGAAGTGCGCGAGAAGCGCGGGCTCGCCTACTCGGTCTATTCCAACCTCTATCCTTACGAGCACGGCGCCGTGTTCGTCGGCAGCGTGGCCACCAAGAACGAGGCCGTCGGCCAGTCGCTCGAAGTGATCGAGAGCGAGCTGAAGCGGCTTGCCGAGCAGGGGCCGACCGCCGAGGAGCTCGCCAACGCCAAGAGCTATCTGACCGGCGCCTACGCGCTCAGATTCGAATCGTCTTCCTCGATCGCCAATCAGCTCCTTGCCATCCAGATCGAGGATCTCGGCATCGACTATGTGAACCGGCGCAACAAACTGGTCGAGGCGGTCACTCTCGACGACATCAAGCGAGTGGCCAAGCGCCTGATCGAGGCCGACCGGCTGATCACCACCATCGTCGGCAAGCCGGTCGCGGTGGCGCCGCTAGGCGCGCCAGGCTAAAGAACCCCCGAACATTGTCATTCCCGCGAATGCGGGAATCCAGTAACTACCGCACATCGATGTTACGCAGACCGAGCCTACTGGATTGCCCAGTCAAGCCGGGCAATGACACAGGGGAGAGGGATCGCGCAAATGAGGTTATCGCAATCGGTTGAAGGCTGCCTCGAGGCGACCATCGGCCCGCTTGGCCTCCCGCAAGCCTCTCTCGACAAGAACCTCAAGACGCTTGAGCCGCGGCTCGCCTCCTTGCGAAAGGCCCACGCCGAAGGGACGCTCCCTCTCTTGCGCGTTCCCGAATGGCGCGAGGACATCGAGGCCGCCCGCGCCACCTTGAAGAAACTGAGCCACGGAGCCCGCACGCTCGTCTTCTTCGGCACCGGCGGGTCGAGCCTTGGCGGCCAGACACTCGCGCAACTTGGCGGTTGGGGCATTCCCGGCGACGACAAGCATGGCAGCGAGGAGCGTCCGCGCACACGCTTCTACGACAATCTCGATGCACGCACGCTTGAGCTTAGCCTGGCCGGCCTCGACCTCAAGACTTCCCGCTTCGTCGTCATCTCGAAATCTGGCGGCACGCCCGAGACCCTGGTGCAGATCACTGCCGCGATCGAGGCCGTGCGGCAGGCGGGACTTGCGGCGAAGATACCCGAGCTGTTCCTCGCGGTCACCGAGCCTCCCGCGAAGGGCAAGTCGAACGGCTTACGGGCGCTTTGCCAGCATTTCACGATTCCCGTCCTCGACCACGATCCCGATATCGGTGGCCGCTTCTCGGGGCTCACCAATGTCGGACTGCTGCCGGCGCTCGCCCGCGGGCTCGACGTGGCCGCGCTGAGAGAAGGGGCTCAAGGCGTGATCGATTCGTTGCTCAACGCAAAGACAGCGAGCGTGTTTGCGCCGGCGATCGGGGCAGCGACGGCAATAGGCCTCGCCAAGGAGCGCGGCGTGCGGGCGAACATCATGCTGCCTTACAGCGACCGCCTCTCGCGCTTCGCCGCCTGGTATGTGCAGCTCTGGGGCGAGAGCCTCGGCAAAGGGGGCGAGGGGACGACGCCGGTCGCGGCCCTTGGCCCCGTGGACCAGCACAGCCAGCTCCAGCTCTATCTCGACGGCGCTCCGCAGCATTTCATCACCGTCATCCGCGAGGATTGCGCAGGGCGTGGACCACGTGTCCCGCCAGACCTCGCCAAGCTTGCTGGCGCCGATTATCTCGCGGGCCACGCAGCGGGCGACCTGGTCGCGGCGCAGCAGCGCGCCATCCCTGAGGCTCTGATTGCGGCCGGGCGCCCGGTGCGGACCATCGACCTCGAGGTCCTGGACGAGCGCGCGCTCGGCGCGCTGATGATGCATTTCATGCTGGAAACGATCCTTTCCGCCCATCTCCTCGGCGTCGACCCGTTCGACCAGCCGGCGGTAGAATCGGGTAAAGTGCTGACCCGCCGGTATCTCGCCGGCGCCGAGGCACAAAATGGCGATACGCGAGCTCCCGCCCAATCTCGTCAACCGCATCGCGGCCGGTGAGGTCGTCGAGCGGCCCGCGAGCGTCGTCAAGGAGCTGATCGAGAACGCGATCGACGCCGGCGCCTCGCGCATCGACATCCTCGCGACCGCAGGCGGTCTTGGCGTGATCCGCGTCACCGACGATGGCGTCGGCATGGACGCATCCGATCTTGCGCTCTCGGTCGAGCGCCACGCGACCTCCAAGCTCGCCGACGACGACCTCTCGCACATCCTGACCCTCGGCTTCCGCGGCGAGGCTCTGCCCTCGATCGGCGCCGTGGCTAGGCTTGCCATCCAAAGTCGCGCGCGAGGCGCGGCCCAGGCCTATGAGGTCGCCGTCGATGGCGGTCGAAAATCGGCGTTGAAGCCGGCGGCGCTCGGCGAAGGCACGCGCGTCGAGGTGCGCGATCTCTTCTACGCCACGCCGGCGCGGCTGAAATTCATGAAATCGGAGCGCGCCGAGAGCGGGGCAATAGCCGACATGGTGAAGCGGCTTGCTCTCGCCAAGCCAGAGATCGCCTTCAGCCTCGCCAATGGCGAGCGCACCACGCTCAGGCTTGACCCTTGCCCGCCAGGGTTGATCGATCATGGGCTCGCGCGGCTCGGCCGCATCCTCGGCGAGGATTTCGTGACCGACGCGCTTCCCGTATCGGCCTCGCGCGGCGAGGTCGCGCTCGAGGGATTTGCCGGACTGCCGACGCTGCACCGGCCTAATGCCGCGCAGCTTTACCTCGTGGTGAATGGACGCCCCGTGCGCGACAAGCTCCTCGCCGGCACGGTGCGCGCGGCCTATGGCGATCTCCTGCCGCAAGGGCGCTATCCGATGCTCGCTCTATTCCTGACGCTCCCTCCGCAAGACGTGGACGTGAACGTGCATCCCGCCAAGACCGAGCTCAGGTTCCGCGACCCCAATGGGGTGCGCTCGCTCCTGATCGGCGCGGTGAGGGATGCGCTTGGCAAGGCGGGCCATCGCGCCACCGCCTCTCTGTCGCAAGCGGCGCTCGACCGCATGGCTCGCCCGGAGCCGAGCGTCACGCCGCCGCAAGGCTTCAGTCAGCGCCAGGGCTATTACGGCAGCCCGTCGCGTTCATTCGGCTTCGCCGAGCGCGCCCAAGCCCCGCTCTCTCCCCTGGCCGAGCCGAGCGGCGACATGCGCGCCACCGTGACGGACAATCAACAGGAAGCGGCCTATCCGCTGGGGGCGGCGCGGGCACAAGTTCAGGACACTTTCATCATCGCCGAGACCTCCGATGCTCTCGTCATCGTTGATCAACACGCGGCGCATGAGCGGCTCGTCTATGAACGGCTGAAGCGCGCCTTCGCCAATGGCGGCATCGCGCGCCAGATGCTGCTCATCCCTGAAGTGGTCGAGCTCGACGCGGAAACAGCCGCGAGCCTGTGTTCTGCCTCAGGCGAACTAGAGCGTCTCGGCCTCGTTATCGAGCCGTTCGGTGCGAGCGCGGTCGTCGTGCGCGAGGTGCCGTCACTGCTTGGCACCTTCCCGGTCAAGGATCTCCTCAAGGATCTCGCCGACGAGCTTGCCGAGAGGGAGAGCGAGGAGGGGAGCCGCCTCCTTGCCGAGCGCCTCGATCATGTGCTCTCCACCATGGCCTGCCACGGCAGCGTCAGGGCAGGGCGGCGGCTCACCCCTGAGGAGATGAACGCTCTCTTGCGCGACATGGAGAAGACGCCCTTCACCGGCCAGTGCAACCACGGGCGCCCGACCTATATCGAGCTCAAGCTCGCCGACATCGAGAAGCTGTTCTCCCGCCGCTAAAGCATGATCCCGAAAAGTTGCAAACTTCTCGGATAAGATCATGCGTCAAAGACAAAGATTTTGGCGCGGGTCAGATGCGCGGCCCCAAGCGAAGCTCGACCTTCTCGGTGGATTTGTTCTCCGTGACGCAGGCCGCGAGCGCGGCGATCGCGTCGCGCGTGCCGGTAAGCTTGAAGCTGACCGTCATCCCTTCGGTCTGGATGGTCAGCACCTTGCCTTCGCGCATCGCCTCGACCACGGGATTGGAATTGTCGAGCGGGATGAGAATGCCGTGCGGGTCGACCACTTTGGCGAGCGCCGGAATCGGGTCGCGCGAATCGACCAGAATGATCACCGCGTGCGTGGAGCCGACCTCGAATTCACGCTCCTCGTCGGCGAGCACGAGGCCCCAGTCGAAATCCTTGCTGATGACGAAGCCGAGCAGGACGCCGCTCTCGGACTCCGCCGTCATGGTGCAGTCGCGGAAATTGCCGTCCGAATCGTAATTGGCTTCCCCCTTCCACACGCCGGAGACGAAAGACGTATCTGCCGACAACGGCGCGACGCTTGCCGCCATGAGCAATGGCCCCAAGAGCAAGGCTCTGATGGTCATGGCACTCCCCGCGAGACCGTCTGTTGCGTCATTAAAGCACAACGAAGTCGTAAGCGGGTAAGTTGCCCCTTCAAGCTTGCGTGTTATGCATCGGCCTTTGCGAGGGCGATGACGGTATCGCCATAGCGGCGCCGGTCGATCTCCCGGAATGGCGGCGGCCAAGCGACCTCGCTGTCGGCGCGCTCTTCGAGTACGGCGACGGCGTCTCTTGCCACCCAACCTCCGGCGGCGGCAGAGGCCAGAGCTTGTTCGCCGAGGCCTTTACCATAAGGGGGATCGCAGAAGATGAGATCGAAGGGCTGGAGCGTGCCGGCGTCCCCGAGGCTGGTCGCATCGCGCCGCCAGATCTTGGTGACCCCGGTCAAGGATAGTGCCTCGACGTTGCGGCGGATGGCTGCCCGCGCCGCGGCGTCATCCTCGATAAACACCGCGTAGCGCGCACCCCGCGACAACGCCTCGAGCGCGAGCGCGCCGGTACCGGCGAAGAGGTCGAGCACGCGCGCGCCCTCGAACTCGAAGCGCGCCGGCCCGTGCTCGAGCACGTTGAACAGCGCCTGGCGCACGCGATCAGAGGTCGGCCGTGTCGCGAGCCCCTTGGGGGCCTCGAGCGAAGCGCCCCTGAACTTGCCGGCGACTATGCGCATCGACGCGCGCTCATCTTCGCCGAGTCGCCTGGCGGTCCAGTTGGCCGCGGTGAAGGCCGAACCCGCCGGCGAGCTCCACCCCGAGCTGATCGACGAGCACCTTGGGCTTGACCTCCTCGACCGCGCCCTCGGCGAGATCGCCGAGGGCAAACGGCCCGAACGAGACGCGGATGAGGCGATTGACCGTTAGCCCGAGATGCTCGGCGAGCCGCTTCACCTCGCGGTTCTTGCCTTCGCGGAGTGCGAGCGTGAGCCAGAGATTGGCGCCCTGCTCGCGGTCAATGCGCGCCTCGACGGGCCCATAATGGATGCCGTCGATGGTCACGCCCTCGCGCAGACGATCGAGCGCCTCCTGAGTGACGCGCCCATGCGCCCGCACGCGGTAGCGCCTGAGCCAGCCCGTGCTCGGCAGCTCGAGATGCCGCGCGAGCGCGCCGTCGGTGGTGAGGAGCAGGAGTCCTTCGGTGTTGATGTCGAGCCGTCCGATCGAGACCACGCGCGGCAGGCCCTCGGGCAGCGCCTCGAACACGGTCTTTCGCCCTTGGGGGTCCTTGTGGCTCGTCACCAGACCGCGCGGCTTGTGATAGCGCCAAAGGCGCGGGGATTCGGCCTGCGGGAGCGGCTTGCCGTCGACCATGATCTTGTCGGAAGGCCCCACGACATGAGCAGGAGTCGTGAGCACCTTCCCGTTCACGGAAACGCGGCCCGCCTCGATCATCCGCTCGGCGTCTCGGCGCGAGCAGATCCCGGCATGGGCGATCGCCTTGGCGATGCGCATCGGCTCGCTCGGTTTGGCGACCGGCGGCCTCGCTTGCGGGCGATTAGCCTTGGGCCTACGCAGCCCTTGACCCGAGTCTCCCTTCCCGCCCACTTTGCCGCGCATGGACGAGAAGCTTGCAGATGAAGCGCCAAGAGGCAAGGCCGCGCGGCCCATGGACCTTGCGCTCGAGGAGGCTGAAAGTGCGGCTGTGCGCGGCGAGGTGCCGATCGGCGCCGTCGTCGTCAGTGCCTCGGGAGAGGTCCTTGGCCAGGCCGGCAACCGCACCATCGAGCTCCGCGACCCGACGGCCCACGCCGAGCTTCTTGCCATTCGCGCGGCCTGCGCGGCGCTCGGCAGCGAGCGGCTCACCGATTGCGACCTCTATGTCACGCTCGAGCCTTGCGCCATGTGCGTGGGCGCCATTTCCTTCGCCCGCATCCGCCGCCTCTATTTCGGCGCCGCCGACCCGAAGGGAGGCGCCGTCGAGCATGGCCCGCGCTTTTTCGCGCAACCGACCTGCCACCACGCGCCGGAAGTGATCGGCGGCTTGGGCGAAGCGCGCGCCTCTGCTCTGCTCAAGGCTTTCTTCGCCGCGCACCGCTAAACCGCGACGCCGGGCGTCCGCGATGCTGCGTCAATCCGGCCTGGCGCCCGCCATCGAGGGCTTCTCGGCGAGAATGAGATAGTGGGGGTACCACAGCGACCTCACGAACGACTGCTCCCTGACGATCAAGCCCTCCTGCTCGAGCATCGTTCGTGCGACGTAGGCCGGCACGGGAGCAACCCACTCCTGGCTGACGATGAGATCATGTAGCTGGTTCATCCAGGATCCGGCACGCCGTCCGGCATCGATATCGGCCACGATGAGAGCGGCTCCCGGGCGCGTCTGGCCGACGATGTCCTTCAGGAAAGGGGCCTTCGCTTTCTCAGGGATATGATGGAGCACGTCGCAGAGCGTGACGTAGTCGGCGCCCAAAATATCGGGAACGCCCTCTTCTGGCGCTCGCTGCATGATCCGAAGCTGCTCCGAGCTCCATGGCAGGGTCTTTGCCGCCGCCACAGCCTTGGTCGAGACATCGTAGCCGGCAGCGCTCGAGACACCCGCGTCGTTCAATGCCAAATGCAGCAAGCCGCCTGATCCGCACCCAATATCGAACAGTCGGCTGTCGCGCGGAAGAAGAAGCAGGACCTGCCCGAGAGGACTGACGAGCGGACGGCACACCGTCTTGAGCCTAAGTCACGAACCCCATCTTCGCGGTGACCTGGTTGAGCTCCTGCGCCAGCGTGATGATGCGAGAGCCTCGCGCACGCCTCGCACGAGAGGCAAGCGACCGAGTCTCTGCAGGCTCTCCGGATAGTTCCGCGCGAGCCAGGGCAGGAAGGACTCGCGGAATGCCACCAAGAACACGAGGAAGACGAGAAGCCAAGCGAGATAGGCATAGCGGCCGCTCGGTACGTAAAAGAAGAGCAAGGCCTGGAGCGAGAGCGCGACAGCTGCAAGTCCCTTGAGAGTGATGGTGTAACGCCGCGAGAACAGGACCCAGAACACCGTGAAGAGCGGGATCAGTCGATAGAAGTCGGCCACGTGATTCCAGTTCCATAGCTGACGCAACACATGCCTGACCGCATCTCCGGAAAAATCGAGCCGGAGCACATCGCCCAGCGCCGCGAGATAGGTTGAGGGCGGCGTGAGCAAAGTGGCAGGAACGAACGCGGCCGAGGTCAAAGGAACGAATTGGCCTCCGAAATACCAATTGTGCCAAGCGATCAGGAGGATCGGAGAAAAGCCCAGCCCGAGCGCGATGATCTCCGTTAAGCGTCTTTCTCTGAGCAGCCAGAGTCCGAGCATGGCGAGAAGAAGGGCTGCGGCAATCGCGAGATTGGGACGGAGCGCGACGCTCAGTGCGAGCGCAAGGCCGATCAAGATGCCCGGCATTGGCGAACGCGCAGGCGCTGCGTCGGGCATGGGGACCGACCAGGCGATGAGGGCGAGCGCGCCGAGAAAAGCGCCATAGCCGAGCGGCTCGGGAAAGCCCTTGATCATCTCCTTCACGTAGAGGTACTGCGCAAACCCCAGCCGCTCGAGCAGCGGTGTGAACAAGAAGATCACGATCAGAGACACGCTCCACCGCAGGGGAAAGAGCCGGCGCAGGATGAAATACAAGAAGATCGGAACTAACATGGTGCAGAGGAGGACACCGAAATTCGTGTCACCGAACAGCATGTCCTCGAGCGCCTTCAGGTAGCGCATGCCGGGCATGAAGTAGAAGATCTTCTCTCCGCCTCTGAGTGCCTCGTCGTAGCGCCCGTCGTGAAGCGCCTGCGAGATATCGAAGCCGAAGGATTCGTGCACCAACCCGTCATTTCCACCCATGTGGGTTGGGAAGCCGGTCAGCACCTCCGGCGCCATGATGAGGGTGATGAGAAGTGTCGAGGTAACGGCGCCGAGCGGAAGGAGGATCTGGCCCACTCCATCGATCCTGACCAGCGCGATCAGGACGACGAGCGTGGCGATGGCGCGCGCGGCGTTTCGTGCCCAGACAGCGAGCCGATGTTGGAGGTTGGGGTAGACGGCAAAAGAGAGCGGCTTATCGCGCGCGATTGCGAGCGCAAACACGCGCTTGCCTATGTCCTGCTCCGTAATCGACCGGCAGGCGCGGTGGGCATGGTCGACCAGCGAGTACTTGCCACCGTCGCCTTCGACGAGGGCTTGCCCGCGCCAACAAATCTCGCCGCCTGAGAGCGCGCCGTTGAGCTCGACCGTCACGAAGAATGGCATCGCGTCGCGGTCGATCCGCGCGGTGTTGGCAAAGCCGAGGGGGGCTTGCCGCCCTTTCTTGGTAGAGGGCTGGAAGCGCGGCCGCCCGCATTTGCGCCCGTCTCCTTTAGCGTCGCCAGCTCGATGTCGCGCTTCATGAAGGCGAGGCTGACGAACAGGAACTGCGTGAATGAGATGAGCCACACTGAATAGTCGAGATGAGTCGCCTCGTATCCGGCGACGACGCGCAACGAGTAGAACACCGCGATCACGATCACATCGATCATCAGAATGCGCTTGAGCCCCGCCGAATAGGCAATGGCGAGAGCAGCGTAGAGCGCGAGCACCACCAGAAAGGACTGGCCGAGATCGAAGCCGATGAGGAGCGCGGCTCCGATGAGAACGGGGATCAAGGCGAAGCACCACTTCGTCGATAGCGTGCCCGCCGCGAACGGCCTTAAGCGCTTTGCCAGGTGTTGTCGGTCATGCGCGAGGTCGGCAACGTCGTTGATGAGATAGACCGCCGACGCCGTGGCACAAAAGGCCAAGAAGGCTTTCAGCGAGGCTAAAAAGAGGAAGTAGTCGTGAAATCTTTGGCTGGTCACGGCCGGCAGAAAAACCAGCAGGTTCTTCGGCCATTGGTGAATCCGCATGGCCCGCGACAGAGCAAAAAGCAGAGATTCGCTGGACTTTGGACGCGTAAGCATAACTCTGGGATGATGGTCGCGGCAGCGCCGCGATCATAGGTGCCTGGTCCCAGAGTGTCGCCCGAAATCTCGCAGCTGAGCCGTTAGCCCATTGCGGCCGCTCGAGGGGGTGCGGAAGCCCGCGGCGAGCGGTCGGGATCGTCTAGTTCAAGCTTTGCAGGTTCCACTTCGACGGGGTGTACCACAGGCACGTGCCGAGCGGCTTCGACCACAGGCACACTTGGCCTGGCCGGGGCCCCGGCAGCGTACCGTGCCGCTTGGCAGAGAGAAGCGCCTGCTCCCATTGGGCGCCGGCACTTTGGCGGGCAAGACTTGCTTCGGTCGAAAGGGCGAGAAGGCAAATGGCAGGACGCATGGCAGTCTCCCTGTTTGGAGCTGCCTTACCGCTCGCCTGCTAATAAAACGTGGCTAATGCCAGTATCGCCGACACCTACGTGACGACATGCTTCAGGTTAGACTATTTCAGTTTGTGGAGATTGAATAACGCTTCAGTCAAAATTTATTGAATTGGCGACCCGCGGTTAGGGTTCCAATAGCGCATGCTCGGCGGGTAGTTCATCTCGGGAAATTGCCGCTGCAGCGCCTGAGTCTCGTAATCCCCCTTCCGGTAAGGCACGAAGCCGAAATAGAAGTCGGTGCCGCCCGGGCGGCCAGGCGAATAGTAATAAGGATAGATGGGCGGGCGCCCGCGCCTGAAGATGGGCTCGGCGCTCGCCGGCGCGAACGCGTCCCCGACCGCAAGCAAGAGCACGATCGCTGCCGCGAGCACGCGGGCCACTCTGAGAAAAATCGATGCGTGCGCCATATCCTTGCGAATCCTATTGCTGCTTGAGGTGAAACTTCCCATGTCGGTCGGCCCCTGACAAGGACCGGGCAAAAAACGATGGCGCGCGGTCCGACTTTATTGATCATGCAAACCCGCCATGAATGTGTCTCCGTTTGCCTTCGAGCTCGCGGTTGCGATCGTGCTGATTCTCGCCGTCGCCGCCTGGACCTTGAGCTTCGTGCTGCGCGCGGGAGAGGGCGGCGCCGAGCCGATCATCAGGGCCCGCGCCAAGGAGCTGCAGAAGGGCTGGTATCAGGTGGACATGCGGATTGCCAACCGCGCGCCTTACGGAATGACCGGCGTGTCGCTTCGCCGTGTGCGGCCCCGCGCCGCGAGGCTTATGGCCCCGATCACGTCGGTCAGCACGCGCAAAGGCAAGTTCCAGGTCTGGTCCGATCCCTCCACCGACTATCCCGAGACGAGCATCCCGCTTCATCTGGAGGTCGGACCGCACGAGGAACGGCTCGGTATTGCCGCGCCGGGCGCCGAGGCGCACGCGATGGCCTGGCTGTTTCTCCCCGAGGAGCGTGACGTCTCCGACCTGACGCTCGAGCTTGCCTTCGTCGACCGCGCCAAGAACCTTTGCCGCTTCAGGTTCGGCGTCGCTCTCGTCCGCCCGGGCTGAGGCCGTCTGCTTCACCTGTCGATGAGGGCGAGGAAGCGGTCGATCATGGCGTTGACCTGGTCTGGCACTTCGAGCTGGCAGAAATGGCCAGAGCCGACCACGTGGCCGAAATAGAGGCGAGGCACGAGCGTGCGTAAGCGCGCGATGTCGGCGCGGGGCGGGGATTCGTCAGCGGCGATATAGAGCATTGGCGCGACCAGCCGTCCCTTGGCTTGGCTCACATCATAGGCGTGCCCGCCCTCGAGCGCCGAGACAACCACGTGCTGCGGCGCCGATGTCATGACGGCGAGGATGCGGGCGTGCCGCTCAGCGTCGTCTGTCGGCAGGAAGAGGACGGCGTCGGCGTAGTCGCCGAGCGCCTTGCGATAGCCCGGACCGCGCAATGCGTCGATGAAGCTTGCGAGCGCCGTGCCGACGGTCGGCGGCGGCGGCAGCCCTGCATCGATCGTTACGATGGCCGAGGGAATCTCTGGGTAGCGTGCGGCGAAGGCGAAGGCGACGACGCCTCCCATGCTATGGCCGATGATGACGGGCTTTTCGAGTTGAAGCTCGCGGCAGAGAAAGGCGAGATCATCGGCGAAGAGCTGCATGGTGTAGTCCTCATGCGGCTTGTCGCTTTGCCCGTGACCGCGAAGATCGACGGCGACGACGCGATGACCCTGCCTCGCGAAATGCTTGGACTGCGGCGCGAAGAAGGAGTGGTCGCAGCACCAGCCATGAACCAGGAGGATAGGCCGCTTGTCGCCTTTCGCCTCCTCGTAGAAGAGCGAAACTCCGTCCCGCTTCAGCGACGCCATTGCGTTCCCTTCATGCGCACCAAGAGGCCGCAACTCGCGGAGCCTTCACGGCGCACGCCGCTTGCGCTCCATCAATTGCCAGACCATGGGCGTGAAAATCAGCTGCATGGCGAGCGGCATTTTTCCGCCCGGGCAGACGATGGTGTTCGGCCGCGACATGAACGAGGACGACAACATCGACAGAAGATAGGGGAAGTCGATGCCCCGCGGATTCTTGAAGCGGATGATGAGCATGCTTTCGTCGGCGCTCGGAACGTCGCGCGCGACGAACGGGTTCGACGTGTCGACGGTCGGCACCCGCTGGAAATTGACGTGAGTCTGCGAGAACTGAGGGCAGATGTAATTGATGTAGTCGGGCATGCGGCGCAGGATCGCGTCGACGATCGCCTCTTGGCTGTAGCCGCGCACCAATCTGTCGCGATGGAGCTTCTGCACCCATTCGAGGTTGATGACCGGGACGACGCCGATCAGGAGGTCGGCATGCGTGGCGACGTTGACCCTATCGGTGACGACGGCGCCGTGCAGCCCCTCGTAAAAGAGCATGTCGGTCCCTGCCGGCAGGTCCTCCCAGGGCGTAAACGTGCCGGCCCTCTGCTGATGTAGTGCGGCCTCTTCCTCCTCGTGCAGATATTTGCGGACCTTCCCAATTCCGGACTCGCCATAGACGCGGAACAGCGTTTCCAGCTCCTCGAAGAGATTGGCCTCGGGGCCAAAATGACTGAAATTCGTCGCGCCCTTGGCTTGCGCCTCTTCCATCTTCGCTCGCATTCCGTCGCGATCGTAGCGATGAAAGGCGTCACCATAGACGATCGCCGCGTTGACGCCCTCGCGGCGAAAAATCTGTTGAAAGGTCGTGGTCACCGTGGTCGTGCCGGCGCCCGATGAGCCCGTGATGGCAAGGACCGGATGCTTGGCCGACATAACCCCTCCGCCCGCTATTATTATTCGAGTGAAGGACACCCGGATAGAGCGCGCCAGCCGATGTCGCGGCGGCAGGAGCCGCCCGGCCAGTCGATCTTATCGACCGCCGCATAGGCGCGCGCCTTTGCCTCGGCGATGTCCTTGCCGCGCGCGGTAACGCCGAGCACCCGCCCACCATCGGCCACGATGCGCGCGCCGTCGCGTTTCGTGCCGGCATGAAAGAACTGCACGTCGGGATCGGCGGCCGCTTCGTCGAGCCCCTTGATCTCGGTGCCCTTCTGATAGGCGCCGGGATAGCCCTTAGCCGCCATCACCACGCAGAGCGCCGGATCGTCGTGCCAGTCGAGCGTGATGCCGCCCAAATCGCCGTCGGCCACAGCGAGCAGGGCAGGAAGCGGGTCAGACTTGAGCCGCATCATCAAAACCTGTGCCTCGGGGTCGCCGAAACGCACATTATATTCGATCAGCTTGGCCGCTCCGTCCTTGATCATCAGCCCGGCATAGAGCACGCCCTTGAAGGGCGTCCCGCGCTTTTGCATGGCGTGCACCGTCGGCATGACGATCTCCTCCATCACGCGGGCGCAAAGCTCGGGCGTCATGATGGGCGCCGGCGAATAGGCGCCCATGCCGCCGGTGTTAGGGCCCTTGTCGCCGTCGAAGGCGCGCTTGTGGTCCTGGGCGGTCGCGAGCGGGAGAGCCGTCGCCCCGTCCACCAGAGCGAAGAAGCTCGCCTCCTCGCCTTCTAGGAACTCCTCAATCACCACCTCTGCGCCCGCCGTCCCGAAGGCGTCACCGAAAGAGGCGTCCGTTGCGGCTTCAGCCTCCTCCCGCGTCGTGGCGATGGTCACGCCCTTCCCGGCGGCGAGCCCGTCCGCCTTGATCACGATGGGCAGGTCTTGCGTCGCGACATAGGCCTTCGCGCCAACTGCATCTGCAAACCGGCGATAGGCGGCGGTCGGGATGCCGTGTGCGGCGCACAGATCCTTGGTGAAGCCTTTCGAGCCTTCGAGCTGGGCTGCCGCCTTCGATGGACCGAACACTTTGATGCCGGCGGCTTCGAGATCGTCGGTGAGACCGGCGACGAGGGGCGCCTCAGGCCCGATTACCACGAGGCCGATGTCCTTCTCCTTGCAGAAGCGGATTACGGCATCGTGATTCGCAACGTCGAGGGCGATGCATTCGGCAACAGCCGCGATCCCGGCATTGCCCGGCGCGCAATAGAGCCTGTCGAGAAGGGGGCTTTGCTTGAGCTTCCAGGCGAGCGCGTGCTCTCTCCCGCCGGCCCCGATCAACAGCACATTCATTCCGGCCCGGCTCCGCTTGTCGCCCGCATCTCGGACCTGTATTGCATGGCTTCGTGAAGGACACCAATGGCTGACCGCACCGTAAGCACGACGACGAATCTCGTCGAATATACCGTCTCGGAGCTTGCCTTCGCTCTGAAGCGGACGGTCGAGGACGCTTATGGCCTCGTCAGGCTGCGCGGCGAGATCTCGGGCTATAAGGGCCCGCATTCGTCGGGCCATTGCTATTTCACGCTGAAGGACGAGAACGCTTGCATCGAGGCGGTGATCTGGCGGAGCACCTTCGCACGCCTCAAGTTCAAGCCCGAGGCGGGGCTCGAGGTCGTGGCAAAGGGCCGCGTCACCACCTATCCCGACCGCTCCAAATACCAGATCGTGATCGACGAGCTCGAGCCGGCCGGCGTCGGCGCTCTCATGGCTCTGCTCGAGCAGCGCAAGAAGATGCTCGCCGCGGAAGGCCTGTTCCATGAGGCGCGCAAGAAGGCACTGCCCTTCCTGCCGCGCATCGTCGGCGTCGTCACCTCTCCAACCGGCGCGGTGATCCGCGACATCCTGCATCGCCTCGAGGACCGCTTTCCCTGCCATGTGCTGGTCTGGCCGGTGCGCGTGCAGGGCGAAACCTCCGCGGTGGAGGTTGCGGCGGCCATTGCCGGCTTCAACGGGCTGATGATCGGCGCCACGATCCCGCGCCCTGATCTCATCATTGTCGCCCGCGGCGGCGGCAGCCTCGAGGATCTGTGGGGCTTCAACGAGGAGATCGTGGCCCGCGCGGTCGCAGCGTCAGCGATCCCGCTCATCTCGGCGGTAGGCCATGAGACAGACTGGACCATCATCGATCTTGTCGCTGACTGGCGTGCGCCAACGCCGACCGCGGCGGCCGAGCGCGCGGTTCCCGTTCGCGCCGATCTCTTGATCACGGTGACGGGCTACGGCCTCCGCGCTGCGAGCATCTTGCGCCGGGCGCTCGAGTCGCGGCGCGGGCGCTTCCTTGCTGCCACCCGCGGCCTGCCACGCAGAGCCAACATCCTCGATCTACCCCGCCAGCGTTTCGATACTGCGAGCGGGCGGCTGAAGCGCGCCCTGATTGCAAATGCGCGCGCTCATCGCACCGCGCTCGAGCGCGCGGCCACGCGGCTCAGGCCGCATGTGGTCGCCCGCGCCACGCTTGCCGGTCGCGAGCGGCTGACGCGCCTCAACCGCGCAAGCGGGAGGGCCGTTGCCGCCATGCTGGAGCGCTCGCGGCGCCGTCTCGACGGCCAGGCGAAGCTCCTCCAGACCCTTGGCTATCACAACGTGCTCGCGCGGGGCTTCGCTCTGGTGCGCGACGCCGAGGGCGACATGGTGCGGCGCGCCTCAGAGGTCAATTCGGGCGCTGCCCTCGATATCGAGTTCGCCGACGGCCATGTCGGCGCTCATGCCGATGCTCGCCCGCGCAGGGAAGACGGCGTGCGGAAGAAGCGCGGCGGCCAAAATGACAAGCAGGGAACTCTGCTTTAGATCTGACGAGGACACTGGCGCGCCGCATTGGCTTGATTATATTGTGGCAACACGCAACGACAAGAATTGAGCAGCTTCGCTTTGATGAACCGTTTCGAACGCAATCTCGGCTTCAAGGGCGAGGCCAAGCTCAAATATCTCGACGGCGAGGTGCAGGTGCTCTCGCCGGGCGACTTCGTTCGCTGCGCGGTCACGGGGCGCACCATCCCGCTCGACGAGCTCCGCTATTGGAGCGTCGAGCTGCAGGAGGCCTATATCGACGCGGCGACTTCGCTCAAGCGCTTCCGCGAGACCCACCCCACGCCTGCGAAGTAGTCACGGCTTGGCGAGTGCCTTAGCTAGGAGCGCCTTCACCGCCGCCTCGTCCTCGAACTCGACCGCGATGGCGAAGGGGCGGCAGCGGAATTTGAGCTCTCCGAGCGGCGTGCCCTCCTCGTCGGGGATCCGTACGAAGTCCTTCTCGGTCGTGACCAGCATGGCCTTGCGCTCCTCGGCCTCTTTCAAGAGCGCCGCCGCCTCGCGGCGACTGTAGCGGTGATGATCGCCGAAGGAGTGCTTGGCGAGAACGCGCGCGCCGTTGGCAGAGAGCGTCGCGTAGAACTTTTCCGGCGCCGCGATTCCAGCAAAAGCAATCACAGGGAGCACGCCGAGCCAGCGTTTGTCCTGGCGCGGAACCACGCGCGCCCTCAACACTGGCTTGCCCCTTGCCGTGAAGGCCTGTTCGAGCGGCGCCGCGTTGCCGCCGGTGCCGACGATGATCAGAGCGTCAGCGCGGGCAATCTGGGGATCGAGCGGCGCGCGCAACGGTCCCGCAGGCATGACGAGCCCATTGCCGACGCCAAGCCCTGCATCGACCACGATCAGCGACAGGTCCTTGGCCAGACCCGGGTTCTGGAAGCCGTCATCCATGACGATCGCGGTGGCATCAATGTTCTCGATCGCCTTGGCGCCGGCTGCACGGTTTGCCGAGATCATCGTCGGCGCCACCTCCGCCAGGAGCAGAGGCTCGTCTCCGACCTCCGCCGCGCCTGCGCCCGTGGCGACTAGGATGGGACCCTTGCTCTTGCCGCCATAGCCGCGCGTGAGGAAGCAGGATTTGGCGCCAAGGCCCGCGAGCAGAGAGGCGATCGCGATCGCGGTCGGCGTCTTGCCGCCGCCTCCTGAGGTGAAATTGCCGATGCAGATCACCGAAAGGCGCGAGCGATAGGGTGTCGCGCCGGCGAATTTCGCCTCGGCGATCTTGCCATAGAGCGCGCCCAACGGAGCGAACGCCGCGGAAAGCGCCCCCTTAGGGCGATACCAGAAGGACGGCGCCTCAAGAGGCATGTTGCAGCGTCGTCTTGGGTGGAAGATAGGGCTCGAGCGCTGCGAGCGTGCGCGGCAGCGCCCCGCTCATGGCGGCGATCGCGGCTTCGGCACGCGACGTCATGAGCCTCCGCGCGGGCGCATCGGTGAGAAGACCGAGTGCCGCCTCGGCGAGGCTCGCGGCATCCGACACCTCCTTGCAGCCGCCGACGCGGAGGAGGTCGGTGTAGGAATCGCGAAAGTTCTGCCAATTCGGTCCCGTCAGCACCGCGGCGCCCAGCTTGATCGGCTCGACCGGGTTCTGCCCGCCGTGCGGGACGAGCGAGCCGCCGACAAAGGCGACCGGCGCGACCGCGTAGAACAGGCCGAGCTCTCCGATCGTGTCGGCGACATAGATGTCGGTGCTGGGCTCTGGCAGCTTCCCCTCTGAGCGGAGCGCGACATTGAGATTGGCGGCTCTGAGCTGCTCGGCGATCAGCGGTCCGCGTTCCGGGTGGCGCGGCACGATGATGGTGAGGAGGTCAGCCTTCTTCGGCTTCATCGTGAGATGAGCGACCGCGATCAAATCCTCTTCGCCCTGATGCGTGCTCGCGGCAAGGAATACCGTGCGGCCGGAGAGCGCGGCGGCAAGCCGTCTCTTGCCGGGCAGGTCGGCAGGCGGCGGCGGCGCATCGGCCTTGAGATTGCCGGCATCGAGCGCGCGCGAAGCGCCGAGCTGGGCGAAGCGCTCCGCCAGGGCATCGTTCTGGGCGAGCACGAGGTCGAAAGAAGAGAAGATCGGCCGGCTCATGCCCGGGCGTCGCCGCCAGCGCCGGAATGTGGAGGTCGACATGCGTCCGTTGATCAGGAGCAGGGGAATGCCTTGCGCCTTGGTCTCGAGCACCAGGTTCGGCCAGATCTCGGACTCGACCAGCACCGCGAGGTCGGGGCGCCAATGCTGCAGGAAGCGCTGCACGAAGCCCTGATTGTCGAGCGGCACATATTGATGGAGCGCGCCCTTGGGAAGCCGTGCGCGCGCAAGCCTCGCCGAAGTGACGGTCCCGGTGGTGAGCAGGATCCTCACCTCTGGATGCTCGGCGGCGATGGTCTCGATCACCGGGAGGGCTGTGTTTGCCTCACCGACGCTCGCCGCATGGAACCAGGCGAGGAACCCTGTCGGCCGCGCCGTGCTCGATACGCCGTAGCGCTCCGGGCGCCGGTCGATCTCCTCCTTGCCGCGTCGCGTGCGCCAAGCGAGGATCAGCGGCGCGAGCGGAACGGCAAGCTTGGTGAGCACGCGGTAAGCCTTGAGCGTCAGCCCCGGTTTGACCGCCTCTTGGCGGTTCAGAGGATCGCTCGCACCAACGAGCCGATAGGCGCGCGCCGTCACCTCGTTGAGCGCCCGCTCGACCGCGAGACGTCCCGCTTCGATTGACTCGGCATCCTCGCCCTTCACCCGCACCGGATCGCCGATCACGATGGAAAGCGTGGAGAAGGGCAGGTTGATGGTGAAGGCGCTCCAGGTGGGAAGCGCGATGAATCTCCGTGTGGCGATGGCGAACGGCACGACCGGCCGCCCCGACATCGCAGCGAGCGTGGCGATGCCCACTCCCGTCTTGCGCGCCGGTCCCGGCGGTACGTCTGCGGTCATGGCGACGGTCGCGCCCGAGGCGAGCGCGCGCAAGGATTCGCGCATGGCGGTGGCGCCGCCCCGGTTCCGCTTCCTCTTGCCGGCGCCAGCCCCCCTGATCAGGTGCATGCCGAAGCGCTCCAACACGGCGCCAATGATCTCGGCATCGGCATGGCGGGACACCATGGCGCGCACGTCGGCCGGTCGCGTGGGCTTCAGCTTCGGCAGGAGCAGGAACTGCCCATGCCACATGGCGAGGATCTGGGGATGCTGGTCGAACAGCTTGGCGTCTGTATCGGGCGGATCGCGCTTGATGGTGCCCGTCGCATAGACGAGGCGGATATAGGCGGCGAGCAGCGCGCTGCCTATGGCCGCGACGGGCTTCGATGCTAGCAGCCGTTTCAACATCAAGCTTTACGCGTCGCTATTCGCCGGCAACGGCGATCGCGCCTGCGCCTTCGGTCTCCGGCGAGGCGGCAGCGAACCCTCCGGCGATGCCAAACTGGGTGCGATGCAGCCTGGTATAGAGGCCGCCTTTGGCGACGAGCTCGTCGTGGCGTCCGGTCTCGATGATGCGGCCCTGGTCGAGCACGCAGATCAGATCGGCCTTCTTCACCGTCGACAGGCGGTGAGCGATCATCAGCACGGTGCGGCCGCGCATCAGCTCTTCGAGCGCGATCTGCACCTTTGCTTCCGCTTCTGAATCGAGCGAACTGGTCGGCTCGTCGAGCAGAAGGATGGGCGCATCCTTGTAGATCGCACGCGCGAAGGCGATGCGCTGGCGCTCGCCGCCGGAGAGGAGGCCACCGGCCTCGCCGACGCGCGTGTCGTAGCCCTTGGGCAGCCCCATGATGAAATCGTGCGCGGCGGCGGCCTTGGCGGCGGCGATCACCTCGTCCTCGACCACCGGCTTGGCGCCATAAGCGATATTGGCGCGGATCGTGTCGTCGAACAGCACCGGGTCCTGCGTCACCAGAGCGATCTTGTCACGAAGCGAGTCGATGGTCACGAGCTTGATGTCTTGCCCGTCGATCATCACCTTGCCGCGCTCGGGATCGAAGAAGCGGAGCGCGAGATTGACCATCGTGCTCTTGCCTGAGCCCGACGGGCCGACCAGAGCCACCGTCCGGCCATGGGGCACTTTGAGGCTCACGCCTTTGAGCACCGGGTTTTGCGGCTCATAGGCGAAGGAGACGTTGTTGAACTCGATCTCGCCCTCTTTAAGCGCGAGCGGCTTCGCGTCGGGCGCCTCGACGAGATGCACCTTGAGATCGACCACGCCGAATACACGGCTCGCGGCAGCCATGCCTTCTTGCAGCTGGGTCTGCAGCGTCGCCGCGCTCTTGAGCGGCGTATAGATGAGGAGCGCTGCAGTCATGAAGCCCATGAAATGGCCAAGCGTGAGATCGCCGCGCACACCCTTGGTGCCGGCGAAATAGATCGCGAGCGCAAAACCAAGGCCGGTGAGAAGCTCGATCGATGGGCTCGACAGCGCACGTGCTCGCGTGCCGCGCATGGTGAACTCGAGCGCGCGGTTGATGGCGGAGACGGCGCGCTGCTCTTCGCGGTCCTCCTGGCGGTAGGCGCGCACCACGCGCATGCCGCGCAAGGTCTGGGTGATGAGGGCCGAGAGGTCGCCCGTCTCCTGCAGCGATTTCGAGGTCGATTTCCGCATCGTGCGCCGCTGGCGCGACAGCATGATCCAGGCGAGCGGCATGAAGACGAGGATCAGCACGGAGAAGCGCGCATCCATGTAGAACATGGTGGCGATCAGGATGATGACTTTGAGATAGTTCTCGCCGAGGGTGACGAGAGAGCGGCTCGCCGTGGCGCGGATCAGCGTCGCGTCGTTGAGGAAGCTCGACAGGAGCCGCCCCGAATGCACCGTCTGGATGAAGCTGAGATCGGCGCGGGCGAGCTTGGCGAACATCTGGATGCGGAGATCGGCAATGAAGCGGTTGCCGAGATAGTTCACCGCCACGTCGCCGACATATTCGGCGATCGCCTTGACGATGGTCACCACCACGATGGCCGCGGTCACGAAATAGACCATCTGCTGGTTCTTGGCGACGAACACGTCGTCGGCCGTCCGCTGGATGAGGAAGGGGATGGCGCCGGTCGTGGCGGCGGTGAGGACCATGGCGACGGCGGCGATCAGCAGGATGCCGATGCGCGGGCGCAAATGCTCGCGCCAGATGCGCACCACGATCTCCCCGGTCGAATATTCGACCTGAAGCTCGTCGGCGCTCCTGGTGATGCTGCTGACGTCGCTGAACAGCTTATCTTTCAAGCGCTTCCCCGATTTTCCACCGGCCCGGCGGCCTGTACCCGTCGATCTTCTAGCATGCGGTTGCGGGCGCCCCTAAGGCGAAAAACCCGTGGGCCCTGGCGCCCTTTGTTCTAGGCCGCGCCGCCCGCTTCGCCCGGGTCGAGCAGCCGGTGGAGATGCACGATGAAGTAGCGCACATGCGCATCATCGACCGTGCGATGGGCGGCGTCCTTCCAGGCGTCGTAGGCCTCGGCATAGTTGGGATAGATGCCGACGATGTCGAGCTTCTTGAGATCGCTGAACTCTATTCTGTCGAGCGTCGTCAGCTCGCCCCCGAATACGAGATGAAGCAGCTGCTTCTTGCTCGCTTTAGCCCCCGCCATGCCCGCTCCTGCCGTTCTTGTTCGAAACCCCCGCGACTTTGTCGGATCAGTGGCTACAGGTCTACGCGGTTTGTGCGCTCGATGAGAAGCGGGTGGAGCTTGGGCCCGCTCGCCACCAGACTCGACAAGCGAGGCGAGGGGGAGTTGTAGGGGTGCGACTTGCCGTGATGGTCGGTGATGATGCCGCCGGCCTCAGTGACGATGACCGCGGCGGCGGCGAGATCCCACTCGCATTTGCCCGAGAGCGAGATGGTCGCGTCGGCCTCCCCGCAAGCGACCAGCGCAAGCCGATAGGCGACCGAGTTGACCCAGCGCGTACTCACCTCGGGCCACGGCTCTTTCCAGATCTTCTTTTTGAACAGGCCGCCACTGGCGATGAGCAGCGCACCGTCGAGCGTCGACTTCCCGCTCGCCTTGATTGGCTCGTCGTTGAGGAACGCGCCCTTGCCGCGCATCGCCGAGAAGAACTGCTTAGTAGCGGGATTGAACACGACGCCGAGCACCGGCACGCCGTCCTCGACGAGAGCCGCAGAGATCGTCCATTCCGGCACGTGGCGCAGGAAGGCGTTGGTGCCGTCGATCGGATCGACCATCCACACGCGCCGATGCTTCAACCGCTCGCCGTCGTCGACGCTCTCCTCGGAGAGCCAGCCATAGTCGGGGCGCTTGTTGGCGAGATCGAGCTTGAGCGCCGTGTCGACGGCGAGGTCGGCCTCGCTGACCTCCGAACCGTCGGGCTTGCGGTTGACCGAGATCTGCTGGCGGAAATAGCTGAGCGCGAGAGCGCCAGCGTCGCGCGCGGCCTGCTTAAGGAGTTCGTAATCCTCCTCGAGCGAGGGGGTCTGCTGCGGCCTTTCTCTTGATTCAATCGCGGTCATTGGCGTTCGGGAAGATTCTCTCAACCATGCGGCAAGGTAGGCACCGCATACCAGTCATTAACAACGTCCATTAAGCGTCTCGGAAAACTTCTGTGGCAGGATCGTGGCAATAAAGGGCTGCCCAAGGCGGCCACAGGGGGAAGCTAACAGCAAGGCGTCATCCTCTTCACGAGGAAGATAACAGGCAAGGCGTCATCCGGGCCTCGGGACGTTCGCGTTCCGAGGCCCGATGTCTATCTGCTCTCCTCACAGGATTGCTGCAAGCCCCATATCGATGAGGATTGCCGCAAGCACGATCGCGGCGAAGTCGCGGTTCGAGCGGAAGCGGGTGAGGCAGTTCTCCGCATCGTTTATGTCGAGCGTCGTCACCTGCCAGGCGAGCTGAAGCGCCGCGGCGGCCATGCCGATGAGGAACGCAAATCCGGAGCCTGCCAGAAGTCCCGCAATGGTGATTGCGAGCCAGGCGAGCGAATAAAGAAGCGTGAGCCATGGCTTGGTGGCGCGTCCGAAGCGAAGCGCCGTCGATTTCACCCCTAGCAGGCTATCGTCCTCGCGATCTTGATGGGCGTAGATCGTGTCGTAGCCGATGGTCCAACAGACGGCGCCGGCATAGAGGACGAGTGGGGCCAAGTCGAGGCGCCCGAGCACTGACGCCCAACCCATCAGAGCGCCCCAATTGAAGGCAAGCCCAAGTACGGCCTGGGGCCAATGGCTGATGCGCTTGACGAAGGGGTAGAGCGCGACGATTGGCAGCACCCCGAGCCCAAGCAATATGGTGAAGCGGTTGAACGACAGCAGCACGGCAAGCCCGACGAGACACAGTGCGACCATGAAGACGAATGCGGCCTTGGGCGTGACCTTTCCGCTCGGCAGCGGCCGCGTCCTCGTGCGCGCGACTTGAGCGTCGATGTCGCGATCGACGACGTCGTTATAGGTGCAGCCGGCTCCCCGCATGACGATGGCCCCGATCAGGAAGAGGAGGAGAAGAATGGGATCGGGATAGGCATCGCCGATGCTGCGGGCCGCGAGCGACACCGACCAGAAGCAGGGAAAAGCGAGCAGGAAGATTCCGATCGGCCGGTCGAAGCGGGCGAGCTTGAGATAGGGAAGGGCAGCTTTCGGCGCGAAGCGGTCAATAATGTTGACCGTCGAGGCGTCGGCGAGAGTGCCATCTTTGCCTTGTGGGTTTGGACGTGGCATGTGTCGTCACCGGCCCTTCGACTTGATTTCTCCCATGCCCTCTAAGCTTCAGCGGCTATTCGTCAAGTCAAAGCTCGCGGCAAGCGCCGAACTCGAGCTCGATCCCGGCCAAGCCCATTATCTCGGCAATGTGCTCCGGCTTCGCGAAGGCGACGAGATCCTGCTGTTCAACGGCAAGGACGGCGAGTGGTGCGCCTCGCTTGTTGCGCTCGGCAAGAAGAAGGCGCGCGCCATGGTCTCGCACCAGACCCGCCCGCAAGAGCGCGGCCCCGACCTGCATTATCTCTTCGCGCCTCTGAAGCGCGCCCGGCTCGATTACATGGCGCAGAAGGCGACTGAGCTCGGCGCGAGCGTGCTTCGCCCGGTTCTTACCCGCCGCACTGTTGCTGAGCGCGTCAAGGTCGACCGGCTCATCGCCAATGCGGTCGAGGCGGCCGAGCAGTGCGGCATATTGCGGGTTCCTGAGGTCGAGGCGCCCGAGCCGCTTACCAAAGTGTTGAGCAATTGGGATGGCGGCCGGCCCTTGATCTTCGCTGATGAGGCTGCGCCGTCGGCCTCGCCGCTCGAGGCGCTCGCAGCGATTAAACGCGGACCCCTTGCGGTGTTGATCGGGCCCGAAGGGGGCTTCGATCCCGAGGAGCGCTCCTTGCTCCTTGCAAAGCCCTTCGTCCACCCCTTTTCGCTTGGGCCAAGGGTGATGCGCGCCGACACTGCCGCTGTCGCCGCTCTCGCCCTTGTGAATGCCGCACTCGGCGATTGGCGCTAGAAAGGAAACGCTTGTAAGGTCCACGCGGCGAGCGCCATAAAGGCCGCCCCTTGCGCTCTGAGCTTGCCTTGCTCTCCTCGCAAGCGTCCCAACCCTCAACCTCGAAGCGGAGCCTCCTTGCATGTCGACACGGGTGAGTGGGCCTGAGAGCCCGGTCATTCGCTCGCGCGATGAGCTCGTCGCTTATCTCGAGGAGGGGTGCAAGCCCGCGAGCGAATGGCGCATCGGCACCGAGCACGAGAAATTCGTGTTCCGTACCGCCGATCATTTGCCGGTTCCCTACGAGGGCGATCGGGGCATCCGCGTGCTGCTCCAATCGATGCGCGATCGCTTCGGCTGGGACGAGGTGCTGGAGAAGGGCAACATCATCGCGCTTCGCCGCAAAGACTGCCCGAAGGGCGGGGCCATCAGCCTCGAGCCCGGCGGCCAGCTCGAGCTCTCGGGCGCGCCGCTCGAGACCGTGCACCAGATGCAAGAGGAGATCCGCCAGCATCTCGTCGAGGTGGGCGAGGTGGGAAAGGAGCTCGGGCTCGGCTTCCTCGGGCTCGGCTTCTCGCCGAAATGGACGCTCGCCGAAACGCCGGTGATGCCGAAAGAGCGCTACCGCATCATGAAGCGCTATATGCCGAAGCGTGGGCGGCTCGGCCTCGACATGATGTTCCGCACCTCGACGGTGCAGGTGAACATGGATTTCGCGAGCGAAGCCGACATGGTCACGAAGCTCCGTGTCGGGCTCGCGCTCCAGTCGATCGCGACCGCTCTCTTCGCCAACTCGCCCTTCACCGACGGGAAGCCGAACGGCTACCAGTCCTATCGCGCTGAGATCTGGCGCGACACCGATCCCGACCGCACCGGACTTATCCCCTTCGCCTTCGAGGACGGCATGGGCTTCGAGCGCTATGTCGATTACGCGCTCGATGTGCCGATGTATTTCGTCTATCGCGACGAGAGCTACGTCGACGTCGCCGGCGCCTCGTTCCGCGATTTCCTCGCGGGCAAGCTCGGAGCACTTCCGGGCGTCCTGCCGACGCTCGATGATTGGGCCGATCATCTCACCACGCTCTTCCCCGATGTCCGGCTGAAGCGCTTCCTCGAGATGCGGGGCGCCGATGCCGGAAACTTCTCCCAGCTCTGCGCGCTGCCGGCGCTCTGGGTCGGCCTCCTTTACGACAGCGAGGCCCTCGACCAGGCGTACGCGCTCGTCGCCGACTGGAGCCTCTCCGAGCTTCAGGCTTTGCGGGACCAGGTGCCGCGGCTTGGGCTCGCGACGCCGTTCCACCGGCACAGACTGCTCGATGTTGCGCGCGAGGTGGTGATGATCGCGCTTGGCGGATTGCGCCGGCGTGCGCGGCTCGACCGGAACGGCGAGGACGAGCGCAAGGCGCTCGAGCCGCTGCTTGAGATTGTGGAGGCGGGGCGCTCTCCCGCAGACCGGCTGCTTGCCGAATATCGCGGACCCTGGCGGGGCGACATCGACAAGATCTTCGACGCCGAGGCCTTCTAAGGCCGTCTGTCGCAACCCGCGGGCCTTGAACGGCAGGTCCGCGGTAACCATATACCGGCCAAGTCACCGTCCCATCTGCGACCCTGCACTGATGGGACGCTAGTCCGTCCCCCAAGACGGATGTAATCGGCGGCGGATTCTCCTTTTCTGCCGCCGATTTTTTTTGCTCTTTGACCGCGGCCTATCTCAGGCTGGTGAGCGCGTCGCCGAATCCCTGCAAGCTGACCGGAATGCCGATGCCCGCCTCCGGCGTGTCGAAGATGATGAACATGGCGGTTCCGCCCGCCTTCATCTTGTTGATCACCTCGTCTTGCAGCACGACCTCGGCGACACAGCCGCGCTTGCCGCATTTCAAGAAGGGCGCATTGCCTACGTCCTGCCCGTCGATCTTGAGACCGAGTCCCGTGGGCAAGAGCACGCCGAGCGGCACCACCACGCGCAACAGCTTCTTGTCCTCGCCGATCGCTTTGTAGAACACGACGGTCAGCCCGACATTCGGCCGGTCCTCCGCCGTGACGCTCTGCACCAACGCGCATTTTTCTTCCTTGGCGCCGGGCGGCGTGCGGCAGCTCACCTGCCAGGCGCCGTGCGTTTCGCGCACCACGCTCCCCGGTCCCGTGGCGACGGGTGAGGCTTCGGGCGAGGCCTCTTGCGCATCGACGTGACCCACCAGTCCGAGCACGACCGCGAGCGCCGCCGAGAGCTTGGCGATCTGGCGTCCCTTGCAGAATCGGCTTTGCGTTTGGGGCATCGTGGCCATGACGTATCAGAAAGCCTTGCTGCCGCGCGACGGCGCACATGCAAAAGGCTTAAGCAAAGACGCGAGGAAGATGAAGTGGGTTGCGACAGGAGCGCACGACATGGAAAACGGCCATCGCCGAGTATTGGGGCCAAATTTCGGCGCTGGCCCGAGCGGAAACTTCTCCGTCTGCCGTAAAGCCGGTATGCGAGCGTGCATATGCCGCAGCAGCACAGTGAATCGCATGAATCATGAGTGTTGCCAATTTGTGGCCGTTATGATTTGAACATGCGAAAAGAGCCTCCAGACCCGCGCGCGGGTCTGGCAGCAAGAATTACGGTGGGGGCGACGCCTGATATCGCGACTACACTTTCGCGCCGCCCCTTGCCTCTCGGCCAAGCGGCGTGGGCGACGCTGGTCTCGCCCTGTCCGTCACGATTTGCATCCATCTGTCTCTTTGCGTGGAGAGGGTGGGCTAAGGGAGCAGGCTTTAGGAGTGCAGGAATGGCGATTCTCAACCGAATTCTGATCGTTGCGTTTGGCCTCGCTTTTGCGGGGCCGGCCTTTGCCGAGACCGGCGATGGTCAGCCCGCTCCCTGGCAGATGGGCTTCCAGAAGGCCAACACGCCGATCATGGAGCAGATCACCTCGTTCCATACCTACGTGACCATTATCATCACCATCATCGCGCTCTTCGTTCTCGCGCTGCTCGTCTATGTGATGTCGCGCTTTAACGAGAAGCGTAATCCAGAGCCGGCGCGCACCACCCACAACACCCCGCTCGAGATCGCCTGGACCGTGGTGCCGATTCTGATCCTGGTCGCCATCGCCATCCCCTCGTTCCGGCTCCTCTTCGCTCAGTACGATTTTCCCAAGGCCGACCTCACCGTTACGGCCACGGGCAATCAGTGGTATTGGACTTACGAGTATCCCGATCAGGGCATCCATTTCGATTCGATCATCGTGCAGGACGCCGATCTGAAGCCGGGCCAGCCGCGGCTGCTGACGGTGGATCATGAATTGGTGGTGCCGGTGAACAAGAACATCGTCGTGCAGGTCAAGGCCAACGACGTCATTCATGACTGGGCCGTGCCGTCCTTCGGCGTCAAGCTCGACGCGGTGCCGGGCCGGCTCCAGCTAGCCTGGTTCAGGGCCGAGCGCGAGGGCATGTTCTACGGCCAGTGCTCCGAGCTCTGCGGGCGCAATCACGCCTTCATGCCGATCGCCGTCCGCGTCGTCTCTGAAGCGGAGTTCAACGATTGGGTCGCCAAGACCAAGGCGCCCACCGCTTCGCGCGAGGAGACGAATAAGGTAGCTGCGGCCCAAAACTAGAATCAGCCAGCCCGCTCAGCCGAGATCTTCGCACGCGACTGGACATCAAGGAACGATAGGGAAGACAAGGAAGAACGCCATGGCCAAAGCCGCCCATGTAGAAGAAGCCCACCATCACGACGAGCATCCGTCGTTCGTGCGGCGCTGGCTTTTCTCGACCAATCACAAGGACATCGGCACACTCTATCTCGTCCTGGCCATGATTGGCGGCATCGTCGGCGGGTTGCTGTCGATGGGCATGCGTCTCGAGCTGATGCAGCCCGGCATGCAGATTTTCGGCAATCCCGAGATGTTCAACGTCTTCGTCACCGCTCACGGACTGATCATGGTGTTCTTCATGGTCATGCCGGCCACGATGGGCGGGTTCGGCAACTGGATGGTGCCCCTGATGATCGGCGCCCCCGATATGGCCTTTCCGCGCTTGAACAACATCTCCTTCTGGCTCGTCGCCGCCGCCTTTACACTGCTCGTGACCTCCCTGTTTATGCCCGGACCTCCCGGCACCAACGGCGTGGCAGGCGGCTGGACGATGTATGCGCCGCTTTCCACCAGAGGCACGCCCGGTCCCTCCATGGATTTTGCGATCTTGGCGATCCATCTGGCAGGCGCATCTTCCATCCTTGGCGCCATCAATTTCATCACCACCATCTTCAATATGCGCGCGCCGGGCATGACGCTGCATAAGATGCCACTCTTCGTCTGGTCGGTGCTGGTCACCGCCTTCCTGCTGCTCCTGTCTTTGCCCGTGCTGGCCGGCGCCATCACCATGCTCTTGACCGACCGTAATTTCGGCACTGCCTTCTTCGACGCTGCTCATGGCGGCGATCCGCTGCTCTGGCAGCACCTGTTCTGGTTCTTCGGCCATCCCGAGGTGTACATCCTGATCATTCCCGGGTTCGGCATGGTCAGCCAGATCGTCTCGACCTTCTCGCGCAAGCCGATCTTCGGCTATCTCGGCATGGCCTACGCCATGGTCGCCATCGGCGTGATCGGCTTCGTGGTTTGGGCCCATCACATGTATGCGGCGGGCATCAGCGTAAACACGCAGGCCTATTTCGTGTTCGCCACGATGGTGATCGCGGTGCCCACGGGTGTGAAGATCTTTTCCTGGATCGCCACGATGTGGGGCGGCTCGCTCTCGTTCCGCACGCCGATGCTGTGGGCGCTCGGCTTCATCTTTCTGTTCACCATCGGCGGCGTCACCGGCGTGGTGCTGTCGAATGCCGGCGTCGACCGCTCGTTCCACGACACGTATTACGTCGTGGCCCACTTCCACTACGTGCTGTCGCTCGGCGCCGTGTTCTCAATCTTCGGCGCCTGGTACTACTGGTCGCCCAAGATGACCGGCTACATGTACTCTGAGACCATCGGCAAGCTGCATTTCTGGCTGATGTTCATCGGCGCCAACCTCGCGTTCTTCCCGCAGCACTTCTTGGGCCTTGCCGGCATGCCCCGTCGCTATGCCGACTACCCGGATGCGTTCGCTGGCTGGAACATGGTGTCCTCGATCGGCTCCTACATCGCCTTCGCCGGCTTCCTCGTGTTCCTGTACGGCATTGTCGCCCAGTTCGCGCGCAAGGTGCCGGCAGCCGCCAATCCTTGGGGCCCGGGTGCCACCACGCTCGAATGGACGCTGCCGTCGCCGCCGCCGTTCCACACCTACGAGACGCTGCCGCGCATCAAATGACGGCTGAAGCGAGGTTCGGCGCGTCCGGATGACATCGATGAGTGAGTAGACTGGGCATGACCGACGTCGCATATCCCGTAACGACCGCGGCGCTTGAAGCCGATTCCGGCGGCGACGTCGCCGACTATGTCGCGCTCATGAAGCCGCGGGTGATGTTCCTCGTGGTGTTCACCGCGCTGGTTGGCATGGTGGCGGCGCCGGGCTCCATGCATCCCGTGCTGGCCATTGCCGCACTGATCTGCATCGCCGCCGGCGCCGGTGCCTCCGGCGCGCTCAACATGTGGTACGACGCCGATATCGACGCGGCCATGGCGCGCACTGCAGCCCGTCCGATCCCGCGCGGCCGTGTGACGCCCTCCGAGGCTCGCTCTTTCGGCTCGGTGCTGGCGTTTGGCTCGGTGGTTTGTCTCGGCCTGATGGCCAACTGGCTCGCAGCAGCGCTGCTCGCCTTCACCATCGGTTTCTACGTCTTCGTCTACACGATGTGGCTGAAACGCGCGACGCCGCAGAACATTGTCATTGGCGGTGCCGCAGGTGCGCTGCCTCCAATGATCGGCTGGGCTGCCGCAACCGGCACGGTAAGCCTCGCACCCTTCGTCCTTTTCCTCATCATCTTCGTCTGGACGCCGCCGCATTTTTGGGCGCTCGCGCTTCTTAGGACGCGCGACTACGAGCGGGCGGGCGTGCCGATGCTTCCCGTCGTGAAGGGCGAGGACGCAACCAGGCTCCAGATTCTCATCTACAGCATTATCCTCGCCCCGCTCGGCATGGTGCCCGCTATCATCGGGCTCGGCGGCACGCTCTACGCGGCGGCGGCCTCGGTCCTCGGCGCCCTGTTCGTCGTGCTCGCTCTTGCTTGCTATCGCGAGCGGGAAGGTGAGAAGGCTGCCCGCGCGGCTAAGGACCTGTTTGCCTATTCGGTGCTTTATCTCTTCCTGCTGTTCGCCGTGCTGCTCGTGGAGCAAGGCTTCAATATCCCCGTCGGCGCCTTGCCGCATATCTGGACGTCGTGATGCAAGATGCCGAACAGGAACGCAAACGCCGCCAACGCAAACGATCCATCGCCATCGCGTGGGTCCTGTTCGGTCTCGTCGTGCTGTTCTTCATCGTCACCATCGTTAGGCTCGGCGGCCATGTGGCCGATCGGCCTATCTGAGAGCCAGCATCGGCCATGAGCGCGCAACGGAACGGCAACGAGCAGCGGGAAAGGCGTCATGGGCTGTTGCCGATTGCTCTAGTCGGCCTGGTCGCCGCCATGGTGGGCTTGGCCTTCGCCTCGGTGCCGCTCTATCGGCTGTTCTGCCAGGCGACCGGCTATGGCGGTGTCCCGCAGCGCGCTGACCGCGGCGCCGACAAAGTACTTGACCGCACCATTCGCATTCGCTTCGACGCCAATGTCGATGGCGCGCTCCCCTGGACCTTCGCGCCGGACCAGCGCGTCATGCAGATCAAGATCGGCGAGACCGCTCTCGCCTTCTTCAAGGCGACCAACAATTCGTCGGTCCCGGTCACCGGCCAAGCTATTTTCAACGTGGCGCCCGAGCTTGCCGGGCGCTACTTCACCAAGATCGAATGTTTCTGCTTCAAGCAGCAGACGCTTGCGCCCCATGCGAGCGTCGAGATGCCGGTGACCTTCTTCGTCGATCCGAAGATCGTCGACGATGACGACACCAAGACTATCGACGAGATCACCTTGTCCTACACCTTCTACCGCAGCGAAAACGGTTCGGGCGTTGCTGTGGCACCGCCAGCGGGAAATTCAGGATCGTGACGAGTTTGAGCGTTTGAGGCGAACTCGCCTCACAAGTTTGGGAGAAACGGGAGCGAAAGATGGCCGAAGCGCACGCCAAACCACAACACGATTATCATCTCGTCGATCCGAGTCCTTGGCCGGTCATCGGCGGCGTCGGCGCGCTCACGCTCGCTGTTGGCGCGATTATGTTTTTCATCTCAAAAAAGGCCGGCACGCCGCATCTCTGGTACGTCCTTCCCGGGCTCGTGATCGTCATCGGGACGATGTTCGGCTGGTGGCGGGAGGTGATCAGGGAGGCGCACGAGGGTTACGAGACCCCGGTCGTGCAGCTTCATCTGCGCTACGGCATGATCCTGTTCATCGCCTCTGAGGTGATGTTCTTCGTCGCCTGGTTCTGGGCCTATTTCGACGCCGCGCTCTATGCCGATAGTGCCATCACCTACGCCAAGACCCAAGTCCTTGGTGGACAATGGCCGCCGGTGCCGAGCGCCGACACCGACGTCGCGGGTCTCGGCTGGTTCGCCCACACCTTCAATCCCTGGGGCCTGCCCCTCGTCAACACGCTCATCCTGCTCACCTCCGGCACGACCGTGACGTGGGCGCATCACTCTCTGCTGGAGGGCAACCGCCGCGGGCTCGTCATGGGCCTTGCCTGCACCATCGTGCTCGGCATCTTGTTCACCACCTGCCAGGCATATGAGTACGCCCATGCCGGATTCGCCTTCGCCCACCATATCTACGGCTCGACCTTCTTCATGGCGACGGGCTTCCACGGCTTCCACGTCATCGTCGGCACCATCTTCCTGACGGTGATGCTGGTCCGGGCGATGCAGGGCGATTTCACGCCGAAGCAGCATTTCGGCTTCGAGGCCGCCGCCTGGTATTGGCATTTCGTCGACGTGGTATGGCTGTTCCTGTTCACCTGCATCTATGTGTGGGGCGCGGGCAGCAACTATCCGGCTGGCTAACCAGCGCGGATCAGCGCAGTCTTCGGGGGGCGGTCTTCAAGGCCGCCCCCCTTGTTCGTTTGAGGCTATCGCGATGAGCATTGCCAAGCCGGGACAAGAGCCGAAATCGTTCGGCGCGACGTTGTGGGCTGGGATCACCGGCCACTGTCCCAACTGCGGTCGCGGCAAGCTGTTCGATGGCTATCTCACGCTTGCGCCCCGCTGCAATGTTTGCGGGCTTGACTACAACTTCGCCGATTCAGGTGACGGTCCTGCTGTCTTCGTCATCCTGGTGACGGGCTTCATCGTGGTTGGCGCGGCGCTGATCGTCGAGGTGCTCTACGCCCCGCCTTACTGGCTACACGCTCTGCTCTGGGGCTCGCTTTCGATCCTGCTGCCCCTCATCCTGCTTCGGTCCTTCAAGGGCGTGATGATTGCCCTCCAGTTCAAGCACAAGGCCGAAGAGGGCAAGCTCGCCTCGGATTAGGCGCCTGTCATGACGCGCAAGGGTCTCGCCTGGTTCACCCTGTTCACGCTTGCGATCGTGGCCCTCTTGATCGGGCTCGGCGTGTGGCAGCTGAAGCGGCTCGCCTGGAAGGAAGGTCTGATCGCCGAGATCGAGGCGCGCGCCAAGGGGGCGCCCATCACGCTCAAAGAGGCGATTGCCGTCTCACGCGAAAGCCGCGACCCCTCTTATTACCGCGTGCACGCCAAGGGGAGCTTCGACCATGCCAAGGAGCGCTACCTCTATGCGTTGTCGGACGACGGGGAGCCCGGCTGGCACGTCATCACGCCCTTCAGCAGCGTCGAGGGCGACCTGGTGCTGATCGACAGGGGCTTCGTGCCGGTCAATCTGAGAGACCCTTCTTCCCGCGCCGCGGGCCAACTGGAAGGGGAGGTCGATATCACGGGGCTCGTTCGACTCCCGGAAACCCAGGGCCTCTTCACGCCCGACAATGATCCCGCTGCCAACCGCTGGTTTTGGCGCGATCTCTCCGGGATGATCTATTCGATGTTCCCCACGGCGACGATGGACCCCGCGCCGTTCTTCCTCGAAGCGGAGAAGAGCGACGTGCCGAGCGGCTGGCCCGAGGGCGGCCAGACCCGCCTCGAGCTCCCCAATAACCATCTGCAGTACGCGATCACCTGGTTCCTGCTCGCGGGCGCCGTCGTCGTCATCTATCTCGTTTACGTTAGAGGCGCTTATCGCCGGCGGATACCCTGAAGGCGAAGCCGCTTTGGCCTTGTTGCGGGGGCGCTTAGGCAAGGCTAGGGTCAGCCCGCAACCGCCCATTTCTTGAGCTTTGAGGTCAGAGGTGAGATTCATCAGCACGCGCGGCGAGACGCCGCCGCTCTCTTTCGAGGGCGCGCTCCTTGCCGCCATGGCGAGCGACGGCGGCCTCTTATTGCCGGAGTCCTGGCCGAGGCTCTCGCCGTCTGAGATTTCCTCTCTCGCCGGCCTCGATTATGCCGATGCCGCCTACCGCATCATGAGTCCGTTTCTGGAGGGCGATCCCTGCCTCCCGGACCTCGAAGCTGTACTGGAAGAGGCCTTTGGCAGCTTCCACCACCCGACCGTCGTTCCGCTCCATCAGATCGGGCCGAACTGTTTCCTGCTCGAGCTGTTTCATGGGCCGACGCTCGCCTTCAAGGACCTCGCCATGCAGGTGGTGGCAAGGCTCATGAACCGAGCTTTGCTGCGCAAGGGCGCGCACGCCACGGTGATCGGCGCCACCTCCGGCGATACGGGTGCAGCGGCGATCGAGGCCTTTCGCGGGCTCGAGGCGATCGACATCTTCATCCTCCACCCCAAGGGTAGAGTGAGCGACGTGCAGCGCCGCCAGATGACGACGTCGACCGAGCCGAACGTCCACAACATCGCGCTGGAAGGAACCTTCGACGACTGCCAGGTGATCGTGAAGTCCCTGTTCGCCGACGCCAAGCTTCGCGACAGTCTCGGCTTGACCGGCGTCAACTCGATCAACTTCGCCCGCATCCTCGCGCAGATCCCCTACTACTTCACCGCCGCAGTCACGCTCGGCGCGCCTCATCGCGCCGTCGCCTTCTCCGTGCCGACTGGAAATTTCGGTGATATTTTCGCGGGTTACGCGGCGCGAGAGATGGGCTTGCCGATCGCGCGCCTCGTTATCGCCACGAACCTCAACGACAGTCTCCCACGGGCGCTTGCCTCGGGGGTTTACGAGCCGCACGGCGTGATTGCCACCTCAAGCCCGAGCATGGACATCCAGCTTGCGAGCAATTTCGAGCGTCTTCTGTTCGAGCTTGCCGGGCGCGATGCTCTTCGCGTGAGGTCGCTGATGGAGGAGCTCCGCAAGACGGGCGCCTTCCGCCTGAATGACGCCGAACTTCAAGCCTTGCGCGGCCTGTTCGCCGCTCATTCGGTGGGAGAGCACGAGACGGAGATGACCATTCGCTGGCTGGCAGAGGAGACCGGCGTGATCGCCGATCCGCATACCGCTGTCGGCGTCGCTGCCTCGCGCGCTGAGAGCGGGCTGGGCGCAACCCCCATGGTGGTGCTCGCTACCGCTCATCCCGCCAAGTTCCCCGAGGTCGTCGCGCGCGCCACTGGCCGTGTCCCCGAGCAGCCCGAGCGCTTGCGGCTAAGGCTCGGCCAGCACGAGCGTTGCGCCGTTCTTCCCAACGACTATGCGGCGGTCGCCGATTTCATCACGCGCCATGCCCGCGCTGAGGGCAACACGCACAAATCGCAAGGGCGCCGCGCCGGGGTTGGCGCGTGAGTGTCGAGCGCTCAGAGCTTGCTAACGGTCTGACCGTCATCAGTCACGCCATGGCCGAGGTCGAGACCGTGTCGCTCGGTATCTGGATCGGCGCCGGCAGCCGGAGCGAGGCGCCCGGCGAGCACGGGGTTGCGCATTTCCTCGAGCATATGGCCTTCAAGGGCACGGCGCGGCGGAGCGCTCGCGACATCGCCGAGGAGATCGAGGCGGTCGGTGGCGAGCTCAACGCCGCGACCGGTGTCGAACTCGACCGCCTATTACGCGCGCGTGATGCGCAAGGACTTAGCCCTTGCCCTCGACATATTGAGCGACATCATCCTTGCCCCGCGCTTCGATCGAGCCGAGCTCTCCCGCGAGCGCGACGTGATCCTCCAGGAGATCGCGGCCGCCATGGATTCGCCTGAGGACATCGTATTCGACCTGGTGCAGGAGGCCGCCTTCCCCGACCAGCCGGTGGGTCGGCCGATCCTCGGCACTGCCAGGAGCGTCGCCTGCTTCAAGCGCACCCATCTCGGCGCCTATCTCTCGACCCACTATCACGGGCCTAACATGGTTCTCGCCGCGGCAGGCGCGGTCGACCACGCTTTGCTCGTCGCCGAGGCCGAGCGGCGTCTTGCGTCCTTCAATGCCGATACTTCGCCAGAGCCTGAGAGCGCGATCTATGCTGGTGGGATGAGGCGCTCGGACAAGCCCTTCGAGCAGACCCATCTCGTGCTCGCCTTCGAGGCGCCGGCCTATCGGCACCCCGACTATTTCACCGCCCAGATCTGTGCCGGCGCGCTCGGCGGCGGCATGTCCTCGCGCCTCTTCCAGGAGGTGCGCGAGCGGCGCGGGCTTTGCTACGCGATCTACGCCTTCGCAAGCGGCCTTTCGGATAGCGGTATGTTCGCGGTCCACGCCGCCGGCGGTCCAGACCGGGCGCATGAGCTGATCGCCGTGATCCGCGAGGAGCTGCTGAAGGCAGCCGAGAAAGGCTTCCGCGAGGATGAAATCGCCCGGGTCAAGGCACAGCTCAAGATGGGTCTCTTGGCAGGGCTCGAAAGCTCGAGCGCCCGCGCCGAGCAGCTTGCCCGCCAGGTGCTGATCCATGGGCGGCCGCTCACCACAACCGAGCTGATCGAGAAAGTCGAGCAAGTTCAGGTCTCTGACCTGCAAGCCTTGGTTGCGGCGGTTCTCGCCTCCCCGGTCAGCCTTGCCACGGTAGGGCCCATTCTTCATGTTGCAAGATTCGAGAGGGTGGCGGAAAAATTCACAATTCCGTCGAGCCAGGCCGCTTGAAGGGGGTCTTCAAACCATGGCTTTGTTGCGAGCGGCGTCTGCGAGCGACCTCGGTCCGGTACTTGAGTCCGACCGGGTTGTCTTGCGCACGCCGCAAATGTCGGATTATCCCGCCTGGGCCGAGCTCAGGGCCGCAAGCCGCGAATTCCTGACCCCCTGGGAGCCGCTCTGGTCCAACGATGAGCTCTCCCGCGCCTCCTTCCGCCGCCGCGTGCGCCATTATCTGCGCGATCTCCGCGAGGATGTGGGCTACGCGCTGTTCATCTTTTCTGCGACGAGCGGGGCGCTGGTCGGCGGGCTTACGCTCTGCAATGTGCGGCGAGGGGTCACCCAGTCCTGCACGCTCGGCTATTGGATCGGCGCAAAATACGCGCGCCAGGGCTATATGGCGGCGTCCGTCCGCGCCGTCGTCCCCTTCGTGTTCGACTCTCTCGAGCTGCACCGGCTCGAGGCGGCGTGCCTTCCGACCAATGCGGCCTCGATCAAGCTTCTGGAGAAGACTGGCTTCCAGCGCGAGGGTCTCGCGCGCCGCTATCTTCGGATCAATGGCGTCTGGCAAGACCATCTGCTTTACGCGCTGCTCGACACCGACATGCGCCGCTAGTGCCGTCGGGAAGCGCCGAGCAAGACGGGGAGGGTTGGTGAGTTGAGCGGCTTGAGGGTGGAGCAAGCGGCCTCCTGGCTTCGCCGTCGGGGAGGACGGAAAGCTGCGCTCATGCGCGCCGCTCTTGTCGCTCTGCTGCTTCTGCCGTCTGGCCTCGCCCGCGCCGTAGAGGCGATCAAAGTCACGCCCGACCAAGAGAAGATCGACATCACCGCCAAGGGCGAGCTCTATGAGGGCCGCGGCGACAAGCTCCAGCTCGAGACGGCGCCAGGGCCCGACGGCTATATCGGCCGCATGGCGGTGCAGGCGGCGACGCCTGGCACCAATCCCGGCTGGCTCGTCTTCGCGCTGTCGAACCCGACCTCCGAGCCCATCGTGCGCTGGCTGGTCGCGCCACGTTACACGCTCGCCAATTCGCGCGTGTTCTGGCCAGAGCTCGACGCTCCCCGTATCTCCGCGGTGACGCCGTCGCTAGGCTTCCGCCCCGAGCCGCTCAAGAGCGATCGCGCGGACATGTTCCGTTTGAACCTCGAGCCGGGGCAGACCGTCACCTTCGCCGCCGAGCTGAGCTCGCCTCAAGTCCCGCGTCTCAACCTCTGGGACCCTAACGCCTATCAGTCGAAACAGCAGGACCGCATGCTGTTCAACGGCGTGCTGCTCGGCATCACCGGACTGCTCGCCATCTTCTTGACGGCGATCTTTGCTGCCAATCACCGGGCAATCTTCCCCGCGACTGCGCTCATCGCGTGGATGGCCCTCGTCTATTTCTGCGTCGATTTCGGCTTTTGGAACAAGCTCTTCCCCGTGGGCCCCGACCGCACGGCCTTTTACCGTGCGGCGGCTGAAGCGGGGCTTGCGGCGAGCCTCGTCCTCTTCCTCTACACGTTCCTCCGCATCGGGCTTTGGCACGGCTGGATCAAGACTTTGTTCTGGTGCTGGATCGCCGCCCAGTTCGGTCTGATCGTGGTCGCCGTCGTCGATCCGCGCTTCGCCTCCGGCCTGGCGCGCGCCTCGACGGTGGCGATTGCCGGAGTCGGCACTGGCCTCATCGCTTATCTTGCCTTGCGCGGACAAGATCGCGCGCTCTCGCTCATCCCAAGCTGGCTTCTCTTGATCGTCTGGCTGTTCGGCGCCGCAATGATCGTGCTCGGCAAGCTCTCCGGCGACATCGTCATCTCGGGGCTGGTGGCGGGCCTTGTGCTCATCCTCGTCCTGCTCGGCTTCACCGTCACGCAATTCGCTTTCCGCACGGCCGGAGGGCCGCTCCAGCTTGGGCCGCCGAGTCTCGTGCAGATGAAGTCGCTCGCCGTGGATGGCTCGGGGGGCCACGTCTTCCAATGGAGCGCGGGCAAGGACCAGATCACAGTGGCCGAGGAGGTCGAGAAGGAGCTCGGGCTCGACCCCGGCGCCCTCAACGTGCCGGTCGAGGAGTTTCTCCAGCATATGCATGCATTAGACCGCGAACGCTTCCGCCTGATGCTGTGGTCGCTGCAGGAGAAGCAGGGCGGCGATCTCATGCTTGATTTTCGCCTCAGGCGTCACGACGGCACCTATCTCTGGTACGATTTGAAGGCGCATGCCGCCCAAAGCGAGAACACTCGGCTACTTCGTTGCGTCGGTCTGCTGCGCGACGTGACGAGCCTCAAACGTTCGCATGAGCGGCTGATGCACGACGCGGTGCATGACAGCCTGACCGGGCTTCCCAATCGTGAGCTGTTCATGGACCGCGTGGCTGGCGCGATCACCCGCGCGCGCGAGGGCCAGGCCAATCGCCCGACGGTTATCTTCATCGACATCGACCGCTTCAAGAACGTCAACAAGAGCTTCGGTCTCGTCATCGGCGACTCCATGCTGCTCACGCTTGGCCGCAGATTGGCGCGCCACCTGAACCCGCAAGACACTCTGGCGCGGCTCGGCGGCGATCAGTTCGCCATCCTCCTCATCTCCGGCAGCGACCCGCACCAGGTCGCGACGCTTGCCGAGCGCGTGCGCCGCGCGCTCAGAACGCCGATGAAGATCAGCTCGAAGGAGATCATCCTCACCGCCTCGATCGGCATCGTCGTGCATGACGGAACGCAGGCGACGGCGCAGGATCTCGTGCGTGAGGGCGAGATCGCCATGCTGCGCGCCAAGCGCTCTGGCGCCGACCGTATCGAGATCTTCAATCCCTCGATGCGCGGTGAGGACGAGAGCAAGCTTCCGCTGGAGAGCGATCTCCGCAAGGCGATCGAGCGCCAGCAGATCTTGGTGCTCTATCAACCGATCACGCGGCTTGCCTCCAACCAGCTTGCCGGCTTCGAGGCCCTGCTTCGCTGGGATCATCCGACGCGCGGGCGGCTGGGCGCCGAGGACTTCATTCCGCTCGCCGAGGAAACGGGCCTGATCGTCGAGCTCGGCAGCTATGTGCTCGGCCAGGCGCTCGAGGAGGCGGTGCGCTGGCACAAGGTTCTGCCCCGTGATCGCGACCCGCTCTTCGTCAGCGTCAACGTGTCGAGCCGTCAGCTCTTCCGCCAGGACATGGTGCAGGAGATCAGGCTGATGCTCGCGCGCGAGGCCGTGCCCAAGGGCACGCTCAAGCTTGAGATCACCGAGTTCTCTGGTCATGGAGAATCCGGAGCGCGCAGTCGAGATCCTGACCTGGCTCAAGACGTTCGGCGCGAGCCTCGCGCTCGACGATTTCGGCACCGGCTATTCCTCGCTAAGCTATCTCCACCGCTTCCCCTGCGACACGATCAAGGTCGACCGATCGCTCGTGCGCGACAGTGGGCTCAACGGCTCGACCCCTCTCATCCTGCGCTCCGTCATCGCGCTCGCTCACGAGCTCGGCAAGGAAGTGGTGGCTGAGGGCGTGGAGACGGCGGCCGATGCGGCTTATCTCCGTTCGATCGGCTGCGAGTACGGCCAGGGCTTCTATTACGGAGAGCCGATGGCGCCCAAGGAGGTGGCCGACCTGCTGGCCGCTCTCGCCAGCCACCGCAAGCGCAAGGAGCGGGAGAGGGCGCGTGCGCCACAAGCCGCGCCGAAGGGCATGGAGGTTCAGCCACCTGCCGCGAGCCCGCTCCAGGCGCTGCCCGCACCGCGCCCGACCTCCTAAGCGTGTCCTGAATCGTTGACGAGGCGGATCGGGTCGATGCCGATCTTGCCGAGCGCGCGATGATATTTGCGATCGACCTCCGGATCGAAGATGAGCTCCGGATCGGCCGGACAGTTCAGCCAACCATTGGCGTGGATCTCGCTTTCGAGCTGGCCAGGGGCCCAACCGGCGTAGCCGAGTGCGAGCAGCGCCTTGTCGGGGCCACTGCCCTTGGCGATGTCGCGCAGGATGTCGATGGTCGCTGTGAGACACACGCTCTCGTCGATCGGCAACGTGCTCTCGGCCTTGAAATAGTCGGCGCTGTGGAGCACGAAGCCGCGTCCCGTCTCGACCGGTCCGCCGAGATGCACCGCCATGCCGGTAAGCCCTGCGGGAAGCCTGATGCGGTCTTGCGGCGGCACGATGTTGAGCTGCTCGAGGAGCTCGGTGAAATTGATATTGGGTGCTCGCTGATTGATGATGATGCCCATGGCGCCGTCGGCCGAGTGCGCGCACATATAGATGACCGAGCGGGCAAAGCGCGGGTCTCCCATCGCCGGCATGGCGATGAGCAGTTGACCGTCGAGATAGCCTTCGCGTTGCGGCTTGTGCGTGCTGCGAGCTGACATGACACTAAGACTACATCAGTTCCGCCGCTTGAAAAGAGGCAACACTCAATTAAGGCTGAGCGAGGCATTTTCGCCGCAAGCGCCCTCACGAAAGGTTGAGACATTGCGTTGTTCGCGAGGTCGCATCGAAACAGTCATGCCGCTAGAGTTGCGAGCATCTCACGCAACCTCTTTGGAACCCATGTTTGTATCTTTCCCTCCGCATCGCTCTTTCCCGTCGCTGCTTGGGCTCGTCCTTGGCGCTTTCTTGTGCATTGCCTCGCCGCGCATCGGAGCTGCCGCGAGTTCCTGGCGAGTCCGCTTGGGTCTCCTCCACCGATTCGAAAGTGCGGCTCGTCTCTGGCACGCCCGATATCGACGGCAAGGCGAGCCTCATCGCCGGCGTTCAGCTCCGCATGGACCTGGGCTGGAAGACCTACTGGAGGAACCCTGGCGACTCGGGCGTTCCCCCGAGCTTCGATTTTAAGGGGTCCAAGAATCTCAAGCGGGCCGAGTTGCTCTATCCCGCGCCGCACCGCATCGCCGACGCTAACGGCACGGCGATCGGCTATGACGACGAGGTCGTCTTCCCCGTGAAGATCACGCCGGAGCACGAAGGCGAGCCGGTCGAGCTCAAGGTCGCCTTCGAATATGGTCTGTGCAAGGATCTCTGTATTCCTAACGAGGTGAGCCTCGAGCTCGTGCTTTCGCCGGGTGAAGGTAGAGGTGATGCGGTTCTGCTCGAGAACGCCCTCGCCCTCGTGCCGAAGGAGGCTGCGCCCGGCCTCTTGCCGGCCGTGCAGAATATGACGGCCGAGCTCGATGCGCCCAAGCCGAAGATCACGATCGATGCGGTTTTTCCGAAGGGCGCGCGGACAACCGATCTCTTCATCAACGGCGAGGAGACCTATGTGCCCGTCCCCAAACCAGACGGACCGTTCGCCGACGGAAAGCAGCGTTTCACGGTGAGCTTCGCCTCTGCGGCTGAGTCGGCCGCGCTCAAGGGCAAGACCCTGACGCTCACGCTCGTCTCGGACTTGGGCTCCACGGAAACGGCGTGGACAGCGAAGTAGCCCGCGCTTGGCCGCGCGAGGTTGAGTCGGTATGGTGCGCGCCGCACCGCACTCAAGCCCCGGAGGAGCACCGATGAGCATCGCCAAAGGAGACCGCCTGCCCGAGGCCAATTTCAGGATCATGACCGAAGAGGGCATCAAGACCCTGACCACCAAAGACATCTTCTCGGGGAAAAAGGTCGTTCTGTTCGCGGTCCCCGGCGCTTTCACTCCAACCTGTCATCTGAAGCACCTGCCGGGCTTCATCGAAAGCGCGGACCATTTCAAGAAGGAAGGGATCGACACCGTCGCCTGCGTCGCCGTGAACGATCCTTTCGTGATGGCGGCCTGGGAAGAAAAGGCGGGCGCCAAGGGCAAGGTGCTGTTCCTGTCAGACGGCAATGCCGAATTCACCAAGAAGATCGGCGTGGATTTCGACGGCAGCGGTGTCGGACTCGGAACGCGCTCGAAGCGCTACGCCATGTTCGTCGATGACGGCGTCGTCAAGGTGCTCGATGTCGAGGACTCGCCCGGCGTGTGCGACGTGAGCGACGCCTCGCATCTTCTGGAGCAGCTCTAGCGGTTAGTCCTCGTCACTAGCTTTCTTGCGGCGCTCGGGCATGAACGGCGCCATGCCTTGCCGGGCGAGCTCGTCGGCCCGCTCGTTCTCGTCATGGCCGTGATGGCCCTTGACCCAGTGCCAGCTTATGTCATGTGGGCTCGCCGCCTTGTCGAGCTCCTCCCAAAGCTCGGCATTCTTCACCGGCTTGCGGTCGGCGGTGCGCCAGCCGTTCTTCTTCCAGCCCTTGATCCAGCCGGTGATGCCGCCGCGGAGATAGTTCGAGTCGGTATAGAGCTCGACCTCCGAAGACCCCTTGAGAGCTTCGAGCGCCCTGATGGCGGCGGTGAGCTCCATGCGATTGTTGGTCGTCATGGGCTCTCCGCCAGAGAGCTCCTTGCGGTGCTCGCCCGACTGGAGGATGACCCCCCAGCCGCCCGGACCCGGATTGCCCGAGCAGGCGCCGTCGGTATGGATGATCACCTTGGGCTTCGTCATGATCAGTGCTTCCCCAGCCCATAGTCGCGATAGGACTTCACCCGCTGATGGAATCTCAGCTTGCGCAGATATTCGTTGGGGTCCTTGGTGCGGACAAGCGCGCTCTCGTCGGTGTTCAACCAATCATAGGTGCGGGTCAGCAGGAAGCGCAGCGCCCCCCCGCGCGCGAGCGTGGGCAGCCATTTCAGCTCGGCCTCGCTCAACGGTCGCACGCCCTCATAGGCCTGCAGCATGGCGCGCGCCTTGGTGATGTTGAAGCTGCCGTCTGCCTCGAAGCACCAGGCGTTGAGGCAGATGGCGAGGTCATAGGCGAGCGTGTCGTTGCAGGCGAAATAGAAATCAATCAGCCCCGACACTTTGTCGCCGAGAAAGAAGACGTTGTCGGGGAAGAGGTCGGCGTGGATCACGCCCTCCGGCAGGTCAGAGGGCCAGCGCTGCTCGAGATAAGAGAGCTCCTTCTCGATCTCGGCCGCAAGCCCCGGCACTACCTCGTCGGCACCGGCACCGATCGCCTTAACCAGCGGCCGCCAGCCGGGCAGCGATAGGTCGTTAGCCCTGAACATCGGGAAATCGGCGCCGGCCAGGTGGAAATGGGCGAGCGCGTCGCCGAGCGCGTGGCAATGCTCGATATTGGGGCGCCTCACCCACAATCCCTCGAGGAAGGTGATAAGCGCAGCGGGACGCCCGGCGAGCTCCTTGAGCGTGCGGCCAGCGCGGTCCTTGACCGGGAGCGGGCAGGAAATCCCGCGCGCGACGAGATGCTGCATCAGCGCGAGGAAATAAGGGAGGTCCTCGCGCCGCACCCGCTTCTCGTAGAGCGTCAGGATGTAGCGCCCGGTCTCGGTATGGACGAGATAGTTCGAGTTCTCGACGCCCTCGGCGATGCCCTTGAAGGAGGTCAGGGCGCCGATGGCATAGCTTGCGATGAAGTCCTCGAGCTCCTCGTCAGAGACGTCAGTATAGACGGCCATCTAGAGCGCCGGCGCCTCTCGGAGCTCGCGCGGGAGCTTGAAGGCGATATCTTCCTCGGCAGTGGTGACGGTCTCGATCCTCGTCGCGAAGCGCGCCCTGAAGGCTTCGATGATCTCGTCGACGAGAATTTGCGGAGCCGACGCGCCGGCTGTGAGCCCGAGGCTCTTGATGCCGACGAAGGCATTCCACTCGATCTCGGCCGCGCGCTCGATCAGCACGGCATGAGGGCAACCGGCGCGCATCGCCACCTCGACGAGACGGAGCGAATTCGAGCTCGTCGGCGAGCCGACCACGATCATGCGCTCGCAAGCGGGCGCGATCCGCTTTACCGCGTCCTGGCGGTTGGTGGTGGCGTAGCAGATGTCGTCCTTGCGCGGCGTCAGAAGATTGGGAAAGCGCTCCTTCAGCACGGCGACGATCTCGCGCGTGTCGTCGACCGAGAGCGTGGTCTGGGTCAGCACTGCGAGTCTGTCGGCGTCACGCGGCGCGAAGGAGCGCGCATCTTCGATGGTCTCGATCAGATGCACAGCGCCCTCGGGCAATTGACCCATCGTACCCGCCACCTCGGGATGGCCCGCATGCCCGATAAGGAGAATCTCGCGTCCTTCGGTGAATTGCCGCCCGGCCTCGACATGAACCTTGGCGACGAGAGGGCAGGTGGCGTCGAGCACGAACATGCGCCGGCGCGAGGCGGCGTCGGGCACCGCCTTCGGCACGCCGTGGGCGGAAAAGATGATCGGCGCGTCGGTCTCAGGGATCTCGTCGAGCTCCTCGACGAAGATCGCGCCCTTGGCCTTGAGCTCCTCGACCACGGTGCGGTTGTGCACGATGGCGTGGCGCACATAGACCGGCGCGCCATATCGCTCGAGCGCGAGCTCGACGATCTGGATGGCCCGGTCCACCCCGGCGCAAAAGCCCCTCGGGGCCGCCAGATAGATGGTGAGCTCGGGGCGATCAACCGGCCGCCCGTATGATTTCGGCATGCTCGTCATCTTTGTGCCAGGGAAAGGGTTAAGCCTGTCAAAGGCGCGTCAAGTCGGACCTTGTGGCGCTTACCGAGTACGGATAGGTTGGCGCCCATTGCTGGAAACCGGCAGCTCGCGACAGTTCATAACAAGCCGAGCCCGGGCATATCAGGCGGGGATGCCTGGCATGTCAAGCCAAGGACGGGGTGAGTTGAGGCGTTACGACGCTGTTTGGTGGCTGCGCGCGTGCGGGCTCGCTGGGCTGCTCGCCGCCCCGTTTATCCTTTCCGGCTGCGCCGTTTCCAAATTTTCCAATCCGTTCGGCACCGGCAGCCCCGATACCTCGGCCTCTGCCGTGACCGAGGACCGGCTGCTCGAGACGGCCAAGGCCGATTCCGGCAACGACCTGCCGGGTGGAACGAGCGCGCACTGCCCGCAAGTCGTGGCATGGCCGCGCGACAGGCTGCTCACCATCTACCAACCGGGCCATGTCGGCGACAACCTCGCGGTGATTCATCGGGGCGAGATCACCAAGATGGCGCGTGAGTGTCAGATCTATTCCGATCGCGTGGTGGTGCGCTACGGCTTCGCTGGGCGCGTGCTGCTCGGGCCCAAGGGCGTTCCCGGGACGGTAAACATGCCGGTCAGCATCCGCGTCGGCGACACCCAGCAGAAGACGCTCGCAACAGACAAGATGACCGTCGCCACGACCGTGCCGCAAGGCGACCCCGTCGGCTATTTCTCGATGGTGCGCGAGATCGCCTTCCCCATCCAGATCGGCACGCGGCCCGAGGACTACAAGGTGTTCGTCGCCTTCGAGCGCAACCAGCCCGGCGCCGGCTAGAGCCACTTCAGCTCATTGAGTTGCGTGGTCTGCATGACAACGTCGCTGGCGTTGCCTGCGGCGACATTGCCGGCGCCGCCTCGTAGTTTTCACTTTAATGCCAAAAAATTGGACCGCCACGTTGCTAGCGTCTTGGAGTTCGAGTCCAGGTGGCGGCTGCGGCTGGGCGCGATCAATAAATCGGCGCGACGGAGGAACCTCGGCGAGTTCTCGGGGTTTGAAGCGCTAGAGGGATTTGCAGCATTAGCGAAGGCGGCCGCTGCCTTGGCGCAGCGCCTTTCATTCGTCGTGACGATCGCTGTCATCCCCGCGTTCAAGTCGCGTTAGTCGGAGTTGAACAGATGAGGGATGCGAATTCTCCACTTGCGCTCGCTCGCGGTGGAGCCATTCGCCAACGGGGACGGTCGTCAAACGACCCGGCAATTCATGGCGCAGCTCAATATCGTCACTCAAGGGGATAAGGGCGGAAGTGTTCGTCCTTCCGGAGACAAGGTCAATAGTCAGCGCGTTGGACCGGTCCAGCCATCGGTGCAGCGGATTGCGCGTCCGCCAGAGGCGAGGAAAGATCCTTCGCGCCGCGCCGAGCAACCTGCCGCATCCCGCGTCACTCGGTTCAACCCGCCGGCAGCGGAAACTCCGGCCGCCCCTCAATTTTCGCAAACCTCTTGGCTCCGCCCTATTCTGATCGGGCTCATTCTCGTCGCGCTCGTTCCGAACATCACTCTCGCGGTCGTGCTCTGGCTCGGCTTGATCGATCCGCCATGGTCAAAGCAGGAGGCGCCGCCTCCGCCCGCGGCTCAAGCGGTAACTCCCACCGCCGTTCTCACGGCCCCCGCCACCCTCGAAGCGACGGCAGGCCAGACGATCAGCTTTCCCATCGCTCTCGACGGCACTGACGGCGTTCCCGCCCGAAGCATCATCGCTATAAAGGGACTGCCGGTGGGCAGTACCTTGTCGGATGGGCGCCCCTATGGGGATAACGAGTGGAACCTGAAATCCGACCAGATCGGCGATTTGCATCTCGCTTTGCCCCCTACCGCGCAGGGCGAGATGCAAGTGGCGATCAGCCTCGTTACCCCTGATGACAAGGTCATCACCGATACCGAGACGGTGCTTAAGGTAGCGCCCGCTCCAAGCGAACCCGTGGCTCAGGTGCCGGCCGCCCAATTCCGCGTCGATAGCGGCGAAGAGCAACAAGTCACGGCGGCGAGGGAGCCGAACGAAGATGACGGTTCGGCCGCGGCGCAGGTTCCTGCGCCGCAAGAGGCCTCGGCCGCTGCCGGCAGCGACGATCCGACGTCCGCCGCGTCAGGCTCTGCCGAAGCCGACGGACAGCCCACGAAGTGGGTGACGCCTTCCGTCTATGTCAATCTCCGTGACGGCCCCTCCTCGTCGTCGAGCGTCATCGGCGTGATTGCCAAGGGAGCGAAGCTTCCGGTTCTGGACCGCAAGCGCGGCTGGGTGCAGGTCAGCGACCCTGCGACGTCTAAGAAGGGGTGGATCTATAGCGGCTATGTCGGGGGCGGCCATAAGGCGCGTCCCCGCGCCAAGCAATCGGCGAGTCAGGAACCTGAGCAGAAATCGGATTCATCCTTCTGGAAATGGCTGACCCAATAGGGCGAGCCGCCGCGGCTAGTTCAGCTTGGTCTTGAGCGCGTCGATGCCCTGCGCGACGAGCTTGCCGGCCGTCTCGGGCGTAAGCTTTGCCTTGATCACGCTCTGCGCCGCGGCAACCGCGGCGTCGGCCGCCGCAATGCGCACCTCGCGCAAGGCCTCGGCCTCGGCGCGGGCGATCTTGTCCTCGGCGAGCTTCATGCGCCGCTCGAAATGCTCGGTCATCGAGCTGCGCGTCTCGGCCGCGAGCTCCTCGGCCTCCTTCTTGGCGAGGGCGATGATGGCCTCCACCTCCTTGGCGGCGTCGCCCTGCTTGCGCTTGTAGTCGGCGAGAACCTTCTCGGCCTCCTCGCGCAGATGCTTGGCTTCCTCGAGCTCCTTGGCGATTGCCGCGGCCCGAGCATCGAGAGCAGCGGCGAGCTTCTTGTGCACGCCGAGATAAATGATTCCGCCGAGGAAGATGAAGAACGATACGGCGACCCAGAATTCCGGCTCGAGGATGAAGTCCATGGGTCAGCCTTTCCGCACGGCCTCTACGGCCTTCTCAATCTCGGCCTTTGCCGGGGCCACGCCGATCAGCTGGCGCACGATGTCGGCGGCGACATCGGCAGCCACAGCGCTGACGTCCTTCATGGCGGAAGTCTTGGCTTGATTGATGCGCGCCTCGGCCTGGGCGCTCTTCTTGGCAAGGTCCCGTTCCAGTTTCGCCCGCTCGCCCGCCATCTCCTCTTTCAGCTTGACGCGGCCGGCATCGATGATTGCGTGCGCCTTCTGCTTCGCCTCGGCGAGCGCCTGCTCGTAGGCTGCGATCGCCTCCTCGGTCTTGCGCCTGAGCTTGTCGGCCTCAGCGAGATCCTTGGCGATATGGGCGGCGCGCGCGTCGATCACCCCGCCGATGCGCGGCAAGACCACCTTCACCATCAGCACATAGAGAATGCCGAAGGTGATGATGAGCCAGATGATCTGCGGCGCCCAGTCGAGCGGATTGAGTTGCGGCATGGTGGCTTCGCGGCCCTTGCGAACCGCGTCCCGGTCTGTCCTAGAACACGAACAGGATGATGAGCGCCACCACGAGGCCGAACAGGCCCGTGGCCTCGGCGAGAGCGAAGCCGAGCAGGAGGTTGGCGAACTGGCTCGGAGCGGCGGAAGGATTGCGCAACGCGCCTTGCAGATAATTGCCGAAGATCGTGCCGATGCCGACGCCGGCGCCGACGAGCGCAATCGAAGCGAGGCCCGCTCCGATCAATTTTGCTGCTGATGGATCCATTTCACTCTCCCTTGTGACGAACGTTGGCTGGTTGCGATGAGTTAATGCATGTGCAGCGCATCGTTGAGATAGATGCACGTGAGGATGGCGAACACATAGGCCTGGAGGAACGCGACGAGGATCTCGAGCCCAGTGAACGCGACCATGAAGGCGAGCGGCGCCCAGCCGCCGAGGAAGCCGAGCGCCACGACGAAGGCGCCGAACACTTTGAGCATGGTGTGGCCCGCCATCATGTTGGCGAACAGCCGGACCGACAGCGACAGCGGGCGCGTCAGGTACGAGATCACCTCGATCACCACGAGGAGCGGTAGCATGACGAAGGGCACGCCCTCGGGCACGAAGAATTTCAGGAAATGCGCGCCGTGCTTCCAGAAGCCGATCGCGGTGACGCTGAGGAAGATGAAGGCGGCGAGCGCGAAGGTGACGATGATGTGGCTCGTCACGGTGAAGGAATACGGCACCATGCCGAGCATGTTCAGCACGAGCACGAACATGAACAGCGTGAACACGAACGGGAAATATTTCATCCCGTCGGTGCCGACATTGTCGCGCACCATGTTGGCCACGAAGGTGTAGGAAAGCTCGGCGACCGACTGGAGCCGCGTCGGCACCAGCGCGCGGCTGCGCATGGCGTAAATGGTGAAGAGGGTGATAAACGTTGCCGCGATCACCATGAACAGGGCCGAGTTGGTGAAGGACGCGTCGAAGCCGAACAGCTCAAGCGGGATGAGGCGCTTAATCTCGAACTGATGCATGGGATTGGGCAGGCTGCCTGCGCCCCCGCCATGCTCTCCACCTTCAGCGGCATATGCCTCGAACACGAAACGCCCCTAATCCTCGTCGTCGTCCAAATCTTCCGGCAGATCCTTGCCGGCGGGCGGCGCCTTGGCCTGCATGGCCTTGGCCGCCCGAAATACGTTCATGATCCCGGCGGCGGCGCCCAGCGCCAGAAACACTACCATCAGGAACGGCGCCGACCCCAACCAGCGGTCCAGCGCCCAGCCGATGAACCCCCCAACGGCTACGCCCGCGACCAGCTCGACCCCCAATCTGAGGGCATAGCCGAGCGCCTCGCCGCGAACCGCAGGATCGGGCTGAGGCGGCGGCGCGTGGCGCGCCTGAACCTCCGCCAGCCGCTCTCCAAGCGTGTCGAGCCTGCGGCGAATGCCGTCTTGGTCGCGGCCGCTTTGCTTGCGGCCGGACGTCTTGTCGGCTCCGGCCATTGGCGCTGCTCAATATCCGGGAGAGCCCTAAGGGACCGGCTGGTCCTTAAGCTTGGCGCGCACTTTAGTTTGGGATTTGCCCCTGTCAAGGAAGGTGTGAGGGGTTCGGGGAGCTTTCAAAAACCATGGTCCTGGCCGAGCTTATCCCGGCCATGACGAGCCAAGTTGAGTAGTTGCGCTAGCTCGCGTCGCGCAGGCGCTCGGCCGTTTCCAAATCCACCGAAACGAGCTGGCTCACCCCTCGCTCCGACATGGTCACGCCGAACAGCCGGCTCATGCGCGCCATGGTCAGCGGGTGATGGGTGATGATGAGGAAGCGCGTGTCGGTCGAGCGCGCCATCTCTTCCATCAGCAGGCAGAAGCGATCGACATTGGCGTCGTCGAGCGGCGCGTCGACCTCATCCAGCACGCAGATGGGCGATGGGTTGGTCAGGAACACGGCGAAGATGAGCGCAAGCGCGGTGAGCGCCTTCTCGCCGCCCGAGAGGAGCGTCAGAACTTGCGGCCGCTTTCCCGGCGGGCAGGCGAGGATCTCGAGCCCGGATTCGAGCGGATCGTCCGATTCGACCAGCTTGAGCTCAGCCGCGCCGCCGCCGAACAGCGTCTTGAACAGGCGCTGGAAATGGCCATTGACCGTGTCGAAGGCTTCGAGCAGGCGCTTGCGGCCCTCGCGGTTCAGATTGGAGATGCCCTGGCGGAGCCTCACGATCGCTTCCTCGACGTCGGCCTTCTCGCGCTCCATCTCTTCGAGCTTCGCAGAAAGCTCGGCCTCTTCCTCCTCCGCCCTGAGATTGACGCCGCCCAGGCGCTCCCGGTCGCCTTTGAGCTTTTGGAGCTTTGCCTCTACCTCGACGAGGGGCGGAATTGGTGCGTTCGGTTTCAGCGCGGCGAGAGGAAGGCATGCCTCCGGCGTGCAGTCGAGCTGCTCGCGGATCGCGTGCGCACATTCGGCGCGGCGCTCGCGCGACGATTCGAGCCGCGCCTCTGTCCTCGCACGGTTCTCGCGCGCTCCAGCCAGCCGCTCCTGCACCTCGCGCAACGCCTTCTCCAGTCGCTTCAGCGCGGTCTCGGCGATGGCGAGATCGTCGGCCGCCTTACTCCGCTCGCGCTCGGCTCCCGCGATCGCGTCGAGCAGCTTCGAGCGCCGCTGTTCGATCTCCGCCGGGAGATTGGCGAGCGCAGCGAGATCGGCGCTCGTCTCCTCCTCGCGGGCGCGCAGCGTTGCGATCTGCTCGCGGGCATTGGCGATCCGCTTCTGCCACAGCGCCTGTTCAGCGCTGATTGCCTGCACGCGCTCCTGCCTGAGCCTGACCTCGCGCTCGAAGCCTTCAAGCGCGGCCTCGGCGCGCGCATGGATCGTACGCTGCTCGACGGCTGATGATTTCGCGTTCGCAACCGCCTCCTCGAGCGTCGCCAGCGACACAAGCTCGGCGAGCGCCGTCCCTGCGCGCTCGCTTTGCTCGCTCGTCTCTTGCAGCGCGTCCCGCGTGCGATTGAGCGCCTCGGCAAGCGCCCCGAGCCGCTTGCTGTTCGCTTGCACCTCATGCTCGGCGGCGGCGATCGCATCATGCGTGCGGCCGAGCTGGCCTTGCGTTTCCTTGGCCTCCTGGCGGAGAGCCTTGAGCTTCTGCGCGGCAGCCTCGGCGTGCGCCTTGGCCGCCTCAAGCTCGCTCGCCGCGACGCTCGCCTGCGCCTCGGCCTCGGGCGCAGCATTCTGCAACGCTTCGAGCCGGCCGCGCTCGATGAGCCGCGCCGATGCGGCTGCCGCCATGCTGGGCTTGAGCCGATAGCCGTCCCAGCGCCAGAGATCGCCTTCCTTGGAAACGAGCCTTTGCCCCGGCTTAAGCTTCGCCTGGAGGGCCTGGCCGCTTTCCTGATCGACAACGCCGATCTGCGCAAGGCGGCGAGCTAGAAGCTCGGGCCCCTTGACGAATTCGCTGAGCGGGACGGCTCCATCGGGAAGGGCCTTCTCGTCGTCGCCGGCGGCAACGAGACGCCAATGGGCCGGCGCCGCCTCGTCTGAAGCGGCATCGAGATCCTCGCCGAGCGCAGCCCCAAGCGCCTGCTCGTAGCCTTGGCTGACCTTGACCTGCTCGACGACCGCGGGCCACGCACCTTCCTTGGCAGGCTGAAGCAGCTTGATCAGCGTGGCGCGCTCGGTCTCGATCTCCTGGAAGGCGAGCTTGGCTTCGGCAGCGAGAGCGCGCGCCTTTGTCTCATCGGCCCGCGCCGCCTCCTCTTCGGCCTCTGCCGCAAGAATCTCTGACTCGAGCCCCTCGATCGTGGCGGTGAGGCTCGCAAGCTCGCCCTTGAGCGAGGCAAGCGCGCTTTCAGAAGAGCTATTGGCCCCGCGCCGCGCAAGCTCGGCGTCGATCTCAGCCACTTGCGCGGTAAGCCGCGTCATGCGGCCCGCGAGGTCGGTCTTCTCATTCTCGATCCGCGCCCGATCGGCGCGGCCTTCGGCGAGCGAGGTGGTGGTGAGCGAAAGCATCTGCTCGGCGGCAGCGAGCGCCTCTGCCGCCTTGGCGACGGCTTCTCTGAGCTGCGGCATCTCGTGGTCGCGGGAGCTCGCAGCCTGGAGCCTGCGGCCCTCTTCGCCGAGCCCGCGCAACATTCCCTCGGCCTCGGCGATATGCTCCTCCTCGCGCGCGAGGTCCCGCGAGGCTTGCGCGAGCCGCGTCTCGAGCTCGGCCTGGCGGGCCTTGGCGCGCGCCTCCTCGCGCTCGAGCGCATCGCGCTCGACGCTCAGGCGATGCAGCACGGCGGCGCGCGAAGCTTCCTCGTCGCGGAGCGGCTGAAGCTTCTCGGCGGCTTCGGCTTGGTGGCGGAGCGCCTCTCCCTCGGCCCTGGTCTCCTGCGCCATGACGCCGAGCGCTTCCTGAAGGGCCGCTTCCTCATGCTCGACGAGCGCGCAGGCGGCCTCCCAATGGAGGTGGTGCAACAGCGCCTCGGTCTCGCGGATCTTGCCGGAGATCTCGCGATAGCGTTGCGCCTGGCGCGCCTGGCGCCGGAGCGCCTGCAATTGCGATGCGAGCTGGCCGATCAGATCGGCGAGTCTCGCGAGATTGGCTTCGGTCGCCTTAAGCCTCAGTTCGGCCTCATGGCGGCGGCTGTGCAGACCGGCGATGCCCGCGGCGTCCTCCAGCACGCGGCGGCGCTCCTGGGGGGCAGCGTTCACGATCTCGCCGATTCGCCCCTGGCGCACGAGAGCAGGCGAGCGCGCTCCAGTCGCGGCGTCCTCGAACAGGAGGCGCACGTCGCGCGCGCGGGCATCCTTGCCGTTGACCCTGTAGGCCGAGCCCACCTCGCGCTCGATCCGGCGAGTCACCTCGAGCAGTTCGGAATCGTTGAACTCAGCGGGGGCCGTGCGCTCGCTGTTGTCGATGAACAGCGTCACCTCTGCCATGTTGCGCGAGGGGCGATCCTGGGAGCCCGCGAAGATCACGTCCTCCATCGCCGAGCCGCGCATGCTCTTGTACGAGGTCTCTCCCATGGCCCAGCGCAGGGCCTCGAGCAGGTTCGACTTGCCGCAGCCGTTAGGCCCAACGACGCCGGTGAGCCCATGCTCGATCACGAGCTCGGTGGGCTCGACGAAGGACTTGAAGCCGAGAAGGCGGAGTTGGGTGATCTGCACGTGTCAGCGGTCCTTAAGGGTTAGGTAAGATTTGAGGCCCAAATGGTTAACAAGCGTTTACGCATTTCGTCATTGTCCGGCTTGGCCGGGCAGTCCAGCCTCCCGGCCGTTGTTGATAAGGTGCGCTGTGGCTACTGGATTCCCGCTTGCGCAGGAATGACACGAGACTTCAAGACGAGGAGGACGGCGGCGGTGGCGCCTCGATCAAGGCCTTGATCTGGTCGTAGGTGACCTCACCTTGCGCCGCCTTGCGGCCATTGATGAAGAAGGTCGGGGTGCCGATCACCCCGTATTTCCGCCCCCGCTGCTTAACCTCCGTCAAGCCGTCGATAATGGTTTGATTCGATAGGCATTTGTCAAACGCCTCGCGGCTCATGCCGCTCGACTTGGCGACCGCGTAGATGGCGTCGGGGCGCACCTCCTGGCTTACCCATTCGGGCTGCCGGGTGAGGAACTGGTTCAGCAGGAAGAAATATTTGTCCTCGGGCGCGCAGCGATTGACGATGGCCGCGTGTCCCGAAGTGTGGCCGATCGGGAACTCCCGCACGATGAAGCGGATCTTGCCGGTGTCGATGAACTCCTTCTTCACGCGCGGAAAGATGTTCTTCTGGAAGTTCGCGCAATGCGGACAGGTGAGCGAGACATATTCGATGACCGTGACCGGCGCGTTCGCCTTTCCGAGCGACCGCTCGCCGAGTGGCCCATCCGTCATCACGTCGTCTTGCGGCGCTGCGGTGAGAGCCGTGTCGGCCGTGGCAGTAGGACCGCTCGCCACCCCGCCGCAACCGGCAAGGAAGAGCAGAAGAACGAACGCGATTGAAGCTCTGGCCGCTGTGAAGGGCACGGGTCTCGCTCGCTTACTGCGCCGGAGCTCCTTGAGGCTCGCTCGTGCCGCCTTCGGGAGGATTGGCGCTACCTTCCGTTTGGGCCGGCGCTGTTCCCGCCGGAGGGGCGCTCCCTTCAGCGGGCGGCGTGGTCTCAGCAGGCTTCTCGATGCCGGTGAGCATTGCCTCAAAATCCTTCAGCTGATGCTCGCCTGACATGCGCTTGCCGTTCACGAAGAAGGTGGGCGTCGAGTTCGACCTGGAACTTGTCGGCGGCCCACTGGCGCTCGTCGACGATCTTCTTGAACAGCTCCTTGTCGGCAAGGCAGGCGTCGAACTTCTCCTTGGAGAAGCCGGCCTGGCGCGCGAGCTGGAGCAGGTGGTCGAGCGCCTCGGGCCCCTCGACCACCCAGGTCGGCTGGGTCTGGAACATGACGTCGATCATCGGGAAGTAGCGGTCGGGCCCGGCGCAGCGCGCAAGCATGGAGGCGCGCGCGGCGAGTCCGTCGAGTGGAAACTCGCGGAAGATGAGGCGCACTTTCCCGGTGTCGATATATTTCGTCTTGATCTCGGGGAACACGACCTTGTCGAACTGGGCGCAATGCGGGCAGGTCATCGAGGCATATTCGACGATGACGTTGGGAGCGTCCTGGCTCCCGATCGACACGTCCTGGAGGCCGGCTGGCGGTGTCATCAGCTCGGCAAGATCGGGGTCCTTCTTGGGTGCGTTGGGATCGATCTGGCTGGCGCCCCTGACGAAATAGACATATCCGCCGACCAGCGCGGCCGCGACCACCGCGCACACGAGGACGATATTGATCGTTCTGTCTGACTTGCCGTCACATGGTTCCCCTCCGGCGGGCTTGCCGGCCGCTGGTTTCTCGGTTTTTGCCACGCTCTCTACTCCACCTCTAGCTGTGCCGCCCGGCCCTTGGCTTGGGCGCGCCTACATTCGTTGAAAGGACCGCTCCCTGGCAAGAGCGCGAAAGGGGGCTTTCCGTCAACCCCTCGTGAGCTTGGAACGGGCCGTGGCGCCGAGCCGCGACAATGCGCGCCGCAGGCCATCGTCCTCGATTGCGGCGGAAGCGGGAAGGACGCCCTCATCCAGGGGTTCAGGCGGCGTGGGGGAGGGGGGCTCTGCCCTGGCGACAGGGGCTTGCAGGATGCGCAGTTCGGTGATGGCGCGATAGCCGAAATAAGTATTGACCCTCTCAAGGATCTTGCCTGAGCGATGCTGCACCTCTATGGCGCGGGGCCCCTCGACCCTAAGCACGAGGATGGCGCCTTCCTGCCGCCAGCCTCTCGCCGGCGGCGTTTCGTTGCCCTCCTGCTGGCGCCGCGGCCAGACGACCCGGTCTGGTGCGGTGAATTGGGCAAGCTCTGCGCCGACAATCGCCGGCCACTCGCTGAGCAGAGTCGTGGTGGCAAAGCCGCGCGCCCGCGCTAAGGGATCGAGCAGCCGTGCGATGAACTCGCCCACGGGGCGCGCGCCGCTTGTCGCTCTTGCCAGCGCTTTCCGCTCCTTGTCGTCCATGGCTTTCCCGTGGAGGCGCGTTGCCGCCCGCTTGCTTTGCGTTCGCCGAGCCTACACCATCGGAGGAGGATAAGCGCGGGAGGAGTTGGCGTTATGCAGAGGCGCGCTGCCTCAGGCGCTGTCGCTGGTGAAGCCTCGATCGCTGAGGCTCTGCTTCCCTGGTACGACCGCGAGCGGCGGCATCTCCCCTGGCGCGCCGAGCCCGGCGAGACGCCCGATCCTTACACGGTCTGGCTCAGCGAGATCATGCTGCAGCAGACGACGGTCAAGGCGGTGCTGCCCCGCTACGGCCTCTTCCTCAGGACCTGGCCCGACGTTAGCGCGCTCGCGCGCGCCGATCTCGGCGAGGTGCTGGCCGCCTGGGCCGGACTCGGCTATTACGCCCGCGCCCGCAATCTCCATGCCTGCGCCCGCGCCGTGGTCGAGCGTCATGGCGGAAAATTTCCTGGGACCGAGGCGGAGCTCCGCGCGCTTCCCGGTATCGGCGACTATACCGCCGCGGCGATCGCCGCCATCGCCTTCGATGAGCGTGCGAGTCCTGTCGACGGCAATATCGAGCGCGTGGTGGCGCGGCTCTTCGCCGTTACCACGCCTTTGGCCGACGCGAAGCCAAAGATCAAAGCCCTGGCGAAGAGTCTCACGCCGAAAACGAGGGTAGGCGATTTCGCGCAAGCGATGATGGATCTCGGCGCCACGCTCTGCACGCCGCGTCGCCCGGCTTGCGGGCTTTGCCCGGTGAGGGCCGAGTGTCGCGGCTATGCCGACGGCCTCGCCGAGGCGCTTCCCTATCGCGAAGAGAGGAGCGAGCGCCCGGTGCGACGCGGCGTGACCTTCGTCGCATGGCGCGAGGATGGCGCGGTGTTGCTCCGCGAGCGGCCCTTGCGCGGCTTGCTCGGCGGTATGCTCGAGACCCCGTCTTCACCCTGGGCCGAAGAGAAGGCAAGCAGCGACGAGGGAACAGGGCATGCGCCGCTCAAAGCCGACTGGAAGAAGCTGCCTGGCCTCGTCGAACACACCTTCACCCATTTTCACTTGGAGCTTTCCATCTATCGCGCCGAGGTCGGTCTCGACGCAGAACCCAAGCGCGAGGCGCATCCTGCGCGCTGCCGTTGGCTCAAGCCTCGCGAGCTTGTCGGCGCGGCGCTCCCCTCGGTGATGCGGAAAGTGCTCGCCCACGCGCTCAGCGAGGACAAGCTTCGCCCGGCGCGAAAGCGGGCTTAGACCTGCGGTCCTAGCTGGCGGCGCGCCGCCTCGCGGAGCGAGTTGATCGGCTCGAGCCGGCCTTCAGCCTCGTAATGCCAGAAAGTCCAGCCGTTGCAGGCGAGCGCGCCTTGCACATGCGCTCCGATCTTGTGGATCGAGCCTTCGGCTCCGGCGCAGGCGATCGAGCCGTCGGCTCTCACCTTCGCCTCGTGTCGCGCCGCGGGATCGTAAAGCACCGTGCCCGGCGCGATCAGCCCAAGCTCGACCAGGGCGCCGAAGGCGATACGCGGCTCCGCGCGCTTGCCCTTGGCGACTTGCAGCGAGGCCTTGTCTAGCGGTGCGAGCGATGCGAGCCGCGCCTCGGCGGCTTCGGCATAGGCGGAATCGCGCTCGATGCCGATGAAGCTCCGCCCAAGCCGCTTCGCCACGACCGCCGTGGTGCCGGAGCCGAGAAACGGGTCGAGCACGACGTCGCCGACATGGCTCGAGGCGAGGATGACGCGATGGAGCAGGGCTTCCGGCTTTTGTGTTGGATGGGTCTTCCGTCCGCCGTCCTGCTTCAGCCGCTCCGCTCCCGAGCAGATCGGGAACAGCCAGTCCGAGCGCATCTGCAGATCCTCGTTCAGCGCCTTCATCGCGTCGTAGTTGAAGGTGTAGCGCGCCTTCTGCCCCATCGAGGCCCAGACCAGAGTCTCATGCGCATTGGTGAAGCGGCGCCCGCGGAAATTCGGCATCGGGTTGGTCTTGCGCCAGATCACGTCGTTCAGCACCCAGAAGCCGAGATCCTGAAGGGCCGCGCCGACGCGGAAGATGTTGTGGTAGCTGCCGATCACCCAGAGGCTGCCTTGCGGCTTCAGCACGCGGCGGCAGGCCGTAAGCCACTCGCTGGTGAAAGCATCGTAAGCCTCGAAGCTCGCGAACTTGTCCCAGTCGTCGTCGACGCCGTCGACGCGGCTATTGTTTGGGCGAAGCAGCTCGTTGTTGAGCTGGAGATTGTAAGGCGGGTCGGCGAAGACGAGATCGACGCTTCCCTCCGGGAGTCGATTCAACGCCTCGACGCAATCGCCGACGATGATTCTGTTCAGCGGGAGCTTGGCTCCCCCCGTTTCCCCCACGCCCATGCCACCCACTCACGCTTACGCAGTACGCTACAAGGGGGCCATGCTGCGCGACTTACGGTAAAGGCGCCCTTAACCCGCGATTGGCTTGTGTCTGACGGCGTGCCAAAAGGGCAGAGAGGCGTGGGCCACGCGATGGACAGACGAAGCTTCCTTGGAGCGGCTCTTGGCCTTGCGACAGCGCCGATATGGGGGCTCAATTCCAAAGCGAAGGGTGCCGATCGAGCCATGAGCAACGACGTCGTCATGCTGCACGGCGCCAATGCCGGCGGCTGGTGCTTCGATGATTTCGCCAAGGTGTTCGAGGCTAAGGGCTTCACCTGCCATGCGCCCGACCTGATCGGCCACGGCGAGAACAAGGGAAGCGCCATGACCTCGCTCGCCGGCGTCGGCATCGGCGATTACCGCTCCCAGATGGAAGCCTTCCTCAAGGCATTCGATGCTCCGCCCGTTCTGCTCGGCCATTCGATGGGGGCGGTCATTGCCCAGCAGCTTGCCGCGCAAGGCCTGGCGCGGTCGCTGATCCTGGTGAGCCCCGCCCCGCGCGCCGGCATCCTGCCGCCAACCGGAGGGGAGAAGCAGCTCGATCAGGACCTGATGGGCCTTGGCGCCTTCTGGAAGTCGGTGATCCCGCCCGACTTCGCGCTCGCCTGCCTCTATTCGCTGAACCGTGTGCCTGCCTCCGAGCAGCGCGCCGTGTTCGACCAATTCGGTCCCGAATCGGGGCTTGCCCTTTTCCAACTGTTCTTCTGGATGCTCGACCAGACGGGCGCGACCTTCGTTACCACTGATCAGGTGCGCTGTCCCGTGCTCTGCCTCTCAGGCACCGACGACAAGCTGGTATCGCTCTTGACCGCTCGCGCCACCGCGGCCGCCTATCGCGGCGCGCCGTTCTGGCAGCTCGACGGCCACGGCCACATGCTGCTCGTGGAGCCCGGCGCCGGGGAGATCGCCGAGCGCATCGCCGCCTGGATCCCCGCCTAGATTACTCGCCCTCGGGAAGAGGCAGCTCGCCTTCGAGCAGGTTCAGCGCGCGCTCTATCGGCGAGAAGGAGCGGCGGTGATGGATGCACACGCCGTGCTTCTTGATCGCCTCGGCGTGCTCGCGCGTGCCGTAGCCCTTGTTGCTATCCCAGGCGTAGCGGCGATAGCGCCGCGACAGCTTCACCATCAGCCGGTCGCGCGTCACTTTGGCGACGATCGAGGCCGCAGCCACCGAGAGCGACAGCGCGTCTCCGCTGACGACAGCGCGCGCCTTGCAAGGGAAGCGGCGCGGAACGATGTTGCCGTCGATCAGCGCAGACCCCAGCGGCACGCCGAGCCCGCGATAGGCGGCGCGCATCCCCCACAGACTCGCTTGCAGGATGTTGATGCGGTCGATGCGCTTCACGGGGCTGATAACGACCGACACGAGCGAGGTCGCCAAGATCTCCTCATAGCGGTCCGCGCGCGCTTCCGGCGTGAGCACCTTAGAATCGTTGAGGCCCTCCGGGATGCGGTTGGGATTGAGGATCACGGCGGCGATCACGACAGGGCCCGCCCACGGCCCGCGGCCAGCCTCGTCGATGCCGGCGACCGGGCCTTGATATTGGTCCATCATGGCCGCTTCGAGATCGAAGGAGGGCGAGGGGAGTGCCGACAGTTTTTTCGCGGGAAGTCCCATGGCTAGGGACTTTCGCGCAAACCGCCCTCGCTTTGCAACTAAGGACCTGAGCCGGACTCGATTTTGTGGAAAACGCCGCGAGTCTTGCTGGCGAACCGCCGAGGAACTGGCAACACGTCACTAAGCGCGCTGCGGATGATTGCCTGCTCTTTGGGGGATGACGAGGATGCAAAGGATCATCAAGGCCGCGACGACGAGCGAGGCGAGGGGACGGCTCATGGCTAGGCCACCCTGGTCGAGCGGCTTATCGATGAAATCGCCGACAGTCGCCCCAAGCGGCCGCGTGAGAATGAACGCGGCCCAGAACAGGAGCACCCTGGATGTGTCGGTCCAGAAATAGGCTGCCGCCAAAACCGCCAGCCCGGCCCCGAACACGAGCGCCCCGCCCTCATATCCCAGGCCCGCATCGGCGACCCAATCGCCGAGAGCGGTCCCCAGAGTTTGCGAGAAAGTGATTGCCGCCCAGTAGAAGGCCTCCACCTTGGGCGTGCTCACGGTCTCCACCGAGATCGAGCCAAGCGACCAATACCAGAGGCCGAGCACCGCCATCAGACAGGCGAACAGGAGCAAGGAGCCGCCGAGATAGCCAATGCTCAAGGAGCGGGTGGCGAAGTCGGCCATCGTGGTGCCGGCGGTGGTTGAGGCGACGATCACCGCCCAATAGAGGAGGGGGTGAAATCTCTTTGCTGCGATTTGGATGCCGGCGAGAACGGCCAGGAGCGACAGGAAAATCGCGCTGCTGACGAGGTAACCGAGGTCCATCGTCATGCTGAACGTGTCGCCGCCGGTCTCGCCCAACGTCGTGGCGAGAATCTTGATCACCCAAAAGCCGAGCGTGACCTCCGGAACTTTGGTCGCCGAATGCTGCTGATCGATTGTCACGCCCGCTCCCACGCCTTTTGCTTTTGCTCGCGGCACAATAAAGCAGGGGTGGGCTCGGAAAGGAAATGGCCAATCCGCCGCGTCGGCGCCGGTCTGGCTAAAGCAGGCTGAGCTGCTGGCCGGGAAGGGAAGGCGGCGTGAACAGGTCGGTGCGGAGTTCGACCGAGCTTTCGTTCAATCCGAGCCGCTTGGCGGCGAGTTCGAACCTCCGCCCGATCATCCAGGCATAGGGCCCGTCGCCCCTCATGCGCTCTCCCCATTTCGCATCGTAGAGCTTGCCGCCGCGAGTCGAGCGCATCAGCGACAGCACACGAGAGGCGCGCTCAGGGCAATTCGCCCTGAGCCATTCGGTGAAGAGATCGCCGATCTCTAGCGGCAGGCGGAGCAGCACATAGCCAGCATTCTTGACGCCGATCGAGGACGCGCGCTCGAGGATGCGTTCCATCTCCATGTCGTTCAGCCCTGGGATGACGGGCGCTACCATGACCGCTGCTGGGACGCCAGCATCGACCAGACGCGCCAACGTCTCGAGCCGCCTGTCAGGCGTGCTCGCGCGAGGCTCCATGGCGCGCGCGAGCTTTCGGTCGAGCGTGGTGACCGAGAGCGCCACTTTGACGAGGCCGCGCTCGGCCATCGACTTCAAGAGGTCGAGGTCGCGGAGCACGAGAGCTGACTTGGTGACGATACCGACCGGATGGTTCGTCGCGCTCAAGACTTCGAGGATGCGCCGCATAATGCGGTATCGCCGCTCGATCGGCTGATAGGGGTCGGTATTGGTGCCGATGGCGATGGTCTCGACGCGATAGGCAGGATCAGCAAGCTCGCGCTCTAACGCCTGGCCGGCATTGGTCTTGGCGAACAGCTTGGTCTCGAAGTCGAGCCCCGGCGAGAGCCCGAGAAAGGCGTGGGTGGGACGGGCGAAGCAGTAGATGCAGCCATGCTCGCAGCCCCGATAGGGATTGATCGAACGGTCGAAGCCGATGTCGGGCGATTCGTTGCGGGTGATGATGCGCCGCGCCGGCACCTCCTGGACCTCTGTAGAAAGCGCCTCGAGTTCGGCAAGCGATTCCCAGCCGTCATCGGTAGGCTCATAGGACACGAGCTCGAAACGTCCGGAGCGATTGGTCTGCGCCCCCCTGCCATGACGACGGACGGCGGCGATGCCACCCGCCTCCAGCGGGTAACTGTCAAATTCCTTGGATTTTCGCAGCAAAACGGACATGCGCTGTATATAGTCGCGCTATGAGAACAAATCAAGAACATAAGCAGGGTTACCTGCATGTGGCGATTGCCGCAGAAGGGGCAGGCGTTATAAGTCGCCCTTCATGATCTCAGTGATCATCCCGACACTGAATGCCGAGAGGACGCTCGGGCCGACGCTTGCCGCGCTCGTCCCTGCCGTGGTCGACGGGCTGGTGCAGGAGGCGATCCTCGTCGATGGCGGATCGAGCGACGTAACCTGCCTCATCGCCGCCGCCGCCGGCACGCAGCTGATCACCGCCCCACGCGGACGGGGCACCCAGCTCGACGCTGGCGCTGCCGCGGCGCGCGGAGACTGGCTCCTCTTCCTCCATGCCGACACGGTGCTCGAGCCGTCCTGGGCCGAGGAAGCAAAGAACTTCATCGAGCGCGTCGAAAGCGGACGCCGAAGGCCTGCCGCGGCCTTCTTCCGTTTCGCGCTCGACGACGACGGGCTGATGCCGCGCCTCATCGAGAAGATGGTGAGCCTTCGCTGCTTTTTGCTTGCGCTTCCCTACGGCGATCAGGGGCTGCTCATCTCGCGCCAGCTCTATAATCGGCTCGGCGGCTTCCGCCCGATCCCGCTCATGGAGGATGTCGATCTCGTGCGCCGGCTCAAGCGAAGCGAGATCGCGCTGCTGGCCTCGCGCGCCGTGACGAGCGGAGTTCGCTACCGGAGCGAGGGCTATCTCGCGCGAAGCCTGCGCAATCTCGGCTGCATCCTGCTCTATTATCTGCGCGTGCCGCCGCGGGTGCTCGTGCGCCTCTATGGCTAAAGGGAAGGGGACGCGCTTACGCAAGCCGTCTTTCGCCAATCGTCTCATCATCATGGCCAAGAGCCCGCGCCGCGGCGCCGTCAAGCGGCGTCTCGCTGGCGAGATCGGCGAAGGTGCGGCGCTTCGCTTCTATCGCTCCTGCCTCTCTCATTCGCTGATACGGCTCGCGAGCGATCCCCGCTGGCTGACGACACTTGCCGTCGCTCCGTGCCAAGATCGTTTCTCGCACGCCTTTCCTTCCCGCCCCGGTGTCCAACGTCTGCAGCAAGGGAGAGGCGACCTTGGAGAACGCATGCAGCTACTCTTCGAGTCCCTGCCGCCTGGTCCCGTGATCATTGTCGGCAGCGACATCCCAGCCATGCACCCCTCGCATATCGCTCAGGCATTCCGGCTGCTCGGGCGAGCTGATGCCGTGCTAGGCCCGGCACGAGACGGTGGCTATTGGCTGATTGGCCTGAGGCGTAGTCCTCGGGTTCTTTCGCCTTTTGCCGGGGTCCGATGGTCGACTGAGAGCGCGCTTGAAGACACTCTCGCCAATCTCGACGGAAGCCGCATCGCCTTCGTGGCGACCCTGAGCGATGTCGACATCGAGCAAGACTTGCGACAACAGCGGTGCGCCGCAGAGCGACTGATCTGATCTAGATCAGACACACGAATAGCGCGCTTAATTCAACTTTAAGGTGCTTCGGCTAATTGCCCAGTCCATCCGGATAAGGGCAATCCTCAATGCGCATCGCTTTGGTCGATCCGAGCCGTACAACTCGATTGATCGTCGCCCGCATGCTCGAAGCGGGCGGTCATGAGGTGGTGCCGTTCGCCGACGATCGCGACGCGCTCATCCAGATTAAGGCTGATCACAGCATCGATGCGCTGATCACCAGCGCCGAGCTCAAGCATATGTCAGGCGTGGAGCTTTGCTGGGAGACGCGGCTTCTCGCGACCAGCCGCCGCCCGATCTACGTTCTGATGATGTCCAGTCAATACGATCACCGCAGCCTGATCGAGGCCTTGGACTCGGGCGCCGACGATTTCATCGGCAAGCCGCCGCTTGCCGAGGAGCTCTATGCGCGGCTCCGCGCCGCCGAGCGCATTGCCTCGATGCAGCGCGAGTTGATCAGGCTCGCGACCATCGACCCGCTCACCGGGCTGTGCAATCGGCGCGGCTTCTTCAAGCAGGCGACCGAGGCTTGTGCACGCGTCGTTGCTCCCGATGGTAGCGTGTCGGCCATCATTCTCGACATCGACAATTTCAAGTGCATCAACGACTCATATGGCCATGAGACCGGGGATGAGGCGATCCGCGCCTGTGCCGAAGCCGCGCGCATGCAGAAAGCCCTTACCGGTCGCCTTGGCGGCGACGAATTCGCGCTGATCTTGGAGCAGCGTACGCTTCCGCAAGCGATCGAGGTGGCCGAGGATCTGAGATCGCGCCTTGCGCAACGGCCGTTCCATACCGGCAAGGAGCGTATCACGCTGACTTGGAGCATCGGGGTAGGAGAGGGCCAACCCGGCGATACTGTGGATCAGATCCTCGCCCGCGCCGATGCTGCGCTCTACGACGCCAAGCTCAAGGGGCGCAACTGCGTGGTCGGCATCAATGCGGGACTGCCGATGCGCAACGCCGTGGTCACCGAAGGAATCGTGCGCGCCCGCGCGATGGCCTAGGCGTCTTTCTTCTTTTTTGGGCCTGCCTTCTTTCCCTCGAGCAGCCTTGGCATGATCTCGATGAACGAGCAGGGGCGATGACGATTGTCGAGCTGGGCCTTGAGAACGCCGTTCCACGCATCCTCGCAAGCCCCAGGCGATCCGGGCACCGAGAAAATATAGGTGCCCTCGGCGAGCCCACCGCAGGCGCGTGACTGCACCGTCGAGGTGCCGACGCTCTTGTAGCTCAGCATATGGAAGAGGACCGAGAAGCCCTCGATCTCCTTATCGAATAGCGGGCGTACCGCCTCTGGCGTTACATCGCGCCCGGTGAAGCCGGTGCCGCCGGTAGTTATGACGACATCGACCTCCGGGTCCTTGATCCAGCGTTTCACCTGCTTCCTGATCGCCTTGACGTTGTCCTCGGCGATGGCGTGCGCGGCGAGTTCGTGCCCTGCTTCCTTGATGAGGCTCGCAAGGAGGGGGCCCGATTTGTCGGTCTTGGTCGTGCGCGTGTCGGAGACGGTGAGCACGGCGATGCGCACGGGGATGAAGGGGCGGGTCTCGTCGAAGCGGGTCATACTGTTCTAGCCTATCCTGGTGTCATGCCCGCGTAGGCGGGCATCCAGTAGTCATAGTAGACGCTTTCTTCTCATTCCGACTCCGGTGGTTACTGGGTCGCCCGGTCAAGCCGGGCGATGACAACACATTAAAGCCCGAGCGCTGCCTTGATCATCAACAGGTCGCGCCAAGCGAGCCGTTTGTCGGAAGTGTTCCGCAAGAGATAGGCAGGGTGCAACGTGGCGAGCGTTCGGATGTCACGCCCCGAGCAGGAATAATTCAACCATTTGCCCCTGAGCCGCATGATGCCCTCGCTCACCCCTAGAATGCTCTTGGCTGCGGCGCCTCCGAGCAGCACCAACAGATCCGGCGACAAGAGCTCGATCTGCTTGGCGAGGAACGGCGCGCAGGCCTCGATCTCCTCAGGCGTCGGCGTGCGGTTGCCCGGAGGGCGCCAATAGACGGTGTTGGTGATGTAGATATGCGTCTCGTCGAGCCCGATCGACGTGAGCATGCGGTCGAGCAATTGGCCTGCGCGGCCGACGAAGGGTTTACCTTGCAGATCCTCGTCGCGGCCCGGCGCTTCCCCGATCAGCATGAGGCGCGCCTTGGTGCTGCCGCGCGCGAAACAGAGAGACTTCGCGGTGCGCTTCAGCCCGCAGCCGTCGAAGGCGGCGACCATGGCTTCCAGCGCTTCGAGCGTCGTCGCCTCGCCGATGCTGCTCCGGTCGAACGGACTCGTGCTCACCGATAGTCTCTTCGGCGCGGCTTGGCGCGCGGCGGGTTGAGGCCTTGAAGCAGCGGGGGCAGGCGGAGCGAAGCTGTTGACGGGGACCTCGCCTATCGCCTCGTCGACACCCATCGCCGCGTACCAAGCGAGCAGCGCCTCTGCCGAGTTGAGATCCGAAGCCGCCATTTGCCTTGCCGCCCACGATTTCCTATGTGTCATTGCCCAATATGACAGGGCATACCAGTATCCCCAACTCGTCGCGCCGGCGAAAGCCGGTATCCAGCTAGAAATTTGGAGCTTCGGCCTTGAGCGAGGTTATTGAGCGCGAGACCATGGAGTTCGACGTCGTGATCGTCGGCGCAGGCCCCGCAGGCCTTGCCGCCGCGATCAGGCTCAAGCAGCTCGCCGCCAAGGCCGGCAAGGACATCTCCGTCGTGGTCCTCGAGAAGGGTTCAGAGGTCGGCGCCCATATCCTCTCCGGCGCGGTGATCGATCCCGTGGGCCTCGACAAGCTGATCCCCGATTGGCGCGAGCAGGGCTCTCCGCTCAAGACCAAGGTCGCAGAGGACCGCTTCTACTATCTCTGGCAGACGGGCGGCATCCGCGTTCCCAACATCTTCATGCCGCCGCTCATGAGCAATCACGGCTGCTATATCGGCAGCCTGGGCAGCCTCTGCCGCTGGCTCGGCGAGCAGGCCGAGAAGGCAGGCGTCGAGATCTATCCCGGCATCGCCGTGACCGAGGCAATCTTCGGCGAGAATGGCGCGGTCGAGGGCGTGATCACCGGCGACAAGGGTGTGGCTCGCGACGGCAGCCACAAGGACGGCTATACGCCTGGCATCGCGCTCCGCGGCAAGTACACGCTGATCGCCGAAGGGGCGCGCGGCTCGCTTACTAAGCAGCTCATCAGGAAGCTCGGGCTCGATGCCGAGTCGGGCCCGCAGAAATTCGGCATCGGGCTGAAAGAGCTGTGGGAGGTTCCCGCCGACAAGCACAGGCCGGGCCTCGTCCAGCACACGATGGGCTGGCCCCTCGACGACAAGACCGGCGGCGGCTCGTTCCTCTATCATTTCGGCGAGCGCCTGGTGTCGGTCGGCTTCGTCGTGCATCTTGACTATGCCAACCCCTATCTCAATCCCTTCAAGGAATTTCAGCGCGCCAAGACGCATCCTTTGATCCGCCAGCATCTGGAAGGCGGCAAGCGCATCGCCTATGGCGCCCGCGCGCTCACCGAGGGCGGATGGCAGGCAATTCCGCGGCTCGCCTTTCCCGGCGGCGCGTTGATCGGCTGCGCGGCGGGCTTCATGAACGTGCCGCGCATCAAAGGCTCTCACAACGCCATGCTGTCGGGGATGATGGCCGCAGAAGCCGCCTTCGCCGCCATCGAGGCAGGCCGCTCAGGCGACGTGCTCGAGGCCTACCCTGCGAGCGTCAAGTCCTCCGACATGGCGAAGGAGCTCAGGAAGGTGCGGAACGTCAAGCCGCTCTGGTCGCGTCTCGGCACCATGGCCGGCGTTATGCTGGGCGGCATCGACATGTGGCTCAACACCATCCTTCCCTTCCTGCCGCACACTCTGAAGCACCAGAAGGCAGATTATGCCGGCATGACCAAGGCCTCATCGGCCCAAGCCATCGAGTACGAGAAGCCCGACGGCAAGCTTACCTTCGACATTCTCTCCTCAGTGTTCCTCTCGGGCACCAACCACGAGGAGGACCAGCCGGTGCATCTTCGCCTGACTGATCCCTCGATCCCGATCGAGCAAAACCTCCCCGAATACGCCGAGCCCGCTCAGCGTTATTGCCCGGCGCAGGTCTATGAGGTGGTGGAAGCGGGCGAGAAGGTGAGGTTCCAGATCAACGCGCAGAACTGCGTCCACTGTAAGACCTGCGACGTGAAGGATCCGGCGCAGAACATCACTTGGGTCCCGCCAGAGGGCGGCGACGGGCCGAATTACGTGAATATGTGAGCTTGGCTTTGCTTCGCGAAAGAGTCGCGGGGACCGGCCACAAACGCGCCGCGATTGGGCCTCAAGGAAGAAGTCAATCACGTCGGAGCAAGCCCGCCAAGCTCGCGGCGCAGCCGCTTTTGGTTTGCAGATCGGGAACAAAAACGCGTAACCTTGGCCAGGGGATTTCTCATAAACCGCGGTTTTTTGGGGCGGCATGAGCGCCGAGCAGATATGACGAAATTCAATGGTGCGGCTCTGCGCGGATGGGCGCAGAAGTCTTTGCTTATCGTCGCGATTCTCGCGGCTCCCGCGGCCTATTCAGAGGTCGCGCCGTCGGATGCGCCGAGCGGCAAGCCAGGCACCCTGCTCGGCAACTATCTGTCGGGCCGCATGGCGCGCGGCGACCACGATACGATTGCCGCCGCCGAGTTCTACTCCAAGGCCTTGGCGGAGGATCCCGGCAACGAGATCATCCTCGAGCAGGCCTTCCTGCTTGAGGCAGCCTCCGCGCACTGGGATCGCGCCATCCCGCTCGCCCAGGAGCTCGTCAAGATCGAGCCGTCACATCGCATCGCTCAGTTCTTGCTTGGCTGTGATGCCTTCAAGCGCGGCGACTACAAGGAAGCCGACGAGCATTTCGCTGCGGCCCGCCAGGGACCGATCGCAGATCTGACTTCGACGCTCGCTCGCGCCTGGGTTGAGGAGGCTGCCGGCAAGACCGACGAGGCCTTCGCCACACTCGACAGCCTAAGCGACGCCGATTGGGCCCAGTTCTATCAGCGCTATCACCGCGCGCTGATCGCAGATGTCGCCGGCAAGCATGACATCGCAGGCCAGGCCTTCGCCCAGGCCTTCAAGAAGAACCCGTCGACGCTCAGGGTCGCCGACGCCTATGCGCGGCATGCGGTCAACGAGAACAACCGCAAGCTCGCCCGCCAGACGCTCAAGACGCACATCGCCAAGTCCTCACCCCATCCTTTGTCAGAGGCGCTTCTTGCCGACATCGATGCCGGCAAGGTGCCAGCGCTGCTCGTGGTCAATCCCGCCGACGGCCTTGCCGAGGTATTCTACGGCATCGGTGACGCGCTCGCCGGCGAAGGCGGGCTCGACATGGGCATCATCTTCCTGCAATTCGCCCTCTACGTTAAGCCCGACTTCCCGCTGGCTTATGTCGCGCTCGCCGAGGCCTATGAAGGCGCAAAGAAATACGATCTCGAGATCGATGCCTTCGACAAGGTGGATAAGGACTCCCCGCTGTGGCTGAACGTCCAGATCCAGAAGGCCTTCGGCCTCAATTCGCTCGACCGAGTGGATGACGCCAAGACGCTGCTCGATCAGTTGACCACCGCCTATCCCAAGGACGTCCGCCCCTACGATGCGCTGGGCAACATCCTGCGCGCGCATGAACGCTATGGCGAGGCGCGCGACTCCTACTCGCAGGCAATCGCGTTGATCGGTAAGCCGACCCAGGAGAACTGGACGCTGTTCTATTCGCGCGGCGTGTCTAACGAGCGGCTCAAGGATTGGCCCGCTGCCGAATCCGATTTCAAGCAGGCGCTCGAGCTGTCGCCTGAGGAATCGCTCGTGCTCAATTATCTCGGCTATTCGTGGGTCGATCAGGGGCGCAACCTGAAGACCGCAATGGACTACATCCGCAAGGCGGTGAAGCTGAAGCCCGACGACGGCTATTACGTGGACAGCCTCGGCTGGGCCTATTACCGGCTCGGCAATCTGCCGGCGGCGGTGGAGAATCTCGAACGCGCCGTCGAGCTCAAGCCTGACGATCCGATCATCAACGATCATCTCGGCGATGCCTATTGGCGCGTCGGCCGGACGCTCGAGGCGAAATATCAGTGGCAGCAGGCGCTGACGCTGAAGCCCGAGGACGAGCAGGTCGTGACGCTCAAGCAGAAGATCGAATCCGGCCTGCCCGCGCCGGCCGAGACGAAGGCAGCCGCCGAGCGCACGCAGACCGGCCAGAAAGGCCTCTGAACGGTCAGCTTCATCTCCGCAAGGGTCCCCGCATGGTGACGGCGCTGAGCGAGATCGCTCGGGCGAAAATCAATCTCACCTTGCAGGTGCTTGGCCGGCGCGACGATTCCTATCACGAGTTGGTCAGCCTCGTGGCTTTCGCCGAGGCCGGCGATACGGTCGGGCTGGACCCAGATGGAGCGTTTGGTCTTTTTATTGATGGACCGTTCGGTGACGCCCTGAGTGGCGAGAATCTCATCCTCGCAGCGGCGGCGGCGGCAAAGGCGCTCAAGCCCAAGGTCAAGCTCGGCCATTTCCGCCTTCACAAGGAGCTACCCGTCGCCGCGGGCCTTGGCGGCGGCTCCGCCGACGCGGCCGCAGCGCTTCGTCTCATCGCACGCGCCAATGGCGGCGAACTCGCCGAGGCCGATCGGTCCGCCATTGCGGTCACGCTCGGCTCGGACGTGAACGTGTGTCTCATGAGCAAGCCCTTGCTCATGACCGGACGCGGCGAGAAGATCGCGCCCGTGAGGGGCTTCCCCGCTTGCGCCGTGCTGCTTGCCAATCCGCGGCTGCCGCTCGCGACGGCTCCGGTCTATGCCGCGCTTCGCGCCGCGCCCCTTCGCACGCCGCCAGCCCCGGTCGAGGGACCCGATTTCGGTAATGATCTCGAGGCTTTGGTCGCCTATCTCCTCCCGCGCGGCAACGATCTCGAAGGGCCTGCCGCCGGGCTTGTGCCCGAGATCAGGGAGGTACTTGCGGCGCTCAGCGGGTTGTCAGGTGCGCGCATCGCGAGGCTGTCAGGGAGCGGCCCAACCTGCTTTGCCCTGTTCGCTGCATACGACGAAGCCAAGCGCGGAGCAGCCGCGCTCTCAAGCAGTCATCCCTCCTGGTGGATCGTGCCGAGCACGCTCGGCTAGAACGGACGGTCGACGCAGAACTCGATTGCCTCGAGCAAGGCGGCTTTCGCCTCGCAATCGCCGAAGATGGCGAGCGCGTCGCGGGCGATCGCGCCGTAATGGCGGGCGCGCTCCATCGTATCGACGAGCGCATTGTGGCGCTTCATCAACGCCATCGCCTCGTCGAGATCATCCTCCTCAATCTTGCCCTCCTGGAGCGTGCGCTGCCAGAAGGCGCGCTCGGTGGCGTTGCCGCGGCGATAGCAGAGCACCACGGGGAGCGTGATCTTGCCCTCGCGGAAGTCATCGCCCACGCTCTTGCCGAGCGTTGACGGCTCGCCCGAATAATCGAGCGCATCGTCTATGAGCTGGAAGGCAAGGCCGAGATTGCGCCCATAGGAGCGCAATGCCGCGGTCTCCGATTTCGGCCTAAGCGCAATCACCCCACCGACCTCCGCCGCGGCGGCGAACAGAGCCGCGGTCTTGGCGTCGATCACCGCGAGATAATCGTCCTCGGTGGTCTCGGTGTTCTTGGCGGTGATGAGCTGCATCACCTCGCCCTCGGCGATGACTGCCGCAGCGTCGGAGAGGATACGCAACGCGCCGAGCGAGCCGACATCCACCATCATCTTGAAGGCTTGGCCTAGCAGGAAGTCGCCGACGAGCACGCTCGCCTCGTTACCCCACACGAGGCGCGCCGCCGTCTTGCCGCGGCGGAGATTGCTCTCATCCACCACGTCGTCATGGAGAAGCGTCGCCGTGTGCATGAACTCGACGGCCGCCGCGAGCGGCACATGGCCTTCGCCCTTATAGGAGCAGAGCTTGGCCGCCGCGATGGTGAGCATGGGGCGCAAGCGCTTGCCTCCGGAATCGATCAGGTGACGGGCAAGTTCGGGGATCAGCTCGACATTGGATCTCGCGCGGTCGAGGATGATGCGGTTGACATGGGCCATGTCCTCCTCGACAAGCGCGGCCAGCGGGGCCAGGCTCGCCTTGGCGTCGCGGCCGCCGGAAAGCTTAACGACAACTCCCAAGGAAACGTCTCCTCACGCGCTCTAAGTTCTATCTCGCTGATATTGTCGGCGGCGAACCGCGAAGGGTCAAGGCATTGCGCCCCAAAGGACTTATTGACAGAGGCTTGCGCTGGCAATGAAGGAATTATTGCGCTCAAACGACGCGGTGCTTCTGTCCTATGTCAGCTCGCTGCTGGAGGAGGACGCGATCGGCTTCATGGTCGCCGACTCCAATATGAGCGTGCTCGAGGGCTCGATCGGCATCCTTCCCCGGCGCATCCTGGTCGAGAGCGACAAGATCGGGCAGGCGCGCAGGATCCTCACCGAGGCCGGCATCGGCCATGTCATCTCAGAAGACAAGAATTAGGAAAACAAGGCCCAACCTTCCCCAACACGGATCACAAGAAAAATCAGTTAATTTCCATACGTTTATGTCATGTAAGGGCAACATAGACCCACATTTGACAACACTCCTAAACCAGCATATGCGTTACCAATTATTACCAAAAGCTACGTTGGGAGCCGACATTGAAAAAGCATCTCACGGCTGCGAGCGTCGAACGCATCAAACCGCCGAGGCAGGGCACCATCGAGATTTTCGACCTCGGCTACCCTGGCCTCGCCCTTCGTGTCGGACACGGTGGGGCTAAGTCGTTCGAAGTTTTCTATCGCACCAAGGGAAAGCTGAAGCGCGAGTCACTGGGGCGCTGGCCTGCAATCAGCTTGGGGGAGGCGCGCGAGACATGGCGCAAGACGCGCGAAGCCATCGCCAAGGGTGAAGCTCCTGCACGCGAAGGCACGAAGACCTCGATGGCGGCTTTGTTCGAGTCCGTGGTCGAGGACTGGTTGAAGCGTGACCAATCGAGAAACAAGCCGAGTCACCAATATCAGGTTGCGAGGGTGGTCGAGGCTGATTTGCTTCCCGCATGGCGTGGCCGACCCATCGACCAAATCACCAAGCGCGATGTCGTGGCGCTGCTGGACTCCATCTCAGATCGCGGGCCATCCATGGCGCGGCGCGTGCAATCCTATATCAATCGCTTCTTCGGTTGGTGCGTCGAGCGCGACATTCTCGCAGTCGATCCCACGGCGAGCATGACACGCGTTGGTACCCACACCTCGCGGGACCGTGTGCTGAGCGATGCAGAGTTAAAGGCAGTGTGGGGGGCGACCCATAGCATTGGACTGTTCGGCACCGTGACCCGCTTGCTCATTCTTACCGGCGCGAGGCGTGAAGAGATTACGCAACTCCGCTGGAGCGAAATTGACGGCGACACGATCAGGCTTGAAGGCGCGCGCACCAAGACCGGTGAACCACACGACATACCCCTATCAGCGCCGGCACGGAAGCTGCTCGCTGAACTGCCACGCATTGGTGACTACGTGTTCACGCTGAGCGGCACGAAGCCGATTAATGGTTGGAGCAAGCCGAAGTCCAGGCTCGACGCGGTGTCAGGTATTACCGGCTGGCGTCTACACGATATTCGCCGCACTCTCGCCACGGGCTGTCAGCGCCTCGGCGTGGAGCTACCCGTCACCGAGGCCATCCTCGGACATACCTCCGGCTCGCGCGGTGGAATTGTTGGCGTCTATCAGCGTCACGATTATGCCGACGAGAAGCGCGTGGTGTTGGAGGCCTGGGGCGCTCACGTCACGACGCTGGTGCGGTGAGCCTTGTCGAAGGCGTCTAGAGCAGCCTCGTCAAAATAGAGTCGTCCCCGAATCTCCACCGGCTTGGGAAAATCCAGCTTTGGGTCATGCCGCCAGCGGTAAATGGTCATATCACTCACGCCATACCGCTCACGGACGGCCCGTGTGGGGAGCATGCGCGGACTGCGCTGGGTCATTTCCGCCTGATGCGGGGACGCCGTCCTTTAGCCAGCGCGTCAAGAATGGCATCTTGCATGATGGCGCTTTTCAGAAATTGTCGGTCGAACTCTAGAGTGTTGGCGAGCCGGTAGACAATTTCCTGATTTAGGGAGCGATTGCCTTCGGCGGCAGCTTGAAGCAATTCGTCACGAAGAGCCTCGGGCATTCGCAGATTGAATTTTATTATCACGCCGTCCTTGACCATAACCCACTATGGGGCCAGATTGGGTTAATGTCAATTTACCTGATCGAGGCCCTGAATAGAGAGGGCCAAGCCATGACCGGCATCTTTGCGCCTTTGACGGCGATATGGTGCGCCCCGCCGATCACGACGACAACCACCGCCGCGCCGATAGGCATGGAGGCCGAGTGATGGGCTGGCGCCACGACTATAAGGTCCATCCTGCCGCCGACGTTTTTCCGATGATGTCGAACGATGAGCTTGACGCGCTGGCGGCGGACATCAAGGCGAATGGGCTCACCTCGCCCATATCTTTCTTTGTCGCGAGCGATGGGACGTTGACCCTTGCCGATGGTCGCAATCGGCTAGAAGCGCTGGAACGAATTGGCTTGACGTTGACGCCATGCGCCATCGAGCGGATCGATCCGACCTTGATTGACCCGGTCGCATACATCATTGGGAAAAACGTTTTGCGCCGCCACCTCAGCAAGCAGGCGCAAGCCGACCTGATTGTTGCAGCTCACAAGGCTGCGGCGGGAGCAGGAGATAAACCTCGCCAAGGTGACGAAGTTTACGCCAAGGGGGGCAGAGGTAAGGTCAACAAGGTGAAAGCAGCCGCTGTCGCTACGGGCAAGCAGCACGGCGTAGGCAAGCGAACTGTTGAGCGCTCATTTGCCAAGAGCCAGAAGCCAAGGCTCAAGCCGGAGTTTTTGCCGGCGGTAAGGGTTGAGGAGCCGACAGCAACCTTTGAGCCGCTGACACAAGACCCTCACGATCCCTATGGGCGCCTGCTGAAAGCATTTCATCGGGCACCACAGGCGGCGAGGGACCGCGTGATTTTAGCCCACATCAGCAGGGTCGTGAGCATTGAATCCGCTCGTCGGAATTATCTCCTCGTCGTCGAACAGCGCGTCGAGGATCTCGACACCGAGCAGGAGGTCATCTCAGCGGCATTACGCGAAATTGCAGGCAAGAGGTCACGTGAAGACGCGATGGATAAGACCTAGGGGGTGTACTCGTAGCTTCCTGCGCACAGACGCTGAGATGTCCGCTTTCGGGGGTAAAGCAGACATCAAACGGTGCGGTGAAGAGAGTCCGCTTTTGACCCAAAGCGGACATATGCGGTGAACGCAGTAAGTTGATCCTCGCTCAACTCACCATTCACCTCAGGCCGCGACCTGACGCTTACCCCCGAGGCTCGGGATGAAGGCGGCTAGGGAGGCCACGATCGCTCCGCCCAACCCGGCGATCAACCAGTCATCGAGATGCAGCGGACTGAGGTGCAGAAGTCTGGCCAGCGGCGGATCTGCACGAGAAGGAGCGCAGAGCCTATGGTGGCCAAGACGGCAATGACCGAACTCTGGGATCGCAGTCGGGTGAGTCCTGCCGTCATCGTAGCGCTGGCGACGACAAGCGCGACCAGGGCCATGCTTCGGGCATGTTCGACGTCGTTGCTGGTGCCGAGGCTGCGTGCGTACCCCACGACAATCATCGCGATGACGAGGGCGCCAATAGAAGCGATAAGTGTCCATTCCTGCCAACTGAAGAAGCGGAGCTTGCGGTTTCGCTGGACCGGCTCGAGCTTGTCAGAGGCTGGAAGCTCCTGAAATACCAAGAGCGCTGTGGGGTGGATGATGAGCTCGAGCCAGACGACGTGCATGGGCAAATACAGAAGGGGAATCCGGCAAATGGTACGAGCGCTGCCGTTGCCACGAGCGGCATATGCATCATCAGCAGATAGGCAAAGCTCAGCTTGAGATTGCGGAAGAGCTGGCGCCCCTCGGAGATGGCCCGGACAATTGTTCGGAAATTGTCGTCGAGAAGCACGATCGAGGCGACTTCCCGCGCCGTGCGCGTGCCGCGTTCGCCCATCGCGATGCCGATATCGGCGCCCTGGA